>DIAS01000106.1 GCA_002415855.1 Bacteroidales bacterium UBA5072
CAAGTCCCAGCTCATGAGCATCCATAAATGTTGCATCATTAAGAATCGGAACCTCTTTGACAGCAAGGGTAACCTGAGATCCCTGCGCCTTAAGGTATTCGATCAAGAGGCGATCGAGAACAATTTCGCCGCAATTGTCGCTCAGATATACAACACGTGAACAGAGAGGGGCGATTTTACCGGTATCATCGATAGTAAGCCCCTGTGCAAATTCTTTCCGGAAAAAAGCAGAAAAATTTTCTTCAACAGTGTGACCTTTCACCCCATAATCAAATGTGTTCCCGATTACGGATGCAAGAACATAATCGTGGAATGTTGAAAGGTTCTTACGGACTTCTTTACAGACTTCTCTTGCCTGCTGATTTCCCCGATCTTTGAGTTCTGCGAATGGATCGGGATTACCCAGTATCTCATACGCCCTCCGGTGGATACGGCTCGCGATTTGTGGGTGGCTGAGTGGTGCGGAACGAAGTTCTCCCATCAGCCTCCTGCACTCTGACATTGCTGCATCTGTCAGAGCGGAATCAGCACGACACAATGTACATTCAAGTTCCACACGGGAAAGCAAACAGTCAATGCATTGTTCGGTAATTTTCATAACCACGACCAAAACAACGAATAAAAAACACTATCCGAAATGGGGCCACTGAGATTTGAACTCAGGTCAGAAGACCCCCAGTCTCCTAGGATGGCCAGGCTACCCTATGGCCCCGCTCTCTTACTATTGGCTCATTTCATTTATTTATCTTGTTATGGTAAATTTGGCTCAATAGAACTGCTCAATCACGAGCTGAACCCTTGCAGGTTTTCATCACCGGTGTGGCTCCGCCCATATACGATACCCCGAACAGGTAATATGCCATTATCACTAAGTGCAGTTGTGGAACAGGGGATACAGGTCTGTTGCTTTCGTTATCACAGTGCTTTTTTTTCATACTCAAGTAAAAGGAAATCTACACAGACTTTGAAAAAATGGCATTTCAGGCACCAATCTTGCCATCCGGACAGCTGTATCCTGAGAAGATGCAATTCTTAATTGAGATTTTATTCCTTGGATTCCCGACCGGATTGTACATAAGCTTATCTCATTAATCGAGGCAAAAAAAAGATATGTATATATGGTTCAATCAGGCATTATGAATTATAATTGGTAGTGCAGCAGGTGCAGAGACCATGGTAAAAGAGGAAATCTTTCCATTCATGGATACAATACGATTGGTAGAGCGGGATGTAACGATGTCTGGGGAGACGAAGAGATGAACACTATCCTCGTTGTCGATGACAGTCCATTCATCGTTGATGTATTTGTCACTATGCTGGAGCGAGGCGGTTACCGTACTGTTGCTGCATATGGGGGGGAGGAATGTCTTGAGATCTTAAAGACGGTGACTCCCGATCTGATCCTCCTGGATATCATGATGGAACCTATGGACGGGTGGGAAACCCTTGAAAAGATCAAGGAGAATTCTCAGACCAAGGAGATCCCAGTGCTCATGCTTACAGCCAAGCAGCTTTCGCCAGCAGAAGCACAGGAATACGGAATTTTTATAGAAGATTATGTTTTAAAGCCAATCACTCACCGCGAATTGTATGATGCAATCGAGCATGTCCTCAGCAGAAGACAGTCTATCAAATCTGATATTGACATTGCAAAACAATCCGGGTTCGATGCTGAGATCATCACTGAATATGCCCGCTTAAGTAAAACAATAGATGTAAACAAGCGCCTCATGAAGATTCTCGAGACTACCTACAACTTCGATGACTCTAAAGTCAGAGTCAGTGAAGAGATCTCAAGTGCAATCAAGAATATGGAGATGAATGTAAAAATTCAGGAAAGCCGGCTCCAACAGATAAAAGGCGAATTGTCAGGTAACCCCTCATCCAAGTAAACATCCTTTTTTATCTTAGCAGATTTTCCCGGTGTATTTAAGACTGCATTTTTTTTTAAAAATTACCTGCGATAATTTTTGAGAGTGGAGAGGATTGAGAGCGTTTTGGTGAAGGTTAAGAAGCACTATTCAAATTCCTGGGAAAAACGGCTAAATTGAATAAGATTATTAATTTATTTTATGAGGAATCTTTAAATAGTTTTTTGGCATTGTTATAATGCTGTACATCTTAGTCTATGGTGGGTTCGTAGCTCAGTTCGGTAGAGCGCCTGGCTTTTAACCAGGTGGTCGGGGGTTCAAATCCCTCCGGGCCCGTTGCCACGAGGAATCGTGGGTTTTTTGCGGTGATGCATCTGAGAGGAAATTTATTCATCTGTGAGGGGGTTTTTCATTGAGCACCAAACTGAATGTGTTGAAGCACGTGATGGTGCCAGACCATAAAATCATGAGTGAGGACGAGGTATCTGCGCTCCTCTCCCACTACAACATTACTACGGAACAATTACCTAAAATTTTCCATGACGATCCAGCGGTCAAATCTATTGGCGCAAACGTTGACGATGTTATACGAATTGTCCGGATGAGTCATACGGCTGGCAGGGCTGAGGCATATCGTCTCGTAATCAAGA
>DIAS01000167.1 GCA_002415855.1 Bacteroidales bacterium UBA5072
AGAAGACTGGTTGAAGCTTTCGATGAGAAGATCATCGTATCCAATACCATCCGCAGCCAAACCTTCAACAAGGACTTCAAACATTGTTACAGATCAGTTGTTCCCATGGTGGTTGAGGAGTTTTTTAACAAGGAGAGTTAAGCCAGTTCGGGCAATTGTCCAAACCATTCCCGTATTGCATCCATTCCCAATTGTGCAACCTTATAGGGTGGGGACACCAAACCTGTGTTTCCGGATATCCTTAGTTCTTCAAGTTTTGCCAGGTTTGTTATCGATCTGGGCAGGGTTTTCAGTTCGTTATTTTCTAGATCCAGCTTTTCCAGGTTGGTCAGCAAACCGATATCCTCAGGCAGATAAGTCAGACGATTGTTCCTGAGTCGCAATTGCCGGAGTTTCTTCAGCGTACAGATCTCCGCAGGAAGCTCATGCAATTCATTCTGATCGGCACTCATTACTTCAAGTTTTCTTAGTTTCCCGGTTTCCTTTGGGAGATGCGTTATCCTGTTAAAATCAACAATCAGATAAACAAGCCCGGTCAGTCCGCCTATTTGCGGAGGCAATTCTTTTATAAAATTGTTATTCAGACAGAGCATTTCGAGCTTTTTAAGTTTACCCAACTCAGCCGGGATTGTGGTGATATAATTCTTTCTCAGGACCAGATCACGCAGCTGCCTGCACTGACCTATTTCAGGCGGAACTTCCTTGATGGCATTGTAGGTAAGGTCCAGTTCTTCGAGACCAGTCATCTGACCTATTTTAGGTGAAATAGCCGTAATACGGTTTACAAAGGGTGCGTGGTGAGAGTCATATGGTTCGGCTGATACATCTAATTTCTTAATATAGGACCTGTCATAAATGTAATCCGGAATCTCCAGCAGCCGGAAATCAACCAGGTCTAAAAAATACTTGTATTCCTTTGCCAGTTCCTCATAATAAAAACGGTGGTTGCAT
Organism: Bacteroidales bacterium UBA5072; assembly: GCA_002415855.1. Taxonomy (GTDB): domain Bacteria; phylum Bacteroidota; class Bacteroidia; order Bacteroidales; family UBA10428; genus UBA5072. The sequence continues at coordinate 952 of DIAS01000167.1, forward strand.
TTATCACAGACAAATGTCTCATCCTCAAAGCTCCAGTAAACAAAAAAGGAGCCGCATGTTTCGCAGGTTAGTTGTGGTGACATGGTTTTATCGCGTTTCTGGTTCGCTTATATGACTGCATAAGTTGTGCCAACCATGGTAATGCACAGATATACAATATAATAAATTAACCTTACTGTTGAGATTAGGAAAGTCGACACAGCAGTTTTGGCGATTGTATTTTTAGCACAGCCCGGGAACTTTATTAATCAGCTGATTCGAATACATTTCTGCCCGGAAATACTAACGAATCGTCAACCAGTTTAATTTCGATCTTCTCAATGTCCATTTCCGCATGTGACTGCCAGGGCATCCAGTGTGCTTCATTGTAATAGAACTCCTTTGTGCCGTTGGTGTCGATATCTTCATAGCCATTGACCCTGCCAAGGACAAAAGCTGTATCGGCGGTTATCTTCAGCAGGAACCATGCACTGCAGAGGGCGCAGTTGCCCAGGTTGTATTCGCTCATGAAAAAGTAATCCTTAAGGCCGGTTTCATATACGCCATCATCCCAAAACGGAAAAAACTCTTCGGTCCGTTTAAAGCTTGTCCTCCCTTTTCTGTTATGAATAATCAGCGCGGCATCCCGGGAATAATAATCCGTATAGTATCCTGCATAAAGGGTTTCAGATACTGCAATTGAAAAATCCTTGTATTTCTTAAAGAAAAAAAGCGTATCCTTCATATTTTTCCGGATGGAATCAGATTCACCCGGAATTACATCAGGTAGCACCATGGGATTATTTCTGCATAAGGAGGCCATAAATATAGTTCCGGCGGCCAATGTCAGACAAAACAAATGGTATAGTTTTTTGTCCATATTCACGATTTAGGCTGGCTGAGGTTGATTATCTTTTCTCAGAATTGGTCTTTGCCATTATCATGCCATGTGCAGTTTATGCAGGTAAATCAAATAATTACGGCAGTGATCAACATTGAGATTTATAAAGTCAACCGCATAAATTGATTGATCAGGATTATCCGGTCTATTCTTCCTGAAGGAAACGCGATAAATACAACAAATTGATATTAACGGCAAAATTCAGGTTTGCTTCTCCGAGTGTTGAAGAGGTAATGCCAACAACCTCCCCCTGCAGGTTCATCAAAGGTCCGCCGCTGCTTCCCTGAGCAATTTCAGCAGTAGTTTGTATCAGCATTTTTTCCTGACGGTAACCGGAAACAATGCCTTGCGACAGTGTGTGCTCCAGCCCATGGGGATTACCAATGGCAAACACTTCTTCTCCGATCTCCGGTTCCACGGAAGATACAGAAAGGTATTGAACCGGATTGTTCACCTCAACCTGAAAAATAATGTAATCCTCTTCGCTATTCCTGGCCAGAAAGTCTTTAATCGTAGTTTGGGAACCATCCGCCAGTTTTATTTCTTCTTTTCCCATAGTCTTACCTTCAAAAAGATGATAATTACTGATGGCAATACCACCGGGCGAAATGAAAAATCCGGTACCCTGATATTGGTTCCCTTCATCAATGGTCTTTATCATAAAAACAGCTGGCTTGCATTTTCTGAATAATTCATTTAACGGAAGGTTACCGCTGGTGTTTTGTTCGGTTTCCGGATCCTTTTCAGTCACAGTCTCCGGATTATCGGATTCAACTGAGGGTTCTTGATTCAATTCTGCAGACTTACCGGCTTCTCTGGAATGACTTCTGATTCCTGATTTTGAACATCCTGAACAGCCAGCAAGGCACAGGGTCAGCAAAAAAAGAGCAATTTCGGGCAGATACTTTGCTGTTGCATTATAAAGTTTATTGACCATTTTTTTAAGTATGAAAAGTAGCAATGAAGTTTTTGCAATTAAGAGGATCCGTTAGGAGTGGTTAATTGCAAAATAACAAATACCAATCGATTTTCCAACATAAAAAAATTAGAATGATTCTAAATAAAAAGTTCAATTATGTTCTTATCAATTATATAGTTAGATTTGTTATTGACTTCAGTGCGTTCCCCGGCTCTGATCGTTATCCATGCTTCCTGAGTTCACAAATTATTGTTAATGAGAGCAGTTCAGAAATTAGATTTTTTACTGTTTGCATTTGTTGTACTGGTTGTTTTAACCGCTGTACAATGGCAGGGTGATCTGAGCCTGGCATTCATTCGTGCCAGGGCATTGGAGATTGCCCTGCCTGAGGCCAGAATGATGAAGTCATCTGCAGGTATGATGGCCAGCGGGGGAATTTATTTTGGTCAGACTGCTGTACCGGCCGGCAATCAAAAAGTGAATACACTCGGAATAAAATATTCCCGGTCTGAACATGATGGCAGCAGATTACTGCTTACCATCAATGGAAATCAAGTAAAAACATCCATCCCCGACTGGCAGCTTATTCCTGTTGCCAAATTTGCGGATAGTCAGTATTTTAGCTGTGTCACGCTATCCGGCAAACTGTATGATGAAGGCAAAGCAGAACTGATCGTTAAGAACGGAGGCCGTATCATCAATTATCATCCGGCATTCACTGAAACCCTGCTGGGGTGGAGACTTCTTCAGATGGACATGCTGCTGCTTTATCCTGAGTGTGTCAATCTGCCGGAATATGACGAGGGCGGGGTGATCCTGGGAAGCAATGAAGAACAATTTTCACCGGATCACGGAAAAGCTGCTTACAAAGACATGAAGGATTTCCTGGCTGAACTTCAGGCCTCCACGAGGGAAAAACATAGAAGCTGGTTAATTAGCGATTCGGGATCTCCCATTACCTTTATGGTGGTCAACGGCACGCTTGATTTTGATTCGAAGATCTATTTTGATTACTGGCGGTTTAAAAGTGACCCACCGGACATGAACACCAAAACGGGGAATGAACGGCTCGATGCCATAAGAACCGCACTAAAGCACGAATTTGATGCCGAAATGACACGCATCGGTGAAGGCATGATTGAGGAGAGCGAATACCGAAAAGAACTATTGCTGGATCTTCAACGTGAATTGCCCGTTATGATCGAATTACATGCTTCAATCGCAAAACGGTTATACAAAACCGGTCAATTTGAGTTGTTCAAAAACAGTATAAACAGCGGAAGTCTCACCCAATTATTAACAGGATACACTACTGGGGAACTGGTTGGGATCAGGAATATCGCCGTTCAGATCGGTGCTTTTTACGAGGTTGTTCACATGGAAGAATACAGCCTGGCTTTATCAGGGAAGCAATCCCTTATCAGCAGTATCAATCCGTTGGCCTATGGATCAGCTGTCACCACCATGGAATACGCTGCGTTTTTCAGGTATGTAAAAAAGAATTTTCCCGGTGAATGGAACAAGTTCATGACTGCTGTCAGCGACGCCAAACCGCTTCCGGCCCCTGAAACGCCTACGGTAATTTATCCCAGGAACAATTCCCTGATTACCCACCTTGTAATGTAAGCCGGCAATGAGCAAACCCTCCAGTGTATTCCTGAGTTTTTCATCACGTGATATGAAGTTTGCCAATGAAATCATGGCCGTGCTTAAATACCAGGGTGTTGACATATGGGATTATTCCAACGAAATAGAATCGATTGAGGCAGGTACAGACATCGAGGAAAGGCTAAAATCTGAAATACGTCAAAGGGATGTTTTTGTCCCAATGGTTTCACCCAATAGCATGGACCTCTCGGTTGGCCGGTACACACGTCTGGAGACTGATTATGCCATCAAATCGGGAAAAACGATCATTCCTGTTGTCTTACCGGATTCTCCCGAACCCGCTCAATGGCTGCCTCCTTATTCCATGCTTCTTAACCTGCTGTATTTGCGTTTTGAATTTATGGACGATAAGGATTTCATCCGGAATCTGGTCATTTTGTGCCAGAAGCTTGGCGCAGGCTTTCAACCTCTGGATGAATCTCATCCACGGCTGCCTTTCTGGTCATTTTTCAGGGCTGAGATTCACGATATTCCAAAATCCAATTATCATTATGGGCTACTGATGTCGATCCTCTGGGGTTTTAACAAATGTTTTTTTATGGAGGAATGGGTTCAGGCTGAAAACAGGATTGGCCTTTTCATCCGGAATTGTGAATACCTGGTTCCTGATTATGCTATGTTTTATCCCTACATTGTGCATGCTGTCTGCTTACGACACATGGCAAAATATGACGAGGCAGAAAAGGAATATTTGAAAGCCATGGAGAGCAGACCGGGTTACGGGCTTGAAAACATATACGGTGGCCTGGCTGGTGTTTATCTGGAAAAGGAGGATTATGAAAAATCGTTTCACTGGTATGAAAGGTCATTAAAGGAATCCACAGCCGGGTTGAACGGCGATGAGAAATTTAATTTTGTTGTGGCAAGTCTTCATGCAGAAAAAGAAGTCAGCAGGGAACTTTCTGATTTTGTCCTTGGACTTGAACCCATCAAATTTGGAAAAGAAGCTAAATACCTTTATAACGCAAAAGCATGCCTGCTCTATTTGAAGGGAATGCTTCACGATTCCATCGGTATGCTGAATGCAGGTCTTCAGGCAAACTGCCACGATGAAAATACATTCCTTTTCTACATCCGGTCTATGCTTGCCATTGTCAGAAAGTCCCTGGAAGGAAGCGAAGAATCAGGCAAATTCCTGGCGCGTTTCAGCATTGAGCCCAATGAGGACAGCGCCTGCGTGTTTTTGATTCATATGGTAAAACGGGCTGTTGACCTGTACTATCCGCATTCCAAAAAACTTTCCAGGTGCCTGGTGGAGTTATCCAAAAAACGCGGCGACTTCGAACAAGCCAGGGCGTTTTTCGAAACCTATATCCTTGGAGAAAATAATTCTCGGGAGGATTTGATGGAATATGCCCTGTTGCTTTTCCATCTCGGCAAAAAGCATGCTGCTGCAGAGATGGCAAAAAAAGTACTTGGCATGTCACTGAAGCAATTGCCCGCAAATCATCGTGAAATGTATTTCGAAGGTATGGCTTACTACCTGCTTGATCAAAAGGAATCTGCGGATTTTTGCTACAGGAATGCAAACCTGGGTCTCGGGTATTACGATACCTGTTTTTAACTATTTTCTGGGCAACTGCCATTCTTCAGGCAACGGGATATTTTCAAAATCATACGGTCCCGGCTTCTTCCCGGTGTTTTTATCTTTTTTGCGCCGATTGGTTTGAGGAGCATTGGTCACAAAATTAACAGGTAACGACCAGCTTACGTTTTGATCCGAGCGGGAGGCAAGGATCTGGTCCCTCAGTTTAGTCAGTTCATTGCCGCCCTTTCTCATCTTTTCGTTGCTAACCGGTGTGCTCATATCTACACCCCCGCATACAAAATACAATTTCTCCGAGATCAATGTGCCATTCTCCTGCGTAAATTCTTCGGTGCTCGTTTTGGCGTTCGTCAGTCCCGGGTATGTAGCCGGTATTTTAAACTCCCTGACATAGGGGCTGCTTGATGCTACCGAATTAAACAAATTGTTATGATCTTGCAGGTGGCCCTGTAATTTCATGGCATTCATCAGGGCCAGCAAGCGATAAAGGTTCTCCAGCTGAGCATAGACCTCAACCTGGGTGGCAGCAATTCGGAAGTTCCTGGATAAGTTGTCGGCAAACATCTCAGATTCTTCATTTGTTTCTCCGGAATCAAATAACCTGCCATCCCCGGTCGTACCCTGGGCTTCGGTCAGAACGATAACGTCACAGGCATCGAGCATGACAATATTTTCTTCATGCTGGAACCTCGGACTGCTTGTTTCACATTTAAACCAGAACCTGGACATATTGGACTGGTTTGGCTTTTTACTGCCTGCGTTCATGTGAATATCGATGAGCGATTGGATGGGAGGTACAGTTACCAATCCCTGTGAGACTTTTTTCATATGGTAGTCGGCCTCCAGCATGACATACGCAATATTGGAATTGCCTGGTGTTCCCCCAACAACAACCTTTTGGTTTCCCCACTTCTGCTTTAGCCTGTTATAATAGGCAGCAAAGGATTCATTTTTGTACTGTGTGCCGGCAGCCTTGTTGAATTCTTTTACATTTTCGGGTATCGGATCCAGCGAACAATAGGGCGGGATTGCACTGTCCAAAACATTCTTCCTCAAATAAAGCAGGTCATCCACAAACAGATCGGGCCAATTGGAATTCTCCCTGCCGAAGAACAAAATATCGTCATTTGCCTTATCAACCACATAACCTTCAATCCAGCCCAACTTTGATAATTCAGGAACTTCCTTTTTGCTGCTGTTACGCTTTTCGAGCTGACTGATCAGATTACGCAGCGACAATATACTGCGCATATTGCTGGCAGAAGGATGTTGATCACTGATCTCATAATCATAGGAAGGAGATGCAGATTCCTCAAATGAGTTGCCAGCTGCAGCATCGGTGTTTTTGACTTCAACTGTTGCCCTATCTACAGGAACCCTGGGACCGAAATCACATCCTCCTGGGAAGGCTAACAGGACCACCAACACTAGGAAAGGGCTAAGGTTTCGCATGACAGGTTTAATCAGATACGCGGTAAGAAACAAAAATTAAAAATAACAAAATGAAACAATTAAACCATGAAAAAGGATGGATAATGTACACCTGGTTCTTTATCCAGGCCACTTACCTGCCTCAGAACTGGTGTTTTATTGCAGCAGACACCCTGCCGATTAAAAAACGATTTTTCCTCTTCATCACATTGTATTCCTGCCGAACTGAAATGCAATGCGTTAACTCTCATCAGAGTGAATCAAGGAATGCACTGAGAAATTACACACTCCGACTGGGAAAAACCATGAAGTCGCTATGAACAATCCGTCCGACCGAGGAATGTAATCATAGTTGGCGAGCTATTCCAGGTATGTATTCAATGCCCTTTGGTGTTTTCGCTGGTGAAATTGTGCGAAAGCTATTTCCTGAATATTTTATTGATGTTATTATTGACTTCACCCAATTTTTTATAGGTAGTTTTCAGCTGCATTTCCAATTCGGTATTGCCGGGATCCATTGCAGCCAGTTTTTCCCCTAATTCCAGGGAAGCCGTATAAACCTGTTGGGCTTCTCTGAATTTGTCCTGTATGGAAAAGATATCACCCAGGTTCTCGTAGGCAACAGTCAGTTCCTTTAACAAAACTGTATTGGCTGGTTCCACCCTTGCCAGCGCCCTCATGATATCCAAACTCTCCTCATATGCCCGCTGTGACTCAGACAGGTTGCCCTTTATGGACTGGATGTCCCCGACTCTTGTACAGTTAATGCATAAATACCAAATAAAGAATTGACTATCAGCTTCTTTTTCCAGCATTTTTCTGGCTATCCCACCTGCTGAATCGTATGCGGCCAGCGCTTCCGTGTATAAGCGCATTGCGGTATAGACATCACCCGTTTTATCCAATGAGATGATCAGGTCCTCCTGCCAGTCCGAACGTTCCGGATCATCTGCAGCCAGCCTTTGAGCAATGTCTGCGGCAGCCAGACAGGCATTAAGGGCCTTGGCCTTGATATCCAGTGCCTTATAAATGTCACCCAGCTTTTCACAGGTCACCAGCAAATCCCTTTGCCATGCCGTGTTTTCAGGTTCCCTGAGTACGAGCTTTTTAACCAGATCAGCAGAAGATTCATATTCGGTTTGTGCTTCCGCAGGAAAGCCCAGGGATGCATAAAGATTTCCCAGCCTCTCATGTGAAATCGCCAAGGCTCTCAGCCATTCTGCGCTATAAGGATTGTGACCGGCCATTTCCTTAATATGTTCCTTCAGTACCAGATGGAAATGCTCCTTTTCTCCCGACAGAATTGCATATTCAAGGCGATCAGCCAAATCGTACTGCAAGCGTTCAACCAACCTTTTCATATTCTGTGGACCAAAGTTGATCAGGTCTAGTACTTTCTCGATCTTATCAAAGACCGACTTATTATCAAGTGTGCTGATATATTCCGCCAGGGTATGTGTCGCGGCATTCAATTCCGGTTCACTCATGTCTGAGCAATAATACTCAGCCAATGCATTGCCAAACGGCAGGGCCAGCAAATGAGACATAATCTCCATACGTCGTTGATCACTGTCAGGCAGTTTTTGAAGGTAATCGGCGACAAGGCTATGCAACTGGTTTGCCGCCGAATTATTCGGTAAATAACGTACCTTAACCGCTTGAACCATTTTAACGTTAGAAAAACTGAACTTTTGTGACAGCCTGCTAATTAACAGATGACTCCTGAAGAAATGTTTAAATGCATTAAATGTCAGCCTATTCCATGACTCCCCAGTCAGTAGCGGGACCAGTTCCACCAAATCATGCTCGCACCATCCGTTCCTGTTTATCGCCAATAATGACAGAACTGAGCGGGTGAACACCTCACCGAACAACTTTTCAGCACGTTTGCAAATGTAAGAGAAAAGGTCTTCCGGGGCAGAGGGCAGGTTTTCTGCACTGGCGATGGCATCAGTATCAGAGATGCAAAGAACCTCGAAAGCAATCGTTAACCAAAGGGGATTGCTGAAAGCATAGGTCCCATTGTCAAGCTTTTTGTTCAATATATATTGCAGTACCCCAGGATTCGTTTCACGATGTTCCTTCCTGATGATGCGTGTTGCAATGGTGCGTGCATTTTCAGGCGTTAACAGCGGCAAGGATACTTCAAAGGCATAGTTTTTCTCCAGCAGGTTCCGGCTTTGTGCACAGGGCAACGAAAAGCATATCAGCCGGCAATTGTTGGGCCAGCGAAAAGGTAACCAGGTTGTATACATATTTCTGTAGCTCTTTTCCATCTGGTCAAGACCATCCATCAGGACCACAACGCGCTTTTTTTCTCCTGACTTATACAGCAACGTCCGGAAGTAGTTGTCAAGCAATTCGGGACTGTAATGTTCCGGTAAACTGTTTCGGATTTTTAAGAAATGACAAAGCTCTGCCACAAAACGTTCTATGGTGGAATTCACTTCACGGGAACGGGGGCCGGCGCCGGCCATATTTGCAAGCAACAATATGTTTTCCTTCCTGAGCCTTTTGCAGAGTATGGCAAAAACGGCGCTTTTTCCGGATCCTGCTCCACCGGTCAGGCATAGCGCCCTGTTGGTGTATTTGTTATCGGGAGCAAGGGCAAAACGCTTCAGTGCACATAATATATGCTTATGACCTGTGAAGTTTTGTGCATGGATTCCGATAAGTTCTTCCAGCGCAATACGCTCCGCATGCTGCCATTCGGGAACTGTTTCGGGAATGAAATCAGAGGGTTTGAGCCGGTAGCGACATCTCTTCATCTCACCATAGGATAAACAAGAATTTCTAAATTATACACCTGAAATGAACGAAAAAAGACGATTTACATTGTCGGTGAGGCTGTCTCAAATGCAATAACAGACTTCGACTTCGCTCAGTCTGACATTTGGTTATCAATTGATTGTCATATTGAGCGGAGTCGAAAATTGTCATATTGAGCGGAGTCGAAATATGATAATTATCCTGCTTTGGAGACAGCCTCAGCATCTTACAAGCAGCTGAAAGATAGATTAATTAACCGACATCCTGTTACCGGTCTGGTCCTTCATGGATTTTGCAATTTCGGGGAAGGAGTAGGTTGATTTCTTGGAATCAGGTTCATAGATAGAGATTTCCTCAATCTTCTCCCGGTTGTCATCATAGGAAAAATCAATTCCCAAAGCATCATAATAAATTGTGCTGTAACTTTCATCGTCGGGTTGCCCGTATTGTACTATCACTTCCTCAACTGTGCTTCCGAAAGTGATACCCTTTGCAGTATATCCTTCAAAAGGCTCAAACGCACTGATAACGAGAGAAACTGTGGAACTCAGCAATGAACTTCCTGTAGTTCTGAAGAAGAAAGAAACTCCTGTTTCTTCAAATTCACACAGGTGGTAGTAATATCCCCCGATGTATAAGACGGAATGCCAGTAATTGTCTTCACTCGTTTTGCTAACAATGCTGCCCCAGGTATCTCCCAGCAAATATACCCCTATTGAATTACCGGGAATGATATTCGCTGATTCCAGCACCACAACAGTCTGTTCTTCCGTGTCGCTTCCCGAACTGTTCGTAACGGTGAGCGATACTGTAAACGATCCGGGAACAGTGTAAGTATGTTCCGGGTTTTCGGCTGTTGAAGTTGATCCATCACCGAAATTCCACAAACAGGACTGGCCGTTTTGTGAATTGTTGATAAAGGTCACCGTAGCCGGTGCTGGCAGATTATTATTCTCAATGTTAAACTCAGCAACGGGCATTGGCTCGCCGACTGTCACTGTTTTGGTAACTTCGGCAAACCTGTCTGCATTTTTGGCGGTAAGCGTAACTTCATAATCACCAGCTTCCAGAAATTCATGGACAGGATTGGCTTCTTCTGAAGTTTCCCCGTCATCAAAATCCCAGCTATACTCCAGGGCGCCCTGGCAACTGTTCGTAAAGCTTATGGTTGCAGGAGCCAAAGCGTTGGAGGGACTGAAAGTAAATGAAGCAACGATGTTTATTTCAGAGTCGTCTTTTTGTTCACAGGCAAACAAAGTTATGATTGCCAGGAACATGGATAATTTACTTGTTGTTTTCATGGTCATTGGTTTTGGTTAAACATTGTTCAGGTTGAGTTTGAATTCTTCTGCAACTTTACTTACCAGAATTGTGCCATTCAATGTATTAAACAGATTTACAACGCAATACAAGAAATTAACTGTTGAGATTCATGTTGACTTTCGTTCTTTCCACGAACAGGTTGATGAAAAGAACAGTTGGATCGCGAAGAATATTATTTCGCCGGTTTTCTCTGTATGCAATAATTGGCTATTTTTATAAGCACCAAAGTCTGACAACGCCACGCTATAAACTAATGCCCTATGACTACTGAAGTGATTATCGCATCAAGAAATGGAAACGTCACCTGTATTGATTGTAAAGTTGAGCAGAACAACATTAAAGCCATCATTGATATCCGGATGAAATTCGCTCCGGCAATCTGCCTGATCAGGGAAGATTGTATGAATCTATTAAAGGAGGTTAAGGAAAGATTTGAATATAAATCAAGGCTAAAAGGCGTTGAATTGTGGAGATACTATAATTTAAAAAGCAACAGGATCCTGTTGATCAACGGACTTCCACATGAAGATCGATCAGGACATCTGACCTATGGTTTCAGTGATGTCTTCGGACATTTTCAGACCAGTATATCTGCTTTTCTGGAAAATATTGAGTCCCCTGATGTGTTTGTTTTACTTTGCGTTAGTGAAAAGCTGCTGTCGCAGACAAAAGCTGAATTAGCGAGTGCTGCCCGTCCCAGGCAGGGTGTTGACAAAAAAGGCAAAAAACGGCCCAAGTATGATGAGAACTCTCTGGCTTTGGAGGACAGATATGCTGGTAATTCAGCGGCTTGCTTAAAGGTAAGGCAACATATCGTACTTGCTGCGCGGAAAACGGTAAAAGTACTTATTCTTGGGGAAACAGGAACGGGAAAAGAAATTGTTGCCCGTGCGATCCATGATTTAAGGTTTCCGGGCAACAATCCTGCAAATCCATTTGAGGCTGTGAATTGCGGGGCCATTCCTCCGGATATGTTTGAATCTGAATTATTCGGAACAGTGCCTGGAGCGTTCACGGATGCCAGGGATAAAATGGGCAAATGGGAGGCTGCCAACAACGGGACACTTTTCCTGGATGAGATCGGAGATCTGTCCCCGCACCACCAGGTAAAAATCCTAAGGGCTCTCGAAGAGGAAGTAATCTGCCGGTTGGGTAGCACAAAGGATATACCCGTCAATGCCCAAATAATTGCAGCAACAAATAAGGACCTCGATGGCATTTCGAATCTCGAACGGTATCATTTTCGGGAGGATTTGTATCACCGGATTGCAGCGTTGACTATCCGTACTCCGGCATTGAGCGAGCATCCTGAGGACATTCCGGTAATCGCACTTAATCTTTGGCGCAAGATAACCAAAGACAGTCTGGCAGGTCTGCCCCGGGAGGTGCTTGACCGCCTGGAAAAGACTTACTGGCCAGGAAATGTGAGGTCACTGAAGCTTTTCCTGGAGCGGTTGCTTGTCCATTATGAATCAGACAGTATTACTCCGGAAGCAGTCAACGGTTTATTGGATGAGGAAATCCTCCATCACATCCGGCCACCATACCTGGACAGCAAAGGGAAAAAACCCAGCTGGATTCCCGAGGATCTTGTCAAAGATATTGACCATATGGAAGGCTATATGAGCATTCTGAGGAAGGCTAAGGATATTGAAATACGCTCAGCGATCCTCGAGAAAGTTCACGAGTTGATCTTCAGGATGATCGGTTCAAATAAATAAACGAGGTCCTGAAGGAACCAATCATCTTACTTATACACAACTTCTCTGCCAAAGGGTGTCAATGCCAGTTGTGCAAGTTTAAAATGCTGTTTTGCGAAGGGAATGCCGATGATGGTGATGCCAAGCAGGATACCAAAGAAAATATGGCTGAGGAATATCCAGATGCCGCCGAAGATCAGCCAGATGAAGTTCATGAGAGTGGACAGGCAGCCCGGCTGATTATCCCGGGTCTGTACTTTTTTCCCGAATGGCCATAGCGCCAGGGAAGCAAGTTTAAGGGTTTGCATGCCAAAAGGTATGCCAATGATGGTCAGGATCAGGACAAAACTGGATACTACGTATTCGATGGCAATGAAGATGCCGCCAAAGAGCAGCCAGATCAGGTTTCCGAATAGTCGCATGGATTATTTATGTTAAATTTCTGTTAATCAATATTCCTTTCAGCAAGGATAGTCTAAATTTAAGCCAAATTCTTTACTCTTTAAACATGAAGAATAAATACATGAATCCTTACCTCGCAGGCACACTCCTGGGACTGGTGCTGCTGTCCTCCATGTACATCGCAGGCAGGGGCCTGGGAGCCAGCGGGGGACTCAAATACTGTGTTGTTTCCATTGTTGGTGCGGTAAGCAAGCCACATGCCGAAAAATCGGAATATTACAGCAAGTACTTTGAGGATGAGCAGAAACCTCTTTTCAATTGGCTTACCATGATAATCTTCGGGGTATTGACCGGAGGATTTATATCGGGTGCAGTATCCGGTCGGCTGAAATTCAAAATCGAGAAATCACCTAATATCTCCAATGTCCGCCGGTTGATTTTTGCTTTTGCCGGCGGCATGCTGTTTGTATACGGCGGCCAGTTGGCAAGAGGTTGCACCAGCGGAGCAGCTCTATCCGGCATGGCCGTACTTTCACTTGCCGGATTTGTAACCATGATGGCTATATTCGGTTCAGCGTATTTTTTTGCATGGTTTTTTCGTAAAAACTGGATCTAAATGGGACCATTCACTTCTGCAGCCGGATTTCCGGTGTGGCTTGATCTACTGATCGCCATTATTATTGGTATTGGTTTTGGTTTCTCCCTGGAGCAGGCAGGCTTTTCCTCGAGCCGAAAGCTGGCCGGCATGTTCTACGGATATGACACAACAGTGCTGAAAGTATTCTTTACCGCTGCCATTGTCGCTTTAGTCGGTTCACAGTTTCTGAGCTATTTTGGATTGTTGAACCTGAACCTCGTTTTCGTGAACGAGTATTATGTTACGTCCGCTATTGTGGGGGGCGTGATCATGGGTCTGGGTTTTATTATGGGCGGATTTTGTCCGGGAACAGGTGTTTGTGCTATGTCAATCGGAAAGATCGATGCGTTATTCTATGTACTGGGAGGACTCACCGGGGCATTTCTTTTTGCCGAAACTTATCCGTTGATCCGACCTTTTGCTGAGGATGCCTATCGCGGTCCGGTAAAAGTTAACGAAGTACTTGGGCTTTCTCCGGGTGTCTTCACCTTGCTGCTTATTGTTGCAGCGGTTGCAATGTTCTGGGTAGCGGAAATCGCAGAAAAGAAGTTTGCGCGGCCGGAAATTACAGACAAGATTTAAGAACAGGAAGGAAATATCTGACCATTGAAGAAAACAAGAATATCCCAACAAAATGAATATGAATCCCCGGCAAAAATTATCCGTAATATTGGTGCTGCTTGGCCTGGTACTGGCGTTTTTACCCCTGTCAGGCAAGTACTCTTTCCATGGAAAACCTGATCAGCTTCTTTTACGAGCCCTGGATGAAAGCAGCTTTTTCACGGCCGACCAGGTCGCCAGATTTGTAATCACGGAAGACAGTACGGTTCAATTGATCGATCTCAGGCCACAGCAAGAGTTTAACCGTTTTTCAATTCCGGGCGCTGTAAATGTTCCTTACAAAAATATGCTGCAAAAGGACATGGAAAGTTACCTTGGCAGGGATGTCCGGACAATTTTTTACGCTAACGGGGACCGACAGGCCAACTACGCCCTGATGATTGCAAAAGGTTTGGGATTTGATAATACCTATGTAATGAAAGGCGGACTTAATGAATGGTACAGACTGGTAATGAACAGCAGCTTCACTGGTGAGAAGATCACCGCCAGGGAAAATGCCCTGTTTGAAACCAGGATAAGGGCGAGAAAGATGTTTACTGAGCTGAACAGCATGCCCGATAGCCTCAAAGCCAGATACAGGGAATCTAAAGAGATTGAAAGAAAGAAACTGGATGGTGGCTGTGAATGAAAACTATTGATGAAATGAAAAAATACAGTACTGTTTTAATCCTTGTAGCTCCATTGTTGGTCCTGGTGTTTCTGAAATCATTTACACCCGGACATTTCAAAAACGATGCTGAAAAATGGGCTGCCCCTTCCGTGGATCAATCCAACCTGCTATCATCAGAACAGTTGAATTCACTGCCAGGAAAGACTTTGATGGTGAATTTGGGTAGTGATACGAATATCCCTGAAGGTGTAACGGAAAGGATCAATACCACTGCGCAATCAATTTTAGATAAGGATATTCAGACAATACTCCACTCCCATAAGGGGAATATAATCCTGGTTTCAGATGATCCGGCATTATCCGCCAGAATGTGGATGCTGCTCAGCCAGATGGGTTATAAGAAGCTTTATATACTATCGGACAGTGTTGATAATGAAGTATTAAAATATAAATTCCAGCCCGATTCAGCAACCAGGCCGGAATTGTAAATGTTGTTGAGAATCACTTCGACTCCGCGCAATGAACACATAATGTATGGCAATCCTCGGGCTGTAATCGGAGCAAATGGCTCAACTATTTTACCACTGGAAAATCATGAATATCCGCATCTGAGAAAGGCAGCCAGGATAGTCCGGCAGCATCTTTCTTCATCCAGTTGTACATGAATCCGTTGTTACCGTACTTTAATGTCCTGGCATCATAACCGAAAAGACGCAGGTAGGCTGTGACAAAACCCGAATTATGTCCGGTGCCACAATAGATAACCACTGTCCTATCTGTCGGGATTGTAGCCATCTCCGCTGTAATTCCCAGTGTTGCATTGGGTTTATACCTTATTGCGCCGGGGATATGACCGTCGTCATATTTGTCCTTCCTTTCGTAATTGATCACATAATACTGCCGGGGATTGGCAAATACTTCATCTGCATCTACAAGAATATTTCCTGTACCTTCGGCAAACAGGCTGCTGAATCGTGCTGCTGATATCTCAGCCCCGTCTGATAGGCCCGTCTTCAGCAAAGGCATCCCTGTCGGGACTGCCTTTTCATGAGCGGTTCGCTCCAGGTTTTGTTCATATTTTCCGGAAACACCCTTTAACCAGCCTTCACCGGCATACTGCCGGTTCCAGGAACTCATTCCCCAACGCATGGCATAGACATTCCCGTAACCCATGAGTCTGAGGAGAGAGGTGGCATAACTTGAAACCTGGCCGTCTTCACAAACCAGGATGATCTTGTCCAGTTCAAAAGGTTTAATCCCTTGCTCGAAATAATCCGGAAGATCTTCAAAACGTTTATTTACAGCTCCTTTTATATGACCCTGTGCATAAAGTTGCTTACTCCTCATATCAATGACAAGTATATTGCTGCCGAGGCTTTCATAAACCACGGATGCCTTAATAAGCGAGGGAAACTCCCTGCTGTTCACATAATCGCCATTTTCAACCAGGTCCTTGAGGAGCAGTTGCGTTTCCTTATCGATAGATACGGGAGCCACAACGGCAGAGGTATCAGCAACTTCGGCCTTTTCAGTTTTTTTCCCGGAACATGCCGGCAATAAGAAAGCTAAAATAAAAATTGCTGCTGCAGGAATTACCAGTACTTTTTTCATACAGGACCTATTACATGGAGAAGCCCTTGGGCGTTACAGCCACGTTGTCCTTGTCGAAATAAAGGGTTTCAACCCGGTGACCCTGATCATCGTATTTATACTCGGTAACAGC
This sequence comes from Bacteroidales bacterium UBA5072, assembly GCA_002415855.1. GTDB lineage: Bacteria > Bacteroidota > Bacteroidia > Bacteroidales > UBA10428 > UBA5072. The sequence goes on from DIAS01000167.1 coordinate 17,181, forward strand.
AACGCCATCGCCGGGATTGTTGGTCACAATCCTGTTCTTGTCAAGATTAACGCTTTTCACCAGTGCTCCATGTTCATCATAAACATTCTGGGTAATGGGAATCATTTTGCCCCCCACCAGTTCATCATCCTGATCATATACTTCGGATTCAAGGACATAGCCGTTCTCATCCAGCTTGTTCAATCGTTTTGCCCATCCCCAGTAAAGGTTTGAAAGATGCCCTGCAGTGTTTTTCACTGTAAAACTGGTGACATCACCCTGTGGAGTGGTTTCGAAGGCAAAGTAGGATACTCCGATATCACCGCAATTCTCAGCGGTACAATTGTATAAGCTGTCACCCTGGTAATTGGCCATTCTGGTAACATAACCCTGGTCATTGTATGTAAAACGCAATTCGTAGAAAGGACAGAACTCACTCATGATGGTCTCCTCATTGGCGAGATTGTACCGGTTTTCCTTAATCATCCCGTCAGCAAGCTTGGCCCATACATAGGAATGGATCTTGTTCCTGTTCTCCACCGGCGTTCCAAGAGAATCATAGAATTTCAGGCCTGCACGTTGTCCGGCTGTATCCAGTGTATATTCATAAGTGTATACACCACCATCCACTTTAATTTGCTTATTATCCTTGTTAAAGAAGCGCTTTATCTGTTTACCTTCTGTGTATTCATAGGCTATTTTTGCTGCCTCACGCATGGACGAATAATCTAAAAGCACATCATTCCTTACAAATTCAACAGAAACAAGCCGGCCAATGCTGTCATATGTTAGCTTATAACTGTTGATGTTCTTGGCTTCCTCTGCAGTAAGCGGATGCGATCCTCTTTCCACATCATAACTGGTTTCGCTGAACAAAAGATTACGGTAATATTCAACACGTGCCAGACTTTTTGTCTCAGCCTGTTTTGGTTTACAGGAAAGAATTACGATTCCCGTCAGAACAACAGAAAAAATAATTAGGGGTACTTTGGTAAATTTCATAATTTATTGAATTAATGTTAAAAGGTCAAAAATATCTCAAAATGTAATTGTCTGGTATTAAAACAAATTGTTTAACAAATTATTTAACAATTGAAACAGCGGAATGTTCTGATTGTAATTTTTTCATACCTTCATGCGTCTTAATCATACAAAGAGATTCATGGTGTGAAAATTGAGATCCGGGGTTTAAGTAAAATCTATCCAAACGGTAAACATGCCTTATCTGATATAAATCTGGATATAGAAAATGGCATGTTTGGATTGCTTGGGCCGAATGGTGCCGGAAAGTCCAGCCTGATAAGAATACTGGTAACACTTATTCCTCCGACAACCGGACAGGTATCAGTAAATGGCTTTGACCTGATGAAGGACAGGGGTGAGATCCGCAAAATGCTGGGATATCTGCCACAGGATTTTCGTTTCTTCAGCAAGCTGAAAACCTGGGAATTCCTGGACTATGCTGCCGGTCTTGCAGGCATTAAGTCAAAGGCAGTCCGCCATAAGAAGATTGATGAATGGTTAGAGAAGGTTGGACTTTTTGATGCACGTGATCGTCAGGCAAACAATCTCTCGGGCGGCATGAAACGTAGGCTTGGCATTGCCCAGGCATTGATAGGCAGTCCAAATATCATCATAGTCGATGAACCTACAACGGGACTTGATCCTGAAGAAAGGATCAGGTTCAGGAATATCCTTTCTGAACTAAGTCAGCAGGATATTATAATCCTGCTGTCGACCCACATCGTGGGGGATATTTCAAGCGTATGTCGTGAGCTTGCCCTGTTAAACGAAGGCAAGGTACAGTTCAATGGGCCACCCGAAACACTTGTTGAAAAGGCCAGGGGACATGTATGGCAGGTTCAGACTGCAGGAGTCGAATATGATATGCTGAAGGAGAATTTTGCCGTAACTTCAACAATCCCATCCGAGGATGGCTGGGAAATACAACTGGTCGGCGAAAAGCTTGACCTTAATTCAGCGACTGAGATTGAGCCTAACCTGGAACATGCCTACGTTTATTTTATGGAATCATTGACCGGAATATCATAAATTCTATTTTATGTCGTTACACCTTATTCGCATCATTGCTGCATATGAAATGCGAACTTTGCTGCGAAGCTGGTTCTTCCGGATCTTTGCCGGCGGTGCAATACTGGGACTGGGCATATTTAATATTGCCTTGAATGTAGAGGCAAGCGGTGCCCCATGGATGTACAAGGCCATTGCTGCTTCCATTCCTTATGCCAATCTGATTATCCTGAATCTGGGACAAGCTATTGTAGCTGTTTTTCTCGCGTCTGAGTTTCTGAAACAGGACAGGAAAAACGATACGGTGGAAGTCATTTATGCCCGGTCAATGTCGAACGGAATATATATCCTGGGTAAAGCGCTGGGGATTCTGGGTGTATTCCTTGTCCTGAATGTGATCATTCTTTTACTGGGCATTGGTTTTTCATTTATCAGCAATACGGGCTCACAACGGATTTTTGCATACTTAGCTTACCCGTTGCTGATTAGCCTGCCCACGCTTGTCTATATCCTGGGTTTGTCCTTCTTTGTTATGACGCTTACCAAAAATCAGGCGATCACTTTCATTATCCTGACAGGTTATATTGCGCTTACCATCTTTTACCTCAACAAAAAGGCATTTCACATTTTTGACTACATAGCGTACCAGGTTCCCATGATGTACTCGTCAATCAGCGGATTTGCCAGGCTTGATGAAATTTTGTTGCACAGGATGATCTACCTGCTCTGGGGCATAGGTTTTATCCTGCTTACCGTTTATAAGTTACATAGACTTCCGCAAACTCAACGTTTTTCAACACTGCCGCTATACCTGGGTCTTGTTTTCTTATTTGCAGGTGGAGGGCTGGTTTACCGGTATCTCGACACGAAACATGCAGCCAAAGAATTCAGAAAGCATGCCGTTGCATTGAACAACCGATATTACAGGCACGCAAAGCCGACTGTCAGTTCCTGCACCCTGGAACTTGTTCATAATCGTGACAAAATTGAAGTAGTATCTTTGCTGACGCTTCATAACCGGAATGACCTGGCTATAGATACACTTATTTTCAGCCTGAATCCCGGGCTTATCGTTCACTCGGTTTCAAAAAACCATTTACCTTTGCGGTTTGAACGACAACTGCATCTGCTTTCTATCTTCCCTGATGAACCTTTTAAACCCGGTGACAGTTGCGAAATCACCCTAAAATATTCCGGGAAAGTTGATGAGAATATTTGCTTCCTCGATACCCCTCCCGATGATTACACAGAAATTGTCAATTTCGAAGTATTCACCCTGCGGAAACGCTTTGCTTTCCTGCAAAAGGATTTTGTCTGCCTGACCGGAGAAACCATCTGGTATCCGGTTGCCGGTACAACTTACGCGACAGATGCCCCTTTGTTGAATGAACCTGATTTCGTCAGGTTTACCCTTTCTGTAACCACAAGTCCCGAACTTACCGCAATTTCACAGGGAAGCAGTACCTCAAAAGGACCGGGGATATTTGACTTTCATCCTGAATATGCCTTACCCAGGATCAGCCTGCTCATTGGACAATACAACCAGTACAAGGTTCAGGTTGACTCAGTGGAGTACAGCATTTTTGCAATTCACGGACATGAGTACTTCAAGCCCTTCTTTGATCAGGCAACGGATACCGTTCCGGTATTGATCCGTGACCTGAAGAAAGAGTACGAGGTAAAAACAGGTTTGAAATACCCGTTTAAACGGTTTATGCTGGCGGAGGTGCCGGTTCATTTTGCACTTGACAAGCATTTGTATTCCTATACAAGTGATGCCGTGCAGCCCGAAATGATTCTGTGCCCTGAAAAAGGTGTTTTGCTTGATAATGCTGATTTCAGGAACCGCAATTACCGCATTGAAAGAGAAATGAAAAACAACAACGAGGAAGCGCTACCGGAAGAAATCCAATCCAGGATGTTCAAGCAGTTCCTGCAGACTAACTTTTTGTCACAACGGGGGCAGGGCTTTGACTATGGCGATGTCATTAACTGGGAAACCTTTTCTGTTTTTCCTGAGTACCTCGGATTTAGTACACAGCTCCAATCGGATCAATGGCCTGTTCTGGAAATGGCCTTTGAGGTTTACATGGGTGAAAGGAACGAGCATGCCATTTCGGTGAATTGGTATGAAGGTCTCAGCATCAACGAAAAAATAAACCTGGAACTGAGCAAGGTTTCACTGGAAGAACTGTTACGGAAAGGCATTGAATCTGACAGAAATGAAGACCGTCCGGTAACCATCAGGGATGTTGCTCAGTCCAAAGGACTTCAGTTGTTCAATGTGCTTAGGGCAAGGCTTGGCGAACAGGAGGTCGATTCACTGGTCAGCAGATTGATTGCAGATTATCCTCATACCCGTATACCTTTTGATGAATTTAATGGCAGGTTCAGGGATCATTTAAATACTGATCTGAGACAGGAGATTCATAATTGGTATGTACAAAACAGCCTGCCGGGATACCTTATCCGGAACATCAATTCCTACAAGGTGGTTGATGGTGAGGTTACCCGGTACCAGATTCGGTTTGGCCTCTCCAATCCGGAAAGCACAGATGGTATCGTAACACTTAATGTGGAATTGAATGATCCTAACCGGAATACCAATAATAATTTCTTCCAGGATAACCTCAATGTGGATTTTTCCAGAAAGATTTTTCTTCCTGCACATTCATCCAGGGATGTAGGCTTCGTTTTTAATACCGAACCTGCACGTATGTCACTGATGACCCATATCTCCAGAAACCTTCCCGGAAATCTTATCTACAGCTTTTCCGGATTCACTGAAACACGTAATGTACCCCTGCTGGATGATGTCATTGAAATTCCCTTTTTCGACCAGGAAGCCGGGAAGAACGAGACTGTTGTGGACAATGAAGACAAAGGATTTACCTATCAGCAGGCTGTAAACCAAGCCTATTTGAAATCGCTGGTAAAAAAGAATAAGACCGACCGTTATAAATACTCGGAGATCTGGGCATGGAATCCGCCCAGGGAATGGAGAGAAGTTCTGCGTGCAGAATTCTACGGCAACTTTATTCACTCAGCCCACTATACCAGAGGGGGTACCGGGGAACGAACAGCAAGCTGGAAGGCAGTTCTGCCGGAAAAAGCCATGTATGATGTATACTTCTATATGGATAAGGTAAATGTCGGCTGGCGTCGTACCAATAAATCGCCCGATTACAATTTTCTCATTTACCATGACAACGGTGTGGAAAAAATAAACCGGAGCAGCGAAGAAGCCGAGAACGGATGGAACTATCTGGGTACATTCTCTTTCTCGTCCGATACAGCCAGAGTGGATTTATCCAATAAAACCATCGGGGATATGGTGTTTGCCGACGCCATGAAATGGGTGCTGAATGAGTGACATTTGTCAACAATTATCATAAATTATATGGATAGCATGAATACCGGAATTAATCGATCAATCAGCGTGCTGCAAATTATTATGCTGTTATCATTGACCACAGGTTTTGCACACGCTCAAAAAATTATGACCCTCGAAGAGGCAATGGATATTGCCATAAAGAACAGTCCCGAGATCCTTAAGTCGGAGCTTAACATGACTATCAGCAAGGAAAACCTGAATGCAAGGGAAGCGACAACCAAATCACGTTTTGAATTTCAGATAAATCCTTTCTTCTATTCTCATAGCAGGTCCTTTGACAGTAACTATTCAAACTGGATTACCGGTGAAGAGATCAGCTCTTCCGGGGATTTTATTGTTTCTCAGCCGATTAAGTTCAGTGACGGCCGGATAACCCTGAGGAACACCTTTAATTACCATGACAACTCCAGTGAGTATTCCGGTATTACAAATGAATCGAAGGGCTTTAGTAATTTTACATTCCTAAGCTATTCTCAGCCAATTTTTACTTACAACAAACTAAAGATGGAACTGAATCAGCTGAGGTTAGCGCTTGAGAATGCCACATTGAGTTATGCCTTGCAACGTCTCTATCTGGAAAGAGCGGTAAATCAGTATTTTTACACGGTATACCAGCGTAAGATGGCTTTAGCTGTAGCACAGGATGAGCTAAAAAACCAGGAAACAGGCTATGATATAATCAAAAGCAAGGTTGAAGGTGGTTTATCAGCCAGGGAAGAATTGTTGCAGGCCGAGCTTAATCTTTCCACCAGCAAATCGAATTTGCAGAATGCCCAGGTAAACCTCGACAACGCCAAGGATGATTTCAGGCAATATATAGGGATGTCTTTAAGTGAAGAATTCGAGATAGAGTCCAATGTTGAATTTGCAGAAGTACCTGTTGATCTTGACAAGGCTATTCAAAACGGACTGGATACCCGCATGGAATTGAGACAGCGCGAGATTGATATCAAAAACAGCCAGGATCAGCTTACGGTGGCCAAAACCACGAATGAATTTGCCGGGAATATTGACCTTCAGATTGGCATCAAAGGTGAAGATCCTGACCTGGCCAATCTTTATGACAAACCCACCCGTTCTCCCCAGGTAGGGATTCAGTTCAGTATTCCCATCTGGGATTGGGGAGAAAGGAAATCAAGAATCAAGGCAGCCGAAGCGGCAATCCGGATTGAGGAAATCAACCTCGAGGCAGAAAAGACCACGGTGGAACTCGATATTCGACAGACCTTCCGAAGCCTCCAAAACCTGAGCATGCAGATTGAAATAGCACGGCAGAGTGAGAAAAATGCTCAGCTCACCTATGAAATCAACCTGGAGCGATACAGAAACGGTGACCTGACAAGCATGGATCTTGGACGTTACCAGAACCAGCTTTCAGGAAAGAAGATGGACCTGGCCAATAGTCTGATCAGTTATAAGTTGGAACTGCTGAATTTAAAGATACAGTCACTTTGGGATTTTGAGAATAATACAAGCTTTGTCCCGATGGACCTGCAGGATAATCTGAATGAAGAGTAAATAAAAAAATCTGAATACATACACCATGAAAAAAACCGTTGTTTTCCTGTTTATCACCCTGACCTTTGCCTCCTGCAACCGCCAGTCTGAGGATCTCAGCAAAGACATTACCATTCCGGTCACTACCAGGCAGATCAAACCGGGTACCATTGAAAAATTCCTGGATATTACAGGAGAGGTTCAACCGGTTAAGGAAGTTCAGTTGAGGGCCCAGGTTTCAGGCAATTACGTGCTGAAGACCAATCCTGCGACCGGTAGATCCTTTGCGCTGGGTGACAGGGTAGGTGAAGGAACAGAAATTATCGCACTGGAAGACCGGGAATTTGAAAATAATATCAAGCTGAATTCCCTGAAATTAAACCTCGAAATAACCAAACAGGTTTATGATAAGCAACAGTCATTGTATGATAAGGGTGGTGTTACACTCAGCGAACTGAAGAATGCGGAGATCAATTACATAAACGCCAACTACAGCTATGATGATGCATTGATTAACTTACAGAAAATGCGCGTTACCGCCCCCTTTGGCGGCGTTATCATCGATCTGCCTTATTTTACGCCCGGGGTGAGAGTTGATGCCAATGCGCTGCTTGTGAAGATAATGGATTACAGTAGGTTACTAATGGAAGTCAACCTTCCTGAAAAAACCATGGCGGAGACAAAAGCAGGTCAGTCGGTCAGGATTACAAACTATACCCTGCCGAATGATACCCTGTGGGGTACAGTAACACAGCTGTCCCCTGCTATTGATGCCGATACCCGTTCTTACAAAGGACTTATTCTGGTGAATAATCCAAAATTGCAGCTTCGTCCGGGGATGTATGTCAAGGGTGAGATCATTGTGGCATCAGCCAATAATACCATTGTTGTGCCCCGGGATATCATTATCTCCAAGCAGCGGGGCAACAGTATTTTTGTGGTGGAAAAGGGAATCGCCTACGAACGGATTGTTGAATTCGGATTGGAAAATCCGAAAGAGGTTCAGATACTTTCCGGGTTAAAGATGAATGAGCAGATAGTGGTGAAGGGATTTGAAACCCTTCGTGACCGGTCAAAAGTGAAGGAAATGAAATAGTATCCATTCTGCATGAAAAAAATAGTACAATTTGCGGTCGACTTCCCGGTGACCATTTTTATGATAATCCTGGGAATACTGCTTCTGGGATACATATCCCTGGGAAAACTCAGCATCGACCTTTTTCCGGAAATCAATGCCCCCCGGATCTTCATTGAGATAAAAGCCGGGGAGCGTCCTCCCGAAGAAATTGAAAAGCAGTTTGTAGAAGGCATCGAATCACAGGTGATACGTCTCAAAGGAGTTTCGCAGGTGTCCTCTTCCTGTATGGTTGGTGCAGCAAGGATTAAAGTGGAGTATACCTGGGGAACAGATATGGATGAGGCTTTCCTGGACCTGCAAAAAGGACTTACCACTTACAGCCAGAATTCAGATATTGAAGAGTTTGTCATTACACAGCATGATCCGAATGCTGCCCCGGTAATGCTTATTGCCATGTACCATCCGGAGATCACTGATATGAACGAGCTCAGAAGGACCGGGGAAAATTATATCCGCAACGAGCTGATACGTCTTGAAGGAGTTGCCGATGTTGTACTGACAGGTACCGAGGAAAAAGAAATAGTCGTGGAAACTGATCCTTACCGGCTTGGGGCCTTCGGACTGACGACCGACAATCTTGTTCAGCAGATCATGAGCATGAACCGTAATGTGTCGGGCGGTAGTATTGTCGAAATGGGCAAGCGGTATATCATCAAGGGTACTTCATTGCTGACCACCGAAAATGATTTGAATAATATTGTGGTAACATACAAACAGATAGCCAGTAACACTCCGGCAACCGGTGTGACCAATTCTGGCACTGCTGCTGTCGCTGCTGCTTCCGTTAATTCCCGTGTTCCTGTGTTTCTCAGCGACGTAGCCCGGGTAAGTTTTGCAAACAAAAAACCGGATAACATTGTACGGGTAAACGGGAAAAGGTGCATTGGCCTTTCCATTTATAAGGAGACCAGTTACAATACGGTTAAAGCTGTGGCAGAGCTCAACAAATCATTCGAATCGATAAAAAAGGCATTACCGGGCTATCAGTTCGTTGTAATACAGAACCAGGCTTCCTTTATCCAAAATGCAATTGGTGAATTAAGAGATACCGCCCTGATAGGCGCTCTGTTTTCCATCATTGTCCTCTTCCTGTTTCTTCGCCGGGCTGGACTTACCCTTATTGTAACCGTGGTACTGCCCGTTTCCATCATTGCAACATTTTGCCTGATGTACTTTAACGGTCTTACCCTCAATATTATGACGCTGGGAGGTTTGGCGCTGGGTGCAGGCATGCTGGTTGACAATGCAATTGTGATTGTGGAAAATATTTTCCGTAATCTTGAATCAGGAAAGAAGCTGAAGGAAGCTTGTGTAACCGGAACGTCGGAAGTAGGTGGTGCCATCATTTCATCAACGCTGACTACCATTGTTGTGTTCCTGCCTATTGTATATCTCCATGGTGCATCAGGCGCCCTGTTTAAGGACCAGGCATGGACTGTCGCTTTTTCACAGGTCGCTTCACTCATCATTGCCATTCTTATCATTCCCATGTTGTTTCATATCATGTATGCAAAGCGGGAAACGGTAACGGCTACCAGTGCGCTCCGTTTTAACTGGTATGCAGGTTTCCTTGCACGTGTGCTTGATAACAGGATCAAGGTTATCGGAATTGCACTGGCCTTTCTTGTTGTGACAATCTTTATTCTGCCCTATGTGGGAAGCGAATACATACCGCAAAGCGGAACCAATGAATTCAGTCTCGATATTAAGCTGCCTGAGGGTACACCGTTGGAACGCACGGAAGGCCTTGTCAGAAACTTCGAAAGCATGCTCAACGAAGTTCTGGACAACCGGGCAGAGATTATTTATTGTCAGGTCGGCCCTGCAGAAACTACAAATTCTGAGAAATCCGTTTTCCAGAATGAAAACACCGCTGTTGTGAAGATTAAGCTGAGATCAACTGCACTTGCAGAGTCTGAAACCATCATTACCGAAATCGGTGAATTGACCAAAGCGTTGCCCGACGCAGAAGTTACTATTGTGAGAAATGAAACATCACTGCAATCAACCCTCGGCACCGATGAATCACCTTTGGTAGTGGAAGTAAAAGGAAAGAACATAGCAATGCTCGATACCCTGACCATGGAGATCAAACAACAGATCAGCGAAATCCCATCGGTTTACAACCTGAAAACCAGCATTGAAAAAGGTGCGCCTGAAATAGACGTGATCATCGACCGCTATATGGCTTCCATATATGGTCTTACAGCGGAAAGCGTTACTACACAGCTAAAGGACCTTCTGATGGGCAAAAATGCAGGCAGATTTGACAACGCCGGAGATATAAATGAAATCAGTGTAAGGCTTCCGGAAATAAGCATGGACGAGTTTGATGCTGTGACGCTCAGAAGCGGAAACAAAGACGTGCCCCTTTATGAGATCGCCAGAATTGAAAAGGCGGTTTCTCCCAAACAGTTGCTCCGCAGTAACCAGAACCGTATTGGTACGGTAACAGCCGATATTGACCGGTCGGTGGCTTTCGACAAAGTCATTGCCAGTGTTCAGGAAGAACTTAATGCCATTGTATTGCCAGCCGAATACAGCATTTCTGTCACCGGTGAAGAGCAAAAACGGCAGGATGCCATGTCAAGCCTCGGATTTGCACTGATCCTGTCCGTGGTGCTGGTATACATGGTTATGGCCTCCCAGTTCGAGTCGTTTATCCACCCCTTTACCGTATTGCTGACCATTCCCCTTGCTGGTGCCGGATCCATCTGGGCCTTTTTCCTTCTTGGAAAATCGCTCAACATTATGGCATATATCGGGATTATCATGCTTGGGGGAATCGCAGTGAACAACTCTATCCTCCTTGTAGATGCGATCAACCAGTTCAGGGAAAGAGGTTTTCCTCTCCGGGAGGCCATTTTAAGGGCTTCACAGAATCGTATCCGCCCCATTCTGATGACCAGTCTGTCCTCCATCCTCGGATTGCTGCCATTAACCCTGGGATTCGGGGAGAGTGCTGCACTGAGATCACCCTTGGCCATCGCCCTGATTGCTGGATTGACAGCCTCCACGGTGATGTCGCTTGTGGTTATTCCATGTGTGTATTTCCTGTTCGACAGGAAAAAGAAGATCGTAACCCAACCAAATGAAGCCTAATCTGCAGCCATGAACTTCATCATCAGGCGTAAGGTATTAATAGCCATGCTCTTCATGGGGCTGACAATGCTGGGGATCTTCTCCTACAGACAGCTTCCGGTGGAACTGCTGCCCAATACCCAGATCCCGTATTTGTTCGTACAGGTGGGTACCCCGATAGAGGTGGATCCGAAATATATGGAAAACGAGGCCATAATTCCCATCGAAGGAGCCATAGGAACGCTGAAGGGCGTTGAGAAAATAGAATCCACGAACGATCAGCAACAAGGCTTTATTCAGATTTCCTACCGGCGAAATACCGATATGAAGTTCGCCTACCTGAAATTGCTTGAAAAAGTAGATGAGGTAAAGAAGAAGATCCCCTCCGACTTCTACGTGCAGGCACTCCGGTTCGAAATGGAACAGCTGAACAATATGCTGATGACACTCCAGGTCCGGGGCGGGGGAGGTGTTGACCGGGTAAGGGAGGTGGTAAACAGGGATGTCATAAACCGGCTTCAGAACGTAAATGGTATTGCCAATGTAGCTGTCTTTGGCGGAAGAGAAAAATCGGTTGAGATCATCCTGCGTGATGACATTTGTAAAGCATACGGCATAACTCCGGCAACAGTACGGAATGTCCTCGCGCAAAACAGCCGTGCCAGGACATTTGCAGGAAAGATAACCGAAGATGACAGGCTGGTTTTTGTAAATGTGGTATCGGAATATTCAGAAGTTTCTGAGATCGGTCAACTGGTCGTGAAGGAAACCGGATCTGTGCATCTGAAGGATGTTGCGGACATCAGGTTTGGGTTTAAGAACCAGGATACTTACAGCAGGGTGAACGGGAAAGACGCTGTTACCATGGAACTTACACGCGATACGCAATCAAATATGATCGACCTGGCCAACCGGGTAAAGGATGAGATTGCCTCACTGAATGAAGAATTGGCAAACAAGGATATTGCAATCGTAATCCAGAATAATTCGGCCGAAAGGATGGAGAGGAATATTGACCTGATCATCAATCTTGCCCTGGTCGGCGGTTTACTGGCTATCTTCATCCTCTGGATATTCCTCAAAAATCTGAGGCTGGTCGTAGCCATCGGGTTTGCCATCCCCATATCGGTTTATACGGCCTTTAACTTCTTCTATGCCGCAGGCATTTCCATAAATAGTCTTACCCTCGTGGGCATGGCGTTGGCCATAGGAATGCTTCTCGATAACAGTGTAGTGGTCATGGAAAATATATACCGCCTGGCTTCCAGGAATAATGACCTTGATAATGCTGTCCTGCAGGGTACTTCAGAAGTATGGCGTTCCATTTTTGCTGCAACACTGACTACTGTTATGGTCTTTCTTCCTTTTGCATTTTCAAAAAACTTTTTGGTGGCCATTCTCGGTAAACATGTTGGCGTATCGATCATTTCAACCTTGCTGATTTCATTGGTTGTGGCTATGTTCCTGGTACCCATGATCACACATACGCTACTGAAAAACAAGGGAAGAAGGGAATCAAACTTCAGCATCGTCTCATTCCATAACCGGTTGATACAGATCTACCGGGTAATCCTGAAGGCATGTATGAGATACCCAGCCCGTACGGCACTGGCGGCCCTGGGCGTTTTTTTTATAACCCTGCTGATTAGCCTCGGCCTTAGCTTCATCAACAAACAGGAGCCTGAAATCATTGAGCTGACTTTGTATACCACCATGCCTGGCGGTACGACGCTCGACAATACCGATCTTCTTGTGGCAGATGTTGAAAAAAGGCTTGATCCCCTGAAAGAAAGAAAGGATATCATCAGTCAGATATATGCGGAGGAGGCAGTCATTACCATTGTGCTTGATAAGGATTACAGAAAGATCAGGAATTACAGCATCCCCAAAATAAAGCAGGAAATCATGAATAGCCTGGGTGGCCTGGAACCCGCTGAATTCAGCTGGGAACCACCGGTCTCAGGCAGGTATTTCGGTGGCAATGGCAATGGAGGTGATGAAGGAATCGAAGCACTTTTTGGCATTGGTACCCAGACAGAAAAAATAAACATAAAAGGGGAAAACTATGACCAGATTGTAACGCAGGCCAATCTGGTCAAGTATTACCTTTCGCAGCAGCAGGCCATTGCAATGGTAAACATTAACATCCCTTCGGCCCGGCCAGAGGTCCTGCTGAACTTCGACAAACAGTTGATGTCGCTTTACGATATTCCGGCAGCAACGGTTCTATCCGAATTGAATTCCTTTCCGCATGAATTTTCCAGCGGAGTGAAATTCAAACAGGGGGTCAATGAGTACGATATCCAGATCAGATCGGAAACACCTGTTGAACAAATTGACAGAAATTTGGATGATCTGAAAAAGCTGACTGTGAGGGGCAGAAATGCCGCACTATTCGAGCTCCAGAACATCAGCAGCTTTAGTTTTACCGGTGGTGTGCCCTCTATCAAACGGATTAACCAGCAAAAACAACTTGAAGTTGAATATACATTTGTTTCGGAAGTGCAGGATGACAAGGATTTGCTGACCGCATCCCGGCTTGAGGTGGAATCGCTGATAAGCAATATTGCACTTCCGTCGGGAATAACCATGGAAGTGGTGCATGAACAACAGGACCTGAGCGATTTTCGATTTTTGCTTGTTGCAGCCCTGATTCTCATTTATATGATCCTGGCTTCGGTATTTGAATCATTCTCCAAGCCAGTGGTTATCATGTTCGCCATTCCGCTGGCAGGCATTGGTTCGCTCATTGCCCTCATCCTGACGGGCAGTTCCTTACTGAATGCCAATACACTTACAGGCTTCGTGATCCTGATCGGAATTGTTGTCAATAACGGAATCATCCTGCTGGATTATGCCAATGTTTTGCAGCAGAGAGGATTCCGGCCTTCAAGGTCGCTTATGATGGCGGGATTGGCGAGGGTCCGGCCTATCCTGATCACCTCACTTACTACCATCGTTGCCCTTTTTCCTCTTGCTATGGGGAAAGCTGAATACGTGACCCAGGTGGGAGCGCCGTTTGCCATCACCATTATCGGAGGACTGGGACTAAGTACCCTGCTCACACTGGTATTTATCCCGACCCTGAATTCAGGCATTCAATCTGCACTGCAATGGATCTTCGCGCTAAAATGGTGGCATAAAGTGCTGATCCTGCTGGTCTGCCTTGGCGGAAGTTACCTGATCTATGCGCATGTGGATAAGCTGGTATGGAAGATCATTGATTTTCTCCTGCTGATCATTCTTACACCTGCAGCTGTTTATTTTGTTATGAACAGCCTGCGAAAGGCCAGCACAAAAATTATTGACGATACCATACCCCTGCACATACACGTGCGCAACCTGGTGAAGATATATGACCGTGACAGCCGGTTTGTCAGAGAATGGAAATCAGGACTTCAGATCCGACGTCGCCTGGGTCTGGAAAGAACGTTTGACAGCTGGAGGGACTTTGATTATCTCGTATGGCAATTGCCCCTGGCCGGGGGCATCATTTATTTCATCTATTTTTATTTGGAGAACGGATTCTGGTACTTCATACTGCCGGTGGGACTTTACCTCATCATTCTTTCCCTCATTTCTCCTGTCAGGACTTTTGCCGCAGGTAGTTCATTCAAACACTATCCGAAATGGCTGAAAAGTTTGCCAACCTGGTTATACCGGCTTGTTTTCTGGATAATGCCGGCATATGTTCTGTTTCTTTTCTATAAAAAATACAAACTGATCGGTCTGCTAATCCCTGCGTCCTTGTTGTGGTATCTGATCCTCCTCATCAAAGTGACTTCGGACAAGCTGTATAGTGAACACATCAATGTCAACAGAATTCAGGGAAGATTGGCGGGCTTGCGTAAGGCTTTTTTCCGGTTTGTTATGTTGATACCGGTGATCGGCAAACAGAAGGTTCCTTTCAAGGCACTTAAAGGAGTTTCTTTCGCGATCGAAACCGGGATGTTTGGATTACTGGGACCCAATGGGGCCGGTAAATCCACCCTGATGCGCATCATCTGCGGGATACTGGAGCCCAGCTATGGCCAGATTACCATCAATGGAATCGATACACGGGAAAAGCGTGAGGAATTGCAGGGGCTGATCGGTTACCTGCCACAGGAATTCGGAGTTTATGAGAACCTGACAGCCTGGGAGTTCCTGAATTATATGGGTATCCTGAAGAAGCTGTATAACCGGAAGGACCGCGAGGAAAGAGTGGATTATGTATTGCAGGCTGTTCATATGAGCGCACACAAGCACGAAAAGCTTGGCTCCTATTCGGGTGGCATGAAACAACGGATCGGTATAGCACAGATACTGATGCATCTTCCCAGGATATTGGTGGTGGATGAACCAACTGCCGGACTCGATCCCCGCGAACGCATCCGCTTCCGAAACCTGCTGGTAGAGCTCAGCAGGGACCGTATAGTGATCTTCTCGACACATATTATTGAAGATGTGGCCAGTTCATGCAACAAAGTGGCCGTGGTGAAGAACGGGAAGGTAGTGTACCTGGGCGAACCTGTACATATGGCGCATATCGCGCAAGGCAAAGTATGGACAGCAGATATGGACATAGCATCCTTTGATGTTTTCAAGGATAGGTTTACCATAATTCACCACATGCGTGACGGGGATAATATCCGTGTAAGATGCATGGCGGATGAATGCCCCGTTGAAGGGGCACGCTCCGTGAATGCCAATCTCGAAGATGCCTACCTTTGCTTATTACATAAAACCAACTAACATGTCTGTTATCAAAAACCTCAGACTGCTTTACCAGATGGTATCTTACAACCTGAAAATCATATTCTCCGGCAGGTTTGTTTATTTCCTGGTTGCAGCCTGGTTATTCTTTCTGATCATTGCGGGCATTATGCTATTTTCAAATTCAACCCCGGATATAACCGATATTTATGACCTGCTAATTTTTCCGGGTATCCTGATCATGTTCTATCCTGTTGTATATAACATCCAGAATGATAAAGACACACGAATGCTCGAGATCATTTTCGGAGTACCTGATTACCGGTATAAGGTTTATACACTCCGGTTTGTTATTGCCATCCTGTTGCTGCTGTTTTTAATGATCCTTATGGCCTTCTTTTCGTGGTTTTCCGTTGTTAAAATTCCCGTTTTCGAAATGGTCCTTCAACTCATGAGTCCGCTATTCTTCCTGGCCTGCCTTACATTTCTGCTAACCACGCTGATTAAGAACGGTAACGGGGCTGCCGTGGTAATGATCATCATTGGACTGTTCTTTTTTATCATGAATGAACCCCTGGCCAGGAGTAAATGGAATGTTTTTCTAAATCCTTATAATGTTCCAATTGACATGAATCTCACCATCTGGAAGAATGTGGTGCATCAAAACAGGCTGATGATGGCAATTGGAGCGGTAATTGCTTTCCTTTGGGGATTGATGAACCTGCAAAGGAGAGAGAAGTTTGTTTGATTTGCTTTATTACGGCTAATTTACAAAGTAAGATTTTTGTAAAATACATTTTCTTTCCCTATATTTAAGTAACTGGAATACAGAAAAAAATACGCCAAGTAGCCTGACAGTTGCGGGTGACTACTTACCCAGTTTTCATACCTGAAATTTCGGTGATCTTACTATTTTCTTAATTAATCATAAACACCAACCCTATGAAGCACATTTCTATCATTTTGTTTACAATCCTGGCGATTGTGTCAGGTTGTAAGGAAAGCATTTACCAGAACAATGGAAACAAATACCCGCTTGAACCATTGCCGTTCAAATACGTTGAAGACGGCAAATGGGGGTTTATTGATGCCAACGGAAACATAATGCTTGAGACCTCCTTCAAGAATAAACCGGAATCTTTTCAGAATGGCTTTGCCATTATCAGTAACGATACGGTGTATTATTATATCAACATTAAGGGGGATACAATTGGCACCTATTACTTTGGGGCAAATTCTTTCAGTGATAACAGAGCATTGGTGAGAAACAAGGACAGGGAATTGTTTTTTATCGATGAGACCGGTAAGATAATCTTTAAAGTTGATACCATTGCCAAAAGTCAGTTAAGGCAATGCAGATCCTTTCATGATGGTCTGGCTGTGTTCATAACCAATGATCTTAAATATGGGTTTATGGATAAATCGGGGAAGGTCGTTATTAAACCAAAGTACACCAACGCTGATGATTTTTCTGAAAGTATTTCCTGTGTAGAAATTAAAAATGATACCAATAATAAGATCCAGAGATTGCTGATAGACACCCGGGGAAACGTAATAAGGGAACTGGATGAGTCGATGAAATGGATTGCTCCCTTCAATGAGGGATTGGCTGCTTTTAAAGACTCCTCAGGTTGTGGTTATTTAAATAAGAAAGGTGAAGTCCTCATCAAGCAACAAAAGAAATGGCAGGATCTGACAAATTTTGTCAATGGATACGCCTCCTACATGCGGGGTGGAAGCTGGGGTGTGATTGACAGTACAGGAAAAAGTATTTTAAATGCCGTATACGAAATGCCTCCCTTGTTTTACAATGGCCAGGCCATTATCAAGGAAAATGATAAATACGGTGTAATTAATTTAAAGGGGGAGAAAACAATTGACTGTTTGTATGATCATATAGCATATCCCATGATTGACAGCTGCTTTTTCGCAAAGAGCGGGAAATATTATTTGATGATTGACGAGACGGGAAAGCAAATTAATGATCAGGAATTGTTTAGAATTGATTTGGTGCAGGCATTGGTTAATGGCTTTACAACCGGCTATATTGTTGTTGGTGAAAAAATGGGCATTAGCTATAGTAAATTAACCACTGCATCGTCTGATGAGAATGAAATGATGTCCAATCTCAATACCGAGGCCAGAAAACTTTATAACAACTAAACTCCTAACCTTTTAAATTCGAACAATATGAAAATCAACAATACTAGGTATTTTGCGCTTCTGGTCTTTGTTTTGGTAGCCTGCAACAAAGGACCGGATTTTGATGCCCTCGTTCCATACCAGGAAAAGGAGAATTCCTATTGGGGCTATATTGATCTTAACGGCAATAAAAAAATCGATCCCAAATTCAAGAACTTGCCGGGACTGTTTTACAATGGTTATGCATTGCTTGAGAAACCTGACGGAAGCTTTAATTATATCGACAGAAAGGGTCAGGAATATGAGAGAAATTACATCGATGCCTGTGATTTTCATGAAGGTGTGGCTTTTGCAGTCAACGAAGGTGAGTATCCTGTTTTATTAAATGCAAAACTTGAAGAGGTTAAAATCCTGGAAAAAGTTGATGAAGTTCGTTTACCCTGCGAGGGCTTCATATGTTTTAAAAACACCAGGGGTAAATGGGGATATATGAACAAAGACGGTGTGATTGTGATCAGGCCTGTATATGATTTTGCAGGTGACTTCAGCGATGGACTTGCCTTAATAGGGAAAACTGAGTTTGATACTACAAGTGAAAATATGAAAGAAAAGTCTTTTTTTGGATACATTGACACCAAAGGAGATCAAGTGATTAAGCCCACATCCAAATACGAAACAATCAGCTCTTTTTCCGAGGGTCTTGCAGCATATTCGGATGGTGCTGACTGGGGATGGGGCTATGTTGATAAAACAGGGAAAAAGGTAATCAGGGCAAAGCTCGAATGGGATGAAGTTACACCTTTTAAAGACGGGATAGCGTCAGTGAAGATAGGAGACTTATGGGGCATAATTGATAAAAAGGGCAAACTGGTTGTTAATCCTAAATTTGAGATACCACCTGCATTTGAAAACGGTTTATCCCTTGGCAAAAAAGATGATAAATATGGATTTATCAATAAAAGGGGAGAATGGGTCATTGAACCTGCATTCGGGCAGGTTATTTTAGGATTTGCCGGGCGAAGGGCATTTGTTGAAAAGGACAACTACTTTATTCTCATCGACAAAAAAGGAAATCAAAAAAAGAACAGGGAATTCTATCAGGTCGGCTTCTCGCATTTTTTTGAAAATAGCGTAAAAAGCGACTTTTTTGATACGGAAGCTGTCATTGATACCTTCATTCAGCGGATGAATGCCGGAGAGATTAATGGAATAACCCCGAAAACCAGTCTCGCCGAAGTTATGAAGAAGTACAGGTTGACCGATAAGGATTTGCCTGAGAACTCGTATCAAACCACTCTGGAAGTCAGCAAGATCAAAATGAATGATGAAATAAGCGGTACCGTTACCATCGGTTTTAATGATAATATTTCCACTGAAATTGTCAGCCGCATTGATGAATATTGGTATTCCTACAACATAGTAACAGGATATAAGCCTAATAATAAAGCTGTTACGGAATCAGTATCATTCAGTATTGATCTTGAGGGGCGGAAGGAAGCCAAGGCAGAAAAGCTTGCGAAAGATTTAAAATCAGTCATTGAACTTAACGGATTCAAACAAGACAAGGAAAAAAAATCAACCGACAGTTGGGATTTCTATACAACCGATGATGGCCCAAAAGCATCCATACATTACAGTCCGGGAAGCGTAAATCTTTCAGTTATGTTTTAAAAACCGCTTCTCATATTTAAAGCCTTTCTCTTTTGTTGAACAGAGAAAGGCTTTTTTATTCATCAAAATTCACATCCTCGAAAACTGCCAGATCCATGGCCTGTTTTCTGTATACCTTTTTATTATGCTTGTCGTTTCCGATATCGCTGATACGGCTCAATCCGAAATAAGCGTATGCCTTAAATTCATCCCCATAAACACCAAAGGGTGCCAGTTCTTGAATACCCCTGGCATAATATGCCTGTGCCTGTTTCAGGTCATGGTATTTTTTTTCAAGCAGAATACCTTGGAAGACTGAAAGCTGGGCCTGCAAGTAAGGGTAAGAAACTTTTAAACGGTTCGATTTTATAAGGTTTTCAGCTTCATCATACCGTTTGATTAAAAGGAGATTTTTTATATAAACGGCTATATATTGCGTGTTTAGCGGATATAGCTCATGCAATGCCTTGCTGTAAAGATAAGCCTGCTGAAAGTTCTTTTCAAAGCTTATCGTAATTCCGGTAAGAAAGGAATAGGCCTCAGCCTTCAGAACAATTGCCTTTTTTGATGCGATTTGTAATTCCTTCAGGCCCTTCACCCGGTCACCTTTGGGAAAAAGCAATGCCAGCGGCTTATAAACAGGATGCGCCTCGGGATAGGCTTCCCGATAATAATTGTACAAACCGGTGACAAAATAAAAATCCGGATAGGTATTTGTATACTTAAAAGATTGTTTCACATACTGATATGTACCTGAAGCAAGAGGAATAACATCCATGCTCAGGTCATTGTCTGCATAAAACAACAGCAGCAACCCCCGCGCCCCGATGTTGGCCAGGAGAAATTCAGCTTCATCCAGGGAGTGAGATTTCTTGTCACACAATTGCATGGCGTAACGCATATCACTTTCAAAGGATTTTCGGTGGGGAGAGTTTACTACCAATGGATAATCCTCCCAATAAGTCATCAAACCACGGAAAATATAAGTCATGGGATGCTCAGGATACAACGCCTTTATTACACCGTAAACCTGACGCGCACGGTTAAAATCAAGGTTGTAAATGTAATCGACACCCCTGCACAATAAATTGAAGGTGGCTGTGTCTCTCAGGACCTGTGCATGGAGGCTGGTGCTCAGGAAGAAAAAAATCACCAGGCCCAACAAGAATTTGTGTGCCTTTTTCAAACCTTTTTTTACAATGTTACTATTTTTGGCCGAGATCAGGTCCATCTGCCTGGAATTCTTTCACCACAAAAGCTGCAGCTGCCATCCCTGATCAAATTACGGCTAATCGTATACCCATTCCTTTCGATGATTACCTTTTTGCAGTGAGCGCACAACGTGCTGACGGCAGCAGTTCCGGGAATATTTCCGATATAAACATATTTAATTCCTCTATCCAGGGCAGTTTTCCTGGCGTTTTCCAGAACAGGAATCGGGGTAGGGGGCAGCTGGTTAAGTTTATACAAAGGTTGAAATCTCAGGAAATGCAAAGGTGTATCTGCAAAACCATTCTGAAACAGCCAGTCGCATAAACGTTTAATCATATCTGCATTGTCACTCCAACTGGGAATTACCAGATTGGAAATTTCAAGCCAGACTCCTTCTTGTTTGAATATTTTCAGCGTATTCAGCACAGGTTGAAGTTTTCCGGCATTCAGCCTGGCGTAAGTGGATTCGTCAAACGACTTCAGATCGATGGTTGCTGCATCCAGTACCTTACAAAGGTTGCGCAGTGGTTTTTCATTTATATAGCCGTTTGAAACCAGAACATTTTTAATATGGTTCCGCCGAGCAATTACGGAAGTGTCAAACACGTATTCGTAAAATGTTATGGGTTCTGAATAGGTGTAAGCTACGGACTGGCACTTGTCTGCCAAAGTTTCCTTAATTACTTCGGCCGGCATCAGGTCGTAGTTTTCTGTTTCCTTTGGACTGACTTGGGATATAGACCAGTTCTGACAATTCAGGCATGCGAAGTTACAGCCGGCAGTTGCTATTGAGAATGCCCGGCTACCCGGCATGAAATGAAAAAATGGCTTCTTTTCAATAGGATCAACATGCATGGCACACGGATTCCCATAGGCAATGGTATATAGCTTTCCTCCGTGGTTGATCCTGTTTCTGCATGTACTTGTTTCTCCGCTTTTTAATGTACACTCATTGGGACAAACAAGGCATCTGATTCCCCTGGGAGTTTCCTCATAATATATGGATTCCTTGCTCCACTTCCACAGGTCCTTTTCCCCCGATCTTACCATTCCGGATGAGTACTCTCCTCCCTGCAACAACTGGTTCATACATACGGAGCCGGCAGAAGCAATACATGCCTGCCGTAGAAAGGTCCTTTTGCTTATTTTATACATGATGAAACAAGCCTGTCATCAAAGTTACGGCATTTTTCGGATTTTTGCTTACGGCAGTATCAAAACAAGGATACCCGCCAGTATGATTACCGACATTAAAAGACAGGTATAGAAAAGTCCCAGTAACGGAAAGCAGAAAAGGGAAACAAGGATTGTGCCGAAGGCAGCACCTGCAAGATCAATCCCATAGAAATTACCAGCCACTTTTTCCGGGTCTTTCTTTTCCAAACGGGTGCCGATGTTAAACTCAAGTCCTGTTGCAAAAGCAATGGCAGCGGTCATGATGAACAATACAGCCTGTCCTGCCCAAACGGGTAAATCGTTCAGGCCGGATATACCCCTTGAGGTTATTGGGATCATCATGACCAGAAATAACAGGATGACCTGAACCAGCAAATAATTCCTGATCGTTATCCCGCTTCTTAGCCTGATTCCAAGTCCTGTCCCGACAGTCAATCCAGCCATGTAAAAGGCAATGATGATCCCCAACATCTGGTATACATACCCATAAAGCGATTGAAAAATAATCAGTATCAGGAACTCAGACGAAGCACCGGCAAAACCACCTGCAAAGATACCGACAGCATTCCTGCTCATGTTCTTTACCACCACGGCCATCAGGACAAAAAACAACAGGATAGCCAGCATGAATTCGGTCCCTGTCTGGTCATGAAAGATAGTCAGCCAGTATCTGATCTGGAGAAAATAGGCCCGGGGTTCCAGATCAAGATTTATTTTCGGATCCCCTGAGGTTATCTCGTTCATGATCTGCCGGTTATTCTGGAGCAACAGATCATCATCGATATAACCGGACTGCACATAGTCATTTTTGATCCCCGCGGTTTGAATTGCTTGTACAATATCCAGGCGCAAAGGACCATTTGAGGCGATAAAATAATTCCTTTCACCGGGTATGACTTCCACGGTTCGAAACACCTCTTTTAATGTATTGTAAAGCAGCTGGTTAACCTCCTTTGCTTCACCGCCCATGTAATTCACGGTCGGACTCAGGCTAGTCATGAATATGCCATTGTTCCGGATCGCATTTTTGGCTTCTGAAAAGAACTCCTTCGTATAATAACGGTTGATCTGTGCGTTTGAAGGATCAGGAGTGTTCACCACAATGACGTCGTAGGCAGGATCAGACTCCTTGATGTATCTGCGGGCGTCCCTGGTAAACAGGTGCAGTATTTCAGCTGCGGGCCTGTTGATGAAGCGCCTCTCCGCTTCAACCAGCCAGGGATTGATCTCAAAATAATCCATTCTGTTGACTGTGTGATATTTCATCACTTCATTTGTCATACCTGTAATGCCTCCTGATACGATCAATACGCGTTCGGGTTTTGGATGCTGAAGCAAAGCAAAATGAGCAGCTTCCTCTTGCTGGATCTTATTTTCCGTACTGAACAACAGCGTATTGTTTTCAAAAAAATTGTATTGCCCGGCTGTTTTGGTCACTGAAATGTTGCCGTATGGCGTATCCTTAAAATAAACAAGCTCCTGATCCCTGTAGTGAATTGATCTGACCAGCTTGTCCACAGGGAGGACGAGGAACAGGCAAGCAAGTATTGCCGGTATACCGGTCATCAGGTAATATTTCAGTTCCATCCTGGCGTCAGCAAACAGAAAACCGGATAATACCACGTTGACCAGCAGGATCATAGCAATGATCTGAAACGTACTGAAAAGGTATACCAGGAGGACACTGAACAACAGACCTGCAACCAGGCTACCTCCCGCCTCCCATCCATAGGCTGCTGAAACCTGGCTCCTGCCGCTAATCCCTGATAGATTATATGACAGTACAGTAAAGAGCATTCCCGATACCAAACAAAGCGGCGTCAGTAAAACCATGCAAAACAGAAAGGCCGTAACAAAACCTTTGGCCATTCCGGGAGGAAATATTTGCTGTTCAAGGAGATATAACAAGGACACCGAGATGGCGGGAAGAAGTCCCTGCAGCAGCAATAGGCGCAGCAATATTTTCCTCTGATCGGGAATCCTTACCAGGCTTTGTCCAAACCTTGAACCGGAAGCTGTCAGCAACATCCAGCTACATAAAATCATCCCGATGATTAATTCATTACCCTGAAAAAACCCCAGAAACTCACGGATGATGATCAGTTGAGAGAGAATACAGGAAAATCCAAGGACAGCCAGTGCTGCGATAATCCCTTTCTTCCCAATATTACCGGTGTATACCGGCAACGTAGTGTCAGTCTTCGAATGTGCCTTCACCGGAGCATGCCTGATGTCCGACCATGCTTCCGCATAGTACCTGAGGTGCCAGACGAGATGGAGGATCACAATTCCGGTCATGGCTATACCGAAATCTACATGCCATTTCACTGCCTTCTTTATCCAGGGAATCTCAATCCTGTAATTGATCTGAATGACCATAAAGATTCCCAGCAATCCGGTTACCAGAAAGGTGATCAATAGCAATGTGTTCCAGATTCGCCTGTGACTGATCAGACGGATTTCACCCATTTGTGCCAGGCCCCAGGAAATCAGATACAGAAAAGCAATTGCCAGGGTTATTGGAATAAGTCCGTAAGGAATGTTCATTCTTCACCAAAAACATAAGCTTCGTACACATAGATCTCGGCATCTTTCCAGCCGTTCCACCCAATGCCGGCCTTGTCGCGTGCGCAATGACCGAGAAACTCATCCAGGCTCCATCCGGTTTCAGTTGCTACCTGCGGTAGAAACGTTCCGGCAAGGTTACCTTTCTTAATATAGATACCGTGCCGACCCAGGGTAATTTCACTGATGGATTCAATTTTATGCATGGGTGTAAGGACTGAAATCTCGATATGGGTTTGACCCAATTCATCAACGGACAAAGGGCTGAAACGATAGTCTTTTGTTGCAGCCGATATGGCCATCTCCTGAATTACCTGATACAAAGGAACGTCAGCAGTAAATCTGCCAATGCAACCCCTAAGCTCACCGTTTTTATTCAGCGTGACAAAAGCGCCGGAATGTGTCAGAAGTTTTTCAGGGAAGTCTTTTGAATCTAGGCTGATCACTTTTTTCGTTTCAAGGTAATTTTTTATGGTTGATCTGGCAATATGCAACAGCTGATCCTTTTCACTTTGGGTCATGCTGTACTGGTTGTCAGCGATCTTTGATGTGTCCGGCTTCTCAAGCGTAACTTCAATTGCATTGTATCCAACGACCCTGCTTTTATCACCATCCGGAATATCACCCGAGTTCATATAATTAATTCTCCTGTAGTGCGTTCCTGCTGTACTTTCGGTGATATCCAGCAGGGTCAGCACACTGGTCCGCCCGCAAATACTTGTTGCCAGATTGGGTATGCCCTGTCTTTCCAGGTTGTCAACAGTGTTTAAAAAATGTGTCGCTGAATTGGCTGTTATGGCCTTGGCTGTTTGCTCATCCACCCTGTATGCCGTTTGATAATCCGGATAATGCGAGAAATCAGTGCTTATGATAAAAAGATTGTGTTCATTGAAGTAGGGACGGAGGGCCTCTGCAATCTTTTTGCAGATGGCTGGTTTTTCAGTACCGAGCAGGATCGGAACGATCTGCAGCTGATCCCCGTAAAGATACTGCAGGAATGGAATCTGCACTTCAATACTGTGTTCTGGTGCATGGACGTCCGGGCTCGAAATAAAAACGGCAGGATTATGTTCAATAAGCTGTCTGCCTAGTGAAATATTTACCCTGGCTATGCCGAGGGGAGTGGCAAAATTACCATTGCAATAGAGGGCTGCCCCGCCAAAATTCATATAGTGACTTGTTCCGATTATGAATACATTATCATATTTTATTGTCCGCGAGAGTTGGTTGTATGCCGATGCTGCCGTTCTTCCTGAGAAAACATAACCGGCATGCGGCGAAATCAGGGCGGCTACGTGACCCATCCCGAGGTTAGGAGAAGCTTCTGAAAACAGGTGATCAAGTACAATTAACAGGTCTTCATGTTTTCCCGGATAAAAAGTGCCTGCCACCGCAGGTTTTCGGTTAACCAAGGTATCTGGTTCATGTGGAACAAAGGAGGTGGTTTGCGTCTTTTCGTTTCCTTTCTTACCAGTGCTGCATTGTGTACCTGAAAAGAAAAAAAAGACTGCCAAACAAATGAGGATTCTTGTTTTCATGATCTCCCGGATATCAACAGGCAACATAAAATTACAGCAATATCCTTCAAAAGCCAAATTTTGCCGAAGCAATAATATACAGCATTATCAAGGGCCCTGGCAGAAAAGTGTGTGGAAATCGTTTATTCCATTTCTTTAAACCAGGCTATTACGATCTCGATGAAAGATACACCGGCATTCACATGACCCGGAGTTTCTATAGCAGTGAAGGTAACGTTTTCCGCCCCCCTGGCGACCATTTTGTTGAATGTTTCTTCGGAATCTGCTATTGGCAACCGGTCATCATTTATACTGTGTATGATTCTCAGTTTGCCCTTTGGAGCCCAGTCGTCGATGCAATTTTCACGGAGGGCATTGATGATGGCTGTTTCGTTGTAATTTTTCAGGTTATTTAAAAACAACGGATTAAAAAGACTGTCGATTTTACAGGTCAGGTGCATGTCTATCTGTTCCCGGTCGTATTCACCGTCAAGTAATTCAGGTATCGTGCCGGCAAAAGGCTCAGAGAAGAAATCCGATAGCGGCCGGTTCCAGTTATAGATTATATTGTATGAACTCAATAACAGGGCAATGTGACTGGGAGCAGTATAATTGTTTGTCTCAATTGCATGGTTCAGCAGATTCACCAGGTTGAAACCGCCGGCTCCAACAGCAGTGGCTTCAATTTTTATATCGGGTACCGGCTTCTCCTCGATCATTTTCAGCGTTGACAAGGCAATATAGCCACCCTGGGAATAACCGGCAAGGAATTTCTTGCCATTTGCCGGGATCTTCAATTCTCTGACCAGCTCATTGCATGCATAAACAAAATCGATCATGGCGATGGCAGAATGCTCATAGTTATGTATGGGAAACATAATGTTCCTTGAGATACCAAATCCGATCATATCCGGGATCAAAGTAAGATAACCCAGAGAACCTATGAATTCAAAACCGGTGAAGTTGTCGGGTAAGTCAAATGAAGACGGAGCATCACGGTCAGCAAAGGTCAATCCGTTCCCAACAATCATGGTGGGTATGGAATCACTGGTTCTCAAAGGGTAGGAGATAATGCCCGAAGCCAGGATGGATTGACCCTTGTATGTTGTCCGGTATACCAGCTTGTAAAGTTTTATGGAGTGATCCATGTAATCACTCAATTGGGGATATCCCGCCAATTCAAGCATTATCTTGATTGAACTAACTGAAACCACGCCCAGGCTGGTATACTCCACAAGGTATGTACCGGGCACATCAGGCATTACAACCGTAACCGGTGGCTTAACAGGTTCCTCCTCCTTCTCACAGGCAATGATAACATAGCAGGCAACAAAGAGGTAAATTAAGAACCTGATCCTTTTGCAGGTGCGGGGGTGTTGATGTTTTTTCGTCAGATCTTTTCGCATGAATAAAGGTTACGGAAAAGGATGCAGAGTCATTCCACACAGCAAATATAACGAAGATTAACAGATTCCGGCACAAGAAAAAACACCTGTATCCTGATCATCAGGTCAATTTTTCATACTTTTATCAACAATTTTTAATAATTCTTGATTGATTTGGAACATGAAGGCAGGATCGTTACTATGTATACCGGCCGTTGTCAGTGATACACTGCTGCCTGCAGCATACCGGCAGAAGACTGATTACTATGCTGCGTGGAAATTTATCCGGGTAATATTGTAGCCTTGTCAAACTTAAAGTCAAATGAAATTCTCTGAGCTAAAACTTGATGATCGATTATTGGAAGCCATATCTTACATGGGCATTGATACGGCCACACCAATCCAGGAAAGGGTCATTCCCCATATTCTCGAAAACAGGGATCTGATTGCCTGTGCACAAACAGGTACCGGAAAAACCGCAGCCTATGTTTTGCCCATTCTCAATAAGCTGGCGGGTAAAAAGGAAACCAGTGCAGATACCCTGATCATTGTACCAACCAGAGAATTGGCCATTCAAATCGAACAACAAATTCAGGGGTTTTCCTATTTTATTACAGCAGGATCGATTGCAATTTACGGAGGCGGTGATGGAATTGATTGGGTATCACAGAAAAACGCCATGATGAACGGCACCGATATCATTATTGCCACTCCCGGTAAACTATTGTCTCATTTAAAAACCGGAGATATTGAATTTGAGAGTATCAAACATCTGGTTCTGGATGAAGCCGACAGAATGCTGGATATGGGATTTATCGACGATATTCAGGCTATCATTTCTTATCTGCCGAAGAAACATCAGACTTTAATGTTCAGTGCTACAATGCCAAACAGTATCCGTCAGTTGGCCCAGAAAATCCTCAGGAATCCTGTAGAGATATCCTTATCCATTTCTAAACCTGTAGAAAATGTGGATCAAAAAGCCTATCTGGTCTTTGATGAACAGAAAACAAACATCCTGAGGCATATCCTGGCTGACCGCAAAAGCTATGACAGTATCCTGATTTTTACATCCAGGAAAAGCAAGGTATCTGAGATTGTTTCTTCACTTGGCCGATTTGGTTTCACGTCACAGGGAATCTCTTCCAATCTGGAACAGAATAAAAGGGAGGAAGTCTTAAACGGTTTCAGAGCAAAGCGAATACGAATTTTGGTGGCCACAGATGTTATGAGTCGGGGCATTGACGTTAAAGAAATTAACCTGGTAATCAATTTTGACGTACCGCATGATGCTGAGGACTATGTTCACCGGATTGGCAGAACGGCACGTGTTAATGCAAAAGGGGAAGCGATTACGCTTGTCACCCAGAAGGAAATCAGAAAGCTGAAAAAGATCGAAAAACTAATAGAAGCTGTTATTCCAAAACTTCAACCACCCGTCGACCTGGGTCCTTCACCGAAATGGGACAATGGGAACCCTGAATCAAATCATAATAGGAGATCATACAGGAGAAAGGGTTCTAAAAGGAATAAAACAAAAACCGGATCCTGATTTCGCTGCCTTTCTCATCAATACACCGAGATATCACCACCAGCACGATGATGTTTCCTCAGGACATGATCGCGTATTAATGTTTAACGTGCCGGAATATCACTCAAAAACCGATTCCAGATTCTGATACATAGTGTGCATGTGCTGAACAGCTTCATCTTTCTTCAAAGGATCAGTACCGTTAAGTGCATATTTTAGCGCAACTGTTGCATCATACAATTCTTTTGAGGCAGGTTCAAATTTGGCAAAGTTCTCACCGAGACGTTTCTTTAGCTTGTCGGGAGGATACTGTGCAATCGCACCGGCTTTCTCAACAAGGTTATCCATCATTTTTGCGATCTCGTCGTACTGCTTATCCGGATAAAGTTTGTGATAAATGATATACAGGGTCTGATGATAATCGTCAATTTCCTTCAGTACTGGCCTTATGACCCTGATCATCATTTCATACTGGAAATGGAGCTTCTCTGCAGCAACAAGCATTGCTTCATCATCATTGCCCTCAGCTGCTTTATAATAGTTTTCAGCAGCGGTATTAAATTCCTTGAGCTGACCTTTCCAATCCGCTTCCTTGTCTTTCAAAATTCCAGGTAATACAGCATTGTTTATGGCCTCCATCGATACTTTTATTTGTGGCACATATTCCCTTAATGTCTTGATGTCTTTGGCTGGATATGCATTATGCCACATTGGATATATAATATCATGAAAATCTGTCAGTTCTGGAACACGGGAAGTGATTTCTGTGGAATCGATCTTAACCTGTGCAAATGACATTTCTGCAGCAAATACGAAAAAAAACAAGCATGAAAACACAACAAACTTTTTCATAAACATTATTTTTAGCGTTATGGTATGAAGAAAGAGATTCGGTACATAGATTTTCCTGTGCTTTTGCAATTGCGGTCATTTGTATTAAACCTGAAAAAAATTCCCGGGAAATTATAAAAATTGTAGCTAATAAACAATGAATAACATCCGATGTGTGTACTGTAAGGTTTTCACGATCATGCCAAAAATCTAGTTATAATCATTTAATCTTCATGATCTTGAATGTTTTAATTTCTTTTTGATCGGTGATGACTTTCAGGTAATAAACAGCAGGCATCAGGTTTACTATCGCAATGGTGGTTTCCTTTCCGGTTATCTTGTTTTTTTCCAGTACTTTCCCGTTGGCATTGTAAAGCATATATGTCACATTCTCCAGGTCAATGTTTTTTACTACCAGCAAAAGGATATCCTCTGCCGGGTTTGGGAAAGCCGTGCAGATAAGGTCAATATCATTTCCTTCCGTTAAGTCGGTATAAATGAAGATTTCATAAGGTTGCTGCACTCCCTGTGATAGTCTGCCTTCGGTCGCCATGTAGTTATCATAGGCAACCTGTCCGATTGTGTAGCTGACCGAGCCTCCTGTCCCGCCGGCCTCTCCGCCTGCCGTGGATAGAGCTTGCTGCGCAAAGCATACCGTACTCGAGCAAGCGATTAATAGCATAAATCCAGTTTTCTTTTTCATGCCTTCAGGAGTAACGTTTTGAAACAATATAGTATGCTGGAAGGTTGAATTTACAAAAACCCTGGCCTAAAATCAAGAAGACCAGGTGCTTTTTGACCAATGGATTTTCGTAAGTTAGAGTTTGATCTGGTGAGCAGTTTTAAGGTTACCCAGGGCAGTTCGGGTCCATTCTGGGCGCATCCCGTAATCCATAACGGAATTCTTTATATCTGGCATAACAATGCATTGATGGCTTACGATATAAAGGCAAAATAGGTTAATTTAGACTATCAACACGTAATAAGAAAAAAAATGAAACAGTATGCTGTAATCTTAGCTTTGGTTTATTGGATGCTTTCTTTGGTTGATCTCCATGCACAGGACTGGCCTCAGTATCTCGGCCCCAACCGGAACAGCGTCAGGAATATTACAATCTGGTTCGACAGCCGTTTACTGATAACACTCGATATAGAACCTCCCGAACGGATTTTTGTCAGCAAGAACAAAGCTGCTGAGTTTAAGGCATGGATGGTGAGTGAAAATTAACGTACCTCACATCATACGGCTGTTCCTATCATGATCTTGCCAGCCTGAAGCCTGCTTTCTGAAGTTACTTTATAATAATACACTCCGGCTTTCAGTTCTTTAACTGACAGTTGCTCCTTATCTGAGATTTCGGTGGCAATCATCAGATTTCCGATTAAGTCAAATAATTTGAATGTTGAAGCCAGTGAACTCCCTGTTTCGATCACAATATACTGATCAGCAGGATTCGGATAGACTTTCAATTCCATGTTGGGTCTGCATTAAAAAGTGCCGGAAAATAGGCCATTTGTTGAATTAATTAGTTGATCCTTATTAACTTGGTTTTTTTAAAATTTCATGCGAAAGTTTTCTACCCGAACCAAAATTATAGTCCGAAAATAACATCCAAAAATTAAGTCAAAAATTTCTTGTTTCTTGAACCTCATCCACTTTATCAAATTGTATGGTGCAACAGTATTAACTTGATCACCAGAGACGATCTTTAAGTAGTTCCTCCGCATCATGTGATCTAATTTCATGTGGGACATCATTGTTTCTATAGCACATGGGATCTACATCTTGCCTCAAGCTGTTTTTTCAGGTAGTAGCTTTCTTTCTTGAGTATCTTTGGCATTGCAACATCAATGTAACCGATCTTTCCCTTAATCCTGTATCCTCTGTTAATAATGGCTTTCTTTATCTTTCCCTTTGTAAGTTCCTTTACCTGCATTAAGTGCGGATTTAGAGTGTGTTCATCGTAAACATTCCCATCTACAGCCATGGCTCAAACTATGATCCCGGATTTTCTCGTATTGGCAAATGAACTTTTGTTCCCAAATTCATCGGGCTTGTGTTCTTTTCCTTTCGCAACACACAATACTTCTGGCTCATGAATACTGTATATCTTGATCTTATCCTCTCTTTTTTGTGTCAGCACCCTATAAAGTACATTGAACGTATCCATGTAAGCCTGTTTTGGTATGGGATTTAGCTGGTTTACCAAATCACGATAAATCTTTATGACTATCCGTTGAAGCTTCTGCTGCGCTTTATCTTGTTTCTTAATGTTCTTAGGTCTTTTAGCAAATCGCTATTGGTGTTTTAAAAGGTTGATTTCCCTGTCGTATGTCCTTTTCAACCGTATTCCTTCCTCTCTGGCGATATGCTTACAGTACTCTATCGACCGCTCATAAAGCTTACGAACCATAGGGAAGGTAATATTTTTCCAGGACTATGGTGGCAACCAGAATCACCTTTGCTTCCCTGCGGATTACTTCCTCACCAAATAAATCAATGCTTTACTTAAAGATCTTCTTCATTCCGGCTTCTCCGATTAGTCAATCAAAAATTGCCAAAATCACTCTTTTTCAAAGAACGTGAATTATTAACAATCAATATGTTAAATGTTAATAAAGGTCAACTATTTAATATCCACTGAGTATTGTTAAATTGCTATTACCCTGTAATGTTGGATTTTGTTCTACATTATGCAATTTTCTTGCAAAATAAGGTACTCCATCAACATTATCAGAAATATATTCAAACAACTCCTGAAATGTTAGTGAGTTATCTTTGTTTTTATCGGATCTTTTTATATCCTGTAATCCTTTCAGAAAAAAATAGGTAAACATACCATGATGCATCTCATTATACCATGATGAAACCTGATTGGCTTTTGAAGATGAAAGCATAACTCCATTTTCGATTTTATAAATCGGCTCTGAAACCTCGGGAACAATTGGACTAATATTATCTAGAATATTAGCACCTGAGAAACAGGCCTCTATTATCAAGGTGACACTTTTTGACTCTAATTTAGAAAGATTGTCAATTAGCAGTTCTTGAGAATAACCTGTAAGTTCAACGTACAAAGGATCACATTCTACAGGAACGAAATATCCCTTTTTATCACGTAATCCAGGCGCACCATGTCCTGAATAATAAATAAAGATATCAGATTTTCCAGGAATAATACTATTATGTAATCTTGCTCTATAATCGTTTTGAGTACCGAACATCTCCTCAAAATAACCTTTAGTGGCATTTTCTTTGTAGAAAATATTACCTTCTTTATATCCAAGAACATTAATTAAATATTGTCTGACGATTTGAGCATCCCTACTAGCATATTTCACACCTGTAGTTTTTTCATATACACTATTACCAATGATTACTGCAAATGCATCTGGTTTAGTTAGTCCTGTTCTTGGTATGTTGTTATCCACCAAAACTTCTTTATCTAGTTTAGTATTAATATTCTGTTCAACAACATTGGATTTGAATTCACCAATGTTTATGGTTACCGGATCATATTCAACCTCAATAGTGTTTTTTCCAAAAGTAAAATTGTCCTGATTGTTATATCTGTATGTTTTATTGTTTAAGGGATTGTATATGCTTAAACTAAGCAATGCAAATCCTTGGTCAGTTAATGTATAATTTAAATTTGAAAATGAAATAGAATGGATACTTTTCTCAAAGGAAGTTGCCTCACCAAATTTATTTGGGACCTTTATGTAGATTGGCGGTAATCCGATAAAACCGATTTTATATATTTCATTGTTTGGATCATATTCGTATGTGTCAATGCCTAAATGAACAATAGTTGAAGCAATTTCATTAATTCTATTGTTCGTTAGTTCGTTTATTTTGTTCTGTCGCGAAATTGCAGTTACACGTTTTGTATAATCATCGACGGACTCAAATTTTCCCTGTAATTGCCATGTATTAATTTCTTTATTAACATAGTTTTCTATATCCGCTCTTATCTTATTAACATCAATGAAGGAAACATTTAATGATGTTGTCTGACCTTGCGTTTTTAAGCTTAATATAAAAGCACAGATAATATATATAAATGATTTCATCACAATTAGTTTTTAAAATTGAAGACAAATTCCTGTTTGAATTATACTAAGATCACTAGAAGGATGAAGAGCAACCTTTAATGGTAAAAGAAAAGTTAACTTTTTAAAATCTAATAATTTAAAATCTAACCCAAAGAAGGCGCTAAAGTTAGTTTCATTATATTCTTCATTATCGACTGTCCTATTTATAATAGTTGGGCCAACACTTGAATATATTGAAAAAATTCTCTTGTTTGATTGCCAGCCCATTCCAATTGCAAATGCAATTCCATGTTCAGAAGATTCTCCTGTTTCATCAGTGAATGAAGAAAAATTTATTGGGAAAACTATGCTTCCATTACCATTTTTAAGAGGTTTATATAGTTTCACTTCAAAAGAGTTATTACTAAAGTTTTCATCAGGCCCATAATCATTTCCGATAGTGATCCAAGTGGTATAGGTTAATGAAAATGACAATTTAGGCAAAATAGGTTTTGGAGAAATGTAAAAAATTACATTTCCTATGAGTCCTAGAGCGCTATCCAAAACATTCCATTTAATCACCTTATTCTTGCCTACTAAAATATCTGGCCCTATATCACCGTCTGCATTATCAACCTTATTGAAATTTCGTCCATCAAATGAATAGTATAGTTCAACAATGAATTTGCAGCCTTTAACTCTCTTGTATTGATCTACGTAACCTTTCGCTGAGGGATTTATTAGGTCATAATTAATAATAATCTCGTTATCAATTAGTGATGAAGTAATATTTTCAACATACTCTTTGCCTTGCATTTCATTCAAAGTAAAGGACTGCCCATAATTATTAGAAGATAAAAAAAGTACAGCTATAATGATTAAAAAATAGTTTAACTTATTCATAATAAAATATTTAGATATCTTTTAAAATATTAATTATTTCTTTCTGATGTATTGTCTTTATAAGTCTTCATAATTCCAAAAAGCATTAAAATTTTTTCATCATATTTCTGCTTTTCTTTAATCTCAAACTAGACAAGAAGGTCCTATTAAAAGTAGAATTGTAAGATTAAGGAACTCATCCTCTGAACTTTCTAATTCACTAGTTAAGTTATTATTGAATTCATTCATAAAAATATAAATATGAGATTATAAGATCACCGAGAAAAGCTATTATTAAGGGCAATACGTGTTAATTAATAACTAAATACAAATTGTAAAGAAAAAATCTTAAGCGTTAAAATACAAGCTATTGACTTGGATTGTGCTTAAGATTTATTGTATGAATTTTAACAGCTCTTTGATCTGGCGGTATACTATAGATCCATCGGAAAACTTGATTTTTTGTTTTCAGTTCATTTGCCGGTATATTCATTTTTAAAAACACAAATACAAGTGTATTAATTTCATCTTTGATTTTATTTTCCATATAAATTGAATATCCACCTCTATATGCTTTCTGAATAGGGAAAAGAATTGATTTATTAGCTAGAAAAAAATTATCCTTATCATCACTTATATATGGATTGCTCAGATTTTCGTATGGATAAAGGATTACTGCACTACTTTCATTAAGTGAAAAAATCCTTAAATAGCCATTATGAAAAGGGGTAAAGCTGAATGAGACCTTTTCATTTTCATAATATATCTCTTTTAATCCTTCAATTTCAAAAACAAAAACAGGATCACTTTTTGTGTTGTATTTATAAACAGTTGAAGCAATTTCTACATCAATAATCATGTTATCGTATTGATCCCATGATCTTTTCTCGCTAAGAATAGAATCAACTACTATTGCTCCATTAATTTCAGCAGTTGAAATCTCATTATACATCTGATAATATTCAATACTACTTTGTAAGGTATGTAATGAACTAGTAAAGCTAATTTGCTCAGCAATACCTGCTTTCTTTAGTGCATTTAACTTTGCATCCTCAATGGCTTTGCTTTTGGCTTCTTCTGGTGTTAAATCTCGAGTAATGCTTGTTCCATATGAAAATACATTCACAAAATCCTGCGAATAGGTCAAGGAATTGATTAAAACTATTATTGAATAAAAAAAAGAAACTAGAACTGAGCGCATTTATTGAATCTGTTGAGTCTTATCAAACTTCTCCATTTCTTCATTGAAGATTTTCATAAACTGCTGCTTATCAAAATCCAGTTGAAGTTTTTCATCTGAAGAGATTGTTTTATCTAGCTTATTTTGTATATTTTCTTTAGGTGTTTCAATAGCAATCCAATAAGTATATGCATTATCGGGTTCCTTAAATACTTTTTCACCTATAATTTTCACATCATTAATTTCTTGCACTACGACACTTCGTGCATCTTCTTCAAATTTGTTGGCAAATTCTTGCTTATCTGAAATTGTCCGCTGATTAGTATACTGGTCAGTAACTACTTTAATAAGGATATTTATTGATCCAGCCAATTCTGATTTTGCATTTTGTAGAGCGATTTTTTTAGCTGTAGAAAGATCAGGACTTTTGCCTGACTGCTTGGCTCTGAAATAGTCCTTATCGGATTGATATTCCTTTCCGGTGAATGGAACTTCAATAGCGGTCGAATCATTAACTTTAGAAATATCTTTTATGCTTTTGCATGCGAAAAGCAAAGAAAAAATGATAATAGTAATTAGAAGTGTCTTTGGTTTCATGTGTGAAGATTTAGGGTTAATACTATGTTACTAAATTTAAACAAAAAAAACATATCGAAGGGAAATAATTGATAAATTGAGATTACTGTGTATCTTCTCACTCTCATGCTATCATATATTATTCTATTCTAAAATAAAAAAGGGAGCTGTGGTTACAGTTCCCTACTAATCCAAGACCTAATAAGATGCAGATTTTACTTGTAAAGTAACATAAATGGATAGGATTATGCCAAATGAACTATGAAGAATCTCAGGTTAAGTATTAATTCCTCTTCTGTATTCATAAATAAACTAGGCGCTATTAATACTCCCATGGATAATAAACTACAGTTAATTTCGGTCTACGCTCAACTGTTGGACAGTGACTCCCGTAAATACTACATTCGACATCGGTATAAAAATATGGATGGCTAGGACTATCAACAACAATCGAAAGGCCATAATTATTCCCAAGATCTACCCATTCCTGCGTATCTAGAGTAATATCCCAAGTAAATGGTATTACGAGAGTGCCATTTGTATATGTTTTTGATTCAATAAATTCTCCAATAGGAGCATTTTTAACAGTAATAGTCGATTCTTGCCACGGATTTCCAATTCTATATAGTGAAAGAATATATGAATCTGTCATATGATTTAATCCGTTTCCATATAACTCAAGGGTTGCTGATTGAATATACGATTTCCCAGGAATTTGAAAAAGAGGGAATTCCAAATACAATT
Organism: Bacteroidales bacterium UBA5072; assembly: GCA_002415855.1. Classification (GTDB taxonomy): domain Bacteria; phylum Bacteroidota; class Bacteroidia; order Bacteroidales; family UBA10428; genus UBA5072. The sequence goes on from DIAS01000167.1 coordinate 54,422, forward strand.
GTGATATATGATTTGCACATTCATCCCATAGCTCTCTTTCTATTAGGTAGAAATTGTAATTTATGAATGAGTATTCAACTTTTATACAAGATTCCGTTTTGCTCCCTATTAAGGCGTCTTTACCGTCACCTTGACCAGGCTGAATTACTATTATTTTCTTATTGAGGAAGTTAACCGCTCGGTCAACTTCCAGATTCCTATTTTCAAGCTCTTCAACATTATTAGCATATTCCTCTAAACCTCTTGCACCTATTGAGCTAAGGCAGCTTGGACTCCCAATAGTACATTCAATGGAGGTTTTAGTAAAACTATAAGTATCATAAAAATCAGTGAATCCGTTACTTATCCCGGCATCCTCAGAAAAATTGTTCGCCATACTAAAAAAGTAATTTCCACAAGTCCAACCTGCGATAAGATCCAAGGGAATTACTAACCCTCCGGTTGTAAGAGCTGCTGCCCCTGAAACAACACATGGGATTGCCGCAACTATTCTTGAGGTTGCTCTAATAAAACCAGCTTTTGTTTGAGTTGATTTTAAAGAAGAAAAAGCAGAAGGCCAAATATAATTAATTTCAACCTCAATTATTCTTTGTATTTCTCCAAAAGGGGAAATTACGCTTAGATCAACTTTGTTTCCATTGAAGTTCCTAAATACAAAGATCCAATTATTTGTAATTACTTTATCAGGTAGTCCATTAGCATCAAAGAAAATTCCATAATCAATGTTATTTTCCAAGTTATAGTAGAGTACAAACTTGGGCATAGATCTTTCTTCATCAATGAAAAAATACTCATCTTTCCCCACAACCCAATAGTTCCAACTTGATTCTGTACTAATATCAGCCACAGCAACATCGGGAAGATCTGGTTTGGTTGAAACAAAAGCAAAGGTGACTAGAATTGAATTATTTGGAACTACACTTACTCCTCTTGAGCCTAAAAAAACAGAGGATTCATACACACTCAATGTATAATTTCCGACTTGGATACCATTAAAACTGTATAAACCGTTGGCATCAGTTGTTGTACTCGCTATAGTAATGTTTCCATCAGATAAAATTATGGTCAAATTTGGGTATGGATCATTTGTCCCTTCGATATAGACAAATCCTTGTATACCTCCATAACCTAATGGCTCGTCTTTTTCCTTAGAGTCCGTGCAAGAAAACAATGTAACTAGCGCACAAAAGACAGTAATTATATTTTTTTTCATTACAGTAATATTAAGAGGTGGTCAATTCTAAGAACTAAAAAGTCATTTCTTAGTACTGAAAACAGATTTAGGCTATTAGTATAAATAAATATAGCAAATTTTCCAATGGGATTAAAATTTAAAAAGAACGGTTACTGTTGAATAAACTTAGAAAATGAGACAGGATGCCCTTATACACTCTGCCTATTAGTAATCGAGGTTCCTGATAACTAATTTACCAAGTCCATTGCTTATTATTGTGAATGGGGAAAAAGCAACCCTAATTGAAAAAAAATATTACATTTTGCATATAATTTAATGGATAGTATTAACTATTAGTATCTCACCTAAATATGACAATTATACTTGCACATACTTAACTAAATACTATAAGAAATTTATTCAAAATGATGGAGGAGACTTGTTGCCTTGAAAACAAAAAATGGGAAATAGGTTGATGTAAATTTTGTGTTTAAAACAGAGTGAGAAAAAATCGTTCAAATCATTTATATACAAGTCATTGTAAAACATTATAGTAATCCAGCTGTTTGGTTCGCTGGCGCTCATGATCCCTTCGGGCGGTCCTGCAATAAAAGAAATGATGTCGCTGCAAAGTCGCTTATTATTTTTAATGAGTATCGGTAAAGAGTAATAATCATTATTTTATATCATTTTTTTCAGGTTTACTATTGGATCAGGGGCTTTGCCCCGAAACCCACTAATGCTGCAGTCTTGATACAAAGAACGAAGCAAGAAAAATCAAGACAA
>DIAS01000009.1:0-98346 GCA_002415855.1 Bacteroidales bacterium UBA5072
AAAAACCCGTTCAGCTTTCCCTGGCTGCTCCGCCAAAAAAGCTTGACAAGCCTGCCCTGGAGTTAAAGGGCTTTGCCAAGACAAAGTTGTTATTGCCGGGAGAATCCCAGACGGTGAATTTTACGCTCAGTGCCCGCCAGTTGGCTTCTTTCGATCCTGCCGTATCCAGCTGGGTAGCTGAAGCCGGAAGTTATGATGTAAAGATTGGCGCTTCCTCTAATGATATCAGGCAAAGTGCTTCTTTCGAACTGGTAAATGAACTTGTGGTGAAAAAGGAAAGCGTGGCACTGCTCCCTCCTGAAAAAATACTTGAATTAAAACCCGTTAAATAGCTTTTCTTCCCGCTCAAATTGAGTCCTGTAAAGAGACATGGCAAGGCCTTGTCTCTTTTTTTTTCAAAACAATATTTGTTCCTTTGCAGGGATTAATTGCAAGGAACATGAAGACTATTTTGGGTTACCTGCTCACGCCTTTGTATCATTTCTATTTTGGAATGGTGCTGGTCGTTTTTCACCCTGTGCAGGTCGCCGCCCATCGTCTGTTTGGTGATCCGGCCCGAAAAAGGGTTGTCGATTTCCTGAACGGCGCCCTGGTAAAAGGGTTGTCGATAATGGGCTGCAAAATGTCATTCGCTGGATTTGAAAAAGTCCCGGAAAACCGACCCATTGTTATAGTTTCCAACCATCAGAGTCTGTATGATATACCTGCCGTTGTCTATGGCTTCAGGAAGTATTACCCCAGGTTTATATCAAAGGTTGAGCTTTCACGGAACCTGCCAAGTATTTCCTACAATCTGCGGCATGGAAAATCTGCCCTGATCGACCGGAAAAACGGTACCCAGTCGGTAAAGGAGATCTTCAAGCTTGGCCAGCTGATCGCGGAAAATAATCATGCGGCATGCATCTTTCCGGAAGGCACAAGAAGCAAAACAGGAGCGGTTGGAAAATTCATGACCGGTGGTATCCATACGCTGCTTCGTGCAGCCCCGTCAGCGATAATTGTACCATTTGTTATCAACGGTCACAGTCAGCTGACGAAAAAAGGTCTGTTTCCTTTGCAGTTCGGACAAAGAATAACCTATACCGTACTTGATCCGGTAGAGCCGGAAGATAAGCCAATTGAAGAGCTGGTGAATGAAGTGCGGATCGCAATTGAAAGAGCAATTACGCAGTAAGGCAATGACTTATCGCTTTAAACGGTATACCCTTATTGAGCCTTTCTCAAGAATCAATTTATCCAAACAGGATGCAATTTCTGCATTGCCGTCAATATTTCCGGAATCGGTATAAAGATATTCAGCCCCTTTTTCAATCATTATCTTGAGTTCCTGGACTGTAAGATAATCACTGTCATATCCCCAACCTTTCTTGTCAATGTAATAAAAGAAGATAAAATGAGATACATCATTACCGGCCACCACCAGAGAGTTTTTCGGAACGGCATTCCTGAGCTCATTCTTAAAGGTTAACAAGTCTTTGTTGAAATGAGGAGCATCGGGATTCCATCTGTCCTGCATTCTAAAAAAACATATTACTGGCAGTACCAGCAAAAGAAAGTAAGTCATATACCGGGCAATACCCAATCTTAATTCAAAAAGACAACTGGCTCCGTATGCAACGAGTATAAAAAGCAGAGGATAAAAGGGGAAAAGGTAATAGTCATGCACTTTTGCAATAGCATTGGCCTCAAATAAATAATAGACAGCCACGGCAATGCTCCAGGCAAGAAATAACGGGAATCTCGGATCTGAATGCGCTTTTCTTCTAAAAAGAAAGTAAAATCCTGCCAGAAAGAAAACAACCGAACCATAATTAAGTAGCATTTCAGGCAGTACTGAGGTCAGATTGTACAGGATATAATTCAGAACCGCTGAAAGGGGCTCATGGCCTGCCAGGACACCTTTTTTTACCACATTGCTGCCCCATTCAGGCATTACGGAAAAATACCAGAGGATCGGCAAAATTGAAAAACCAAGTATCCCCAGCGCTTCAATAGCTGTCTTTTTGCTTGTTTTCCGCTTCAGTACTATTGTGGTAAGAAAATGCAGAAGCGGGACGATGTAATACACAATAAAGGGAAGTTTGGTCAAAGCTCCGATGCTTAATAACACTCCGCTACCCAATAAATGCTTTATGCTGCTACTTTGGTACCATTTGAAGAACAAAGCAATGCCCCAGACAGAGCAGCAAAGTGCCATATTATCGGGCAGAGGATTAATGGTATAATAAAAAAAGGATGGGGAGAAATTAAATGCCCAGGCACCGATCAACGATAGTGTTTCGTTATGAAAAACCGCAAGAAGCAATTGATACATTCCCAATATGGAGAACAATCCGATGACAAACATGAAAATCCTGGTAATTACCAGGTGGTTACCGAAAATCTTATAGCAACAGGCAACTAACCACTGCATCAGTGGAAACTCCATTCTGAATATTCCATCAGTATCCCCTCTGTCATTGCGACGCGGGTGAAGAATATTCATATCTTCCTCGTAGAAACTGATTATTGTCGACTGGGTCTGTGTTTGTCTCCAGCTATGGTTGCTCATCAGTTCTTTTGAGAAATGCGGAAAATGCATCAGCAGGCTGATCAGTAAAACTGAAAACAAGACAACATTTCTAAAGTACTTATCTGACTTCCATTTCATGTATTGTTTCTAAAGGAAGAGACAAGGCTATGCCTTGTCTCTTCCGATTATTATTTATGAAATAGTACTATCTGATCTTTGATCCCTTAACAGCAAAGAAGGTGATGTAGGCGTAATATACAAACAGGCAGCAGATGGCCAATACCAGGCCAATGTTTTTCTGTATGCCCCCCATAGCAATGGGAAGTATTGCAGCACCGATAACTGAGGTGGCAATGACTCCGGAGCCGACCTTGGAATGGGGCCCGAGATCTTCAAGAGCCAGGTTGTAAATGCAGGGCCACATGATAGAATGCATAAGACCTGTTCCCAGGAATAATACCAGGGCGACAGAGCCCATGTTCATTTTGCCCAGCACCAGCGACAAAAGCAGCATAACTGCACCAAATACGGCGTTAAAACTGAGTATCTGACTGGCCGAGTATTTGCGGAGGATGAATATTCCTAAAATACGGCCAATCATAAGTCCAAGCCAGTAATATGCCAGCAGTTTCGTACGCATTTCACCGTCGAATGTAAATCCCAGTTTGGCTGAATAGTCTGCAAAGAAACTGGGGATCCCGATTTCGACTCCCATATAGAAAAATATGGCAAGTGAACCAAGCCACATGTGGGGGTATTTATAGGCACTGGATTTAAACTTTTTGGCAAGACCCTCAGCTGTTTCATCTCCTTTAATCTCGGGAAGGTGAAGAAAGAACATGATCACAACGATCACCAAAGTAACAATTCCGATACCTGCAAAAGGTCCCTGAACGGCTTTCGGATCTGCTGCGCCACCGGTATTGGCTGACACAATTAGCATGGAAACAAAAATGGGTGCAACTACCGTGGCAAGCGAGTTGAGGGCGTTTGTAAGTGTCAACCGGCTCGCAGCAGTTTCGGGCTTACCAAGGGCATTTACATACGGATTGGCAGCGACCTGCAAAAGAACCACCCCGACAGCAAACACAGACACAGCAATCAGGAAACCGTAGTATCCGTTAGCAACTCCGGGTATACACAGGAAAAAACCGGCACTTACCAATGCCAGGCCTGCCAGAACACCGTTTTTATAACCAATCCGGTTCAGCAGGTAGCCAACCGGAATGGAAAGAATATATGCCCCGTAGAAAAATGTATTGGGCAGCTGTTTCTCAACTTCATTGAGCCTGAAAGCATCTTTCAGGTAATCGATCAACGAGTTGTTCATGGTAGTGATAAAGCCAAACAGGAAGAACAGGGAGGCCATCACGATCAGCGGGAACAGGAATTTTGAGTTTTCTTTTTGCATAGGTATATATTTGAAAAATGAATACAGTATAAGTTAGTAGAAAGTCACAGTTCAAACGATCATTGGACCAGGAATCTGTGGATGCAACTATGTCGGTATTCTTCCCCGGGATTCAGGATGGTAGAGGGGAAATGCGGTTTGTTAACGGCATCTGCGAAATGTTGGGTTTCGAGGCAAAAGGCCCATCGCCTGCCATACTTCTTACCACCTTTCCCTTTTTCGCCATCAATCCAGTTGGCGGTGTAAAGTTGTACACCCGGTTGGGTTGTATAGATTTCCATCACCCGTCCCGACTGCGGGTCTTTTGCCACAGCAGCCAGGCCTAATGAACCCGTCCGGTGCCTGAGCACCCAGTTATGATCGTACCCGGCACCAAATTTCAACTGTTCATTGTCCGAATCAATATCCTTACCGATTTTCTTTGGCACGGTAAAATCCATCGGAGTTCCTTTTACACTCCTGATCTCGCCTGTCGGAACAGAAGTTTCATCAGTAGGTGTATAGAAAGCGCCGTTGATCATCAGCTCCTGTTCGTAGATGCTGCCGGTGCCTTCTCCAGCCAGGTTAAAATAGGAATGGCTGGCCAGATTAACCACTGTGGATTTATCAGTAGTGGCCAGGTAGTCGAGCCGGAGTTCATTACTGTCAGTCAGGGTATAGGTTATTTTTACTTGCAGGGCCCCGGGGTATCCCTCTTCACCGTCCATGGAAAGATATTGCATCTGAACGGCGGATTCAGCGGCATGCACCACATCCCATACCATTTTACTGAAGCCGGTAATACCACCGTGTAAATGATTGGGGCCGTTATTTACGGCAAGGGTATAGGTTTTATCAAGCAATGTGAACTTCCCTTTTGCAATCCTGTTGGCGCAACGGCCACAGATAACACCCATGTAAGGACTATTACCGGTCATATATTCCTCCAGGGTATCAAAGCCCTGGACAATATCTGTCAATATCCCGTTCCTGTCGGGTATATAAATGCCGACAATAGTGGCACCGTAATTAGTGATCTGGGCGATCAGCCCGTTTTTGTTCTTTAAGGTATACAGCGCGGTTGGTTTACCGTTGTGCATTCCTTTAAAGGAAGAATCGCTGATGAGGTTCATTGCAGGTTATGATTGTTGTGATTCCTATTTAGTCATGCGTTCAGGTAATGGTTACCTTTCACCGCTTACAGCTCCCACGGCTCTCTCCTATAATTCGACTTTCCCTGCTCCTGCCTGTCTGATAAATAACTTATGACATGATCCGGCTCCATACACATGTTCCAGCGTAGAAATATACTGATCAAGCAATTCATTGGGCACGAAGGCTTGGATGGTCCCTGCAAATCCGCCGCCATGGACACGCCAGGCACCTTTGCCTTTCAGCACCAGTTCGCTTAGGGCCAGGGCCAGTGACACGCCCTGTTCTTTCACGTTGGTGACCGGGAAAATATTCTGGTTATACATGTAGGAACTAAAACCTGATTCAACAACCATATCCAGGAATGATTTGAAGTCATCTCTTTCGAGGGCTGCAACCTGGTCCACCACGCGCTGGTTATCACCCTGAAAATGTATGGCCCGGAGTATGGCCCGGTCACCGACCTTTTCACGAATCTTCGGTGCGATCTGCACAATCTGTTCCAGACTGACCTGGCGCAATACCTTAGCTCCCAATTCAGCAGCTACGGCTTTCATATCGGAGGGCAGGGAGGCATATTCATCATTCAGATCAGCATGATTTCCGCCGGTATCTGTTATCACCAGGGCAAATCCTGTAGATACAAAATCAAAATTAACCCTCCTGACAACAGGATTTGCCGGATCTTTAAAATCAATCGTAATCAGGCCTCCCATGGCACAGGCCGTCTGGTCCATCAGCCCGCAAGGCTTACCGAAATAATTGTTCTCAGCATACTGGCCGATGATGGCATTCTGGATCGGATCAACCTTGCCTGCGTTAAAAAGTTCGCTGACAATTGCTCCTATAAGTACTTCAAACGATGCGGATGAACTCAGACCGGAACCTTTGGGAACTCCTCCGTCGATACAGGCGTCAAATCCGCCGATGGTGAATCCGAGCTCATTCAGGCGTGAACATATTCCTCTGACCAGTGCAGCTGAAGTAAACTGTTCATTTTTATCGGGTTTCAGGTTGGACAGGTTCACTTCAAAGCGCGGGTAGCCGGCAGATTCAATCCGGATAAGATCAGTATTGTTTCTGGCAGCAACGGCGACATTGTCGAGGTTTACGGCTCCGGCCAGCACACGGCCGTAATTATGATCGGTGTGATTACCGCCGATTTCAGTCCTCCCCGGCGAGCTGAAAAACTCAACTTCGCGACTGCCGAAGGCAATCGAAAATTGTTTGAGCAGACTGGTATACCGTACTGCATGTTTCTTTAACTCGCTGGTATCGTTGCCGTAAAGCTTGCGGAAGGCATTGACATTGCCGTTGCTGATGGTCTGCATGAGGACTTCTGTTGATGACATAGGACTTGTGTTTAAGGATTGTGATAGTGTAAATATAACACTAAGTTCCTGTAATCATAACACGAAGTAAACGATTTTACAGCAGAAAAATATTGTTCGTCCTGCACTGTTCAAGCAATTCAGGCGGCCAGATACTGGACTGCACTTCACCGATATGTGCTTTGCGCAGGTAAAACATGCAGATCCTGGACTGTCCGATTCCACCACCAACAGACAATGGTAGCTCACCACTGATGAGCCTTTTATGGAACTGCATCTCAGCTCTTTCGGGCATACCGCATATTTCCAATTGCTTCAACAGGGCATCCTTGTCCACCCTGATACCCATGGAGGAGATCTCAAAGGCAGTCTCAAGCACAGGATTCCACAGGATGATGTCTCCGTTTAATCCCCGGTATCCGTTAAGGGTAGTTGTGGTCCAGTCATCATAATCCGGGGCCCGTCCGTCATGTTGCTCCCCGTTGGACAATAAACCTCCAATACCAATGACAAAAATTGCCCCGTATTTTTTAGCAGCTTCGTATTCTCTTTCACGTGGTTCAAGATGCGGGTATTCCGCAAGCAGCTGTTCGGAATGCAGAAAGGTTATGTCATGCGGCAGTACCGGCTTGATGGTAGTGTAATTTTCATATACAACATATTCGGTTCGTTTGAGTGCTTCATAGATTTTCCGGACGATGTATTTCAGGAAGTCGAGGTTGCGGTCTTTTTCAGCAATTACCCTTTCCCAGTCCCACTGGTCCACATAGAGTGAATGTATGTTGCTGAATTCCTCGTCGGGCCTGATGGCATTCATGTCGGTATAGATACCGTTCCCGTGCGGTATGCAATAATCAGCCAAAGCCATACGCTTCCATTTGGCAAGGGAGTTGACAACTTCAGCCACGGATTCGTCCATATCCTTGATCGGAAAGTTGACCTTGCGTTCTGTACCGTTCAGATCATCATTGATCCCGGTTCCTTTGAGCACAAAAAGCGGAGCTGTAACTCTTCGCAGGTGCAGCTCTGCAGATAACTGCTGCTGAAAGGTATCCTTGACGAGCTTAATTGCCTTTTCCGTCTGGTTCAGGTCAAGCAGGCTCTTGTATTTGGGTGGTACGATCAGTGGTTTGCTCATGGGTCTCTCTCTTAAATATTTATCTGAATATACGTGTGTTTAATGAATTATTTTAACAAAATGTTCAACAAAAGCATTAAATTGCAACCTTAGGCAGCAAAAGTAACTTTAATTTGTATTCCACCCCAAAGAAATAAAGTCGTGGACGTACCTTTTTTAATCATTGCTTATAATGACGGTTTTATTCAAGCCTGTTGCTTAACAAATGTTAAAAAATATCAAGAATAGTGAAAAATATCTTACATATTGATAGTTTAGATAGAAAAATTCTTTCAATTCTAACAAGAAATGCCAGGGCACCTTTTCTTGAAGTTGCCAGGGCCTGTAATATCTCCGGCGCTGCTGTTCACCAGCGCGTGCAGCGCCTCATCAAACTCGGTATTATCAGTGGTTCACAATTCAATGTCGATCCAAAAAAGCTGGGTTACAAAACCTGCGCCTTTATCGGCATTTTCCTGGATAATGCTGCGTTGTTCAACAATGTATCGGAAAAGCTCATCAAGATCCCAGAGATCACGCAATGTCACTATACTACCGGGGAGTATGCCATGTTTGTAGAAGTGTACACCCGCGATAATGAACATTTGCGCGCCGTACTGGCGGATAAGATCCAGGCAATCAAAGGGGTATCACGCACTGAAACCTTCATCTCACTGGATATCCTGGTAGACAGGCAGATGCCGGTGCTGGAGGAGAGTGAAGAATAGCAGCAGTGGCAGTGAACAGCAAGCGGTGAACGGTGAACAGGTGTACTTGACTGCATGACTGCAAGACCGCATGACCAAATAGGAATCACAAAAACTATCAACCATGACAACAATTACAGAAAAGGCTATAAGTAATTTCAGGGACGGGCTCAACTGCGCACAGGCTGTATTAACTGCCTACTCAGCTGACATGAATTTCGACAACAACCTGGCATTAAGCATCGCTTGCGGATTTGGAGGAGGTATGGGACGTCTTCAGAAGACCTGTGGAGCTGCAACCGGCTCTTTCATGGTAATGGGCGTGTACAATTGCCGTAAGTACACTGATAATAAGGAACGCAAGGAAATGACCTATGCCATGGTTCAGGAATTCAGCCGGCGGTTCAAGGAAGCACATGGTACCCTCAACTGTCATAAGCTCCTCAACTGCGATATGAAAACAGAAGAAGGGAAGCAATACATCAAGGATCACAACCTGCACGAGGTAATCTGTGAAAGATGCATAGCTGATTCAGTTAAATTCATCGGAGAGATCATGCATTAATTGCGGTGCTTTTCGGCATGCTTTTCAACCTCCCTGAAAACTCTCAGGAAGTTACCTCCCCATATTTTTGCAATTTCCCTTTTGGAATAACCTCGTTTCACCAGTTCTGCCGTAATTTTAGGAAAATCAGCCACATCGACACAATCAGCGAGACCGCCGCCACCATCAAAATCGCTACCGATCCCCACATGGTCAATACCGGCCAGTCTTACAACATAATCAATGTGATCAACGGCCTGGGCAATGGTAGGCAGAAAGGGAGGATATTGCAGATCGATTGAATCCCATTCACGCCACGCCGCTTTGCGCTCGTCGTCATTCCTGTAATTCCAGTTGTTGTATTTGATCCTGAGTTCTTCAACCTTCCGGTAATTTTCAGAAGTTGTATCCTCTGGTACGATATACGAGCCCAGGATGCAGATCTGTATGACACCTCCGTTTTCAGCCAATGCTTTTATCATTTCATCGCTCAGGTTTCGGGGATGGTCACACAGCGTTCGCACACTGGAATGCGAAGCAATTACAGGTGCTTTGGAAATATTCAGAACATCATAGAAGGATGAATCTGAAATATGCGACACATCCACGATCATGCCCAAACGGTTCATTTCACTTACCACTTCCCGGCCAAAACTGCTCAGGCCATTGTATTCCGCACCCTTTTTATCGGTCGAGGAGTCACATATGTCGTTGTTGGCGGTATGGCAGAGTGTAATATACCGCACCCCCCTGTCATAGAACTCCTTTACTCTTGCGATGTCTTTAGCAAGCGGGAAACCATTTTCAATCCCAAGACAGATCGCGGTCTTGTCAAGTTTTGATATGGTAATGATGTCATTTGCACCGGTAGCAATGGCAACGGTCAGACTGTTCCGCTGCACGGAGGCTAAAGTGGAATCGAGCATACGATTGGCCAGCTGGTAGGCATGATCATAATTGGCAGGAATTCTTTCATGCTGACTTGTGAAAAGTGCAAAAAACACAGCATCCACATCACCTTCCCGTAACCTGGGAAAATCAACCTTCGATACACCGGATACATGTTTTTCGGCAAGGTTGAAATCACCGTTTACCAGTTTCATGGGAGTATCCGTATGGGTATCAATCACAAAGGCCTTGTGGTGGATCTGTCTGATCCTTTCAGGTGTGGTCTGGGCAAAGGAGCACCTTACTGACACTGAAATAATCAGCAGGAATACCAGGGCTGCAGGAAGGTAAATTCGGTTCATGAAGCTTACAATAGGTAAGGTTATAATATCCAAAGTAAACAATTTATCTTAAATACGGGCACTTATATTTTGAACTTTGACCTATATTAATTCGGACTAAAAAAGACAACCAGTCAAAAAACCCTTATTTTTGTAATAATTCTTTGGAACAATTACTTAGAAAAAAATCAAGGAGATGTCGGATAAAGATAAAGGATTCAATTTCAGACGGCTTTTCTTCAGGGACGCTGAAACCGGCGCCCAGCTAAAGCAGGATCAGAACACTAAACCGGCTGGCAAGGAACGCGGAGACGACTATATCGCGAATTCAACTCCTCTGTCGCCTGTCGGAAACCAGGGTGATCAACCCCTCGTGGAGGATTTCGTTCAGCGCCTCCAGAATTTGATCAATCAGAACAACCAGAGCGGTTTCGATTTTCTTGAATTCACTGAATCACTGTTTGAGGAAAAACAAAACCCGACCCCGGAAATCTATAAAACCGTCTTCAGGATCGCGCAAAAGATTGATAAAACGCTGACTCCTAAACGATTAGTTGACAGTGCTATGTTTTATAAAGATCTGGTGCAGCGGACTGCCGATACTGAAATAACCAAGGGAGAGTCTAAAAAGCAGGAATTGAAAGCTGAGAAAGACACTGAAAGAAACAATCTCGACAACAGCCTCAAAGATACACGAACAAAAATACAACAGCTTAGCCGGCAAATCCAGGATCTTCAGAACCAGGAAGTTGCCCTGAACAATCAACTCCTGGCAATCGATCAGAAATACGAGAACCAGTTTGCTGTTATTGAGAGAAAGATTGGCGCCATTCGCGATGCCAAAGAGCAGGTTATTGTGAGTATTGTTGATATTGAAGCCGGAATAAAATTAAACCTTTCTTAAAATAAAAGAATGCTATGCAAACAGAAACCAAAACTATTACCCAGCTGCCTATTATGAAGTATTTCGATGATGCCAAGCTGGTTGAAAAAGGTAAGGAGGCCATCGGAAAATGGCGCAGAGGTGAAAAGCCGATCGGTGCCATTATCGGATTAATTTTAATCGGGATTATTGGTTATGGAACTTTCAAATGGATAATTCCGGCAGTTTTTGGTGCCCTTAGCCAGGTTCTTGCTGTTATTGTCTCAGTTCTGGCTGTTATTCTGGTTATTTTTCTGTTACCTGCTATTTTCAAGCTTTTCCGCAGGATCGTCCGCTGGTTTCACAAAGCCATCATTCGCTGGAATCCATTTGATGAGCTTGAAGAGCAAAAACAAAAAATGTGGGAGACACACGACTCCTTCTTAAAACATAAATCGAAAATAAAACAACTTCGTACGGATTTTGAGCAGATGTCAAATGATACCCGGAAAGTCGCCGAGAATTCCAAAGGAGAAGTTCAGCGGCAAACCAAAAAGGCGGGTGAGATCAAGGAGATGATGAACAAGCTGGTTACCGATAAAGGACAGGAAATAAAGGAGACTGATGAATATGTCGACCTGCAGCAGCAGTTTATCAATGCCACCTCGGCGGGTACCCGGGCAAATACAACCCTGGAGAAAAATATAGAATGGACTACCAAGTATGCGGCACGGTCAAATATTTTCGCCAATCTCGACCGAAAACTGGCCATTGGTGCAACGCTGCTTGAGAATAAGATAAAGGATTTTGAAGAAAGTATAAGCATTATGAAAAAGGACTGGGAAATGGCAATGGCATCCCGTGGTGCAACGGCTATCCTGAAGGAAATCCTTGGCCCGGGAGGACAGAACTGGAAACTGGAATATGCTCTTGAATTTGTTGCCGGACGTATTTCGGAAGATCTTGCTGTTACAGCTCAGAACCTGGAAGATCTGGATAGAAATACCACTGCCTTTAACTTCGACAGTGATGAAGCTTACGAAAAACTCCTCGATATTGGCAACAAGCTGGATGCCGGACAGCTGGACATCCCGAATCCATCGAAAATCTCTAATCCCAACCATAAACTGACCCGCGAAGAAAAAAATTCAGCCGGTCCGCTTGGTGATATTTTTTAGACCTGATATTCATACTACCCAATAACTAATTCTTGTGAAAAATGGCAACTGATTATGAAAACAAACCTGGAAGATCAATTCCGGGATTCCCCAAAAGCTGGACTTTTGGGTTTCAACTGATCATCCTCTTACTTATAATTGGTGCAATAGGAGCCGGTGTGTATTTTGGTTATCCTTATCTGAATAAGGCATCCAAAGGCAACAAGGCGGACCTGCGTGCCGGATTCAATAATTTTGTTGGCTTTGCCCCGGGCATCAACATGAATGGTGGCGCTGCTCCTAACAAAAACTCAAGGATGTACAAAGAGTTTGGTCTCACATTCGAAGCAATAAGAATGGACGATATGCAAAAACTCAATGACGCTTTGAAAAATGGAGACCTCGATTTTATTTTCACTACCACCGATATTTCCCCGATCGGAATGGATCGGAGCAGTGACCTTGCCAAAATGTCGGTTGTCCAGTTCTTGAAAATCGATGATTCTCGCGGAGCCGATGTTTTTATAGTTGATGAATCGATAAATTCGGTTGCCGATCTCAAAGGTAAAAAAATTGCATGTGCTCTGGGTTGGCCAAGCAATACCCTGCTGCACGCCACACTCGAAGCCGGGGGCCTTACCGAAAAGGATGTCCAGATTTTGCCAATGGGGGACCCTTTTGCAGCCAAAACCGCATTTACAACAGGAAATGCTGACGCAACCGTTGTCTGGTCACCCGACGATGAAGAATGTCTTAAATCAAGGGCTTCTAAAGTCCTGACAAGCACCGATCTGCTCCCGAATATCATCATGGACGGTTTTATCGCCCGGAAAGATGTGCTTGAAGAGAAGAAGGATCTTTTTGTTAAACTATCAAGGGCATGGCTCGTAGCCAATTCCGAAATGACGGATCCGGCTAAGATGGCCGAGGCTGCTCAAACCTATAAAGCCGCGTTTGAGGTACCCGACGATGTGAGCATTATCCTGGACGGGATGAAAAAAATCCATTTTGCCACCTATGGAGACAATGTGAACTTCTTTGGATTGAGCACTGATTATACCGGCATCACAGGACAGCAGCTTTATACAAAAATGGCCCGCGTTTACAAGACCGGTTATGGTAACAATTTAACCAACATCGTACCTTGGGCCGAAGCCTCCTATCCCGGTGTTATCCAGGCTATTAATGATCTGCAGGGCGATGCGCATGCTGCTGAAGGGCAGATACAGTTTGCAGCTCCAACGGCTGTTGATGAGAAATTGCCGGCAGTTGCCGTTAAACCAATCATTATAAACTTTGCAACTGGTTCATGGGCCCTTACTCCGGATATGAAAGATAAAATTGAAAACCAACTGGGACAATTGTCGGTTGAGTTTGCCGGCATGAAAGTCCGCATTGAAGGCAATACGGACAATGTTGGCAGTGCTCCTATGAACAGGGACCTTTCCTTTAAACGTGCCAAATCGGTTGCCGATTACCTGGTAAAAACCTACAATTTTGATCCAAACAGGTTTGTCATCGTTGGCAATGGACCTGATAAGCCGGTCGCCGACAATAATTCGGAGGAAGGCAGGGCTGCAAATCGCCGTACTGAATTTCAGCTGCTGGGAAAATAAATTTCTGAAATATCTTGCAGCAAAGGAGGATATTCTTTATCCTCCTTTGTTTTATAGTCAATAAGTAAATTGGTAATTTATGGAATTATTTAAGAAGCTTTTTAGGTTTGCCGGTGAAGTTGATAAAAAAACCGCCCTGGCTTTGAATATCCTGGGATGGATCTTGCTGATCTTTTTCTGGTGGCTGGTTTCAGCGTTTGGCTGGATCAAACCCACCATCCTTCCATCGCCCATTGATGTGGTCAAATGCTTTAAGACCCTGTTTGTGGAGCGAAATCTTA
This sequence comes from Bacteroidales bacterium UBA5072, assembly GCA_002415855.1. Classification (GTDB taxonomy): domain Bacteria; phylum Bacteroidota; class Bacteroidia; order Bacteroidales; family UBA10428; genus UBA5072. The sequence continues at coordinate 13,899 of DIAS01000009.1, forward strand.
TCTTCAATACCGGGTACTCCATTTTCATTAATCTTGGTGGTTATTTACAGGCAATTGCAATTGCAATACCCCTGGGTTTGATGGTGGGACTGATTCCTTTTTTCAGACACCTTGTCAGCAAGCAGGTTGAGGCCATCCGTTTTACACCGCTTCCGGCAACGACCGGAATATTTATGGCCTTGTTCGGACTGGGCATGGGAGTAAAGGTTGAATTCCTTGCTTTCGGTATTTTTGTATACCTGCTTCCTGCCATTACCCAGCGAATAAAGGATATTGAAACCGATGATCATTTAAAAGCGTTGCAGCAAACCATGTGGACACTCAATGCCAGTCCGTGGATGACCCTGAAACATTTCTATATTCCATCGGTACTCAGCCGTTTCTCAATGGATGTGATCAACCTGGTAGCTGTGAGCTGGACATACATTGTCATTGCCGAAATGGTAAACGCACAGGGCGGATTAGGTTCAATGATTTATATGGCTACGTCACGCGGTTCGCACGTTGATCAGCTTTATGCCGTACTGCTGCTGATCATTTTTATAGGTTTTGTACAGGACAAGCTGCTTAAGGTCCTCGATAAGAAACTCTTTAAATTTAAATATGCCTGATCATGAAGCGAAACATATTTCAAAAACAGGATGACAGTATAATGCCCGAACCTGCGGAAAAAACTGCAGAACCGGAGGCCAAAGTTGAAGCCGGTAGCGGGGCTGAAGCAGACCAGGCTCATTTTGGCCGGTCAGGAGACGTTATCAACCTGGTAAATATTAACCAGATTTATCATGAACAAATACCGGCCAATGTTGTGTTTAAGGATTTTAACCTGGATATCAAAGACATAAAGACCCAGGGACAATTTATTACCATCATGGGCAAGTCGGGTTGCGGAAAATCAACCTTGCTCCGGTATATTTCCGGGTTACAGGAACCAACATCGGGAGAGGTTTATATCTATGGGAAAAAACGTACGGACAAGGACAGGATTCCCATGGTTTTTCAGCAATATACTTCATTTGAATGGAAAACTGTTCTGCAAAATGTTGCACTCCCTTTGATATTGAAGGGGGTTCGCAAGGATGAGGCCAACGATAGGGCTATGGATATGATAAAGATTGTCGGATTGGCCGGACATGAGAACAAATGGGCTAAATATCCGACCCTGTCGGGCGGGCAGTTACAAAGGGTAGCCATTGCCCGTAACCTCGTCGTGAATCCGCAAATCCTGCTTATGGACGAACCTTTTGGAGCCCTGGATACAGTTACCCGGAAACAAATCCAGGTTTTTCTCCGCTCCATATTTGAGAATGCCAGGATCGACCCTACTGTTATCTTTGTGACGCATTCTGAAAGCGAAGCTGTTTTCCTTTCAACCGACATATACATACTGGATTCAGGACCGGCGACCATAAGGCATCATTTTTCAATTGATCTGCCAAAGAATCGGGATGACTCTGTCAGGTATTCTACTGAGTTTACTGATTATGTTAACAAATTGGGCTCACTCCTGGAGGAGTTGAAGAAGGAATAAATAACAAGCTGAATGATGACGGACAGCAATTTAATGCCGGTACTTTTCCTGGGTCATGGTAGTCCCATGAACGCCATCGAAGACAATGAATTCTCAAGAGGATGGGCAGCCATCAGTCATTCCCTGCCAGATCCGAAAGCTATCCTGTGCATATCGGCGCACTGGGAAACCCGCGGAACACAAGTGACTGCCATGGAAATCCCCAGAACTATCCATGATTTTGGCGGATTTCCCCCTCAACTTTATGAAGTGCAGTACCCTGCACCGGGAAGCCCTGAACTGGCAAAGGAAACTGTTGCCACCATCACGGCTGCCGAAGTCGTATTAGATCAGCAGTGGGGACTGGACCACGGCTGCTGGAGTGTTATCAGACACATGTATCCGAATGCCGATATTCCCGTGATCCAGATGAGCCTTGATCATTACCGTTCGCCGCTTCAACATTACGAGTTGGCAAAGGAGCTGTCAGTTTTCCGGAAGAAAGGGGTGCTGATCATCGGAAGCGGAAACATGGTGCATAATCTGGGCATGGTGGCCTGGGACAGGATGAATGAACCAGAATTCGGATACGACTGGGCACTGGAAGCCGGCAGCATCATGAAGAAATATATCCTATCGGATGATCACCGGCAACTCATCAACTACCGGGAGCAGGGTGAGGCCTTCAGGATGGCCGTCCCGACCCCCGAGCATTATCTGCCTTTGCTTTATGCTTTGGCCCTAAAGGGAAAGAATGATACGATCAGCTTTTTGAATGATAAAGCCGTCATGGGTTCACTGACCATGACGTCGATAGTGATAGGAAAGTACTAACATAATTTCATGGAAACATCCTTTCACAGTATAAAGCTTTGCACCGAAGCACACTTACCGGAAATAACGGAAATTCTGAATGAGGCAATCCTGAACACAACGGCAATTTATGATTATAAACCACGTACCCTGGAAAGTATGAAAAACTGGTTTGCCGAGAAACAATCAGGAAATTATCCCGTAACTGGTATTTTTGACCACCGGGAAATGTTGTTGGTTTTCGCCACATATGGCCCCTTCAGAAACCGGCCGGCCTACAAGTATTCTGCGGAGCATTCACTTTATGTACGGTTGGATATGCGCGGGAAGGGTCTGGGAAAAAGGTTGTTGAGGGAAATCATCAGGGCCGCTGAAATGCAGCAGTACCATGCTCTGATTGGTGGTATAGATGCTTCAAACAAAGTAAGTATCATGCTGCATGAGCACGAAGGATTTGTGCATTGCGGTACCATCAGACAGGCTGGCTATAAATTCGGCAGGTGGCTGGATCTGGCGTTTTATCAATTGCTCCTGAAAACACCGGTTGATCCGCAGGAAGAATAGCAAAGAGATACTATCTTTACTCAATTTCAAGTACCAGCAGGATGCAAACCCATCATATCTTTGCCCGTTTCATCACCCTACTCTCCAAACGACTGAACCACAGGCAGCAGATGTATCTGTTCAGCCTTATCATTGGCCTTGTCAGTGGTCTTGCCGCAGTGCTTCTGAAGAACGCAGTTCATTTTACACATCAGTTAGTCATGCGTTACGGCAACCTTTTCCAGATTAACTTCCTGTACCTGGCCTTCCCGATGCTCGGCATCTTTCTGACTGTTTTGTATGTAAGGTATTTTGTGAAGGATGAAATGGGCCACGGCATTACCAAGATCCTGTATTCCCTTTCCAAGAAAGGAGGTTTTCTGCGGCCCCACAACAGTTATTCCTCTATTATCGCCTCAACACTTACCGTTGGTTTTGGTGGTTCTGTCGGACTGGAATCACCAATTGTGGTCACAGGATCAGCCATGGGATCAAACCTGGGGCGCTTGTTCGGCATGAATTACAAGTCGATCAGCACCCTGATCGGTTGCGGAGCGGCAGGAGCCATAGCCGGTATTTTTAAGGCTCCTGTTGCCGGGGTTGTTTTTGCCCTCGAAGTTCTGATGCTGGATATAAGCGTCTCGTCAATCATTCCCCTGCTCATTTCGGCGGTTACCAGTGCCTCTATATCCTACCTGTTTCTTGATCCCGGCGTAAGTTTGAATTATCCGGTACATGGGTCCTTCAATCTGGCAAATATACCCTGGTACATTGTTCTGGGAATTTTTGCCGGTTTTGTTTCCTTCTATTTTACCTGGATCACCGTCAGGATCGAATCAGTTTTTTCGAAAATCAGGAAACCCGGTGTCCGGGTTATGACAGGTGGTCTAGTTCTGGGCGCCCTGATCCTGTTTTTCCCTTTGCTGTATGGTGAGGGGTATGATATTCTGAATATATTTCTGGAGGGTGATGTCCAGGAAATCGCCGTGGGAAGCCTGTTCTCCGGTCAGACAGGTAATTTACCGGTCTTTATGACGTTTGTGGTTCTTGTTCTTTTGTTCAAACCAGTGGCCATGACGGCTACTACAGGCGGCGGAGGAGTGGGTGGAATTTTTGCCCCTACCATGTTCATGGGTGGGTTTACCGGTTATTTTGGATCACGCATGCTGAATATGGTTAGTTTTATACATGTCCCGGAAAAGAACTTCATTCTGGCCGGAATGGCCGGACTCATGGCCGGTGTAATGCATGCTCCTTTGTTTGCTATTTTTCTGATCGCCGAAATTACAGGCGGCTATGTACTTTTCATTCCGCTGATGATTACGTCCACGGTCTCCTTCATTACTAACCATTATTTTTCACCCCATTCAATATATACCCACAGGATAGCACAAAGAGGAGAGCTGCTTACACACAATAAGGACAAGGCGATTCTCACGCTGCTCGAAATGGATAAGCTGATCGAAAGAGATTTTGTAGCGGTTTCACCCGAGGATTCACTGGGAAAGCTGGTAAAATCCATTTCCCGGTCTAAACGAAACCTGTTCCCTGTGCTCACCGGTCATAATATGCTGGTTGGCGTGGTACTGCTCGACAGCATCCGGCATATCATCTTCAATACCGATATGTACAACCGGGTATTTGTGCGTGACCTGATGCAGCCTCCTCCAACGCATATTTCTCCCGGTGATTCCATGGAAAGCGTCATGAAGAAGTTTGAGGATAATGAAGCCTGGAACCTGCCTGTGGTAAACAACGGAGAGTACATCGGATTCCTGTCCAAGTCAAAACTCTTCTCCTATTACAGAAAGTGGCTTATTGAGATATCGGATGAATAATCTGGTCCTTTACGGCATCCCAGTTTATATCGATTTTTTCTTCAGAAAAGTTCTTTTCCAAAGTATATTGATAGGCAGATTTTATTCTTGAATCCAGGTCGGGGTGTGACATCACGATTTCCATCTGCGGATTATATGCACCGGATTCTTCTTTGAGATGCCGGAAGGCGGTTCCCATGATGTGCGGATTGATCCTTGATTTTTCCAGCAGCCTGAGGCCAAACCGGTCAGCCTCTTCCTCCTGCCTCCGGCTGAAAGCTGAGGTGGTAAGCAACTCAGCAGCCTCTGATGCCAGGGCCTCATCGGAAAAAAGAATGGAAGCAGTAAAATTGGCCAACAATTTGGAAAGGGTATGCCTTTGTTCGATATGTCCGATCTCATGTGCCAGTACGGCAGCGCATTCCTCGGGTGACTTCATAAGGCCAATGAGTCCTGTGGTTACGACAATATATCCCCCAGGGAGGGCAAAAGCATTGGCGATCCCGTTTTCCACAAGAACGGTCTGATATGAATAGCGGTTTGAATCGAGCGCGCTGCATAGCCTTTTTGTAATGATGTCAAGTGCTTTAAGCACTGTGTCATTTTCAATCCGCCGGAATTCAGGATTGGAGAGCGTGGCTTTGAGCAAAAGCTCTCCCAGCTTTTCTTCCTTTTCGACGGATAGACGGAATATAGCCTTTCTCGGTCCAATGGGGAACATGGTAAATATTCCCCATATGGAACCGAAAATAAGCAGCAGTACAATACCCTCCCAAAGGAGCTTTTTTTTATTCATTTCACCTACATTTTTGGAGGTGCATTTACCGGTTTTACCTCCGGTTTCGGCCTGCCCGAAAAAGCCTGCTGGTAGGATATCCTGCCGAAGAATAGATAATAGTACATAAGTCCCTTCCGGGCCTTGGCCGCAGCAACCAGACTGAAAACCAGGTCTACGATGTTTACCACAGCCACCATGATAGCATATCCTTTGAATCCATTGGTAAATGTTGCGTCATTGACCAGGCAAATGATCAGCCATATCAGAAGTGCCAGGTTAAGCAGGGTTACAGGGATTTGTGAATACAAAGCCTGCAGCGAATGAAAGTATACAAAACGCCCCTTGCTCTTATTCAGGTACAGATATACAAATGAGGCGATCAGGTTAAGGAGCGGAAGGGGAAGTGCAACGGCAACACCTGCAAACATCATCAGGTAAGCACCCATGGCATCCTCTTTTTCCCTGATTGAGATCTCATCAGGCTGAGGTACTGGCAAATATGCGGCATTACTGTCTTCCATGGGCAGTCTATTCAACCTCCTTACCGGTGAACGGCGGATAATCATCCGTCATGAACAGCAAGTATGCATTCACACGGGTTCCCCAACGGAGCATGCCTGTAACAAATTCATGGAGAGAAGCCGGATACTCGCCGGTTATCAATACTACAAACCAGGCTACAAACATGACCACCCATGTTGCTATTGCCCTGAAAAACAACATAAAGCCATGAGGGATTCCCACATAAATCCATCCGAACAGCAACCGCAAAAGGAGCAGGGCCCGGCTAAGTTTTTCTGGATAGGGCATATCAAAAGATACATTCTCATCCTGCACGCTGATACCGAAACCGGGATAACCGTCGGAAAGATTCATGAGTCTCGCCCTAAGTCTCAGTCCCCAACGCATATATCCTACCTGGAACTCATACATGCTCTGCGGATAGCGGCCTGTAAAAAGCACTACCCAGAAGGAAACAAAGGTGAGAATAGCGGACCAGATACCCAGGAACATAAGAATAAAACCATGGGGCAGAGCCATGTACAGCCAGCCGAAAAGCGTACGAAGAAGAAGTTCAAGACGGGAATAGCTTTCCTGATGTTTAATGGTTAGTTTCATAGATGAGTTTTTATTTATTAAGGGGTTAAGAACATTTCAACACAGAAATATTTGATGCATCGGTCGTTGATGCTGCGAAATGCCTGATATTTAAATAACGGATTGATGATGCTGATATAATGATTGATCTTGAACAATTTAAAAATATAAAATATTTCAGGGATTTGAAAGGGATAATGGGATAATTTCTGATAAACTAATCGGAATTAATTTTTTTACTCCTTTACAAAACATTATTTTTGAAACAAATCAAAAAACAGCATTATGGAAAGGGATTCACGACTATTTGACCTGATCAGAAAAGAAAACGATCGCCAGTTACACGGCATTGAGCTGATTGCCTCTGAGAATTTCGTCAGCGACCAGGTATTGGAAGCCATGGGCTCCTGCCTTACCAATAAGTACGCCGAAGGTTTACCAGGGAAGCGGTATTATGGTGGTTGCCAGGTGGTGGATGAAGTTGAGGAGCTGGCCATTGCAAGGATCAAAACTTTGTTTAATGCCTGTTGGGCGAATGTGCAGCCCCATTCAGGAGCCCAGGCCAATGCGGCCGTAATGCTGGCAGTGCTGACACCGGGTGATAAGTTCATGGGGCTCGATCTGTCGCACGGCGGACATTTATCACACGGTTCACCAGTGAATTCATCCGGGATCCTTTACCATCCCATAGCCTATACGTTGAATCCCGATACCGAAAGAGTGGATTACGATAAAATGGAGGAGACAGCACTCCGTGAGAAGCCTAAGCTGATCATCGCGGGAGCATCGGCGTATTCACGCGATTGGGATTATGCCCGTATGCGGGCTATCGCTGATAAGGTGGGCGCGTTACTGATGGCCGATATCGCGCATCCGGCCGGCCTTATCGCCAAGAGATTGCTGAATCAGCCGTTTCCGCATTGTCATATCGTTACAACAACAACTCACAAAACCCTCCGCGGTCCGCGGGGCGGATTGATTCTGCTGGGGGATGATTTCCCAAATCCCTGGGGATATACCACACCCAAAGGAGAGATCAAAATGATGTCGAACCTGCTTGATCTTGCAGTCTTCCCAGGAACCCAGGGTGGACCGCTGGAGCATGTGATCGCCTCCAAAGCCGTAGCCTTTGGTGAAGCGCTTACTGATTCATACAAGGTTTATATTACCCAGGTGAAGAAGAATGCTGCCGTGATGGCAAAAGCTTTTATGGATTTGGGTTATAAGGTTGTATCAGGTGGAACGGACAACCATTCCATGCTGATCGATCTGCGTACCAAAGTTCCTGAAATTACCGGGAAAATGGTCGAAAACACCCTTGTCAGGGCCGATATCACACTGAACAAAAACATGGTCCCGTTCGATTCACGCACACCTTTTACTACTTCGGGCGTAAGGGTAGGGACACCCGCAATTACTACCCGGGGTGCCAAAGAAGACCTCATTGAAACGGTGGTTGAGCTCATCGACGAGGTTATTATGCATATTGAGGATGAAAAGGTAATCCAAACCGTCAGGGAGAAGGTGAACAGGCTTATGAAGGATTATCCCCTCTTTGCCTGGTAAATTATACTATTCAACTACACATGGATTTCGCTAATCTGGAATGGTACCAGTATCTGCTGATCATAGGAGCCGGCCTTATCGCCGGCTTTATTAATACCCTGGCAGGAAGCGGGTCACTGCTTACCCTGCCCTTGTTGATTTTTATTGGCCTTCCTCCCAACGTGGCCAATGGCACAAACCGTATCGCCATTATGCTGCAGAGCCTGGTCGGTTCCATGGGTTTCCGCAAGCAGGGCGCACTCGACCTCAGAGCAGGCCTGACACTGGGCATACCCTCGGTAGCGGGTTCCATTGCCGGTGCGCTTATTGCCCTGGCCATCAATGCCAAATCGATGGAAAGGGTTGTGGGTGTGCTTCTGATTGTAATGTTCTTCGTTGTGCTGTTAAAACCCGAAGCCTGGCTGAAAGGAAGAAAGGAGAAGGGCATGGCCGGGTCGCTCTGGGTAAACTTCATCGTTTTCTTCCTCATCGGGGTTTATGGCGGTTTCATCCAGGCCGGTGTGGGTTTTTTCCTGCTGGGGGGACTAGTTCTCGGAGCCGGGCTTGATCTCGTCAGGGCCAATGCCATCAAGAATTTTCTTGTTTTCCTCTACACACCGTTTGCTCTTGCGGTATATGTGATCGGACACCAGGTTGATTACAAGGCAGGTTTGATACTATCCATTGGCAGTATGACAGGAGCATGGCTGGGTACACGTTCTGCCGTATCGTGGGGACCAATTTTTGTGCGGTATGTGCTGCTGATTGCTGTGCTGATCTCTGCTGTGCAATTGATATTCTTCTGATCTATTGCAGCTTGAAATGGTAGGTAATAGTCCCGACCTGTCGCTCGGGCGCGTCACTTTTCAGGTTAAATTTCGACTCCAGCGCTGCTTTCTTGGCCGCGGCATATAAAGTATTATCCACCAGGGTTGAGCCTTTAAAACCGGGTGTTGCGCTGATCACCTTGCCTGATCTGTCAACGGTAATCTCTACGACTACGATACCTTCCTTTAAAATGTTGAATTCAGGCTTCTGTAAATGAAGCGGGTTACGTCCGTTCAGGTTGGCAACCATTCCTCCGCCACCAAGACCTTTTGAATAATTATCGGATTCAGGCGTTCCGGTTGGATCACCCTGGTTACCGGATCCTTTGTAAATTCCTTCTGATGTACCGGATTCGGTGGTAGAAGCCCCTTTGGTGCCTTTATTTGAATACAGGGCCTTGGTGTTCACTACTGGCTTTGCCGGTTCCTTCACCGGGGTTTGTAAAGGTTTGACAACGGCCTTTTGTTCGGGTTTCTTCTCAGTCTTTATGGCTTCATCGGGCTTTTTAACCGCAGGAGCCTCCTCAAAGTCCTGGGTCATGAGGCCATCTTTGGTTTCAGGCGGAACAGCAGGAGCAGCATCTGCACCATTATCTGCAGCATTATTTAAGGCGGGTTCGAACAGTCCCCCGGCATTCTCCACATCACCAAAGTTAATAAGAATACCTCCTTCCGAAGGTGTTGGTATTGAAAGGGTAATGTAAGTAAATATAAGCAACAGCACAACAATGCTGTGTACGATACAAGTGCCCACAATGCCGTAATGCCTTTCAGTCATGCTGCTATTTTTTGATCTCGGGACTGGTAGCCAGTATTACTTTATAATTGTTTCTTTTGGCAATATTCATGACATCCACGATGTATTCAATCGGGACAGATCTTTCAGCATGGATGGCAATGGTTGGATCTTCTGTTTTTCCTACCTTCTGGCGGAGCAATGTCTCAAGCTGGGTTATATCAACAGGAGTCTTTTCTACAAAAAAAACGATGTCCTTGGTAATGGAAACAGTGGTAATGGGCCTGCTGGTAGTCTGACTGTTACTCCTCGGCAGGAGCAACTTGATCGCGTTGGGCGAAACAAGTGTTGAAGTAAGCATGAAAAACAACAACAGCAGGAAGATGATATCAGTCATTCCGGCAACGCTGTAACTCACTTCGACTTTATTTCTGGAACGTAAGGCCATATCTCGTGTTTCAAATGGATAAGTTACTTCTTAACAGGTTCATTCAGCAGGTCCATGAATTCCATGGAATAAGCTTCCAATCTGTTAACCAGTTCTTCAACCCTGGCAACCAGATAGTTGTAAGCAAAGAAGGCAGGGATTCCCACCAGTAATCCCCCAACAGTTGTGATCAATGCAATGTAAATACCATTGGACAGAATCCCGATATCAAGACTGGTACCAGCATTCGCCATATCCATGAATGTCTTGACCATACCCAGCACCGTGCCGAAAAATCCAAGCATCGGAGCGCCTCCTGCACAGGACGCAAGAATGGCCAGGCCTTTCTCAAGCTTGTAGACCTCTACCTGACCGATATTCTGAATGGCCGTATTGATATCGTTCAGCGGGCGTCCGATCCTGCTGATCCCTTTTTCAATCATACGGGCCAGTGGATTGCTGGTTGACTGACACAGGGCCATGGCAGAATCAACCTTTCCGTCATGAATGTAGTCTTTGATCCTGTTCATGAAATTCTGGTCGATCCTCGATGCATTGCGCAGGGCCATAAAACGTTCGATAAATATATATACCGCAATTACAGAAAGTATGGCGATAGGTATCATAACCCAACCCCCTTTGAATGCAAGATCAATGTATGAAACCTGGTTTTCACTGACAGCAGTGCTGGCGTTTAAACTCTCCGCGGTGCCGGATACGACATTTTGTAATAATACAAACAACATATACTGGTTTTTATTGATTCGCCAAAATTAAATAAACGATGAATGCCGGGGTTTATTTTTTAAGGTTAGTTATTAACCGCCCAGATCTGTTTCCCCCTTTGTTGCCGGTTCCTCCTCTTTCTTTCCGAAAACAGCCTGCAGATAGCGCTTCCAAAGCTCTTCCAGGGTGGTGAATTCCTCCTTGTAAAAAACGCCTAATCCTTGCGTATAAGGATTGTCATAAAGCATATCATTGTTGGCATGATTGTATGTTTTGATCCTGAACTTCCCGTTTTTGGTGATCTTATAGTCGATGTCAAACTCACCTACAATGTTGTCAGATTGACTTGCTGCTGCATTGGTTGCCACATCCACACTGCCGTTTATGGTCAGCCTGTCATTAAACAACTGGGTCGACAGGGCTACCTGAACCTCATCATTTTTCATTTCGCGATTCGTCCGATAGTTTACGCCAACATCCACATCATTATTGATCTGGGAAAGCCAGTGGCTTAGTTGATTTGACAGGAATTCACTTGCATTTACTCCGGCAGCGCTTGAATAGGGTGAGGCCATGGTACCTTCCTGAGGTTGCATGCCTGACCGTGTATTACTCAGATAGAACCGGTTGAGGGTCAGTAATGAAATAAACTGCTTATTCAGTTCTTCACTTGAGCTGATGGCACTGTTTACTATCAGACGTGTTGATTCGTCGGCATTCGGAAGGTAGATATCATATTTCACGTCGGGCGTCATCAGTCTTCCGGTCATTGTTAACCGGTCGTTAACATTGATTTTCCTGTCATCGCCGCTCCCCAGCAAATCCTTCAAAGAAGCTTTTGTGGGATAATTGGCGACTATATCAATTGTGGCATCGAACGGATCACCGTTCCAGCGAATGGTGCCGCCGGGTTCAATGGTAAGCTTCTTGTTGATGATATTCTGCAGGGTGAAAAGGTAATCACCTTCTTCAATCGTAAAATCGCCATACATCAGGAAGTTACCGGTTGTGCTGATCTTCATGTCGAGATTGCCGTTTCCCTTACCTTTGATGATGTCACCGAGCTTGGGATCAAAAATGATCTGCACCTCAGCATCGGGTGTCACGGTCAGATCAAAATTTATCTGCATGCCAGACAGATTAACCTGGTACTCGTTTTGTTCCGACTCAGGGACCTTCTCCTGGTATAAGTTGCTGATGGAAATAAACTGGTACTCATCGAGCTTGCCGGTTGAGGTCAGGGGGATCTTGATGCTTGTGTTCTTATCGGTAGTTGCTGAGATGTCCATTACAATGTTCCTGGGAGGTCCGGATATTTTAATGATCCCGGTGGCATAAGCCGTTCCATAGAACAGCTGATTATCAGTCTGTGTAGTATTCATACACAGAAAATCACTGGAACGGATGACAAGATCAAGCTGAAAATCTTTTAGGAATCTGTTCCGGATTGCTCCTGAAAGATAGGCGGAATTACCCTTTGGATCATAAATCCTCACATCCTTGAAGTAGATGTTGTTGTTCTCAATATCCACCTTTTCAGTGAAATTGTAACGGGTCTTCAGGTAATTTACCGTAAAGGCCGTCTTCTGCAGGTTGATCTCACCGTTCAGCAAAGGTTTGGATATGGTCCCTGTAAGGGTTGCGTTACCTGAAGCTACACCCCTGAGATCACTAAAAATGACACGCACATAAGGATTAAAGAGGTTTAGCCGCAGTTTGTTAAGATTTAGACTGAAATCAAGCTTCCCCTGGTTTGTCGGAAGATATTCACCGCTGATGTCGACTGTTTTCAGATTATCACGCATGGCATAGGCCTGCAAACCTAATGCTTTACGCTCGTCATCCCATTTTGACTGTATCACTGTATTCCCCAGCATCTCTTTGTTAATTACCAGGCTGTCAATTGTAAGCAAACTGGTAAAAAGGGTATTTTCATATATGCTTGAAACAGAAGCTTTGCCATTAAGTATGCCTGCCAGCTGGTATCCTGACGGTGCTGTGATCCCGTTCAGATTGCCCAGATTGAAATGGCTGAAAAGAAAATTCAACTCGTCGGTCGGATCCTCGGACAGGGCACCGTCTATTCCGAAATAATCCTTCCTGTGATTGATAACCAGTCCATCAAACAGGATCCGGGTGCTGTCAATGCTGATGTTCCCGGGTTGGATAGCCCAAATGGTGTCATTGGTAATGATGCTGGCCGGGAACAGGTGTATGTCAAAATGAGGGAACCTGCTTCCCTGGCGCCTCGATACATTACCCAAGGCACGAACATCGCCTCTGTATTGTATGTCTTGCCAGTTGTTCCAGCGTACATGCAAAGCTGCCGAATCATCCTTGATGTTTGAAAGTACGGTAAAATTCTCAAGGGATATCCGGTTTCCCAGGGAGAGGTTTAAACCCCCGGCTTCAATGTTCATTGAATCGGCATCACTATTTACAAGTAAATTCATATTATTCCAGGTAATACTCCTGACGGTCAGTTTGGATGAATGAAGCATTAGCTGCAATCGTTGATTTTCGGGTTTGTAGGAAAGGTTTAAGGTTGTATTCTCTGCCAGGCTGTAATCCGGCAAAAAGAAATCCAGCAAAGGCTTGACATTCTTTATGGTGGCCTTCAGGTCGAGGTTATGATCCGGTATCCGGTTCTTTAAACCTGAAGAATCGGTAAGGGACGGCAGGTACGACAGGATGAAATACCTGACAGATTCATCCAATTTAGTTAGTTCATAAGTACCAGTCAGATCTGCATCTATAAAATCGGAACGAAGCTGCAGCCTGTTGCTTCCGGAGTTATTCTCGGCCAGTATGCTGAAATCATAAACCTGCAGTTGTTTGTCCTTTTTAATAAACAGTGAATTTAACAGCTTTACCTCGCCATTGAGACTGTTGATGGAGTTTCCACGGGCATTGGCTATCAAAAAGCAGGATGCCCTGAAATCGGGGTCGGATTTATCGATGTTCAAGGCATATAAATTGGCATCAGTAATGTTTGCATTAAAATCAAAAACGGCAACAGAATCAGTAAGATTCACCTTCCCCAGAAATTCGAGCTCGATATTGGGATCATGTATATTGACCGACCCGTTGTAAGTTCTGTTCCTGATGTTCCCTGAAAGGCTAATATTGGTATATTCATATTGCCGGAATTCAAAACTCCTGATCATGCCTTCCAGGGACGCACCGATAGACTTCCCCGCCAGTGCGGCCCCGTTGATGGAAGCTGAAAGGCTGATCCTGCCAATATTCTTTGAGGCATCCAGCAGTTTACCCAGATCAAAATCCCGGGCATCCAATTTCCCTTCGAAATCGAGATAATTAGATGTATCTGGTCTGAACAGCAGGTCGGTTGTAATTATACCCAGGCCGGTATTAAACCGGCCATAAGCAACAAAATCATTGATAAAACCGGTAAAATTTCCCTTGTAGGCAATTAAACCCAGCTTCGCGATCTGACCGGGCAGTTTTATTTTTCCATGGCCGGGCAGCTCAAACGAATTGATATCCGAGGCCGAAGTAGTAAGTTCCGTAATATTGGCCAGTATGAATGTCTGCCGGATATCCGGCAGCCCTTCAAAAGATAGCTCTCCCGAGAGTTTTGTTTGACTGCCGAGTTTAACTTCGAGATTCTTACCCCTTAAATTGTTCACCGGTCCAGTTACCCTTCCGCTGAAAGACACCAGCTCGCGGGAGTTTTGAAATACGGGGGCGAAATAACCGATATCATGCAGGTTGATCTGTGAATGTTCGAGATCCATCCTGAGTCTGACACACCTGGCAAAGGAATCTGCCTTAAACTGGCTCCAGTCATTAAAACGAAGAGAAATCTCACGCCCCCTGACATCGGAATCGGAAGTCCGGAACCTGACATCCCTGAAGGAAAGAAAATTATGGCTTTCACTGAATTCCCCGGTCAGTTTTTCCAGGCTGAAACCGCCCTTTTCTCTCATTCTCAATGACTTGATATAGAATGAGACTGAGTCCTTGGAGGGTCTGAAACGTTTAATATCGGCATCTATATCCGATACCTGAATATTGGAATAATTCATGCCATAGTCAACCGGCCGTTCATAATAGTTTTTCAGGTTGAAACGACTATCGCGGATTCTCAGGTTACTGAACCGGATGCTCCAACCGCCCTTACCCTGGCCATTCCCCTTGAGCCTGTCAATAAAGTACTTCAGGTTGAGGTTGGAGGCAGAGTCGAGCGCAAACCCTATTAATGCTTTATCAAGGTTTATGCTGCCGATGGAAACTTCTTTTTTTACCACATTAAAATAACGGACACCAAGGGTGATGTTTTCTGCAAACAACAGGGTATCTCCGGAAAGATCCTCCAGGTATACGTTGTTTAATCTTACGCGGTAGGGAAATGAAACATCGACCCTGCTGAGGGTAAACCTGGTGTTCAGATTCGCGGAAACAATGTGCATGATCTGGTTGGCGACATCAGTCTGGATAACGCTGCTTTGCAGCAACAGAAAGGCAGTCACCGGAAAGGCAAATAGTAACAACAGGAGGATCGTTGTTAATTGTACTAACTTTTTAATAATTTTGCTGTTTCGCATAGATTCACAACGCAAAAATTACAAAAAAAGTTTAATTCATCATGATTTATCGGGACAAATGAGCATAACCATTCTGGGAATAGAATCATCCTGTGATGATACGTCTGCGGCAGTCATTGAGAACGGTTATCTTTTATCGAACCGGATCGCCAACCAGCTGGTGCACAAAGAATACGGAGGTGTCGTACCGGAACTGGCTTCCAGGGCTCATCAGCAAAATGTTGTTCCGGTTGTGGATGCGGCGTTAAAAGATGCCGGTAAATCGCCGGCCAGCATCAGCGCCATTGCCTATACTCGGGGACCGGGTCTTATGGGAGCATTGCTGGTGGGTTCGTCTTTTGCAAAAGGTTTATCAATAGCCCTGGATGTGCCGCTGATCGATGTCAATCATTTGCATGCGCATATCCTTTCGGTTTTTATTGCCAGGAGTGACAGCGAGCGTCATTTCCCCGCTTTTCCATTTCTTTGCCTCCTGGTTTCGGGGGGGCATACCCAGCTGGTGATCATGAAAAGTCACCTGGAGATGGAAATTATCGGACAAACAATTGATGATGCCGCCGGTGAGGCTTTCGACAAATGTGCCAAGGTCATGGGTTTGCCTTATCCCGGAGGACCGCTTATTGATAAACTGGCCGGTGAAGGGAATCCTAAGGCATTTGCTTTTTCGAAAGCAGTGGTCAAGGGACTTGATTTCAGCTTCAGCGGATTGAAAACCTCCTTCCTATACTTTCTGAGGGACCGGTTACAGGATAACAAGGAATTTATTCACAACAACAGGCACGATTTGTGTGCATCCATTCAGGATGCCATCATTGAATCGCTTACCCAGAAACTTGTCAAAGCAGCCAAAGAGACCGGAATCAGGGATATTGCTATTGCTGGCGGTGTATCGGCGAACTCAGGTTTGCGGCGGGCAGTTAACAAGCTTGGTGAAAGAAAGAACTGGCGGATCTTCATCCCTGCCGTCCAGTATGCCACCGATAATGCTGCCATGATAGCTGTTACCGGATACTACAAATACCTGCAGGGACAGTTCTCCTCACAACATATCACACCTGCAGCCAGATTTGATCACTTATGAATTGAACAGCGATATGGCATTCGTCACTGGAAACACGCTGTTGGTCAATTTTAAACATTTGGTTTCTAAGGAATAACGAAAAGATTGCACTTTTACTTCGCTTGATTCATCCGCTAATCCCTATTTTTATGTCATCCCTGCCGCCTTTTGCCGTACTTTGATTCGTGGAGAGACCTGACTACTTAACAAATAATTATTATAAATTTGTTATATTGGTGATAATTTTGAATGACAACAGAAACTTTTTCCTATACCGGGCGTATAGTTTTAGTTACATGCGGACGAGACACTATTTATGTCATTTATGGATAATCTGCTGATCGAAAGCACAAAGAAGACTCCTGACGTAGCTTTTAACAAGGATGGCAGGATGAGGATCAGCGGACGCTCCATCCCCGAAGATGCTTCCAAATTCTATGATGAGCTGTTCGATTGGGTTTATTATTATTGCCAGGATCCGCCCGAATCAACAACATTTGATATTGAACTTGAGTATTTTAACAGTGGATCATCCAAAGCATTACTGCACATTCTGAGGGCTCTGGCCGAAATCGTCAAGAAGGGCAATAAACTTACCATCAACTGGTATTATGAGGAAGGAGATGATGATATTATGGAAAGAGGAGAATACTATGAATCCATCCTGGAAATCAAATTCAACTTCATAGAGACCGATTGACCGTGATCACCACCTGTTTCAGTCTTCCATTTGCCTTTTAATCTTTCTCCTCAGATCCGAGAAGGTTCTCCTTATGTTCACCAGGGTTAACGCGTGCCTGCTTGTGCCCCGTGGTCCCAGTAAATATACATAAGGCTGCATTCCGGGCAGCTTCATCAAGACTATCTGAAGCATGGCCAGCAGGGGAATGACAACCAGCATGCCGGGCAGCCCCCAGATCATGGCGCCGGCAATTAATCCGATAATGATAATGAAGGGATTGATGCGGATGTGATTGCCTACAATATTGGGAGACAATATGTTATTTTCAAAGAAATGAATAATATATACAAAAACAGCGATCCGGACGGCATATACCATTGAGTCCTCTGTCAGCAACGCAAAGAGAAAGGGAATAGAACCCCCGATGAAATTACCAAAATAGGGGATAAAACTAAAAAGAGCTGAAATCACACCAAGCAAAAGCGGATATTTGATACCGATCAACAGCAGTCCCGTTGAATTGAAGATGCATAATATCATGACCACAGTAGCAACACCAAGCATATAGCGGGTGACAACAGTGGCTATTTCACGAAGCACGCCGACTGCAATCATCCTGTTCTGCCGGCCAACTATTTTCAGGAAGAAATAAGCAAACTTGGTGCGATAATAAAGGAACAGGAAAATGTAAACCGGTTGCATAAGGATTACAAAAATGGTACCTGTTGTGGTTGTAAAAATATTTTCCGACTCTGTACCAATATCAAATAAACGGGTAAGCAGGAAGTTCTTAAATCTTTCTGCCGGTATTCCATATTCGCCTTCAATATAGCGCTGGATAGCTTCGATATGGGCAATGGTCTTTTCCCGGAAATAAGGAAGATCATCCATAAAAAGACTGATGCGCCTTAAAACAAAGATCCCCAGGAAAATACAGATTACCATCAGGATGATGAGCGGGACCATAATGGAAAGGATCCGTGGCATACCCTTCTTTTCAAGGAAATTTACAAGGGGATAAAGCAGATAGGAAAGCAGCATCCCAAAAACCAGGGGATAAAGAAAATCCCTGGCCACGATCAGACCATATACCAATAAAATGATTGAAAGCAGGAAGTAGGTGAGTCGCATGCCTGTCAGACGGGTATTCATAGCTTAATCGATTGGTATTGTGTAAAGTTAGTAAAAAACAATAAACTGTCACTGTTAATCCTAGAACCGACTTACCCGATACCATTTACCTATACCGTCTGCTGCTTACTTCATGCTGTTCACCATTCACTCCTCCACGATCAAACTCCTGATCCGCTCAATCTGCATTTGTTTGTTGACTTCCCGTAAATTTCTGGCAGTTTCCGTAAAATACTGGTGTCCGGATATGAATTTCATCTGAAGGGTATTCCAGTCTTTTAAAGAATTGATCATCGATCTTTCTTTCAGTTCAAGAAACAGTGAATTAGATACAGGTATCATGTCACTTCGTCCCAGGTAGTCCAGGTCAGCATCGCACATGATCTCTTCCAACTTATTCCTGGGATTTGGCGGTAGTTGCGTGGCCATGATCAATTCACAGATGATTTCAATCTGTGAAGTGGTATAATAATATTCCGGCAGTAACTCCCGGGCTGTCAGACAGCTGAAATATTCATGGTTATCATAGGATATCACATGTCCGGTATCATGAAAGAGCGCAGCAGTCTTCAGCAGCAACAGGTCCTCATCCGTTACGCCTTCTCCCAGGCCAATTAATTCAACCTGTGTAACAACATCCACAGTATGCTTGATATTATGGTAATACAAACTTGCAGGTAATTCCTTCTCCAGCTTGTCAAGCACAATTTCCTGCAGGTTGGTGAACTGGATCAGACCGTAACGGATACTAAAACGCTTGTTGGGTATGATCCCTTTTCCCTGCAGCGAAAATTCCGGTTTAATGCTTTTTACGGTGTAAAGCGGAATCTCTCCCTGGTATTTTACCGGCATTCTGTTAAAGTATTCACATTGAAAAAGGTCCTTGACCAGTTCATAGGTTGTAGCTGATATCAAAATGTTCCCGTCCTCACTGAATTGCCGAATGCGGGCTGCCAGGTTAACGGTTTCACCTTTGACCTCGTAGTGCGGCTTTTTGCGCCCGGAAACACTGGCGACCACTGTTCCCGTATGTATCCCGATCCTGAGCTTCCAGAGCCTGCAGGTCTCGTTGGTACGCTGGTAATCTCTCATAAAGTAGTGCATCTCAATAGCAGCAAGAAGTACCTCGATAGGATTGGTAATGTTCTTTTTGGGGATACCCCCGATGCACATCATGGTATCACCAATAGTACGGATATTTTTAACCGCGAATTTGGCCACAATTTGCTGCAGTTGAATAAATATTTCGTCAAGGGTGTCAACGATAATTTTTGTGTCAAACAAAGAGGTGAAATGTTCAGGCCCCATAACGTCTGCATATAATACCGTGGCGGTTCTGTACCGGATCTGGGAAAACTTCTTCTCCTGTTGTATTCTTCCATAGGAATCAGTGCTCCCGGACCTTACCGCCAGATCACGGTACTTTCCAATCTCGGTCGAAAGTCGCTCATTCTGCCTGAAAAGTTCTTCATTCTCAGCAGTAAGCATTCTGTTCTGCATGATAATTTCAGCAATACGTTTTAATATTCCAGGTTTCCTCTTGGGCATGAATGGTGCGTTATTTGCAGTTAATCCGCGTAGGGTTCTTAAAATTACTAATCTTTTACGTTGCAGAGATACAAAAAGGTTTAATAATTTTGATGATCTGGAACAAAACATTGATAATTGACAACTGAAATCACATGGAGTTCGAACTTACCTCGGCCTATTATCCTACCGGTGATCAGCCTGAAGCAATCAGGCAACTGGTCAGCGGTTTGAACAGGGGAGTGAATTACCAAACCCTGCTGGGTGTCACAGGATCGGGTAAAACCTTCACCATGGCCAATGTTATTGCACAAATCAACCGTCCGACACTGGTCCTCAGTCACAATAAAACGCTTGCAGCACAACTTTTTGGTGAGTTCAAACAGTTTTTCCCGAAAAATGCGGTGGAGTATTTTGTTTCTTATTACGATTATTATCAGCCGGAGGCATACCTTCCTGTCACGGATACCTATATTGAAAAGGACCTTTCTATCAATGATGAGATAGAGAAGCTGCGTTTGAGTACTACTTCGTCCCTGTTGTCAGGCCGAAGTGATGTAATTGTTGTGTCCTCGGTGTCCTGTCTGTATGGTATCGGCAACCCGGAGGATTTTCACAGCAATACCATCCATATTGAACGGGGTGAATTCATCGGCCGTAATGCATTTCTGCGCAGGTTGGTGGACAGTTTATATTCACGCAATGAAAATGAATTCACACGCGGGAACTTCAGGGTCACAGGTGATACTGTGGATATTTTCCTGGCTTATGGTGATTATGCCTACCGGATCAGTTTCTGGGGAGATGAAATTGAGGATATACGTTCATTCGATCCCGAAAGCGGAAGAACGCTGGAAGTTCTTGAACGGGCATCCATTTACCCGGCCAACATATTTATTACCACGAAGGACCGGATGAACCAGGCAATAAGCCAGATACAGGTCGATATGGGTAAACAGGTCGATTTCTTCAGGGAGAATGGCAAGCCTCTTGAGGCTAAGCGTTTGAAAGACAGGGTGACTTATGATATGGAAATGCTGCAGGAACTCGGGTATTGTCCGGGGATTGAGAATTACTCGCGCTACTTCGACGGACGGCCCCCAGGTCAGCGACCATTTTGCCTGCTCGATTATTTCCCCAAGGATTTCCTTGTGATTATCGATGAAAGCCATGTCACCATTCCACAGATCAGGGCCATGTATGGAGGCGATCATTCCCGCAAACAGACCCTGGTTGAATATGGATTCAGAATGCCGTCGGCCATTGATAACCGTCCGTTGAAGTTCGAGGAATTTGAGAGTATTGTCGGCCAGATCGTTTATGTTAGTGCTACACCTGCGGATTATGAACTGGAAAAAAGCGAAGGTGTCATTGTGGAACAATTGATCAGGCCCACGGGACTGCTTGATCCGGTAATAATAGTAAGGCCTGGCCTGAACCAGATAGACGACCTGATGAAGGAAATTCACCTGAACGTGAAAAACAGGGACCGGGTTCTGATTACCACGCTAACCAAAAGAATGGCCGAAGAACTGTCCAATTACCTGTTGCGCCTGAACATCAAATGCCGGTATATACATTCAGACATCGATACGCTGGAACGTATTGAAATAATGGAAGGATTGAGAAGCGGAACCTTTGATGTGCTGGTGGGTGTGAACCTTCTAAGGGAAGGATTGGATCTTCCTGAGGTCTCCTTGGTGGCGATACTGGATGCCGACAAGGAAGGCTTTTTGCGATCGGAGCGTTCACTGACGCAAACAGCCGGCAGGGCAGCAAGAAATCTCAATGGCAGGGTGATCATGTATGCAAATACCACAACGGAGTCCATGCGTAAGGCCATTGAGGAAACCAACAGGAGACGTGAAAAACAACTTGCTTACAATGAGGCACATGACATAACCCCACAGCAGATCATTAAGGCCGCCTCGAACATACTCAATGATATCCGGAAAAAGACAGGTGAAAGACAGGTGTATGTGGAGCCACAAAAAGTTGATATAGCAGCTGATCCTGTAGTTCAATACATGAGCATGCAGGCTTTGGAGAAGGCCATGGAAACTGCTAAAAAATCTATGGAAAAAGCTGCCTCTGAGCTTGATTTCATAGAAGCAGCAAGGTTAAGGGATGAAATGCTGGCATACAAGAATATTCTAAGTGAAAAGTTAAAAGCAGGAAGTTAAAAGTGAAAATATTTCGCTTAATTTGCGCAAAATTTATTTTATGGCAAAAGTATCAGATATTTCCAGGGGCAGTTTTGTAAGGTATAACGGTGAACTTTCCGTGGTCCTCGAATATGAGCATCGTACTCCGGGCAATCTCCGGGCTTTTTACCAGGTGAAAATGAGAAACCTGAAATCCGGAAGATTGATTGAACAACGATTCCGTCCTGATGATGACATGGAAATCGTCAGGGTCCATTTCAAAGAGCACCAGTTTTTATACCTTGACGGAGGCAATGTGGTATGCATGGACACTGAAACCTATGATCAGATCCACGTGCCCAGGGAGACTATCGGCGAAGGCATTGACCTGCTGAAAGAAGGTGCCAACATCAAAGTATACTTTGACGGCGAAGAACCTGTTTTTGCTGAATTACCTGTAAGTGTTGAGATGGAAGTAACCTATACCGAGCCGGGCATGAAGGGTGACACAGCAACACGCACAATGAAAACTGCCACCATCGAGACCGGTGCTCAGGTGAAAGTTCCACTGTTCATCAATATCGGTGACCGCATCAAGATAGACACCCGGACGGGTGATTACATAGAGCGCTGTAAGTAGCAGTTCCCTTTATAAACAAAACACCCTTCAAGGATTTATCATTTGCTTGAAGGGTGTTTTGTTTTTTACACCGTCATGACATGCTTCTGCCTGAATATTTCAGGGACATTCTCTGAAACTCTTGTCATACTGTGTCATGGCTCTTTCACTCATGCCCATGCTGCTGAATCCGCCATCGTGGAAAAGGTTCTGCATGGTGACCTTTCGGGTCAGGTCCGAAAACAATGTCACACAATAATCGGCGCAATCATCTGCCGAAGCATTGCCCAGGGGTGACATGCGCTCAGTAAAGTCAATCAGGGAATCGAAACCAAAAACTCCGCTTCCGGCAGTGGTAAGCGTGGGAGATTGCGAGATCGTATTGATGCGGATTCTTTTTTCGCGACCGTAAATATAACCGAAGCTCCGCGCAATTGATTCCAGCAATGCTTTGGCATCAGCCATATCATTGTATCCAAACAGCGTTCTCTGGGCAGCGACATATGACAAAGCAACAATGGAGCCCCAGTCGTTTACTGCATCAAGCTTACGGCAGATCTGAATGACTTTGTGAAATGACAAGGCAGAGATGTCAAGGGTTTTCAGATAGAAGTCATAATTTATATCATCATAAGGAATACCTTTTCTTACATTGGGTGACATACCAATGGAATGCAGAACGAAGTCGAACTTGCCGCCGAAGAATTCCATGGATTTTGTGATGAGGTTCTCAAGGTCGCCTGTACTGGTTGCATCAGCTGGAATCACGATACTGTTGCACGCTTTTGCCAGTTCGTCAACCTCACCCAGCCTCATGGCTACCGGGGTATTTGTGAGCACAATCTTTGCTCCTTCAGCATGTGCCCTTTCTGCAACCTTCCACGCGATAGATTTGTCATTCAGGGCTCCAAAGATGATGCCCTTTTTACCTTTTAGCAGATTATATGCCATAAAAATTTTGTTGGTTTAACAGCATGCAAAGATACACTTTGATCAGAATATGAAAAACTATTCCGAATCACCCAGCAGAACCCTGGCATTCTCCAGGGCAGCATTTGTAACTTCCTCACCGCTAAGCATTTTTGCAATCTCGATCCGCCTTTCTGCCGGATTCAGGAGTTTCATCCGTGTCACTGAGGTTTTTTCATCGTCGGTTTTGTACACCAGGTAGTGATATTTTCCTTTGCTGGCTACCTGAGGGAGATGTGTGATATTGATGATCTGCATTTTCTCAGCCATTCTCCTGATGATGTTACCCACTTTTTCAGCAGTCTCCCCTGAAACGCCGGTGTCAATTTCATCAAATACTATGGTTGGTAATCCTGTTGAATCAGACATCAAGGATTTTACGCAAAGCATGAGCCTTGACAATTCTCCACCGGAAGCCACCCTTGCAATGTCCTGCAAGGGCATATTCCTGTTGGCGGTAAACAGGAACTGTATCTTATCGGAGCCGGTTTCATTGAAATCATCCAGTTTTTCGTGAACAATGCTGAAACCGGCATTGGGCAGCCCGACCTCCGTTAGCATTTCAACAACCTGCTTCTCGAACGGCGCAATAGCATCATGACGACGGCGAAACAGGCTGTCGGCAAGGTGACTTAACCTGCCGCGTGTTTCCAGGAGATCTTTTTCCAGATCACCCAGCTGAAAATCGTAAGAGTTAATCTCTTCAATTTTTTCCTGCAGGTGCTTTCTCAAGGCAATGAGCTCGGAAAGTGTTGATACCCTGTGCTTCTTTTCGAGGTTGTATAACAGGTTGAGCCTGTCGCTGACCTGTGTAAGGCGATCGGGATCAAAATACAGCTGCTCGTTAAGCGTAGCTATATCGTGTGCAACATCTTTGATCTCAATATAAGCCGATTCGATACGTTCTGCCAGCCTGGCATTCTCATCCAGGAATTTTCCGATCCTGTTGATGGACCCCAGGCTGTCTTTTAGCAGTTGCAAGGCGGAACTACCTTCACCCTGCAGCAGCATGGTGGCGGAGGAGAGACCGTTCTTGATTTCTTCGGAATGGGTGAGCTTTTCGAGTTCAAACTCCAGCTCTTCCTGCTCGCCTTCAACCAGTTTGGCCTCCTCAAGTTGTGCAAACTGGAACTGGAAATAGTCGAGATCTGATCTGGACCGGTCCGCTTCATCTGACATTATGCGGAATTTTTTCTGAATTTCCCTGTAGGCATGAAAATGCGACCTGTAGGATTCCAGCAGCTCATGACTTCGCGCATAACTGTCCATTGCCTTCATCTGGAACAGACTATCGGCCAGATTCAGGTTCTGATGCTGGGAATGTATGTCGATTAGCTTTAACCCGAACTCTGTCAGGACGTCAAGATTAACCGGTACATCATTGATAAAGGCCCTCGATTTGCCGGTTGCCAGGATCTCACGCCTCACGGCGGGCTGATCGTCATAGTCTAATTCTTTTTCCGTGAAGAAACTCTCGAGGTTATAATGCCGGATATCAAAGATCCCTTCCACGATACATTTTCTTTCTTTATCGAGAAGGACCGAAGTATCAGCACGCCGTCCAAGAATGAGCGACAATGCTCCCAGGAGGATGGATTTTCCGGCACCTGTTTCACCGGTGATTATGGTAAGCCCTTTCCTGAATTCAATTTCAAGTTTGCTGATAAGAGCATAATTCTCAACCAGTAAGTTGGAGAGCATACAAATCCGGATTATAATTGCAAGATAGCAAACATTATTGTGTTGCGCTCAAAATCTTGCGGTATTTGTCGCCATGAGTCGGGTCAACCTGGTTAAGAACGGCCATGACACGTCTTTTTTCATCTTCGGGCGACCCCTGGAAGATATTGACGAACTCATCGGATTTGGCATCAAGGATCACCTGGAGGAAATGCATAAACGGATCTGGACGGTTCCTGTAAACATCCTGCAGCAGAGTCAGGCTTTCAGCAATGACAACACGGCCCTCCACGGCTTTATCATACATGATGTCCAGGCCTAAGCGGTGGTAGTCGTAAATAAACTCACGCACAGGCGCGAAATCCTCATTCAGGATATTGTTGATCAGCCAGTAACGGTTTCTGCGGCTCGTACTTTCACCTGATCTCCAGCCTCTCTCGTTGGCATTCTGGGCGTTGTTAACGACCTTTTCAGCCCGCTGGAAGAATTCGGTCCCGGATTTCAAACTGTAAGAGTCGAAATCAAGGCCCAGGATGATGTTGGCATAAAATGCCAGAATTGAGGTCAGGTTGGAGAGATGCTCGGTTTCACTGAATTCAAGGGGCTGAAATTCAACATAGGTGAAATCGAGATCATTGTCTACATAATTGAACAGGACAGTATTAAAAGAGGAATTATACACAGGGCGGCGAACCTGGATCTGCAGGGTTCCCTTGAACTGGTCGCCGGAATACTCAAGAATATTAAAAAGCATGCTGCATTCAATGCGTTCGTTCGAAGTGAATTTGTAGTTTGACCAGGCCCGTGAATTGATGAATTCATTAACGGCATTTTGCAGGGTTTGAAAGACCTGCCTGTTGGTTCCCTGGATCTGCTGGCTGGTGATCTGAATGCCGCATCGAAACTCCTGGGCCATCAGGGTAGGTGCAAAGAAAAATGCTGCCAGAATGATTAAAGACCTTTTCATCTTTTTAACAAATGATCTAAAAATTGGACAATGTCTGATGCTGCCTCACGCTTGGATTTTAACCCGAAAATTCTTTTTTTATTGTCCTTTCCGATGATTGTAATTTTATTGGTATCGCTGTTAAACCCAGAGCCTTTGTCCTGCAGGGAGTTCAGAACTATGAAGTCAAAGTTCTTTTTTTTGAGTTTTTCCTGTGCATGGATAATCTCGTTGTCGGTTTCCAGGGCAAATCCTGCAAGAAACTGGTGAGGCTGCCTGATCCTGCCCAACTCGGCAGCGATATCCGGATTTGGTACGAGCTCAAGGGTCAGTTTCTCTTTCGTTCGCTTGATCTTGTGTGTTACAGGGGATGCTGGCCTATAGTCGGCAACAGCTGCTGAAAGAATAGCCCCGTCGGCATCCTGAAAACTTGCAAGGCTTTGTGCCAGCATTTCGCGCGCAGTATGAACCGTGTAAAACTCAATTTGCGGATGGACAGGTTTAAGTGATACGGGTCCGCTCACGAGTCTAACGTGGGCACCGCATTCAGCAAGACTTTCCGCAATGGCAAACCCCATCTTTCCCGAAGAGTAATTGCCTATGAACCGGACGGCATCAAGAGGTTCGTAAGTAGGTCCGGCAGTTACTAAAACGGTCTTACCCTTTAAGTTTACCGGCGTTTTTTTTTTACCCGGGTCTTTGAAGTATTCTTTCAGGACATCCACCAGCACATCGGGTTCTTCCATCCGCCCTTTGCCCGAAAGACCGCTGGCAAGCTCACCGGTAGCCGGTTCCAGGATGACATTCCCATACGATTTCAGCGTTTCAAGGTTTTTTCGCGTGGCTGGGTGGCTCAACATGTCGAGGTCCATTGCGGGAGCTACAAAAACCGGGCAGCGTGCGGAAAGATACGTGGTAAGCAAAAGATTATCGGCAATGCCGGCAGCCATTTTGGCGATGGTGTTGGCAGATGCCGGGGCTATTAAGAAAGCATCGGCCCAGAGGCCAAGGTCAACATGACTATTCCAGTCGCCATTGGCCGGGTTATAAAACTCTGTAAGTACCGGATTTTTTGCCAGCGTCGATAGCGTAAGCGGGGTGATGAATTCCTTTGCCAATGGGGTCATGACCACTTTGACTGCGGAGCCTTCCTTGATGAGCATCCTGATCAGAACAGCGGTTTTGTATGCTGCAATGCTACCGGTAACCCCGATCAATATTTTCTTCCCGCTCAGCATGGTAAGTAAGATGAATTACTCAGCCTTGCGCACGTATATCTGGTTATTTTCGAACTCCTCCAGGGCAATCAGTGTATGTTTCGGCAATCTTTCATAAAACTTTGAGATCTCAATCTGTTCGCGGTTCTCAAAGACTTCTTCAAGATTATCGGTGTAGTTAGCAAATTCTTCCAACTTGCGGTTCAGTTCCTCTTTTATCTCAATCGAAATCTGGTTGGCCCGTTTTGAACATATCATTACGGCTTCGTAAATATTGCCAGTTTTTGCCTCCAGCATGTTCAGGTCACGCGTGACCGTAGTCGAAGGAGCTTTTGATTTTTTGAAATCTGTGTTTTGTTCCATTAATTATCCGTTAGTTCATTAACTGTGTCCTTGTCCTTAATATATTTCGAAGCAACCGCATACATGTCATCTGCTTCTTTCTTGTTTTTACTTTCGGGGAATTCGGTGATAAAGGAATAATATTCATCAACGGTATCCTGGTATCGCTCGGTCTGTTTGGATTGAATACTTTTGGATGCAAGCATGAACTTCGATTTCAGAAGCAGAAACATGATCTCTTCCCGGTATTTGGTCTCAGGGAACTCAATCAGGCAATTATTGAACGATACAATGGAGGCTTTGTAATCATTTAAATAATAATACAGTTTGGCTGAGAGATAAGACTTCTCCATAAGTTTCTCATTCAGTTCCTTGAGAATTCTCTGACAATCGGTAACCCTTGGACTTGTCGGGTACTTGATCATATACAGGCGGAATGCATCCAACGCCTGATAGGTAGGGGTTTGATCAAGTTCAGGTCGCGGTGATTGCAGGTAATAGCAATAGGCTTCCATATAGGCAGCTTCCTCGATGAATTTGCTGTTTTCGTACAGGGTGGTGAAGTTGCTGAAATAATGGCCTGCAATGATATAATCGTTGAGCTTATACTGTGTCATGGCCTGGTAGAAAAAGATCGAATCTGCTTTCCTGGTTCCGCGTGTTAATGGGGCAAGCTGATCGAAAAGCGCACCGGCTTTGACAAAATCACCCTTGTTGTAATAATAGAAGGCTTTTGAAAACTTCAAATTCACATCATCGCTCTTGATTACCTTTTCATATTGCGAGCATGAAATTGCAATAATTGCGGTAAACAGGAAGATCAGTGCTTTATGGAAGCGATTTATCAGCATCGCGCAAAGGTACAATTTTTTACTAAAATTCAATTCATTCCCGATTAATTTTAAAACTCACAAAAGTAAATCTTATTGTCACGTGTTGCTGTTTATCAAAAAAAGCTACTTTTGCAGATCATTTTATTAACTAAACTTCTTTTGATCGTGGATATATTTGACAAGATTAAGAAGAGCAGAGGTCCCCTGGGACAATACCAGCAGGTAGCTCACGGATATTTCATGTTTCCGAAACTCGAAGGTGAAATCGGACCCCGGATGAGATTCAGGGGTAAGGATGTACTTAACTGGAGCCTGAATAATTATCTCGGGCTGGCCAACCTTCCGGAAGTAAGACAGGCTGATGCCGATGCTACGAAAGAATACGGATTGGCTTACCCTATGGGCGCCCGGATGATGTCGGGACAAACAACCAAACACGAAGAACTTGAGGATCAGCTGGCTGCTTTTGTCGGCAAGGAAGATGCCTTCCTGCTGAATTATGGCTACCAGGGTATGATATCTATTATCGACTCTTTATTAGGCAGGAACGATGTTGTTGTATATGATTCCGAATCCCACGCCTGCATCCTCGATGGTTTGAGGTTGCACATCGGAAAACGCTTTGTGTTCCCACATAACAACATGCAGAATCTCGAGAAGGAACTGGAGCGTGCAACCAAGCTGGCTGCAGAAACCGGCGGAGGAATCCTGGTGATCACGGAAGGTGTGTTCGGTATGGCCGGGGATCTCGGAAACCTGAAAGCGATCGTCGAACTGAAGAAAAAATTCAGTTTCCGGATTCTGGTTGATGATGCCCACGGATTTGGTACCATGGGAAAAACAGGAGCCGGCACCGGCGAACATTTCGGTGTTCAGGACGAGATTGATCTCTATTTCAGTACTTTCGCCAAGTCAATGGCAGGTATTGGTGCTTTCGTTGCCGGTAAGGAAGATGTGATCAACTTCCTGCGCTACAATATGCGTTCCCAGACCTTCGCCAAATCACTCCCCATGCCTATGGTTATCGGAGCATTGAAGCGCCTGGAACTCATTAAGACACGTCCGGAACTGCGTGAAAAGCTTTGGACCATTGTAAAGGCCATTCAAACCGGTTTCAGATCGAAAGGGCTCAACCTCGGCAATACCGAATCGCCTGTAACTCCGGTATTTCTCTCAGGAACCCTGGCTGAGGCTACCAACGTGGTAATAGATCTTCGCGAGAACTACAAGATCTTCTGTTCCATGGTGGTGTATCCCGTTGTACCCAAGGATGTCATCATGCTCAGGATCATCCCTACCACGGCACATACACTCGATGACGTCAAATACACCGTAGAGGCATTTGCAGAGGTCCAGGAAAAACTGAAAGCAGGACAGTACAAATCCGACAGGATAGCTTCGTTGTTAGGATAGAAGATTATTCTGGATCGAAAAAGAAATACGCCCTTCAAGCGGTCCCTGGATCCTTGAAGGGTGTTTTTATTTACCGGTTTGTGCGGCGTGCCTCGATTTTATTCCGAGGTAACCACCATGGTGCCGTTTGGCATAATCAGCCGCTGTAAAGCCGATTCGTTTCATGAGGATAACCACAAGCGCATCTCCGATGACAGTCATGACGGTGGTGGATGTTGTGGGTGTAAGCCCCAGCGGGCATACTTCCGGGGGATGACCTGTAGAAATGGTGATATCAGCCAGGTTACCAAGATCACTCTCCGGATTGCCGGTAATGACAATGATCTTAAGGCTGTATCCCAGCTTTTTCACCAGTTCGCACAATTCCAGAATTTCCAGGGTCTTACCGGAGTTGGAGACCAGCAGCAGGATGTCATTCGGCTGAATGACCCCCAGATCACCATGCTGGGCATCGGAAGGGTGCAGAAATACGGCAGGTGTCCCTGTTGCTGAAAAAGTTGTGGCTATGTTGAGGGCAATCTGACCGGCTTTGCCCATTCCGCTGGCAACCACCTTGCCCCTGTTCCGGTGAACAGCCTCGTAAATCAAATCAGTGGCCCTGTTAAAACAATCGGAAACTGGAATATTGAGCACAGCATTGGCTTCAGCCTCGAAAATCTTTCTGACCTCTTGTATCATTGATATTGAAATTGCAATTGGGCACAAAGATAGTAAAACAGTCCGGATACAAAACAGGTTTCAGAAAGGAAGCACCTGTCTAATTTTCCTGGCTTTGTTCGAAATAATAGGCGATCATTTTGAGAATGGCTTCCCGGGTGACAGGTTTTGACAAATAGTCATTGCAGCCTGCTTCGAGGCAGGCCTTTTTATCTTCTTCCATGGCGTATGCTGTTTGCGCAATGATAAAAACTTTGTTGCCCGTTTCCCTTATTTTTCGTGTCGCATCCAATCCGTTCATTACAGGTAACCGGATGTCCATGATTATAAGATCGAAATGCTGTCTGGTAGCCTCCTCTACGGCATCAACGCCATTGGTAACCTGCTTAATGCGCACACCTGAAGGGTACAGCACTTCCTCAAGGAACCTGAAGTTCATTTCGTCATCTTCAACGATCAGGATGGTTCTGTTATCCCAATGAAATCCTCGCTCCTGCACTACGGAAAATTCAACAGATTCCACATCTGCGCTGACCGGCTGGTAAGGAAGCGTGAAATAGAAAGTAGATCCTGCTCCGGGTTTGCTTTCCAAGCCCAAAGTCCCGCCCAAAAGCTTTACCAATCCCCTGGAAATGGTCAAACCCAGACCAGCTCCGCCGTATTCCCGGGTACTCTTGTTGTCCGCCTGCCTGAAGGGCTCAAAAATCACACGTGTCTGTTCTTCCGAAATCCCTATACCGGTGTCTTCCACAAAAAACCTGAGTGAATCCCTTGCGCTCAAAGTATAGCCAAATCGAATGTGCCCGGAATCAGTGAATTTTACTGCATTGCCCAGCAAATTGATCAGTACCTGCCGCAGGCGGAACTCATCTGTTATAATGCTGCAGCCATCATCGGGGAATTCATAGTGCTTGAAGAAACGCACAGCCGTTTTGTCCGCCTGCCGCAATTGCTGACTGAATAAAAAGTACAGATCATCCAGCATGGCATTTAGTTTGCACTCCTGTTTAACAATGTGCATTTGGTTTGATTCGATCTTGGATATATCTACCAGATCTTCAATGATATGTAAAAGGTGATCGCTGCTGCTGCTGATGATGTCCAGGTATTGTTCCCTGACCTCCGGATCCGCATCATTCCTGAAGAGAAGCCTCGAAAAACCCAGAATAGCATTCATGGGTGTCCGGATCTCATGGGAAAGATTGGCCAGAAAGGCTGATTTCAGGTGGTCGCTTTCCTGCGCGCTTTCCTTGGCAGCACGTAATTCCTGCTCGATTTCTTTTAGCAGCGTGATATCGGTCACGATCCCGGCTATCCTGTACAATTTGTTGTTGTCATCAAGGATAGGGAATAATCGTGCCCAAACCCACCTGACCTTGCCAGTCGGATCAATTATCCGGAGCTGCCGGTACATGGGTTCGGTTCTTCCGGTGCGCCTTATGCCTGTCAGTTCATCATATACCGGCAGGTCTTCCGGATGGACCATTTTCCCTATACTGTTAATATTGTGCATCAGCGAGGTCCTGTCAAATCCGAATGTCCTTTCCAAAGCAGAATTGAGGTACAATACTCTATCTCCCTCACTGAGCCAGAAGACATCATCAATGTTCTCTGCAAACTGTATGAACCTTTGTTCACTTTCCCTGACCAGGGCTCGGGCCCTGACAATTTCTTCAATATCGCGGGTAACCGACATTACATAGGATTCACCACGATATTTGAACAAAGTGGCTGACATCAGGCCGGTTCTGATTTCTCCGCTTTTCAGCCTGAACTTTGCCTCCATGTTGATAGCCTTACCGGTTGACTGAATTGCCTCCACAAGCTTGATACGATCGTGGGGATCGTACCATATGTTAATATCCGTTGAGGACCTGCCTCTAACATCATCCCAGGTAAAGCCGGTAAGCTGTGTGAAACCTTCGTTGATCTCAAAGTACGTCCCGTCCTGCAGCCTGTTGATGTTCACAGAATCAGGGCTTGTTTTAAATGCCGCCCTGAATTTCTCCTCACTCTCCTGGAGCAGCGTAAAAGTCTGAATCAACTGGTCATTCTGTTTCTGCAATAAGGCATTCAACTCAACCAGTTTTTGGTTCTT
The DNA here is from genome assembly GCA_002415855.1 of Bacteroidales bacterium UBA5072. Lineage (GTDB taxonomy): Bacteria > Bacteroidota > Bacteroidia > Bacteroidales > UBA10428 > UBA5072. The sequence continues at coordinate 46,605 of DIAS01000009.1, forward strand.
TTCCCTGAGCTCCTCTTCAACAGACAGTAATTCATCATTCTTAATCTTCAGGGCCATTTCAATATTCTTGAGTTCCGTTATTTCCGTAAACAGGGCAATCATATGGCCGGGATTGGTCTGGAATGCATTGACCTTAAAGTAATGAACGACCTGTCCATCACTGTATTTCACCTCATCGGAATTCCACGCTGTTCCTTTCTTGGCAATATTCTTATAGATTTCAGGGATACCAAGTTGAATAAGATCTGGGAAGATTTTCTCAATGGTCTGTCCGATAAACTTGCTGTGATCTGTTTGCAGAATCTTATCAGCGGCTACATTAGCCCCCTTGAAATAGAGCTCTCCATCCCTGAGTTCATAAAGATGTGCTCCAACCGGAGCATTTCTGATGAATCCGGGAATCTGCAGTACAAGTTCATTTCTGGATAAATTGTCTTCAACACCTCGGTTCTTGGACATAAAAATATCGATAACAGGTTAATGAAATGAAGATAAGTTAACCCAAAAAAATCTTTTTAATTTATAAAAAAAGACTGAGATTTAAAAAACTTTCTGTAGTTTTTTGGGTGTGACCGGAACCGTTTCCCGGTATTACCCGGCAGGATTTTCCAGGTGTTTTTACGATGAAGGATTCATCAAGATGGGGTATGTAAGTATAAAATGTACAAAAAACAGTATATTTCTATTAATTAATGGGGTGATGAGTTAGAATATCATATTTTATCAGAATATAAATAAAAAAATATGGGGTATATATGAAATAATTATATATTTGCAGAAGAAAACTTATTACTCATTTAAACGCTTTGTTATGAAAAAACCAGGGTTATATTTATCAGTCTGGATTGTAAGTTTTGTGCTTGCAACAGCGCAGGTCAGCGCTCAGGATGAAGCTGCCAAGTCGAATTTTGAAGTTGGCGCTGATCTGTATTCAAGCTACGTATGGCGGGGTAGCAGACTAGGAGGACCGTCCATACAACCCAGCATGAAATTTGTCACCGGCGGCTTAACCCTTGGTGTATGGGGTTCTTTTGATGCGACCGGTTATATGGAAACTGATCCTTATGTTTCTTACGAATTTCCTTTTGGCTTAAGCCTGGGATTTTCTGATTATTATTTTCCCGACAAACCGCTTTTTGATGTTTCAGATTCAACCGGAAGTCATGCGTTTGAGATCAATGCCGGATATACCACAGGCGGCCTCAGTCTTAGTGCCAATTATATTCTGAATGAAGCCGGTGGTGCGGGTTCTGCTGGTGGAGATTTGTATTTCCAGGCAGGCTATGAATTCAAATACTTCAACATATTTATCGGCGCTGGTGACGGCTGGCATACTTCTGATGGCGAATTTGCCGTGTGCAATATTGGAATCGGAACATCCAAGGAGATTAAGATAACCGACACTTTTTCGATACCGGTAACCGGACAGGTCATCTGCAATCCGGAAAAGGAAGCCCTTTACCTGGTGGTCGGATTTACGCTTTGACCCAAAAAAAAGGACGTTGCATCAAAAGCCGGTTCATAAAACATACTTTTGATACAACGTCTTTTTATTATTGTGGTTTCGGATATTCTTCCAGTTCTTTCAGGTATTTGAAAAGTTCCTTGTCCGACATTTCATGCTTCACCAGCTTACCGGTCAGGTATTTGTCGTAGCCCACCATATCCATCAGCCCGTGTCCGCTGAAATTGAACAGGATCACCTTTTCCCTGCCTTCTTCTTTGGCCTTCTTTGCTTCACGAATGGTGCCGGCAATGGCATGGGTGGTTTCCGGTGCGGGAACAATTCCTTCGGTTTTGGCAAACAGCAAACCAGCTTCATAGCATTCCATCTGATCAATGGCTACAGGATTAATCAGCTTGTCCTGTAAAGCAGCTGATACCAGCGGGCTCATGCCGTGATAGCGCAATCCGCCTGCATGGATGGGCTCGGGAATAAAGCTGTGCCCCAGGGTATACATGGGCAGCAACGGTGTCATTTTGGCCGTGTCGCCATGATCATATAAAAATGGTCCGCGGGTGAGGGTGGGACATGAACTGGGCTCAACAGGGATGATATCAATATTGGCGCCATGTAACTTTTCGTAGATAAAAGGGAAGGATATCCCGGCAAAATTACTCCCCCCACCTGCACAGGCAATCACTACGTCAGGCAGTTTCTCTCCAAACTTCAGCAATTGCTTTTTCACTTCAAGCCCGATTATCGTTTGGTGCAACATCACGTGGTTCAACACACTGCCCAGGCTGTAACGGGTCTGTCCGGTAGTATCTGTCACCGCTGCCTCAATGGCTTCGCTGATCGCAATGCCCAGACTGCCGGGAGTATGAGGCGAAACTGCCAGAATATCCCTGCCGGCCTTGGTTTCGTTGCTGGGACTGGCGATGCAGGTAGCCCCGTAGGTATTCATCAGCAACTTACGGAAAGGCTTCTGGTCAAAGCTGATGCGCACCATAAATACTTTACACTCCAATCCTATCAGGGCACAGGCCGAGGCCAGAGCACTTCCCCACTGGCCGGCACCGGTCTCCGTGGTCAGCCTTTTTATCCCGAATTGTTTGTTATACCAGGCCTGGGCAATGGCGGTATTGAGTTTGTGACTGCCTGCAGGCGAAACACTTTCGTTTTTGTAATAGATACGTGCCGGTGTTTTTATGGCTTCTTCGAGTTCGTATGCCCTTACCAGGGGCGTGGGACGATATATCGACAACATTTCAAGCACCTCTTCCGGGATGTCGATCCAGCGTTGGGTGCTCATTTCCTGTTCAATAAGGTTCATGGGGAATACAGGGGCCAGCATCTCGGGAAGGACGGGTTTGCCATCGGGACCCAGCGGCGGTAACATGGGGGTAGGAAGGTCAGGTGCCAGATTATACCATTGCCTCGGCATTTCGGATTCTTCCAGGTAGACTTTCTTAATTCGTGCCATATGAATTTGGTTAAAACTAAAAGTTAGAAGTGAAAACTGGTCTTAATCGATAATGAACGGCACTAAATTAACTTTTTAAATGATAAATTCATAAAATTGCAGAGAAAGTTTATAATATTTCATTATATGAAAAAGGCGGAGACCAGAACATTACTTCTGCGCCAGGTATCGCTCCGCCTCAATTGCTGCCTGGCAGCCAGATCCGGCGGCTGTTACAGCCTGCCTGTAAACCTTGTCCTGCACATCTCCGCAGGCAAATACGCCTGGTACATTGGTCCTGGGAGTTCCCGGAACAGTCCTGATATACCCGGTCTCATCAGTTTCGAGATAGGGTGCAAAGATATCGGAATTGGGGGTATGGCCTATGGCCAGGAAAAACCCGTCGATCCTGATGACTTCCTCACTTTCATCAGGTTGCCCCATTCTTTTGATCAGCACTGCTTCCTCGACCACCTGGTTGCCTCTGAGTTCCTTGGTATTGCGTTCAAATAAAACCTCGATATTGGGCGCATCCATGACCCGTTGCTGCATTATTTTTGTGGCACGCAGGAAGGTCTTTCTGACAATGAGATATACCTTATTGCACATTCCTGCCAGATAAAGAGCTTCTTCGCAGGCTGTGTCTCCGCCACCCACTACAGCCACATCTTTGCCCCGGTAGAAGAAACCGTCACAGGTGGCACAGGCTGAGACTCCTGATCCTTTATACTTGTCCTCAGATTCCATCCCCAGGTAACGGGCAGTTGCACCTGTGGCAATAATGACCGTATCAGCTTCCACAACGTTTTTTTCATCCACGACCACCTTGTAAGGGGCTTTTGAAAAATCCACCGATGTGGCAATTCCCCACCTGATATCGGTTCCGAACCGGGCTGCCTGCTGTTCAAGGTCGTCCATCATTTTTGGTCCCGTGATGCCTCCCGGGTATCCGGGGAAATTCTCAACCTCGGTGGTGGTGGTAAGTTGGCCGCCAGGCTGGATCCCTTTGAAAAGTAGGGGTTTCAGGTTGGCCCGGGCGGCATAAATAGCCGCCGTATATCCGGCAGGACCTGACCCGATGATCAGGCACTTTACATGCTCGGACGGCGTAAGACTATTCGGGCCCTTATTTGGTTCAGGTTTGGTTTCCAGTGATTTAAACAAACTCATATCGCGTATATTACATTATTATATGGATTCTGATCAGACAATAAATATACCATTTAATCTTTACCCCGTTATGTCATGACAAAATTACAAATTGTGATAAACCCTATCAGAAATTTCAGATTCACCTGACAAGCCTCTCGATTACACTCATGGGATTCACCTGTCACGCATAAAGTTTATTTTCGCATATCCTAATATTATTCTAACTTAGTGTCTCCTGCATGAGTAGTAAATATTATTGAATATGAGAAGGATATATACAATTGGAGAAACGGTTCTGGATATTCTGTTTAAGAACAAACTGCCGTTTACCGCAAAAGCTGGCGGTGCCTGCCTGAATAGTGCTGTTACACTTGGCCGCCTGAACCTGCCGGTTTGTTTTGTCGGAGAGTATGGTATGGATGAGGTAGGTAATATCATTGACCTGTTCTTAAAGGATAACCATGTGTCAACGCAATATGTTTACCGGTATTACAACGGAAAATCAACACTCGCACTGGCATTTTTAAATGAGAACAATGATGCCAGTTACGACTTCTATAAGATATATCCTGAGCAACGTCTGGCAATTGATTTTCCGTCAATTCAACAGGATGACATCGTGCTTTTCGGATCAATCTATGCAATCACCCTTGAAGTGCGCAAGAAACTGATGGAATTTGTCAGCGAGGCCAACAGGAAGAAAGCAATCGTCATTTATGATCCGAATTTCCGCAAGCAGCACCTGCATGAACTTGTTAAACTCAAACCACTTATTATTGAAAATTTCTCGCATGCTGATATTGTCCGCGGTTCCAATGAAGATTTTTCCTTCATCCTGGGTGCGGATGATGCTGATGAAGCCTATGCAGAGATCATGAAGCATTGCCGGAATCTTTTATATACAGCAAATAAAAAGGGCGTTTTTATCAGATCACCCGGCATCAGTATGACCCTTCCGGTGAAATCGATCAATCCGGTGAGCACCATTGGTGCCGGAGATAACTTCAATGCCGGAATTGTCTATTCTCTTTACCGGCATAATATTGGTCACGGGGATCTTGAAACCCTGGATGAAAAAATGTGGGAGACCATTGTGGGCACGGCTGTGGAATTTGCCACACACGTCTGCATGAGTTATGACAATTATATTTCAGAGGAGTTCGCGAAGGGGTATACCTTGTGAGGATTGTGAAAGTTGTGATTGTTGTGAATTTTGTAGGTTGTAGGTTTTGCGGCAATGTGATCCGCTGACGGGGGCAGGGGACGGATGTGTTTGTCCATCGGTTCATTTGCCAATTATCCCATCAGCTCATCGATCTCCCTGATCTGCTCGGGTGTCAGGGGGCTTGATTCTCCAAATAGCTTTGTTACCAGAGTCATTTTTGCTGCTGCCTCAAGTACTTCCATACGGTCGAAAGCTGTCAGGAGGTCCCTTCCCAGGCAAACGATCCCATGGTTCTGAAGCAGGATAACATTGGTTTTTCCCGATGCTGCCTTTGCTACCCGTGCTGCCAATGGCTCAGTTCCCATCAGGGCATACGTAGCAACCACAGGTGTTCCCAAAACAGCCCTGGCTTCGGCAATTAATGTGCAGTCGATATACTTTTGCATGGCCGTGAAACTTGTTGCCAGGGGCGGGTGTGCATGTACTATGGCATTTACATCGGGGCGCTCTTTATAAATTGCCAGGTGCATGGCAGTTTCAATGCTGGGCTTGAGGTCAGGTGTCAGATTCTTCCCGTCGAGCGTAACCATACCCACCTGCTTGCTCCTGATTAGTCCTTTATCCAGTGCAGAAGGTGTGATGAAAATAACCCTTTCAAGTCTCACACTGATGTTGCCTCCTGAAGCCGTTGTCAGTCCACGGTTATATAGCCTTCGCATGAAGCGTGCCACATCTTTTCTGATGGCTTTAATTTCCTTACGGGTCATTGACATTGTTTTTACTGATTTTGCTAATGAGAATTTTTTTTTATGCAATTTTACTTTCGCTTTTTTCCGTGCCTGATGGAACTCCACTGTAAAAATATAAAATTTCCAAGTCAGGATTGACCATGGAAGCCCTGTTTTATAAAAAAAGAGAAGACGACCTGCAGTGTTTACTGTGTCCACACCATTGTGTTATTCCTGCCGGAGGAACCGGTGTCTGCATGGTGCGTCGCAACGCAGGTGGCATACTGAAGGCTGAGACCTGGGGAAATCTTTCCGCTATAAATTTCGACCCGATCGAGAAAAAGCCGTTGTATCACTTTTATCCCGGTAAGGTAATACTTTCCCTTGGCAGCATCGGGTGCAACATGAGCTGTCAGTGTTGTCAGAACTGGCAGATCTCTCAGACTTCGGCCACTGACTATCATTTCACCCGATCACTTGAACCAGAGGAGATCATCCGACTGGCTTCCTCACGAAATGAAAATGTTGGCGTGGCCTATACATACAATGAACCCACTGTTTGGTTTGAATATATGCTCGATATTGCCAGACCGGCACATGCAAGTGGCTATAAAAATGTCATGGTATCAAACGGTTACATAAATAAAGATCCGTTGATTGAACTGATGCAATACATGGATGCCTTCAATATAGACCTCAAGGGATTTACGAAGGATTTTTACCGGAAATTCACAGGAGCACGGTTGGTGCCCGTTCTCCAAACCCTGCGGTTGATCCGGAAGGCCGGTAAGCACCTGGAATTAACATGCCTGGTCATTCCAGGTATGAACGATGATCCAGGCGGATTCAGGGACATGACCCGGTGGATTGATGCGGAACTCGGTCCAGAGACCATTTTACACTTATCGCGGTATCACCCTACCTACAGAATGGATACAGCACCGACCCCCCCTGCTAAACTGGAAGAGCTGTACGGGATTGCACGCACGAAACTTTCCTATGTATATGTAGGCAATATATTGATGAAGGATCTTTCAGATACCAGGTGCAGCAAGTGCGGGGCAACGGTAATCGTTCGCAACGGCTACCAGATCAAGCGCCAATCGTTAACACACAAAGGTACCTGCAGTCATTGCGGAAATCAGGTAATAATCTGTTAAGAATCCCGTTACTTGTTGTAACTTCAACAGCTTAGGATCGTCTATTGAATAAACCCCAAAATATAACCCATGTTTTCGAATTTTTTTAAAACAGCCCTGCGTAATATCTTTCGCCACAAAACCTATGTGATCATTAACATACTCGGACTGGCTGTAGGATTTGCCTGCAGTCTGATGATCTTCCTTTTTGTGATCCACGAACTCAGCTTTGATAAATTCAATAAAAAATATGACCGGATCTACAGGCTTTATCTCGAGGGCAAGATGGGCGAATCGGAGTTTAAAGGAGCCTGGACAGCCGCACCCACTGCCAGGGCTTTTATCGAGGAATTTCCTGAAGTAGAGGCTGCCGTGCGCATGGGAGGATGGGATGAATCCCTGGTCAGGATCGGCGACCGCAAATTCATTGAGTCAAAGATTGCACTGGCTGATTCCGGCTTCTTTGATGTATTCAGCTTGGATCTGCTTGAAGGAGATCCCCACAAAGCATTGGCTCAACCACATGCCGTGGTACTTACAACCAGTCAGGCAAGAAAATATTTTGGAAACGGGGAAGCGATGGGGCAACATTTGCGTATTGGCAATGACAGTGTACTGTTTACCATAACCGGTGTTATGCAGGATGTACCTGAAAACAGCCACCTCGAATTCGATATCCTGATATCCTTCTTAACCAATCCAAGGGCTAATGACGATTTCTGGCTCTCCAACAGTTTTTCCACCTATATTCTTTTGCGTGAAGGCGTGCCGGCTGCAACAGTCGAGAGCAAAATACCTGGTATCATTGAGAAATATGTTGGGCCGCAGGTGCAAAAAATTCTCGGAATGGATCTGCAGGCTTTTTCCGATTCAGGCAACAAATATGGCATTTTTATGCAACCACTTTCGGATGTGCATTTGAATACTGAGATTGCCGCTAACTTTAAACGTGCAAGTGACCGGAAATACATTTATATCTTTTCGGTCGTGGCATTTTTAATCCTGATTATTGCAGGTATTAATTATATGAACCTGTCTACGGCACGTTCATCCAGACGGGCCAGAGAGGTTGGCCTCCGCAAGGTGGTGGGTTCTTCAAGAGGAATGCTGATAAGACAGTTTATTATTGAATCTGTTTTGTTAACCGTAATTTCAACAGTTCTGGCCATTGTTCTGGTGGAACTGTTGCTCCCTGTGTTTAACAATATGTTGCAGACCAACCTGAGGGTTGGTTACTTCACCAGGTGGTATGTCATTCCGGGATTATTGTTGCTGACCCTGTTGATCGGTTTCTTTTCCGGCAGTTATCCAGCGTGGTTTCTCGCTTCTTTTATGCCTGTCAAGGTAATTTACGGTAAAATGAAGACCGGGGGATCCCATGCGTTGGTCAGAAGTCTGCTTGTAGTATTTCAGTTCTTCTTTTCCATCGCCCTGATCTTGAGTTCATTGGTGATCTATTTGCAAATACATTACATGCTCAGCAAAGACATGGGCTTTGACAAGGAGCAATTACTGGTGATCAGGAGAGCTGATGCGCTGCAAAAGAAGATCAGCGCTTTTAAAGATGAGATTAAAACCATCCCGGACGTAATCAGCGTGACAAATTCAACATCAGTTCCAGGGTTCCCTAACGCCAATAATGGCTATCCTATCGAAGGCAGACCTGCGGAACAAGTATACCTGATGTGGACAAACTGGATTGACTATGATTATTTCGATACTTATAAATTAAACCTGGCGGAAGGACGCAACTTTAGCCGTGAGTTCCCTTCTGATACGGCAGGGATGATTCTCAATGAAGAGGCGGTCAAACACTTTGGGATAACAGATCCCTTTGAAACGCGCTTTATTCAACCCGGTTATGATGCAGGAACAAAAGCCTACATGAACGTACTGGGAATCGTCAAAGACTTTCATTACCAGTCATTGCAAAATGAAATTGGACCGCATGTTTTTATATTAAAGCCTGAAAAATGGGATTGGGCAGGTTATCTGACGATCAGGGTAGGAAGGGATAACATGAAAAAAACCATTGCACAGATTGAGAAAACCTGGCAGACTTTCACAGGGGATGAACCATTCCAGTATTTCTTCCTGGATCAGGAATTTGAGAAGTTCTATAAGGAAGAAAAACGAACCGCAAAGATAGCGCTGGCGTTTTCAATCCTTGCTGTTTTTATTGCCTGTCTCGGTTTGTTTGGTCTTACTTCCTTTGCCACCGAACAAAGGGCCCGTGAGATAAGTCTGCGCAAAGTATTGGGGTCATCCGAAAGAGGTATAATTTTGCTTTTTACCAGAGAAGTGACGATACTGATAGCAGTTTCCACAATCCCAGCCTGGATATTGTCCTACTTTTTTCTGAAGAAATGGCTGCAGAACTTCTCCTATCACATATCCCTGCAACCCTGGGAGTTCATTCTGGCCTTGGCCATAGTCCTGATAATAGCTTTAATTACTGTCATTTACAGGGCCTATAGGGCTGCCCTGATGAATCCTGCGGAAGTACTGAAATACGAATAGGAGGGACAGAGGGTATGTTATGGGTGTTGGGCCATAGGCTATGGGCTGTGCGTTGCAGTCTGCACATTCCCACATTTGTACATCAGCAAATTATTCCACTCCTTTTCTTCTAAAGGATTTCTTCGATCATGTCCAGCTCCTCACTTGAAAATTTTTGATTTTTCAGGGCACCCAGGTTGTTGTTGAGTTGTTCCACCGAACTGGCGCCAATCAGAACCGAGGTAACCCGGTTGTCTTTAAGCAGCCACACGATGGCCATCTGCGCGAGTGTCTGTCCCCTGGACACAGCAATATCATTCAGTTTCCTGATCTGATCAAGTCGTTCGGATGTTATATCCTTCTCCTTCAGGAATCCATGTGGTTTGGAGGCTCGTGAGCCTTCCGGTATACCCTTCAGGTAACGGTCGGTTAACAGCCCTTGCGCCAGTGGCGAAAAGGCAATCAATCCAATGCCTTCCTTTTCAACAACATCCAGGAGGTCCTTTTCGACCCAACGTTCAAACATCGAATATTTCGGTTGATGGATTAGGCATGGTGTACCCAGTTGCCTTAAAATGTCAGAGGCAATTTTGGTTTGGGCCGCAGAATAATTGGATATTCCGGCATACAAGGCTTTTCCCTGTTTAACAGCATGTGCCAGGGCACTCATGGTTTCTTCGATCGGGGTATCGGGATCGGGCCGGTGAGAATAAAAGATATCGACATAGTCGAGTTTCATTCTTTTAAGACTCTGATCCAAACTGGAAAGTACATATTTTCTTGATCCCCATTCGCCGTATGGCCCGTCCCACATTCTGTAACCTGCCTTTGTCGATATGATCATCTCGTCACGGTAAGGCCTGAAATCCTTGTAAAGGATCTCGCCGAAGTTTTCCTCTGCCGAGCCGGGAGGAGGTCCGTAATTATTTGCCAGGTCAAAATGGGTGATCCCTTCATCAAAGGCTTGCCGAATCATTGCCCTGGCATTCTCAAAAACATCCACGCCTCCGAAATTATGCCACAAGCCAAGTGATATGGGAGGCAGTTTTAAGCCACTTTTGCCGCAATAACTGTATTGAAGCCTCGTGTAACGATCTGAACCGGGCAGATAAGTCATCATATTTTTTTTTAAAAGTAACAAAAAAAATTGTGGATTGTTGCTCCGGACAGTCAGGTTGCGATACGTCCCTTGAAAAATATGGTTCAGAATTTGGCTATTTATTTTCTTTTAATACCTTTATTACATTATTTCAATATCTTATGGAACCATTAGATATAAAAGCCACCAATGATACTCCCAGGGTTATCTTTGATCCTGATAATGATATTTTTGAGATATCCGGACGATCTCTTCCCGAAGACGTGGTAACCTTCTATCAACCGGTAATTGATTGGCTGGATGATTACAAATCACACCCGGTTAAGAAAACCGAATTTATTTTTAAATACATCTATTTCAACACTGCAACATCAAAACTGGTACAGGATATCCTTTTCAAATTGGAGAGCCTGAATGAAGCAGGACATGAGGTCAATATTTTATGGTATTACGAACAGGACGATGAGGACATGTATGATATAGGTGTTGAGTTTAAGGAGAACATCAACCTGCCTTTTGATATCATTGCCTATTAAAAGAAAAACCCTTCAAGGGTATGATAACGCTTGAAGGGTTGAATCTCTCACAACCTGTGACCCCTGTCACCCGGTCCCCTGTCTGCTGGCCCCCTGTCACCAGGTTCCCGGCAACCCCGCCGGGCATCAAACGCCACTCTTTGATCCTCGGTTAACAGATTTCGGATCGCCAGTTCATGAGAAACGCGCTCTTTTAACATCGCAGTGGATAATTTTCCTATTTCATCTATCGTCTTGTTTATCAGGGCCATATCAGGCTTGTCAGCTGTCCTGTATTTCTCGAGTTCTGCTTTTTTAATGGCCAGATCGTTTCTGTTTCCGAGCATCTCCTTCTGGTGTGCCGTCCTTAATTCGGCAATCTTTTTTTCCTGATCTGCAGTGAGATTTGGAATTAAGTGTGGACGCATTAAACTATCGTTACCCGGGAAATGACGGGAATGCATCTGGTATCCCTGCTGTGCCAGCATTCCCGGTACCGCGAAAAACACGAGAATCAGTACCAATAGACTCTTTCCTGTATTAAGAACATTCTTTTTCATATGAATCGTATTAATTGTTAAACCTCGTTCATTGTTTGTTAAAATCGTTGTTGCCTGAGATTCCTCCCGGCATGTCGCAACCCTCTTTGCATGCCTTGTCCCCGAATGACGGCATTTTCTTCATCCTGCATAATCCTCAGGAAAAACTTGTCAAGTTTTTCCACCTGGTCACTGCGGCAGATTTGTCTGATCTGGTCGTAATATCTGCCGGTTTCGAGCAAAAGCTTTTGGTGCATTAACCCTACGCTGTCAATGGCATTCTGCATAAATGCCTGATTGGGGTTTCCCTGCATCATTTCATGCAGGTAAGTCCTTTTCAGAGTATTGATGCGCCTGTGCATTTCCATCGCATTCATCTGATAGTTATTCCGCGTCTCCATAAACCTGCTTAATTGTTCATTGGACAGGCCAAGTTCGTCCTTCAGGTAAACTCCGGGCCCGGGACGATCAAAATGCATGATGGCAGGAGGGCCTGAGGCGATTCTGCTTTGCCGGATGTTCCTGTAAATGATCGTGCTAATTACGGAAATATTGAGGATCAGCAAAAAAAGGACAATCCATGCCAGTGCCCCATATTTGGTAAAAAAGGTTCTCATATTGTTGTATTATTCTGTAAGTAAAACTGATTCGTTACCGTTGTGTATATCACTCAGAAAGTATAATTCTGTTTCATAATCAAGGGCTGAGTAATTCTGATAATTGTAATTCCGGCCAATTCCTATTCCCGCAAACACAAGGAGCAGGACAAGGACTGCGATGAACACCGGCTGCACGACCCTGCGCCAGGAGGTCTGTTGCCCCCGGGTTTCCTTTGCCATCAGCAGCGACTGAATCCGGGTGTACATATACGGATCATGGGTTGTCACCTTTTCAAGCCCGATCAGCCGCTGTAATTCCAGGAGTTTCAATGAAAATTCCCGACAACTCAAACAGTTCACCAGGTGATCCTGCATTTCACGGTGACGGTCCGGACGGAGCCTCCCCTCGATATAGTCCGTCATGTTATCTTGTGCCTGACGACAATGCATGATTTTTTTTCTTTATTGATTGGACACATTTCCTTTATAAAACTTGCTGTTAAATCAGGTTTTTTTTATACAGCCTGAACAATCTTTTCTGCAGATTAAGCTTTGCCCTGTGCAGGAGTGCCTCCACCGAAGAAAGACTGATGTCCATAACCTCTGCAATCTCCTTATAGGTCAGATCCTGGTATTTGTTGAGTATAAACGCAATTCGCTGGTTTTTAGGTAATAAATCAATTGCCTGGCGAATTTGCAATGATCTTTCCCGGTTTTCGATAAGAAAGCCGGGTTGTTCACGACTGTCATCATGCTGTATGAAGGTATCATTTTTACCCGGAGTGCTAAAAACATCCAGGCCGGAGAGGAAACGGTTCATCTTATTCTTCCGGATCAGGTTGAGCGATTTGTTCACGGCAATCCGGTATAGCCAGGTAGCCAGGCTTGCATCCTCACGAAACCCCCGGACGGATTGGAATACCTCTATGAATGTTTCCTGGGTGATGTCCCTTGCATCTTCCTCATTGTGAAGAAATCCCTTGCAAAGCCTGATTAAGGGTACCTGGTGGATTTCGATCAGCTTTTTAAATGCTTCCGGATTACCGTTTTTCAGGTGGTTGATTAGTTCATTATCCTGCATAATTGCACAGAAAGGATATTATCCTTTAGACACCATACGGAAGTAAAACTTGCGCAGTGGATAAAGTTATGCAAAAGAACATTCTCTCAGCATCTGCAAGGCAACGGTACTGTTCTTTTCTTCTGTCAGGTCAAAGGTCCTGATCTTTAATCCCTTGTGTTCAACGAGGTGGTTATTGCAGATCCAATCCGTTTGTTCCCTGCTGAAGGCAGACAGAAGTTCCCTTCCGAATATGAAATCATCCGGTGTCTTATTGACCCCTGAGGCATAATCGGAGCAATACCTGATGAGTTCAACGAGTCCTTCCACAGGACCGGCAGAAAGATGAAAACCATTCCGGCTCGATGTCACAGCCTGCAGCCCAAAATCCCCTTGCCGCATCAGAAGCTCATTCCGCAAACTGCCTGGTGCAGCCTCGGCAGGATTGGTCTTTCCGATAAAATTATTTCTGGCTACAGCCCAGTTCAGATCTCCCGAAAGTGTGAAGGCCGCAATGGAACGGCCATGTTCGGTAAAATGAATAAGCTGTTTCGGGTGGAAGCCATTGATCAGATAAACCTCATTGCCTTCAACATTCACGGCTGCACAGTAAGTGCCACCTGCAAGTTTTTCAGCCTTACTGTTCTGCCATAATTCATCAAGCGAGGATGGGGTAAAGGATGAATAATGGTGAAGAAACTCAATGCTACCCAGGAGATTTTCCTGCCCGGGCTCCTTCCCGTAAATTATCCTGAATTTTTCTTTTGCCTCATTTGACAGGAATTCATGTGGCTTCCTGCTTAATGCATTGATCACACCATAATGTCCGGCTATAATATTATATTTTTCAAGATAGGATGCGGCCAGGATTCTGATGTCCGTGATCCGGAGTTTGTATAGTGACAATTTCTCAAGAACAAGCTGCAGAATTCCCTCCAGGTTAATCTGGTCCGATTTCAAGGTTATCTCAGGCTTGATGAAAAACAAAAACTCGTGCTGATCAGAAAGGACATTATTTTCTGAATATATCACTTTATAGGAAATTTTCCCCTCCTGTGCCTGTTGGATGTTGTCGATTACCTTTCCGATGATTTCTAGGTTGTTCATATCTCACCCCTGTTATGTTTCTTTAAAAATACCTAAATTAATTGAATTTCAGAAGAAATTTGCAAATAAATGGCACTATTCTTGAGGTCTGTCGTATAATGAAATCATTGTGTAGTTGATAAGTTATGAGCCCTAAATGTACCACATTGGAACTGTTGCGTGCCAAAGACAGTTATAACCGCATGAGCTTGCAAATCACATGGACACACGCACATCGAGGAAGCAAGGCATTAAAGTTTGACAGGTTGCGACTTGATTATGGAGATTCGAGAGCGGATTACCTGAATGAAAAACGTAAGCTGATTTCAGAGGGACTCAAGATCTGATAAGTTGTTTCATTGCCGAAATTCACCTCTTTACCATGTAAGGCCTGTTGATAAAAACTGTAAATGAACTGGTTGTTCTTTTCTGCTTCAGTTTTGCCCAGGAACAGGTTATGCTCTGTAGTGACTACTTCGCTAAAGTTCACATAAAACGCATTGCCGGCTCTTTTCCTCCTGTAACCCAATCCCAGCTGATCGGATAGTCTAAGCAGTTTTGCACCCTGCAGTGTCCGGTCGTTATGGTTGATGGTAATATAAATCCTTTTCTGGATGTCAAGTTTTTCAACCCATTTAGCGTGATTTCCCTGCCTTACAGCTGATGCATTAAGGACCAGGTTACTGAAAAGTTCATCAGGCATGTATTGCAGCAACCGTTTTCCGGAAACGGCTTTTATTATCCTGTTGCCCATGCTGTGGAAGATTGCCGATACAGCGGATGATGGAAAATATTTTTCATGCAGTATACTGAATTCTCTCATGGCAATCACAAAGCTGGCCGCAACATCATCAGCTGCATATGCAGTCTTTCTCAGAGCAAGATAATCAGTTGGCCAGTCGAATACGACCAGGTTAAGGCTAAATCTCCCGGTCAATTCAAATCCTCTTTCCAGTATCTGATCGAAGTTTTTACCATGCCCGTCAACATAAACAAGGAAATCACGGTAACCTGGCAGAAAGGGTGAAGCCTCTTCCATGCTTCTTAAAGGCATGGCGAATGCTGAATCGCCGATGGAACCGGCAATGAACAGATACATGCCATATTTTGGCTGCACCCCTCTTTTCAGCTTGTAGTTTGCTTCGGGAACAAAATTGCGGGTGCTGATAATCAAAATTCTGTTTTCAACTTGTCCGGGCAATTCCTCAACAAATTGCAATTTGTACCGGCTGGTAAGATACGCTGAAAAGTCAATCCCATAAACAGGGGACGAAGCAACAAGAATAATAAGAACCAGAAGGGGAAAGAAATTCTTCATGCAGGATATTTTCAACAGTAACAGCTATCCGTTAAAAATGTTTAGTTATTAAATACAAAAGTTAGACAAAACCTTACGTCACATCTTGTATTTTCCGGGTAAGCCTGATGTCGGAAATAGCCAGAGAAGCGTCTGCACCTTTACAGATCTCGAACAGGGTTAAAAGCGCCACACTTACTGCAGTGAGGGCTTCAGTTTCGAGACCTTGCTGGCAAACAGATCTGATCAGGCTTTTCACTTCAATGCCATTCGGATAGATATAGGCTTTTACGTCCACCCGGGTGAGCGGAACCTGATGAACGAGCGGAACAAGATTGCTTGCATTCTTTGCGGCCTGTATACCAGCAATTTCAGCAACAGCTATTACTTCGCCTTTTTCCAATTCATTCTCTTTAATCATCCGGATTGTTTCCGGCTTGAGGTGAATAAATCCCGAGGCTTCTGCTTCTTTTATGTCCGCCGGTTTGTTGGTGATATCGATCATACTGATCTTACCCTTGTCGTCAATGTGATCAAGCTTTTTCATGGTCAGATGATTAATTGATAATTTTGAGTTCCGTCCTTCGGTTCAAAGCCTTTCCATCTTCCGTATCATTGGATGACACCGGATGATTCATGCCATAACCTATTGAAATAATCCGTCCTGCTTCTACAGAAGCATTTATCAGGTATTCAGCAACTGATTTTGCGCGGTTCTCCGACAGTTTCTGATTGTAATCAAGGTTACCCGTGTTATCTGTGTGACCGCTGATCTCGATCCTTACCTCTGGATTGGTCTGGAGAAATCTTACCACCTTGTTTAATTCAGCTGTGGATTCACGCTTAAGTGCATAGGAATCAGTCTCAAAAAATACGTTCTTAAGAACCACAAAATTACCTTTTTTGATTGGTTGCAACGGTATATCCTTCAGAAAGGGCCTCTCTGCAAGGTAGGTGTTTTTCAGCATGAAGTTCTCGGAAAAGAACAGGTAACCTTTGCGGGAAACGTTGAGCATGTAATTGTGGTTCACAGGTATGCTGACCAGGAATTCACCGGTCAGACTGTCGGATTGTGCGCGGTATATGGTACGACCGGTTTCCAGATCAACAAGATCAAACTGAGCCCGGAGCAATTGATGCCCCTCAGCATCAAATACCTTCCCCTTCATATAGGTAACCATGGCGGGACGATTTTCGACGGGCAGATCAAACATGAAGATATCTTTTCCCTTTGACTTGTCAATATCAGAGGAATAATATGCTTTGTCACCCCGTGCATTGACGATCAGTCCGATCTCATCACGGTTTGTATTGATAGGGAACCCCATATTTACCGGTTTTTGCCAGTTTCCGAGGCTATCCCTCCTGGTCACGAACAGATCGTAACCACCGAGACCAATATGTCCGTCAGATGAAAAATACAGAGATTGATTATCAGGATGAATAAATGGCGACATTTCAATGCCCGGAGTATTGACCTCTTTGCCAAGGTTCTCGGCCGGCGACCAATTCCCTTCGTCATCCCTGTAAGAGACCCAGATATCGTGCAGGCCCTGACCTCCCGGTCTGTCACTTGAAAAGTACAGGGTATTGCCATCCGGGGTAATTGAAGGTTGTGTTTCACGATATGCTGTATTTACGGGTCTACCCAGGTTCCTGGGTAAGGACCACTGATCACCTTCCCGTGTGGAATAATACAAGTCACAACGCCCGAGACCATTACCCCGGTTGCATGCGGTGAAAATCATCAGCCTGCCGTCACCAGAAAGGGTTTGTGCGCCTTCATTATCGCCGGTATTTAATGGTCTGCCGGCATTCTTCATTTCTTCCCATGCGCCATTTATCCAATGACTTATGTAGAAATCCTCCTGCACTTTGTTCAGGCGTTCATCACTGCTCACCAGTCTGGTGATCACCAGGATCTGTTCATCGGTAGACAAGCTTGGCCAGTATTCATCCTGGTTCGTATTTATCGCTGGCCCGAGATTCACAGGTTTGAATTCAACCGGATGCAGGACAGCCTGGAGCGAGAATTTGCAGCGTTCAATCCCATCAGTTGCTTTTTCGTTGTTTTTTGTAACACCGGTATTCAGCGACAAATACTTTTTATAACTGTTCAGGGCATCTTCATACAATCCCTCCGCATATTCCAGGTTTCCAAGTTTAATATATCCCGAGGGATAGTAATTTTCCTGAAGGATTAGTCCTTTCCGGTAGGCAGCAATGGCTTTCAGTGGCTGGTAAGAATCTTCATAAACTTCGGCCAGCAAAAGATATGCTTCAATAAACGCAGAATCTGCTTCAAGGGCAGCGATAAAAAGAATTTCCGCATTCCTATAGTCTTGCATGGTGAAATACCTGAGTCCATCGTTATAAGCAGTAACGGCCTTTTTTGATTTGGTGGGAACCTTGTCCTGCGAACAGACACCGGCGGACCATGACAAAATAAGCGGTAAGATAATGATGATCAGGTTATTCCTCATGCAGGTAAATATCGTTCACGTGTTCAGTAGACAATGAATTTTTGCTGATGAATCCCGTCCAGGTCCTTGATTATGATGACATAAAGCCCCGGAGCATATCGACTGATATTGACCGGTGTATGATAGGCATCAGATTCTTTGGCTGCCAGTACCTTGCCTGAAGCATCAGCGATGTAGAGCTGAAAAGGGGAGGCCTTGCTGGTATAATATATATTTATTCTGTCCCTGGCCGGATTGGGAACGATTCTGAAATTTGCTTCCTTTTCAAGCTGTTTGTTTTCCTGCATGATGCTCTTTTCGAAAATCAACCATTGGTGGGGGTCGACTATGATAGAAGTTACCGTACCCGGCAAATAAACCTTCCAGCTGTTGTAGCTATTGGTTTGCCGGAATGTCATCAGGGTATCCCGGTTGTTGACCTTGATCCCGAACTCAACGGGTATGCCAAAGAAAGGTGTACTGGCAGAAACAGTTTGTAGTGAGTTGATTACCAGTGTGTCATTCCTGTGGTCCCAGCTGAAGGAATGAATGGGAAATCCTTCTCCAAAATACCACTGATCAAAGAAAGGATGAAAATCCCTTCCGGTGGTTTCCTCAAGATGGTTCCTGAAATCAATCCCTGAGGCCTGACTGTTCCTGTATTTCTCCAGGAATGTGGATAATGTCCGGAAGAACAGGCTGTCGTTTCCAACCTCCTGCCGGATCATGTGAATAATGGCAGCTCCCTTGTTGTAAGTAAGACGGTAATCGAAAATCCGGTCTTCATCGTCTGCAGATTCTTCAGGTACATAAACACTGCCTCCGGGGACCGACTTTATATAATTATGAACCCCGGCAATCCAAACGTCAGCATTATCCTGCGACTTGAGGTACTGATAGGACAGGTATTCACAGTAGGATGCAAAGCCCTCATTGATCCAGATATCCTGCCAGGTGCTGCATGTTACATAGTCACCAAACCATTGGTGCGCCAATTCATGTGCAACCAGCAGAAAAGAGAAGCTGACCAGTGTTGTCATGGTTTGATGCTCCATACCGCCACCCAGGGGGGCGATGCAGTGTCCATACTTTTCAGATGAGAATGGATAATCACCGAAAAGACCCGAATAAAGCAGGATCATGTCCGAGGTCTTGTCAATAGCAGCCTTGTTTTGTTCCAGGAAGCCGGTATTGTTATAAATATAATTCTGTACCAGGAGAGAGTCAATTTCGCCTTCCTTCTTCACATAGAAGCTGTAATCCATGTAATCGCTGACCGCAAAGGATATCAGATAGTACGCTATGGGAAATCTCGATTTCCATTCGTACCTGATCCTGTCACCCGGCAACGGCACTTCTGCCGTAAGCAGCCCGTTGGAACCTGCTTTGAGATTCTCATCCGTACTCAGGAAAACGTATACCGAGTCAGCTTTGTCTGTAAGGTCCTGTTTACAAGGGAACCAGTTCATGGCGGCGAATGGCTCGGACAAGGTCCATGTTACACGCTTATTCCAGTATGAGACTGATTTGTTGTATATACCGGAATATTGGCCTGTGTTGGTGCCAAGTCCATGATAGAAGATCTGAATGGTGATATTATGGCCCGGATCAACCGGAGCCGGCAGGGTTATGATCAACTCATCCTCATTGTGTACGTAATTTAGCTTTTGCCCGTTCATGGCAATCGAATCTGCCATGAGCCTGCCGGAAAAATCAAATACAACCTGTTGCAATGCATTAGTCACAGGGACAATCATATTGGAGGCCGATCCCCGGATGTAGGTCGAAGTGTCACTAACCTGAAGGTCCAGCCAGTAAAAAAGCACATCGTAATTGTCCTTGACGCCCGGATCGGAATGGCCGCTTGCACAAAGGGGTAAGATCCAGCAAAACATGCCTGTCAACCAAGATTTTTTCATAGACCTTCGGATGAAATTCAGGATAAAAGTACGTAAAATTGACAAAAAAAAAGATCCCGGTCTCTACACCGGGATCCCAACACCCAAAACTAATAAACCCTATCTGACAAAAACCTATCTTAATCTTATCAATTTGCTAACTACTGTCTGATCAATTCTACTGTACAAATTTACGGTGATTCCGTCATCTGGTTCATGCTTTATATGGTGATTCATCTCATTTGCATAGATGATATTCCTCATCTTTTCAGGTTATAAATGAATTCCCGTTTACATGTAATTCAGGCTGGTTAAGATTTTTTAACATATATCCGTAACAATAATTCACAATGACAAGTCAAATTAACTAATTTTACTTTACAAATGTTTGGTTGAATGAATGAGACTGTCCTTAACCTGGCCATTCGCACTGCTGTTCTTTTAAAATCCATCCCGGAAAATTCAGGGGTTAAGGCTGATACCGGGATTATTTCAAACTACTTTTCCAGGCTTGGTGTGAAATCCGCAGAAACCGACCCCCCGACGGATAATAAATTCACAGAAAAAAGCGCGCTTGAATTGTGCCGGGATATCAACAATACCCTTAATCAGTCTGAAAAGATAGACCTCCTGCTCCTGGTCCAGGATTGCCTTTTGACGTTGCATGATGTGCCGGGTTTCACTAATAGCCTGAGTCTTATTTTCAATTGTACAGGCATTGATAATTCACTGATCAACAGGTTCAGGGAGTTCCTCTTGCAGGATGACCCTTCGCTGATAAACCAGGGAGAGTACCTTTTACTTTCTCCAAGGGATTCAAGTCGCGATGACATGCTGGAAGGTCGATGGATTGAGGATAATGCGCCCAAACAGCGGATCGCTGCCGGGACTCTCGAACTGGAGGCATTCAGCAGTCATTTGCTGGTAATGTTTGTGGATCAGATCAAATCTTATGTAATCCGATGCCTTACCCAAAACGAACCGTTATTTGACCAGGATGCAGAACACCCGTGCAGGTTCCGTATTCTTGGCCCGGGCAATGTCTTAAGTCTCAACGGCGTGCCCATTCTTACCTTTTCAGATCTGAAGAGCAGGTTTCTTCATTTGTTTGAAAAGGGAGAGCTTCAGTTGTCCATTGACCAGATTCATTACATTGGTCCCCGGAGCACCAATGAAATCCAGTCATTTTCAGCGAGCGAAACAACCGGACAACTTATTGGTATAGTGGGTAGGGAAGGCGTCGGGAAAAGTACGCTGTTGAAATTGCTTGCAGGCAAGATCAAACCTGATTCGGGCAGCATAACCATTAACGGGTATGATCTCTGGCGATACAAGTATCTTTTAAAGGGTATCATCGGTTTTGTCCCGGAGGAGGATTTGCTTTTTGAAGAGCTTACCGTAGCCGACAACCTGTCCCTGACAGCCCGCTTATATTATAGTAATCTGACTAAAAAGGAGATTGATGCCAAAGTCAATGCGGTGTTGAGCAAGCTTGATCTGCTGGAATTGAAACATGTCGTGGTCGGCAACCTGATGAGTAAGCACATTCAGCCCGGTCAGCGGAGAATGATCAACATTGCACTTGAATTGTTGCGTGAGCCACAGATCCTGCTGGTGGATAATGCACTTTCGGGTCTGGGTATGTCCGATGCATCCAAGGTTATAAAGGTGCTGCATGATTATTCCTTCTCGGGAAATCTTGTGATAACCACGATAAGCCAGGCGGACAGCGGTACTTTCAGACTGTTCGACAAGGTTTGGATCCTTGATCAGGGAGGCAGAGCTGTTTATAACGGGTCTGTAAAAGGGGCTCCCGAATACCTGCTGAGGAAGCTTAAACTTGCCAGTCAGGATACATCCAATATTGATCCGGCTCAGTTGCTTGATCTCGTTAATTACAGGCTGCCCGACAAGGAGGGTCAGGTATGGAAACGCGTCATTGAACCCAGGGAATGGCATGATCAGTACATGCGGGAACAGATTCTGAAAGAAAACGGCATTCCGGCCAAGTCACTCTTACCGGCCAGGATTCTCAAGACGCCGCCTTTGGAGATACAATTGCTGATATTCTCCATCCGCAATTTCAAATGCAAGTTTTCGCGGATGAATGACGTGGTAAATGCACTGGCTACCGGACCTGTCATTGCCTTTCTCATTGCTTTGTTATTCCGGTTCAGCGGTCAGCAGCCCTATTCATTATACTCCAACAGCAATTTACCGCTTTACCAGTTTATCAGCGTAGTGGTAGCCATCTTTATGGGACTCATCGTGAGTGCTGATGAGTTTATCCGGGAAAGGAACATTCTTGAAAAGGAAGAGTACCTGGAACTTAGCAGATTCAGTTATCTCAATTCAAAAATCCTTTATCTTTTCCCTGTCATTGCACTGCAAACCTTACTTTATGTGGCAACGGGCAACTTCATCCTCGGCATCCGAGAGTTTTTCTGGATTTATTGGCTGGTCCTGTTCAGCGCGGCAAGTTTTGGTATTCTGCTGGGTCTGGTATTTTCTGCAAGCCTGCAAAGCAGGGAGTTCCTCTACAAAGCAGTATTGCCGATGGTTTTGACACTACAGCTGATACTTGGCGGCGGACTCATCTCCTATGACCAATTGAACCTGGGAAACAATAAATATACACCTTTGCTGGGTGACCTTATGGTTTCCAAATGGGGATACGAAGCCCTGGCTGTACAGCAGTTCAGGAACAACCAGTATGAGAAGCTGGTGTATGACGCCAGCAAGGGCGTTGAACAGGCCTCATTCAATGCTTTCCAGGCTGTGCCGAAACTCGAGGAAACACTGGACCTGTGCAGAAATAGTCTAAGTAACAAAGACAGTACTTCTTATTACACCAGCCTGCTGCAGGGAGAATTGAAAAAGATCGCAGCCACCACTGATGTCTTTCCATTTGAATATGTAAACAACCTGTCGGCATTGGAGGAAAATGAATCGATTCTTCAGGAAACTTCTGACTATCTCACTTATCTGAGCCTGCATTTTTATGAAGAATATGAAAACCAGATTCAACGAAAAAACCAGGTGCTGAAGAATCTGACAGACTCGATGGGTGATGCGCGGCTTGCCCAACTCCGTGAAAAATACCATAACGCCGCGCTCGAAAGAACAGTTACGAACGATAATGCAGACCATGATTACTTTGTTGCCGGCAATGAAATTATTGCCAATAAAAGTGCAATTTTCCAGGACCCTGTATCCAACGTGGGCAGAACGCGTCTTTTCTTACCCATGAAATTATTCAACGGACAGAAAACCGATACATTATGGTTCAACGTCTCTTTCATCTGGTTATTGACTTCTATCTGCTATTTACTGGTGCTTTTTGATGCCGGTGCCATTCTCCGAAAAAAAGTCTTTTTCTCTGTTAAAAATGCAACCCTTGAAGGTCGTGCACAGTAAAAACAGATGAGAAACACATGAAAGAGGGGAAATGGACAGGTATTTTCTGAGAGCAATACTTACAGCCGGACTAATCGTAATGATGGCTTCATTTTTCCGCTTTATCTTTCGCTTCCCATACCTGCAGTTCCAGGTTGCCCTGTAATAATTATCTGCCTGAAAGGACGGTATTTTATAAATAAATAAGGAATTTCAAATGACGGCTTCGCCGGGAGTTAGATTAACATTTATACACGGCTGAATTAAAAATTCAGCCGAACATGCGGATATAGTATTGTAGTTAATCATTAATTTATTATGCAACAGATCCCCGTAGGGGATGAATTAGTGTAGTAATTTATTAAGGATCGGGGACATCCCCGTAGGGGATGAATTCTTGTCGGATAATCATTGGCTACAATTATTGAACCCCATACGGGGTTCTATTGATCCGGAATTTCATTGATTATCATATTAGAATCCCTGCGGGGGCTATCATCCCTTTATTCGGTATGCCTGCTCCTTAAGCTGATGGCTATGGTTGCAACTCCTCCGAACAGGGGAGGTAGGTTAAGGATTTATTATTATAGGCATTAGATTTGGAGGATGAATATCAATGTTATTACTCCAGATTATTTGTTCTCCTTTTTCCTTCAATCCTAAAATAGTTTGTTCTAAATCACATTTAAAGTCATTTTGATTTTCATGTACCATTATAAAACCTATTTTAAAGTCAGACCATTTTACCCGTTTTAGATCATTGTTTTTTATAATTAAAGGGACACTGAATGTTTGATTTGGCTTTAATTCAAATAATTCTGGTGAGTTTGCATCACAGGTATTATAAATAATGGAGTAATCATTGTTATTTAAAAGGAAATTGAGATTATAAAAACATGAATATACCCAAAATTTAATGCTTGAGGATGTTGAATTAGTAATATGCACATCTGTTAGTATAAAATCGAAAAAGCAATTCTTATTCTCTGATGCATAATAGATGCCTCTTATATCCAAATAAACACTTAGTCCTTTATTTGTATCAATACTTGAAGTATCACTTATACATGATAAGAAAAATAATGAAAACAGTATTAATGAAGTTTTCATAGGTTATAAATTTATTAATGAATGGTTATTGCAGGCTCGTTTAACCCAATTTTTATGAAATTGGCTTGTTTTTTTTGCTATTTCAAGCTTACTCATTTTAGCGTTACCGTAATTAATACTATAACCCCATGAGATGGAAGTTATTGGATGCCATGTTCCTCCATACTTTCCTACAATGGTTAATTCAGCTTGCCATGTCATTGACTGATTCATCGGATGCCTAGATCGATCAAAGAATCCTGCTTTAAATCCTTCATATTTGAAAAGATGTTCCTGCGCTCTAAAGAAACCTCTTCCATCATCACTGCCATCCCCATCAAGGAAATATGGATTGCGATAATCACTAGAATATACCGTCTGTACAAAATTATACATATCATAGTCCCCATTTATAAATAAGGTCAGTTCTGCCCCATCGCTTCCATGAAGAGCAGCAATACTATTGTAATAGACTTTGATTGTAGTTGATAAAGTATTCGTAGCCAACATCACCTCTGCATTCGCAATCCCCTGATCCGCAATAAGATCGCCTATCATGCTGTTTTGTGTGCCAAATAGACATTCACCAAGTGATACTTCAAGGCGCCCTCCACCTTCACGATGATAATTGGTTGTCCACGGAATTTTCATCAAACCGTTAATTCCAGCAGAAATTCCCTCCATTGCCAAGCCGCTTAATCCGCCTGCTAGTGCACCTGTTACACCTGGCTCAATAAGATCATTTCCTCTGGCACCCCGAATGTAAGCATTACCTGTGTTAAACAGCCATCCGGAAGCCATCCCAACTACTGCTGAACCTGCTCCTGATTCAGCAAGGACTGCGCCCGTTGATCCTGCAACAATGCCAACAGCAAGATATTGATTGAATTTAACAATATCTCCATTAATATTGTCCCAATTTGCAATGACATTCGTTACTCCTCCAATAATACCGCAAAGCAACCATTGCAGCCATTCCCCATCAGGATCGGAATACTTAAGTGGATTATTCAGGGCATAAGCATACCTGTTAAAACCCTGCGAATAATCCGGCATTTGCACATAGTTATCGGGACTTAAAAACTGTCCTGTGAGCGGATCATATACCCGGCCATTCATATTGATAAGCTTGAACCAGGGAAGATGTTCATGACCGGTATACCCACGGCCGGCTATCATCAGGGTTGGTTCCTGCCCCGGGGCATAATTCTCCCAGGTGGAGGGATTCCTCATCCTGCCCCACGCATCATAACTGTATTGAGCTGCCAGACTATTATCGGAGGCATTGATCACATGCGTGATGCTGCCCAGATGATCCCGAAGAAGGTAATAGTAAACATTTGCTCCATTGTCCTGTTTAATGGCCACTACTGGTGCCGAATATGCGTCCCCTCCGATAAAAGTATAGAGCCTGGATGTTGCGCCTGAGCTTTCTTTTATCAGACTTCCATTGGGATACCACCTGGTCAGCTCCGTGCTGCCATTATTCAACACCGTCATCCTTGCACGTTCGTCATCTGAATTATATACAAAGCTTGCACTATAATTTCCTTCCGTTATGGAATTTATACTTTCAAATGATGTGTACGAAATGCTTTGTGCATTACCCGGTGTAAGCCCTGTTGATGGATTAATTCCGGTTAATGTATACGGTTTGGTGGATGATTCATATTGGAGGATTCCAACATCGGATTTAGTGGTAATACTTCCTATGTCCTGATCATAGGCCATGTCCAGCAAGGTCGTCGTTCCACGATAAACACGATCCAACCGGTCAAGCGCATCGTAATCAAAGTTCTCCTCCTTGCTGGCAAGCAAGTTCTTTCGCCAGTTCAGATTTCCGGTAACGGAATTAAAATCATACTGATAACTTTGCAATGTTCCGGTTGTGACAGAGGTAGGATAACCATAGCTATTATAACCATAAGATGTGTTCAGGTCAGAACCGTATTTCCCCGCAGTAATTTGGCCGCGTGAATTCGTACCAAGTATTGTCCACCGGACAGCTCCGCCTGCCTCGACTGAACTCAGATAACCATAATTGTTGTAATTGTTGGTTTCTGTTATACCTGACGTGACATGCTCCGTAGTTTTCAATCTTCCCAAACCATCATATGTAAAGTTAGTAATAAAAGGGGAAGAACCGGAAATCGTCTCAGTTGTCGTGGTGACTCTTCCTTTGGGATCATATCCGAATGACCTTTCTACTCCTGAGGTAGAAGTTACACTCGTTAATTGTTTGTTACCATTATAAGTGTAAGTAAAGGTTATTCCTTCCGCAGACAATATTCTTTGGTTAGGACGTCCATCAGGAAAATAAGTCAGGGTAGTTGCCTGGGAACGACCGTTGGTCTGCGTAAGAAGTTCCCCGAACGCATTATAACTATATGTAATATTACCGGCGCTGGGATCGATTAACTGATTCTGATTTCCTGCCAGATCATAATGCATACTGGTTATGATTCCTCCTGGTGCAGTTATTTCATTCAGTGCACCATCAGGAAAATATGTGTAGTTAATTATACCTCCGTTATCACTAGCCGATGTTAATGAACCATTTGAGGCAAAGGTTTTTGAAAACGACTTGCCGGCAGTAGTCTCGGTAATTGTGTTTCCTTCATATACCCAACTTGAGTTCTGGCCGGACGGAGTATTGACACTCGTTTTTCTTCCATATTCATCGTATGTACAATTATTCCAAACGGGCGTCTCGGTTGGAAAGTATGGATCAGATATGCGTGTAATCTGTCCCTTGGTATCGTATTCCTTACAGGTGTAAATCATTGTACCATTAAAGCTTTTTACATCTGTTCTGATCTCTTGTCCAAGTCTGTCATACCATACCTTGGTCTGTGCGCCGTCTGTTCCTGAGGTCAAAATAGAATATCTGGCCTGAAGCGGAGTTGATAAAGGATTCTCCCAGGCATAAACAGTTGATGTTCCACTTCCATCATTTCTGGAAATGCTGATTTGACGATGCAGGTTGTCATACCCATAAGTTACAGTATTGGTGGTTAAATAATCCTGTTGTGTGGACAACCGTCCATAGGTATCATAGGTGTTAGTGGTCACATGCTGCATAGGATCAGTGACACTTGCTACCCTGGTATTGTCGGTATTAAAAGTATACTGAGTTTCCCGTGATATATTTCTATATACATCTGTAATCTTTTGTTTTTGAAGGTTGCCATTGGGAAAATAGGTTAAATCAGTTCTTGATTCCAAATTTGTACCGCTATGCCAGGTTTCTCGTTCAAGATTATTCTTTTCTGAATTAAATACTCTGATAGCGGATCTTGTGATGACATTCGCATTTTCTGTAAAAGTGAGTGTTGTAGTGATTGGTCTTCCAATCAACCATTGGGTTGAAGATACAATATTGCTGTAGGTTTGAACCGTACTTTCAGTAGGTCCGCTGCTGTAACATTTTGTAATGCTTGTTGGATTTCCGTAATTATCATAATCGGCTGTAGTAGTAATAGAATGTCCCGTCAACAGATTGGTCTGCGTGGAAGAATTTATGTAAGGGAATATCCTCTTTTGGGAGTTATTTAGTACCTTTTGTGACCATGTATTTGTAAAGGTTTCAAAAGGATCATCCTGACCACTCAGCTTTTTCTGAGAACTCACCAATTGTGGATAAAAATAGGTTGGGTCATAGGCAGATACATTTTCAGAAATAATACCTGTTTCATCATCCTCAACCTTTATTTTAGCGTAACCTAAAATTCCTTTTCCTTGTAGGTGTACTTTCAATCCTTCATAATGGTAATAAAAATTCCGCATGGTACCTGTCATGTTATCAATTCCTAATCTGCAAATAACCCGTAATGGACCCTGATAATCTGAAACCGGGAATGTGGCACCGGTTCCTCTTGCATACAATCCAGGATAGTTTTGAGTTAATCTGGAATAATCAAACTCAATCAATTGTCCGAGGCCATTTCCAATCTTTTTTGCAATAATTTGGTTGTTTCCGTCAGTGCGAAATATTTTGTACCCAACTTGCCAGGGTTCAGCACCATCTGTTGATAAGAAATCTTGCCTTCCATCACCATCAAAGTCTTCAATATAATACTTATTAGAGTATTCAGGAACAATCGGAGCATCAATAAAATGGGCACTGAAATTTGTACCTCTGTCGGAAGATATATAGTAATAGTGCCCCGTCCATCCACCATCTGCCGGTTTCATACTGGATGTTACCAAATAATCAGTGGCACCATCACCATTGAAATCACCAGGTCTGAGAATGTCATCTTTCAGATTCAATTTTTTATGTAAAACCGGTAACGTTTCAAATCCAATCCCGGTCGATAGTTTGATTTGCCATTCATACATATCATATCCAACCCCACCCGAGGTATACCCATAAAGGAGAATATCCCCCTTACCATCAGCATTAAAATCACCTATGCTGTAAAAATGGCCCTTGTCAGGAGAATTTGAGCTGTAATTCTGCTGAAGGGTTGACCCATTTAAAGTAAATATTTTTATGCCAGCATAGTTACTTATCCAGACATCAGTTCGCCCGTCTCCGTTAAACTCTGAAACAGTTATTCTATCTGTTGGAGATAATGTATATCCTATATTTCCCGAATATTTAAGGGATAGTGTATTAAAAGTACCATTTGTGTATGATCCGGAAAATATCTTCCAATCACCTGTTGTATTAATTATAAAACAATCATTTAACCCATCTCCATCAAAGTCAGCTGTTCTTTTAAGTGGATCTATAAAGTAGTTTGACTTTTCTATTCTGGCAAACATCACAAAATCAGACAATGATGAACCATTAGAGATAGAATAGTAATAGCATGGATCATGATATTCCCAATTCATACTTCTTGGATAAGCTTTGGTAATTATCAAGTCGTCTATATTATCCCCATTAAGATCCGTTGCTTCAACGGCATCAATTAATGTTTCTTCGATTGGTAAAGATCCTGATATCCAGTGCGTGAAAGAATCACCACCGTTATTCTTCAGAATTCTCCATCCAGTCCACATAGCCCCCTTGCCAGCATCAGGTACACAGAAAGCATCTTTAAGTCCATCGCCATCAAAATCACCAAAGGCAATTTTTGCCTGATAACTAATAAATTGATTCGTTGGACTGTTTACGGCTTCTTCAAAATTTACATTATCAGGTATCTGATAGCTAATTGCAGTGGAATTTATTCTGGCATTACCAATTCCATATTCAATAACCTCATTTAAAAGAGAATGATAATTATACTGTGAACCAGTATGATTGTATTTCAATTCATAAGTCCTTACAACAGCTGAATTGTACTTTATGGTAATTTTATCAATGATTAAATTTTGCTGAATTTTGGTACCCTTTAGGTAGAAGAAGTTTTTATCAGTACTTTCCTTATAATAGAATGTAACGGTATTTGGACCATATGTAATTTCTACAGGATAGACATTGTAGTTATCCTGTATATAAGCAAAATTTATCTGGTTGCCATAAAGATCCGATATTTTTGATGCATACCAGCTTACAATTGCTGAATAGCCGTTTATTCGTTGTTTTGAAGCTTCAGTATTGCCATATTCAATTTTGAGACCCGATTTTGTTTCTGCAAGAAACCAGCCAGGGCCTGAACTGGTAGTTGTTTTTGGTGTCAATCTTGTGAAGACATCAAGCTCTGTTTGATATTGTGCGCTGGCATGTCCATAAGTGTATAAGGTATTCACTAGTCTCTGACCATCTATATAAAAGCGATCAGTAGTATCCAGATCAATGCCTTTAGCCATTCCATCGTTATAAAACGTTTTGGGCCCGCGGCTAATCGCTGATAAGCCTGTAATTTTCCAGCCGTATCCTGCCAATCCGGGGCCGCTATTGCTTGAATACACTAATGAAATGTCTGGTTTTAAACCATTTACTCCGACTGGTAAGTTTAACGGAATACTATATGAAGCGCCACCCAATGCATCTACGTTCACTGAACCATTTATGGCGCCAACCATATAGGATGTACTTAATGACCTTGTTTCAGGATCTACTATAGTGCCATAAGAAACAGGACCAGTAACTACAGGATTCTGAATGCCAATTAAAAGAGTCCCTCCTGATGGTGAATAAACATAACCAGGTCCAAGCGTAATACTGTTCCTTGCTAAGTGTGTTTTAGTTCCACTTTCAGAACTGACATATGTAACATCAAATTCCTGACTGTTTAATGCCTCTGCACAAAAAGCAAATAACAGCAACAGATAATAAAACTGTTTCATAATAAAGGTTTCGGTGGATTATGGGATCATTTTTTCCAAATCTCCAATCTTCTTCTTTAGAAATTCAATCTCATCCTGTTGCTCTTTAATAACCTGAATTATTACCGGTATTAATTCTGTGTAACGGATTCCTAAAACACCATCTTCCCTTTGTACAACCATCTCAGGAAAAACTTTCTGAATGTCCTGTGCTAAAAAGCCATACTGCATATGGCTGACTAATTCATCTGTCTTAATCTCATTAGTTTCATCTTTAAATGTATAGGATACAGGCCTTAATAATTTGAGTTTATCTTTCATATGAGAAAGGCTTGCGACATTTGTTTTAAATTTTTCGTCAGACATGATGACTGGTTGATAAGTGAAGAACGCAGTCGTTGCATACAACTGGAACCAATAATAGCTCGATGAACCAAGTGTTATACTTCCTGTCAAAGGACGAAAGGAGCCATCATATACTATAGATTTACCACTATAGGTCATTCGTAGATTTCCTGCAACATCTAACTGATAAGTGGGACTGGCCATATTGATCCCCACAAGCCCATTTGAAGTTACTTTGATTGAGTTAGTTTGTGCTCTTAAACTAAAAAATGCAATTACTATCAACAATAAGGTAAGAACAGAAGTTTTTTTCATAGAATTGGTTTTAATTCTGGTTAGATTTTCATTAATGAGAAAAAAAATTATCAGGGATTTACTATATACATGTTATACACTTAGTTTTATCTTTTGGATAGCATCATTCATAGCTAATAATGAAGAACACTATTCCTTAACTAATTTTACTTTAATGGTTTCTCTGTCAACTTGAATTAACATATAATATATACCTGGTAGAAGGTTTGACAGATCTATTAAGTTATTCCCATTATTATAATCAGTAAAAAGCAGGACAGAATGACCTGCCTGATCAAAAACTGATATTAAAACCTTGATATCCTCGTTTAATCCTACAATATTGATAGTTAACTCTGACTTGACGGGATTTGGAAAAATCATGACATTATACTTACCCGCTTGTTCTGAAATGACTGTCTCTTCTGAAGTTTGTTCCTGATTTGCAGAGGCAGATTTTAAAAGAATTGTAATACGCGATTCCCGATTTCCGGAATCATCGTATGCATATTCAATTGTTTGACAACAAATTAAAGAACTAATATGTACTGTTAAACATAACAACAGGATTTGCTTCATATGGGATTATTTTGAATAAAACATCCATAACGAAGCTTTCAAATAAGTAGCGTTAAAATGAAGGGCAAGTATCCCAAACTTTGCAAGTAACTCTTCTTTCAAACTGCCCTTATTCAAAAATAAAAGAAAAATCAATTCATGATACCTGCAAACCTAATTTAGAAAAAGTCTGAATAACTTACTTTCCGGAGTTATCCGCGATGCCTCCTCCCTAAACAATTGGTTATGGATACCCGATTTGGCTTTTTCGTCGCTGTTCCCTGTACATTGCATTTTATATGTTAAAAATGCAACCCTTGAAGGTCGTGCACAGTAAAAACAGATGAGAAACACATGAAAGAGGGGAAATGGACAGGTATTTTCTGAGAGCAATACTTACAGCCGGACTTATCGTAATGATGGCCTTGTTTTGCCGTTTCATGCCGGTCGGCCTTGACGAGGCGTCTGAATTAAGACTCACCGACAGCAAAGCAGATCCTGAATTTCTTCTCGCACCCTCGCAATGGGTTGATTCGGTATTGAATTCACTTACCCTGGAACAGCGCATTGCACAGATGATCATGGTAGATGCCTATTCTGCGGAAGGTAAAATTAACAAGGCAGAGATTACCAGGCTGGTCAGGGATGAGCGGGTAGGTGGTCTGGTATTCTTTCAGGGTACACCCTGCCGGCAGGCCGAGTTAACAAATTACTACCAGTCGCTCGCAAAAACGCCTCTGTTGATAGCCATGGATGCCGAATGGGGATTAGCCATGCGACTTGACAGTACCATCCGTTATCCCCACCAGATATCTCTGGGAGCTGTTGTGGACGACCGCCTTGTTTTTGACATGGGTTGCCAGATCGCCAGGCAGCTCAAACGAATCGGTGTGCACATCAATTTTGCTCCGGTGATTGACCTGAATAATAATCCTGATAATCCGGTCATCAACAGCAGGTCCTTCGGGGAGGATGTCGTAACGGTCACCCGCAAAGCACTTTTTTACATGACAGGCCTTGAGAACAATGGCATTCTTGCTGTGGCCAAGCACTTTCCGGGTCATGGTGATACAGATACTGATTCTCACGAAGAGCTGCCACTGCTGAAACATTCCAGGGAAAGACTTGACAGTCTGGAGCTGTTTCCATACAAAGAATTGATATACAATGGTTTGTCCGGTATAATGACCGCTCATCTCCATATTCCGTCACTGGATCCGCACGAAGCAATCCCTTCATCGCTTTCAGGAATGGTAGTAGATTCATTGCTGAAGGACCAAATGGGCTTTAAAGGACTTGTGTTTACCGATGCCCTGAGCATGAAAGGTGTGTCAGACCATTTCAAGCCGGTGGTAGCGGCGGAAATGGCATTGAATGCCGGGAATGACATTCTGCTTATGCCCGAGGATGTGCCTGATGTTATCAGCAATATCGCACGGCTTGTAAAGCGTGGTAAAATAAACCGTGAGATCATTGATCAGCGCTGCAGGAAAATACTTGCTGCAAAATACTGGGCAGGCCTTGCCCATTACCGTCCTGTTGACCTTCATAACCTGAATGCTGATCTAAACAGGCCTGAATATGTGTTGTTGCAGCGAAGGCTTGTGGAAGCCTCCCTTACAGTTCTTCAGAACAGTGACAGGTACATTCCGCTGAGGCACCTCGACACATTAAAGGTAGTTGCGATAGCATTCAGCAATGAACAGGATACGGTGTTTCAGCAGACACTAGATATGTACATGCCTGTAAAAAAGATCCTGATAAAGGCTGACGATTGCGGTAACACAGAACGCCTCTTATCCGAGCTCAGGAGTTATAACCTGGTCATAGCCAGCATTCATTCCAATGATCTGAGTCCGAGTCATCAGTATGGTATAAACAAACAGGTCATTGATCTGGTTGATTCCATAGCTACTTTGCAAAACGTGGTTCTTGACTTGTTTACCAACCCCTACCTCCTGAGCAGGTTTAAAAACCTGAATCATCTGAAGACGGTCATTGTTTCATACGAGAATTCGGACCTGGTACAGGAATTATCAGCACAGGCAGTTTTCGGAGCAATTGATGCCCATGGAAAGCTTCCCGTATCAGCGTCGCAATGGCATGTTCTTCGAGCGGGCATGGATGTTGCGGAGCTTGACAGGCTGAAATTCACCATTCCGCTCGAAGCCGGCATGAGTGCAGATACTTTGCATAAGATCGATGACATAATCCGGAAGGCTATTGACGACCAGTCAATTCCCGGATGCCAGCTACTCGTTGCAAGAAAAGGAATGGTAGTCATGAACAAGGCATATGGGACACAGACGTATAAAGGGAAACAACCTGTCCGGACAACTGATTTGTATGACCTGGCTTCGGTAACCAAAGTGGCTGCTACCACCCAGGCATTGATGAGGCTTACGGACGAAGAGTGCCTGGATATAAACCAGAAATTATCGGCTTACCTTCCTTATCTTGAAACCACTGATAAAAAAAACCTGGTGATCAGGGATGTTCTGCTGCACCAATCTGGGCTGCTGCCCTTTATTCAATTCTATTTCTCTACCCTGGAGCCGGTATTCAAAAATCAAATTCTTATCAGTTCCGCACTTACTGATGCAAATCCGTTAAAAATTGGTACAGGACAATACCTGAACCGCTATACGCGATTTAAAAGCGAGATCATTGCAGATCACTATTCCCCGGATTACCC
This sequence comes from Bacteroidales bacterium UBA5072, assembly GCA_002415855.1. Classification (GTDB taxonomy): domain Bacteria; phylum Bacteroidota; class Bacteroidia; order Bacteroidales; family UBA10428; genus UBA5072. Next base: position 81,348 of record DIAS01000009.1, read on the forward strand.
TTATCAGGTGGCTGATAAAATGTTCATCATGAAATCGTGGCCGGATACTGTTTACAAGGGCATTTCCGATTCCAGGCTGAACAGCACCAAAGAGTACGTCTACAGCGACCTTGGCTTCATCCTGTTAAAGCAGCTTGTGGACACCATAACACAAGTTCCTTTTGATGTATTTCTTGATTCGGTTTTTTATCGCAAACTGGGGGCAGGAAGGCTTTGCTTCAATCCACTTAACAGGTACAGTGCCGATCAAATAGCACCTACCGAGAACGACCAATTGTTCCGTATGCAACAGATCCGCGGTTATGTGCACGATCCCAGGGCAGCCATGCTAGGGGGCATTACCGGTCATGCCGGTTTGTTCGGCAATGCGGTTGACCTGGCCAAATTATTGCAAATGATGTTGAACGGGGGCAATTATGGAGGAGAACATTTTTTATCTGCAGGAACGATTGAACTTTTTACCAAAGAATATTCCGGTATAAAGGGAAGTCGCAGAGGCCTGGGTTTTGACAAACCTGAACCCGATAGAACCAAACCGGGACCTTCCTGCTTATCCGCCTCTCCGGTAAGTTATGGACATACTGGTTTTACAGGCACGATCATCTGGGTTGATCCGGCCTATGATCTTATTTATATCTTTCTTTCAAACCGTGTCTATCCCGATGCGACAAATAATAAATTGCTTGAAACTAACGTAAGGACGGAGGTTCAGCAGATCATTTACGATGCAATTATAGATCGGTAAGGTTATCCTGTCCGGCGGAAAAGATCACTGATAATATGGATATCCTTCGTCGTGCTCATGATGATAGGCTGTTACGCTCGAGATGACAACAACGCCGGCTGCAAAAAAAAAGTTTCAGAAACTGCTTGTCATAGCCGTGAATTTTACTTATTTTTCGACATTATTTATACTTATTTATGGACGACTATCACGCGAGCCCATATCGTTATCAATTAATTTAGCCTGCAGCCGGTCATCACGGTGACCTGTTGCCGGTTTTAAACAGGAGGGTCACTATGATTACCTATTGGACTTACAACAATGGATTTACAGCACTTGAAACTTTCCGGAAGAACAGCTGGATATCCGTAACCAATCCTACCTCTGATGAGATCGAGTTTTTAACAGGTAAACTTAAAGTACCTGCCGAAGAGCTGAATGATATCCTCGACGTTGATGAACGTGCACGTACCGAAATGGATGAATCGTGGTTTACCATTATTATGCGCATACCCATAGCCGGTAGCTATAACGGGGTTCCATTTTCCACGGTGCCCCTCGGGATACTGATCTCCAACAACCTGATCATTACCATTTGTCATACGAAGAATGAGTTGATTCCTTCACTGATCAGGAATAAAAAGGTTGATTTTGACAACAAGGCCAATTTTGTCATGCAAATCTTCCTCCAGGTTGCCAATCTTTATATGCACTACCTGAAGCTGATCAACATCCAGGTGGCAGATATTGAAAAAGACCTTGAAAAATCGACCAGGAACGAAGAACTGCATAAAATGCTGCGGATGGAAAAGTGTCTGGTGTATTTTATGACTTCCCTGAAATCAAATGATATTCTGTTGGCCAAACTCAGGAACAATAAATACATCAAATCACTTGGCATTGATGAGGACCTGATTGAGGATGTCATGATCGAAAATCGCCAGGCCATTGAAATGGCAAATATATACAGCGATATCCAGAGCGGTATGATGGACGCCTTTGCCAGTGTTATCTCAAACAACCTGAACGTCGTGATGAAGCAGCTTGCTTCTATTACCATCATCCTGATGATTCCCACACTTATCGCCAGTTTGTATGGTATGAATGTCCCGAATAATTTTGAGGAGAATCCCTGGGGCTTCATTTTTGTTTTGCTCATTTCCTTTGCTGCTTCTGTATTTGGAGTGTTGCTTTTCAGGAAGAAGAACTTGTTCTGACAGACACCAGGGCAGATGAATAAATATTCCTTATCTTCATATTTTGTTCTTAAACAGCTTATATGAATTCCAGAATTCGCGTCGGAATGCTTTCTTATGGGATGTCAGGAAAGGTCTTTCATGCTCCCCTCCTGCATGTTAGCCAGGGTTTTACCATGACCAAGGTGATGCAGCGTACATCCGATTCAGCCCTTGAACGCTTTCCCTATGTGAAGATTGTGCGGGAAGCTGACGAAATCCTGCTTGACCCGGATATTGACCTGGTACTTGTCAATACGCCCGACCATACACATTACGACTTTGCCCGAAGGGCACTTGAAGCTGGAAAGCATGTGGTTGTAGAAAAACCTTTTGTCCTGGATATTCATGAAGGAGAAGAACTTGTTGAGCTTTCCCGCAGGAAGGGAAAGATACTTACGGTATTTCAAAACCGGCGGTGGGAAGGTGATTTTCTGACCATCAGGAAGATCATTGACAACGGGCTGTTGGGAAGGCTGGTTGAGTATGAGGCACATTTCGACCGTTTTCGCAATTTTATCAGGGATTCCTGGAAGGAAAAGCCTGAAAACAAGACCGGCACCCTGTATAACCTGGGATCACACCTGGTTGACCAGGCAATTGTACTTTTTGGAATGCCTGAAGCGGTATATGCCGATATCAGAAAACAAAGGACAGGTGCCCTTGTTGATGATCTTTTTGACCTGAACCTGCTATATCCTGCTGTCAAGGTGACCCTTAAAAGCAGTTACCTGATCCGTGAACCTGGTCCGCGCTATATGCTGCATGGTACCGAAGGATCCTTTGTGAAATATGGAGCCGATCCGCAGGAGGAAGCGCTAACGAAGGGACATTTTCCCAATGAACCTGATTGGGGCAAGGAAAACGAGGATAATTGGGGAATACTGAATACCACTGTCAATGATCTTCATTTCCGGGGGCCTGTTGAAACCCTTCCCGGCTGTTATCAGGAATTCTACAACGCATTATATGAGTCCCTTGTAAAGGGCCGGGAACCGGCTGTCAATCCGTTGGATTCCCTTAACGGGATCAGGATTATACAGGCAGCTTACAGGAGTTGTGAAGAACGTTGTGCTGTCTTAACAAAATAAGCAACCTTTTCCAGCGAGGTGATCATGTCGTACTCCTCCAGGTAGGTCTCATTGGGCACGCTCAGATTTACAGTTGTAAAATTCAGAATACCCTTGATCCCTGATGAAATAAGTGCCTTGGCCATTTGTTGGGCAGCATCGGCAGGAACAGTAAGCAGGGCCAGCGTAATATCCCGGGAGGCAATGATTTCCCTGAGCCGATCAACGGAAAAACATTCAACAATCGAGCTGGTAGCCCCGATTTTTTTAGGGTCAATATCGAAGGTCGCCGCAATCTTAAGCTTGGGTCTCTTGTTTATCAGGTATGCAGAGATGGCCCTGCCCAGATTACCATAGCCTACAACAGCCACATTCAGAACATCCGCAGGATCCATGATCCCTGCGATCACACCAATCAACTCCTTAATGCTATAGCCTTTCCTGCCCTGGCTGGCATACCCGATGAACATAATATCGCGTCTCACCTGGACGGCGGTAATGTTGTGCATGCCTGCCAGTTCGTGTGAGAAAATGTGGGTTTTACCCTCATCGAGACATCGATGCAGGGTTCTCCGGTATTCACTCAGGCGTTCAATGGTTTTTTCGGGGAGGGTCTTCATGTTTTTCAGGTTGATGTGTTAGCTAAAATACAAAAAAATACAATTTACAGTTCAAATGAAAACGTTGGACTGGAATCAATCTTTTTTATCTTTACACCACTATTCGATCATATAATGAACCATCGCCTTGAGATTATCATCTGTCTTGGGAGTTCCTGTTTTGCAAGAGGGAATAAAAACCTTCTTAAAATCATACAGCGTTATATCACCCAGCATGGTTTAACGGAAAAAGTATTCTTCAAAGGGGATCATTGTTTTGGGGAATGCAGTATCGGACCCAATGTCAAAATAGGCGGCAAGGTTTATAACCAGGTAACAGAAGAGAATATTCATCATATACTTTCCGAGGCACTTCAGGATCTATTAAAGTAAAGGAGGTACAGATTTGGACCCACTAATCAGCCTGGATAGTCAGGTATGTACCAGGTGCTATGCCTGTTTCAGAGCATGTCCGGTAAAGGCCATCCATGTTCACACCGGTGGAAGCATTCCCGATATAAGCATCCAGCGGTGTATCGGTTGCGGGGATTGCGTTATGGCCTGCGCACCCAAGGCGATAAAGTACCGCAGTTCAGTGAACGATGCCAAGGCACTTTTTGAATCGGGAGATAAGATTGTTGCCATGCTATCGCCAAGTATAGCGGCTGAGTTCGATGATATTTCGGATTACCGGAAGCTGGTTACCATGATCAAAGCCCTGGGGGTTCAGCATGTAAATGAAATCTCCTTTGCCATCGATCTGCTTGCCTATAAATACCTGAGCCTGCTGAATGATTTCAAAGGCAGGTACTACATTACATCCATCGATCCGGTCGTGGTCAGCTATATTGAAAAATTTCATCCGAACCTGATTGGCAACCTGGCGCCCCTTGTGTCGCCCATGATCGCCCTTACCAAGGTTGTGCGGGAAATTCATGGGCCCGAAGTCCGCGTGATCTATATCGGGCCTGAAATTGCAACAAAAGATGAAGCCCTGAAATATGAGGGTATCGAAAAAGTGGATGTGGCTATAACTTTTGAAGAATTGCGCCAGCTCTTTAAAGAATACAGCATCGACGAATCAAATCTGGAATATTCCTCCATTGACGGTCCACTGAGTTACAAGGGTTCGCTGTACCCGCTGCGAAATGGTTTTGCCCAGGCTGCGGATATGGATGAGAACCTGCTTACAGCCAGCATGTTCTCACTCGAAGGTAAAAAAGCCATGGTGGATGCCATCACTGAATTCGAAAGTAATATTGCCACCATTCAGCGTCATTTTTGCATTACATTTGGAAACAATCTCAACGGACCGGGTATAACCAGAAGAGGTGACCTTTTATACAAGGAGCACCTGGTGATCAAATATGCCAACAAGCGGTTACAGAATTTTTTCAGGGTAGAATGGTATGATAACCTTCAGCATTTTCTGGAGCTTGATTTGTCACGGGCTTTTACTGCGGATGACCAGCGGCTTCCCACCCCCTCTCAGGAAAGAATCCGGGAGATCTTGGCAGAACTGGGAAAAACAGAAACCGATGCTGAAGGATGCCTGGAATGCGGGTATGCCAATTGTATTGAATTTGCCATTGACATTGCCAATGGCTTCACGGCTCCCGAAATGTGTATTTCCTATGCCATTAAGAGCAGCTCGCAATATGAGAAATCTTTACATGACCTGAATGAAAAGCTTGCACAGGCCAGGAAGTCACTCAGGGAATCTGAGGAGAAAACAAAGCACGAGAAAGAAAGCGCTCTGCAGGCATCAGAGCTCACCAACGCCATGCTTGAGAAACTCAGGGCAGGCGTGGTTATTGTGGACAACATGCTGAAGGTAGTAAAGGCCAATACTACTTTTACCAACATCCTGGGCGAGGAAGCCGAACTGATCAATGAGGTTGTTCCGGGGCTGGTGGGTGCGGACCTGAACCGGTTGATCCCGAATAATTTCATTACACTTTTTTCCTATGTTCTTACTGACAATGAAAGCATCGAAAACCGGGATATCAAAATAGGAGAGAACTTGTTAAATGTGTCCATATTCCCGATTGTAAAAGGCAAGGTCGCCGGCGGCATAATCCGTGATATGCGCGCTCCGGAAGTTCAACGTGCGGAGGTCATCAACCGGATTACCGAGGTAATTGACCGGAATCTGGAAATGGTACAGAAGATTGGATTCCTCCTGGGCGAAGGAGCTACCGACATTGAACACATGCTCAATTCAATCATCGAGTTTTATAAGGGAGAGAATAAAAAACTGTCAAGCTAAAGCATGGGCGAGGATTTCTTTGTGGAGGTTGATTATCAGCAAAAAAGCTATGAGGGTCAGCGGATTTGCGGTGATATCTTTCTTTCGAGCAAGGTGAAGGAGGAAAACCGGATTGTTGTGGTTTTGTCAGACGGCATGGGACATGGCGTTAAGGCCAGTGTTCTGGCAACGCTCACAGCTACCATGGCGGTTAATTTTACCAAGGAACACAAGGAACCGGAGCGAACCGCTGAAATAATCATGAAAACCTTGCCGGAATGCAGTGAGCGGAAAATGAACTACTCTACCTTTACGATCATTGACATTGAACAAAGCAACAAAGTGACCCTGCTGGAATACGAAAACCCGGAAAGTATCATCATACGTGACCGGAAGATCATGAAGCCTGAGTCAAAGAGTATTGTTTTAAAAGGTGATACCAATTGCGGGAAGAAAATCAGGGTTTGTTCCTTTACGCCCATGAAAGGAGACAGGATCGTTTTCTGTACCGATGGTGTGGCACAGTCAGGCCTGGGAACACCCAGATTTCCTTTTGGCTGGGGTGTTGATAACGTGGGCCGGTTTGCCATCGACATGGTCAAACAGTATCCGCAGATCTCTGCACGCAACCTTGCCGGAAAAATTCTGAACATGGCTTATCGGAATGACGGTTTTCAATCAAAAGACGACACTACCTGCGGGATCATTTATTTCAGGGAACCCCGGGAGCTGCTGATATGCACGGGGCCACCCTACGAAAAGGAGGACGACGCAATACTGGCCGCTGAAGTAAGCGCTTTTAAAGGCAAGAAGATCGTAATGGGAGCAACTACCGGCGATATCATTTCCCGTGAACTAAATCTCAAAATTGAGGATGTATTCAAATTCGAGGACCCGGATCTTCCGCCGATAAACGTTATGGAGACCATCGACCTGTTCACCGAGGGTATTCTTACGCTGAACAAAGTCGAAAAGATACTCAAGGCATATAATCCCAATACCAAGCTGGGACGCGGACCGGCCGATGAGATTGTGAAACTCATCCTAGAAAGTGATGCCATTAAGATCATTATTGGTACCCGCATCAACATCGCACACCAGGATCCGCATCTGCCGGTTGAACTGGAGATCAGACGCACCGTTGTAAATCGCATTGCACAGCTGCTCGAGGAAAAGCTACTGAAGAAAGTGATTGTCAATTATATTTGAGGTTCCTGCCCGGGTCAGGCAAAGGGAAGCGATGGATGGCATTACAGCCAGCAAACTCCTCACCCTGGCTGATCGTTCTTCTTCAGACTCAGAAGTGAGTTGCATTTTTCATACGCCTCAATGGAAGCGAAGTAGCTGAGCAGTTTATTGAAAAAAAACTCATCGTTGAACTTGGGATGGCCGTTTTCAAATTTCAGCTTACCCTGTACCGTGAGTTCAAAAAGTTCATCATCATCAAGCACCGTAGCCGGATTGATCTCTTCAAGCTCCCCTTCATCCTTCAGTGTGGCCGAATCCTTATATTTCTCCATGAAATTCAGCAAGGCGAGCTGAAGACTTATAAAGTCATTGTTCTCGGTGAGCAGGGCTTTGTTCAGGGCATAGCTCTTTTCGATATGGTAGGTACGCTCAGCTGAAGCAGGCTGCCTGATCATTTCATTGATCTTCGCCTGGTTCTTGTTGATAACCTCAAGGTTGTCCTTCACTTTCTTTTTAAGAAGATCAATGGTACGTTGTATCAGCGCTTTCATAAAATACTCTATTCATCTCCAAAATTATCAAATATTTATATTGTTGCATATATTTTTTGATAAAACGAAGCAAGTTGGGTGTAAGAGGACCGACGGGTAGGACGACCAAAGATACAGGTCATTGTTTTTATGTCCTGTTTCAAATAACCGGCTGACGATTGAATATTTCTATTTTATTCTATATTTGTAGGCCTAAAAAAACTGAAAACCAGTCTTTATCTCTCATAAGTTATTCTTATTGTGTGCGATATGGAATGAAGATTAAGTCTAATTTAAATCTGATTGTACATGAAGCTCCTTGTTTGTATCAGTAATGTCCCCGACACCACCACCAAGGTCAAGTTTGTTGACGATAATAAGAAATTTGATGAAACGGGTGTTCAGTGGGTCATTAATCCATGGGATGAACTTTCATTGACCCGGGCACTTGAAATGAAAGATGATCCTGCCTCAGGTATTAAAACCGTGACTATTGCCCATGTAGGTTCAGCAACGGCTGAGCCGACCATCAGAAAGGCACTGGCCATTGGTGCCGACGATGCCATCAGGGTGAATGCCGTTCCGGCAGATGCATATTACGTTGCTTCACAACTGGCGGAAGTTGTCAGGACAGAGAAGTTTGATCTGGTCATGTGCGGAATTGAATCAAGTGATCACAACGGATCCCTGGTTGGCGGAATGCTCGCTGAACTGCTTGACTTTCCATCCGTTTCTGCAGTATCCTATCTGAAGATCGAGAACGGGCAGGCCATCATTAACCGCGAAATAGACGGGGGCAAGGAGATCGTATCAGTGCCATTTCCATTTGTTGCCATAGTGCAGAAAGGAATTGCCAAAGAGCCCAGAATTGCTGCCATGCGTGGAATCATGATGGCACGAACAAAGCCCATCAAGGTCGTTGAACCTGTGAATATAGAATCATTTACCGAGGTGACCGGTTTTGAGATGCCCAAACCGCGGGCTGCCTGCCGGTTTATTGATGCCGAGAACGTAAAACAGCTGATTGAAGTGCTTCAGAATGAGGCTAAAGTTATTTAATCCTTATCCATCATAAATAAATAGAAATCATGTCAGTATTGGTATATACAGAGAACTGGGACGGAAAATTCAAGAAATTATCCTTTGAACTGGTATCCTATGCTTCTAAGGTTGCTGAAATGTTGAATACAACAGCAACTGCACTTTCGATCGGCAATGTTGAGGAGGCTGAACTGCAAAAGCTCGGTAATTTTGGCGTGAAAAAGATCATCCATGCCAGGATTGACGGTTTGAATATACTCGATAACCAGGCTTACACCAAAACCATCGCTGATATCGCCACCAAAGAAGGTGCTACAGTGCTGGTTTTGTCGAATAACAACACAGGTAAAGCCCTGGCTCCCAGATTGTCGGTAAGGTTAAAAGCCGGAATCGGATCCGGGGTAGGCAAGCTACCGCTGGGTGTCGATCCTTTTGTGGTATACAAAAGAGCTTATTCGGGCAATGCATTTGCACACCTGACCATAAAAACCCCAATACGTATACTTACATTGGCACAAAATTCTTTCGGGCTGATCGAGAAGAATGCGGGAGCAGCATTAGAGAATCTTTCCGTACAGGTTGACGGGACACTGGTAAAGACCACTGTTAAAGAAGTGCAGAAACTTACCGGCAAGATCCTGCTCACTGATGCGGATATTGTTGTTTCCGGAGGTCGTGGTATGAAATCACCTGACAACTGGGGTCCTCTTGTCGAACTTGCTGATCTGCTGGGGGCCGCCACTGCCTGTTCACGTCCCGTTTCCGATGAAGGCTGGAGAGGTCACGAAGAGCACACAGGCCAAACAGGGAAGATTATTGCCCCGATCCTGTATATTGCAATTGGTATATCGGGCGCCACACAGCATCTGGCCGGTGTGAGCTCCTCCAAGTATATAGTTGCCGTAAACACCGACAAAGATGCCCCGATTTTTGAAGCGGCTCAGTTTGGTATTGTCGGTGATGCACAGAAAGTGCTGCCGAAACTGGTTGAAGCCGTGAAGGAAATGAAGGCCAGGTAAGCATGTTCTTACCCGGGTATTAATAATCCTACAAAAAGTGTCATGATAAAACAGATTATCTTCGCAGCATTGCTGTTGCTTACCCTGGGAGTTTTTGCCTTTACCGTCAACAGGATCCTCAGCTTCTTCAGACTGACGCGTCGCACTTTCCCTGTCAGGGAGTTGGGCAAAAGGTTCAGCGTGATGCTCGATGTTGCCTTCGGACAAACCAAGATATTTCGCAGACCGGTAATTGGTTTCTTACATGCTCTCGTTTTCTGGGGCTTCTGTGTAATCCTTATCGGAAGCATCGAAATGGTGATCGATGGCCTTGGCGGATCGGAGCGGGCGCTCTCGGTACTGGGTATTGTTTATAAAATCATCAGTGCTTCGGGTGACATCTTTGCTCTGCTGGTGGCCATTTCCATTGTGGTTTTCATGAGCCGGAGGTTGTTCTTCCACATCCGCCGCTTCGAAGGTGTTGAAATGAAACCTTCCACACATGTTGATGCCAACATTGCACTCACCATGATCCTTTTGCTCATGCTCTCGCTTTTAGGCATGAATACCTTTTACTACGAAAGACAGATGATGACCGGCGAACTGATCCGCGGCACTTTTCCGGTGAGCGGTCTCATAGCACCCCTGTTCTCCAGTCTTTCCCCTGCCACCTTGAATACCCTGCATGAAATATGCTGGTGGACCCATATCCTGCTGATTTTTGTTTTCGCTAACATGTTACCGTATTCCAAGCATTTTCATGTTTTCATGTCGGTGCCGAATGTGTTCCTTTCCCGTCTCGATCCGCTCGGAAAACTGCCCAAAATGGACAACATTACGCGTGAGGTGAAACTGATGCTTAATCCCGAAACTGCTTACGCAGCTCCTGCTTCGGATATACCGGTTGAACGCTTCGGGGTAAAGGATGTCGAGGATGTCTCGTGGAAGAATTATTTTGATTCACTTTCCTGCACGCAGTGCGGCAGGTGTACTTCCGTATGCCCGGCAAATATTACAGGGAAATTGTTGTCGCCACGCAAAGTAATCATGGATGTGCGGGCGCGCATGAAAGAAAAGGGCCCCGGCATGGTGAAAAGTGGACGTGACTTTACCGATAACAAATCACTTCTACGCGATTATATTTCAGAGGAGGAATTATGGGCCTGTACAACCTGCAATGCCTGTGCCATGGAGTGCCCCATCAATATCAACCATCCCACCCTTATCGTGGATATGCGCAGATACCTGGTCATGGAAGAGGCCTCTGCCCCCGGAGAAATTAAAACCGTTTTCAACAATATCGAAAACAACGGCGCACCCTGGCAGTTTTCACCGGAGGACAGGCTGCTGTGGGCAAAGGATCTGGAAATCAAGGTTAAGTAAAAAGGTGATGAAGTGATTAAGTAATGAAGCTGCATATGGAGACACACAAGATAGAGATTCCTGTAATGGCCGACCTCTTTGCAAGGGGAGAAAAGCCGGAATACCTTTTCTGGGTCGGCTGTGCCGGAGCTTTTGATGACCGCTATAAAAAAGTGGCACGGGCTTTTGCGAAAATTCTGACGCATCTGAACATTAGTTTTGCCGTCCTTGGCAAAGAAGAATCATGCACCGGAGATCCGGCCCGCAGGGCGGGGAATGAGATGCTGTACCAGATGCAAGCCCTTCAGAATATCGAGATCCTGAAGTTGTATGAAGTGCGGAAGATCATTACCATATGTCCGCACTGCTACAACATCTTCAAAAATGAATACCCCGATCTGGGAGGTCACTATGAAGTGACCCATTACGTCCAGTTCCTTGAACCATTTATCCGCGATGGCAGGCTGAAGTCAGGCAAGTCCATGCAGGAAACCCGGATCACGTATCATGATCCATGTTACCTGGGACGGGCAAACAATATCTACCGTGAACCGCGGTCGATCTTAAAATCAATTTCCGGAAACCTTGTTGAGATGAAGCGGAGCAAGAGCTTTGCCTTGTGCTGTGGTGCCGGAGGGGCACAAATGTTCAAAGAGGCGGAAAAAGGGAATAAGGAAGTTTTCCTTGAACGCACCGAAGATGCCCTGGAAACAGGAGCTGAAATTATTGCAACGGCCTGTCCTTTCTGCATGACCATGATGACAGACGGTTTGAAATACAAGAATAAAGAAGAGGAGATCAGGAATTACGACATTGCCGAACTGATTGCCATGGATATGGATTTATAGCCATGCTAAAATTGACTTAAATATTGTCTGGTGAGCAGCTGATCCTTACCCAATCGTTATCATTATTAACCCAATAAAACAAAAAATGGACAGAAAAGTATTAAAAAGCGGTGAATTTCTCGTTGAAAGAATTGATGCGAAAGATATTTTCATTCCGGAAGAGTTTAACGAAGAACAACGAATGATTGCCCAGACCTGTCAGGATTTTCTTGAGGCAGAAGTATATCCGAATATGGATAAGGTGGATAAGCAGGATCGGGAGCTGATGAAGAGCATACTGAAGAAATCCGGTGAGCTGGGTTTGATGGGTATCTCTATTCCGGAGGAATACAACGGATTCGGACAGTCCTTTGTAACACAGATGCTGGCTGCCGAGACCATTGGCGCAGGATATTCCTTTTCCGTGGCCTTTATGGCCCACTGCGGCATTGGCACCCTGCCGATCATGTATTACGGGAATGAGGAGCAACGGCAGAAATATGTAACCAAACTGGCTACGGGCGAACTGATAGGTGCATACTGCCTCACGGAACCCGGTGCAGGCAGCGATGCCAATGCCGGCAAGACCAATGCACGGCTTTCTGAAGACGGCAAACATTACATCCTGAACGGTCAGAAAATGTGGATCACCAATGCAGGTTTTGCTGATGTCCAGACTGTATTTGCCAAAATCGACAACGACCGGGTATTGAGCGCATTCATTGTTGAAAAGGATTTCCCGGGTGTAGTCATCAATCCCGATGAACATAAAATGGGCATTAAAGGATCGTCAACTGCACAGATCTTTTATAATGACGTCAAGGTGCCCGTTGAGAATCTGCTCGGCAAAAGGGGCGAGGGATTCAGAATAGCCCTCAGCATACTGCACATGGGACGCATCAAACTTGGAGGGAACGTACTCGGTGCTGCCAAAAAAGCCATCAACGATTCGGTTAAATATGCCAACGAGAGAAAGCAGTTTGGTGTGCTGATCTCGACGTTCGGCGCAATAAAGCATAAGCTTGCCGAACAGGTGATCAGGACCTTTGCTGCCGAGGCGGCCAATTACCGCGTCAGCAAAGACATCGATGATCTGATTGAAAAGTACAAGTCGGAGGGCTGTGATAAAGGCCGTGCTACCATCGATGGCATAAGCCATTATGCTGTTGAAGCGGCCATTCTTAAGGTTTATGGTTCGGAGGTGCTTGACTTTGTTATTGATGAGGCTGTCCAGATTCACGGCGGTATGGGATACTCCGCTGAGATGGCCGTTGAAAAGGGCTACCGCGATTCCAGGATTAACCGTATTTTTGAGGGTACCAATGAGATAAATCGCTTGCTGGTGGTGGATACTGCCATGAAAAGAGCCATGAAAGGCGACTTTAACCTTTATGGCAAGGCAGAAGAACTGTATAACAGCATCGACAGGATAAGTGACGCGAAGACCGGCAAGGAGGGCTATTACCAGGAAAAGACCAGGCAAATTGAAAACTTCAAAAAGGCCATTCTAATCGTAATCCATGGCGCTTCAAAGAAGTTCGACAAGCAGCTGGTGAATGAGCAGGAAGTTTTGAATAACCTGTCGGATATGATCACCGAGACCTATGTTGCGGAATCGCTTGCCCTCAGGACGGAGAAGATCGAAAGCCTGAAAGGATCTGCCGCTGCAGGTTTGTACCAGGATATCCTGAATGTGTTTGTTTATGATGCTGCTGAGAAATTAAGAAAAGCCGGACTTGATGCGGTTTATTCTTTTGCATCCCCGGAGGAGGCTTCAGCACTTGCCCGGGTTGTTGAGACCCTTACACGGGCTGATGGTGTAAATGTCAAGGATGCCCGGCGCAGGATCGCTGACAGGCTGATTGGAGATAACTGCTATAGATTCTGACAGGAGAAGGTGAACAATGAGGTAAAAAAAAGCCCCCCGCCAGCAGCGGGGGGCTTTTTTCAGATTATGCCTGAGCGGACGGTCCTCCGAAATTCATCGGTATCATCATTCCCCCTTGCCCTTCAGCCTGCTTGATGGGCCCGTGCACCGACTCATATTTTGCAATATTGTCCTTTAATGCATGGAGCAGCCTTTTGGCATGTTCCGGCGTGAGGATAATCCTCGATTTTACCTCTGCCTTTGGAATACCGGGCATAACACGTATAAAATCAACGATGAATTCAGAAGGAGAGTGGGTAATTATGGCTAGGTTCGAATAGATACCCTGTGCTACATCCTCCTTCAGCTCAACGCTGATCTGGTTCTGGTTCTTTTTTTCTTCCATAACGTGCTAGTTATGATCTTCTTTAACTACTTCACGGGAATATTTCTTCTCTTCCGTCAGCTTTTCATAATCTTCTTTCGAACCTACGATCAGGTTGGAAAACCTACGGTTTCCGGTACCTGCCGGAATAAGATGGCCAACGATAACATTTTCCTTCAGCCCCTCGAGGAAATCAACTTTGCCGAAAATGGCAGCCTCGTTGAGTACTTTCGTGGTCTCCTGGAAAGAAGCAGCCGACATGAAGCTTTGTGTCTGCAATGCCGCACGCGTTATACCCTGAAGTATCTGCTGTGAGGTTGCCGGAATAGCATCCCTTGCTTTAATAGGCTTCAGGTCTTTACGTTTCAGAACCGAGTTCTCATCACGCAGCTTACGCGCGGTAACGATCTGCCCAGGTTTGAAAGTCTGTGAATCACCTGATTCCTCAACAACTTTCTTACCATAGATCCAGTCGTTTTCTTCAAAAAACTCCCATTTGTCAACCAGTTGCTTTTCAAGGAATTTTGTATCGCCCGGATCAATAATTTCAACCTTGCGCATCATCTGACGGACAATGACTTCAAAGTGCTTGTCGTTGATCTTCACACCCTGGAGACGATATACCTCCTGTACCTCGTTCACGATATATTCCTGTACTTTGGTGGGACCTTTGATGGCCAGGATGTCGGAAGGAGTTGTGGCACCATCCGACAGTGGTGTACCGGCCTTGACATAGTCGTTTTCCTGCACCAGTATCTGCTTGGAAAGCGGTACCAGGTATTTCTTCTGTTGTCCGGCCCTTGTAGTAATCGTGATCTCACGGTTGCCGCGTTTCACTTTGCCAAAGGATACTTCACCATCGATTTCCGACACTACAGCAGGATTTGATGGGTTTCGTGCTTCAAACAACTCTGTAACACGGGGCAAACCACCAGTGATGTCACCTGATTTACCAACTGCCCTGGGAATCTTCACCAGAATATCCCCGGCCTTCACTGCACTGCCTTCTTCGATGCTCAGGTGAGATCCGACAGGCAGGTTGTAGTTCTTCAGTACTTTATCATTCTTATCCCGTATCTCGATCCCCGGGTTCTTGGTACGGTCCCTGGTTTCGGTAATAACCTTTTCACGATAGCCGGTGACTTCATCCGATTCTTCCTTGTAAGTGATACCTTCAATTACACTCTCGAAGGCAACGACACCGGGAACCTCGGAAATGATCACGGCATTGTAAGGATCCCACTCGCAGATCAGGTCACCTTTCTTGACATCGGCACCGCTCTTGGCATAAAGTTTGGCACCATAGGGAATATTATTGGTTGTCAGCGCTATACCAGTCTTCTTATCCACGACGCGTAATTCAGCCAGACGACCGATGACGATATCTACCTTGGAACCATCGGACTCGGTGCGCTCAACAATGCGCAATTCATCAATTTCAGCCACTCCGTTATACCTGGCTACGATACGTGATTCGGTGGTTATGCTCATGGCGGTACCACCCACGTGGAAGGTACGAAGGGTCAGCTGTGTGCCTGGCTCACCAATGGACTGGGCAGCAATAACTCCTACCGCTTCGCCATTCTGAACCATGCGACTGGTTGCCAGATTACGGCCATAACACTTGGCGCACACACCCTTACGCGACTCGCAGGTAAGCACTGACCTGATCTCCATGTGTTCAATGGGAGAATCATCGATAATGCGGGCTATTTCCTCCTTGATCTCCTCACCCGATGATACAATGAGTTCACCGGTAAGCGGGTGATATACATCGTGCACAGCCGTTCGGCCCAGGATACGTTCATAAAGTGATTCAACAACTTCTTCGTTGTTCTTGATAGCTGTGGCAATCAACCCGCGCAAAGTACCGCAATCTTCCTCGCTGATGATCACATCCTGCGATACATCTACCAGACGACGTGTCAGGTATCCTGCGTCAGCAGTTTTCAGTGCGGTATCGGCAAGACCCTTGCGGGCGCCGTGTGTTGAAATAAAGTACTCCAAAACCGACAATCCTTCTTTGAAGTTGGCGAGAATCGGGTTCTCAATGATCTCAGAACCTGTGGAACCTGATTTCTGCGGCTTGGCCATCAGACCTCTCATACCCGACAACTGGCGGATCTGCTCCTTTGAACCCCTGGCGCCTGAGTCAAGCATCATGTACACGGGGTTGAATCCCTGCTTGTCATTCGACAGGCGTTTCATTAAGGTTTGCGTCAGTTTTGCATTGGTATGCGTCCAAATGTCGATGATCTGGTTATATCTTTCGTTGTTCGTAATGAAACCCATGTTATAGTTGTTCATTACCTCATCAACCTGCTGATATCCTTCATTCATCAGGTTTTCCTTTTCCTCGGGTACGATCACATCGTCAATGTTAAACGACAGGCCTCCCTTGAAAGCCATCTGGAAACCAAGGTCCTTGATTGAATCCAGGAATCTGGCAGTTTGTGCCGTCCCTGTCTTCTTCAGCACGTTGCTGATGATTTCACGCAGGGATTTCTTGGTCAGGATCTCGTTGATGAATCCCACCTCTTTGGGAACTACTTCATTGAACAATACCTTACCAACCGTGGTCTCGATGATTTTCTTTTCCGGTTCGCCATTCGAATGGTCCAAGATTCTCACCTTGATTGTGGCATGCAGGTCAACACGCTTCTCGTTGTAAGCAATGATCACCTCTTCGGGAGAATAGAATGTGGAGCCTTCACCCAGGACAGGCTGCTCAGGGGTGTTCTTGCACGCTTTGGTCATATAATATAGACCCAGAACCATATCCTGTGAAGGAACATTGATGGGCGCCCCGTTGGCAGGATTGAGGATATTGTGCGAGGCAAGCATCAGTATCTGGGCTTCGAGAACTGCCGCATTACCCAGGGGCAAATGAACGGCCATCTGGTCACCGTCGAAGTCGGCGTTGAA
>DIAS01000009.1:98602-102472 GCA_002415855.1 Bacteroidales bacterium UBA5072
CGTCGAAGTCGGCGTTGAAAGCCGTACAAACCAGCGGATGAAGCTGTATGGCCTTACCTTCGATAAGTTTCGGCTGAAATGCCTGTATACCAAGCCTGTGCAATGTAGGTGCACGGTTCAGCAATACAGGGTGACCCTTTAAAACATTCTCGAGGATATCCCAGACAACGGGATCCTTGCGATCAACGATCTTCTTGGCTGATTTTACGGTTTTAACAATACCTCTTTCAATCAGCTTCCTGATAATAAATGGCTTATACAGTTCTGCTGCCATTTCTTTGGGCAGACCCGTCTCATGAAGCTGAAGTTCCGGACCGACCACGATGACGGAACGTGCGGAATAGTCAACACGTTTACCCAGCAGGTTCTGACGGAACCGTCCCTGTTTGCCTTTCAGGCTGTCACTGAGTGACTTGAGCGGGCGGTTGGCGTCGGTCTTCACGGCATTGGATTTCCTGGAATTATCGAACAGGGAATCCACGGCCTCCTGGAGCATTCGCTTTTCATTCCGGAGAATGACTTCCGGCGCTTTAATCTCGATCAGCCTCTTTAACCGGTTATTCCTGATGATCACCCTGCGGTACAGGTCATTCAGGTCAGACGTGGCAAACCTTCCGCCGTCGAGCGGAACAAGCGGTCTGAGTTCCGGAGGGATCACCGGGATCACCTTCAGGATCATCCATTCGGGGTGATTGACCCCCTTGGAGGCACGAAATGCCTCAACCACCTGAAGTCTTTTCAGCGCCTCATTCTTGCGCTGCTGTGAGGTCTCAGTATTAGCCTTGTGCCGAAGCTCATAGGAAAGGCTGTCCAGGTCAAGCCGCTGCAGAAGCTGGTACAACGATTCAGCCCCCATGTTGGCAATGAACTTATCAGGGTGCCCGTCGTCAAGCAACTGGTTCTCCTTGGGGAGCGATTCAATGATGTCAAGATACTCTTCTTCGGTGAGGAAATCGAGGTACTGAACGCCGTCGACAGCCTTTACACCGGGATTGATGACCACATATCGCTCATAATAAATGATACTGTCGAGCTTCTTGGACGGAAGGCCGAGCAGGTACCCGATTTTATTAGGCAGGGTACGGAAATACCAGATGTGGGCAACGGGAACAACAAGCGAAATATGGCCCATGCGCTCACGCCTGACCTTTTTTTCGGTTACTTCCACGCCGCAACGGTCGCAGACAATGCCCTTGTACCGTATTCTCTTGTACTTACCGCAATGGCATTCATAATCCTTTACCGGTCCGAATATCCGCTCACAAAATAAACCGTCACGTTCGGGCTTGTATGTTCTGTAATTGATCGTTTCGGGTTTCAGTACCTCACCGCTTGACCGCTCAAGGATCTCCTCGGGCGATGCCAGACTGATGGATATTTTGGAGAAACTCGATTTAACTTTTGTGTCCCTTCTGAATGACATATTGAAGTTCTGTTTTTTAATAACTATGAATAAAAACGGAGTAGCTGATGAAGTTAATGGTTAAACAAGGTTTATGCTTAAACCAAGTCCCCTTAACTCATGAAGCAATACGTTCAGCGATTCGGGTATTCCGGGTATCGGCAACGGCTCACCTTTGACAAGTGATTCATAAGCTTTTGCCCTTCCTACAACATCGTCCGATTTGATCGTGAGGATTTCCTGGAGAATATGGGCAGCACCGAATGCTTCAAGAGCCCAGACCTCCATCTCACCGAAACGCTGACCGCCGAACTGCGCCTTACCACCCAACGGCTGCTGTGTGATAAGCGAGTAGGGTCCGATGGAACGGGCATGCATCTTGTCGTCAACCATATGCCCCAGTTTGATCATGTAAATGATACCAACTGTGGCAGGCTGATCAAAACGGTCACCCGTGCCGCCGTCATACAAATATGTCTTTCCGAATTTTGGTAGACCGGCTTTTTCCATGAATTGCGCAATCTGGTCGACCGATGCCCCGTCAAAGATAGGTGAGGCAAATTTCACGCCCATTTTCCTGCCGGCCCAGCCGAGTACCGTTTCATAGATCTGTCCCAGGTTCATACGCGAGGGTACACCAAGGGGGTTCAGCACAATGTCCACGGGGGTTCCGTCTTCGAGGAAAGGCATGTCTTCGGCACGAACAATTCGTGAAATAATACCCTTGTTTCCATGACGGCCGGCCATCTTGTCGCCCACTTTTACTTTACGCTTCTGCGCAACGTAAACCTTGGCAAGCTGAACAATACCTGCAGGCAATTCATCGCCAATGGTGATGCTGTATTTCTTACGCTTGTACACGGCATCAATTTCCTTGTACTTAATGATGTAGTTATGGATCAGGATCTTGATGGTGTCATTTTTATCTTTGTCCGTGGTCCATTTATTAGGATTAATATTCTGGAAATCAATATCCTGCAGAAGCTTCAAGGTGAATTTAGCTCCCCTGGGGATGACATCTACGTTATAATAGTCCTTGACACCCTGTGAGGTCTTTCCGTTGACGACGATAAAAAGTTTATCGATCACCTTGGCTTTCAGCTCATTGGAGTTACGTTCGAATTCCTCCTCGATCTTGTCGAGGATGGGCTTTGTGGAGGATTTCAGCTTCTTATCCTTGATGGAACGGGAGAAGAGCTTTTTATCAATAACAACGCCCTGCAGGGAAGGGGGCGCCTTTAATGAAGCGTCCTTCACGTCACCTGCCTTATCACCGAAGATAGCACGGAGAAGTTTCTCTTCGGGGGAAGGATCGGATTCACCTTTCGGAGTGATCTTGCCGATGAGGATATCGCCGGGGTTGACTTCGGCGCCGATACGGATCAGCCCGTTCTCATCCAGGTTCCTTGTGGCTTCTTCGCTGACATTGGGGATATCTGCTGTAAGTTCTTCGAGTCCGCGTTTTGTATCGCGCACTTCGAGCATGTACTCATCAATATGAATGGAGGTAAAGAGATCCTCTTTAACCACCCGTTCCGAGATCACGATTGCATCCTCAAAGTTGTAACCTTTCCAGGGCATAAAGGCAACCATCAGATTCCTGCCCAGTGCAAGTTCACCATCGCTGGTGGAATAACCTTCGGTCAGGATCTGTCCTTTGGTAACCTTTTCGCCCTTTTTCACGATGGGTTTCAGGTTAATGCAGGTATTCTGGTTGGTTTTCCTGTATTTCAGCAATTTATAACGTTTGACATCGCCGTCGAAGCTCACAAACTTCTCTTCTTCCGTCATGGCATAGCGGATAACCACTTCATTTGAATCCACATATTCCACAACGCCATCGGCTTCGGCTATCAGGAGGAAGCGTGAATCCCGCACAACCTCGTGCTCAATGCCGGTTCCGACAACAGGTGCCTCAGGATTAATGAGTGGTACTGCCTGACGCATCATGTTTGATCCCATCAATGCACGGTTTGCATCATCGTGCTCGAGGAAGGGGATAAGCGAAGCAGCAATGGAAGCTATCTGATTGGGTGCAACGTCCATCAGGTCAACATCATGAGCATCGGAAAGCGGGAAATCGCCGTTATAACGGGCCTTCACCTTCGGATTTTCGAATTCACCGCTGTCTTTAATGGGTGCATTTGCCTGTGCAATAACCTTGGACTCTTCTTCTTCGGCACTGAGCCAGATGATACCTTCTGAGGTAAGGTTAACTGTTCCGCTCACAACTTGGCGGTAAGGGGTTTCAATGAATCCCAGTTCGTTGATCTTGGCGTAAACGCACAAAGACGAAATAAGACCTATATTGGGGCCTTCCGGGGTCTCAATCGGACAAAGACGTCCGTAGTGTGTGTAATGCACGTCACGTACCTCAAAACCTGCACGTTCTCTGGACAATCCACCGGGTCCGAGGGCTGACATCCTGCGTTTGTGTGTAATCTCAGCCAGCGGATTCGTCTGGTCCA
>DIAS01000064.1:0-27561 GCA_002415855.1 Bacteroidales bacterium UBA5072
TACAACCTACAATAAAAACTTGACAACATGAATGTAACCATTGGAAACAAGGAATTCTTCCCGGGAATAGGGAAAATTCAATTCGAAGGTCAGGGATCTAAGAATCCGCTGGCTTTCCGCTGCTATGATGAAAATCGTATGGTTGGAAGCAAGACCATGAAGGATCACTTCAAGTTTGCTGTGGCCTATTGGCACTCTTTCTGCGGTACTGGAGGGGATCCTTTTGGATCAGGCACACGGATCATGCCCTGGAATAACAACCCCGATCCTGTCCAGCAGGGAAAGGATAAGATGGATGCTGCTTTTGAGTTTATAACCAAAATGGGGATCCCCTATTATTGCTTCCACGATATTGATCTGGTTGACGAAGGCAGTCTGTTCACGGATTATGAAAAGCGCCTGAAGGCCATGGTGGATTATGCCAGTAGGAAGCAGAAGGAATCGGGGGTCAGACTGTTGTGGGGCACAGCCAATGTGTTTTCAAATCCCCGCTATATGAACGGGGCATCGACAAATCCCGATTTCAAAGTACTTGCCTGTGCTGCCTTGCAGGTAAAAAACGCTTTGGACGCAACCATTGCACTTGGGGGCGAGAATTATGTGTTCTGGGGCGGACGGGAAGGGTACATGAGCCTGCTCAATACCAAGATGAAACGTGAGCAGGAACATCTGGCAAGGTTTCTGCAAACTGCCAGAGATTACGGCAGGAAAAACGGATTCAAAGGGTGGTTCTTTATTGAACCTAAGCCCATGGAACCCACCAAACACCAATATGATTTTGATGCGGCAACGGTGGTGGGATTCCTGCGTCATTTCGGCCTTGATAAGGATTTCAAGCTGAATGTAGAAGTGAATCATGCTACCCTGGCAGGCCATAGTTTTCAGCACGACCTGCAAGTTGCAGCTGATGCAGGAATGCTTGGGAGTATTGATGCCAACAGGGGAGATCCTTTCAACGGATGGGATACTGATCAGTTTCCAATTGACCTGTACGAGCTTGTCGAGGCCATGCTTGTCATCCTTGACGCAGGAGGTTTGCAGGGCGGGGGAGTCAACTTTGATGCAAAGATCCGTCGCAATTCCACTGATCCTGAAGATCTGTTCATAGCCCATATTGCTGCCATGGATGCCTTTGCCAGAGCACTCACCATAGCGCACAACATCCTGGAAAAATCACCGTATCTGAAAATGCGAAATGACCGGTATGCCTCTTTCGACAGTGGTGATGGCAAAGCCTTTGAACAGGGCAAGCTTTCCCTGGAAGACCTGCGCAACCTGGCCATGAAGAACGGTGAACCTGAACGTGTCAGCGGCAAGCAGGAATTGTTTGAATCAATTATAAATATGTATATCTAACATGGTATTTATCGATACTTCCGCAAAGTCTTCAGGAACTGCCTTTAAGAAAGGGAATCCTGTTTACATCATGGCCCTGACCCTGGTGGCCACCCTGGGTGGTCTGTTGTTCGGATATGATACGGCTGTGGTCAACGGGGCTGAAAAATCGATCGTGGGATTCTATATTACCAGAATCTTTGATCCGGCAAACCATGACTACACGTTGTCTCTGATCAGCCAGTACAAAGTCCTGATGACTTTTGTAATTTATCTGGTTTTTGTAATTATATCCGCACAGATCATCAGACTGATCGGTGCCGGGAAAGGATTAACCGTCACAGCTGTCCTGATTGTCCTGGTAACGGTGTGGGCAGTTAGTTTTCTTCGTAAGGCCATTCCTACCGAAGGCCCCGATCTTCAGGATACTGCAGACGCCATAAAGGGTTTTGTAATTTCCAGCGCTCTTATTGGTTGTGTTATCGGAGGTGCATCAGCAGGATTTATCTCGAAATCGCTGGGCAGGAAGAACGGGCTGATCATTGCAGCTGTCGCTTTTTTTGTATCAGCAGTCGGAGCCTGGAAACCTGAGGCATTTAATATATTTGGGACCCTTCCTGTATACTCATTTGTTGTTTACAGGATCATCGGAGGTATCGGGGTGGGCATTGCATCCATGATATCACCCATGTATATCGCGGAAATTGCACCGGCAAATATCAGGGGTAAGCTTGTCTCCTGGAACCAGTTTGCGATAATTTTCGGGATGCTCGTGATCTATTTTGTCAATTTGTTGATTGCCAAACAGGGCAATGAATCTTGGTTAATTGCCGAGGGCTGGCGTTGGATGTTCTTCTCAGGTGCTATACCAGCTGGAATTTTCCTGTTTTTACTGTTTTTTGTGCCTGAAACTCCACGTTACCTGGTCATGAAAGGGAATGAAAACAAAGCTCTTGAGGTCCTCAACAAGATTGCAGGCAAGGAGGATGCACCCGGAATTCTGAAAGAAATCAGGGAAACCATTCATGAGAAAAGTGCACCCTGGCTCTCATTCGGATTCTTTGTCATCTTTATCGGTATAATGTTATCCGTATTTCAGCAATTTGTCGGTATAAACGTTGTCTTGTATTATTCTGCCAATATTTTCAGGGATATGGGCGCCAAAACAGATGCTTCCCTGCTCTCGACAATTTATGTCGGTATCGTTAATCTGGCATTTACTGTTGTTGCCATTCTCACAGTCGACAGGTTTGGAAGGAAACCGCTGATGATTATCGGTGCATTGATTATGGCTGCAGCGATGATATCGCTTGGAGCAACATTTTATACGAACCTGTCAACACTTGTTGAAGATGGTAAAACAATAACCAGGTTCGTTTCTTCCGGTGCAGCATCATTGGCCTTGTTTTTTGTTTTGTTGTATATCGCGGGATTTGCAATGAGCTGGGGTCCTGTAACCTGGGTAATGCTGGCAGAAATATTCCCGAACAGTATCCGTGGAGCCATGTCAATTGCAGTGGCAGCTCAATGGATAGCAAACTGGATCATCTCCTATACCTTTCCAATATTGAATGATAACCAATGGTTCACGCAAAAGTTCAATCATGGTTTTTCCTATTGGATCTATGGTGTGATGGGTATACTGGCTGCTCTTTTTATGTGGAAGCTGGTTCCGGAAACCAAGGGCAAGACGCTCGAGGAAATGGAAAAGCTTTGGAAACGCTAACAAGGGACAGGCAGGGAACAGGGAGCTACGAGTAAACTTCAACTGCGCTCAGTGTGACCCGTGTGTCAGGCTGAGCGCTGATGGCATCAATCCAGCCGCTTATGCGGAATTGAATTATTTCATGGTTTGCAGCAGCGTCACTAATCGTGTAGCCCTTTTCCCAATATTCTCATTTTCAGCCCTGAGGTTTTTAATGAATTTGTTTTCCTCGTAATTCCCTCTTACGGTCTCAAAATCCAAGGCATTGATGCCTTCATCACCGTCAATACCATACCCATAATGACTTGTCAGGTCAAATTCCTTCGAGGCATCCTGCAGGATCATCTGGTTTAACCTGATGGCGTTGATCTGCCACTCTGCGACTATTTGAAGGAGGTTTTCACGGGTAAACTGGTCCGGCTTTAAACCTGTCTCCGCTTCAAAATAAGCTGAGCACCAATTCCAGGAATACTCTTTGTAATGCCTGTGTATCTCCTGCAACCGATCCAACACCTGCTCAACAGTCCCGCAATCTCCTTTCTTTATATCCATGGTAAGTTGGTCGATCGCCTCCGCCGGTGCTATCATTCCCGACAGGTCGCGCCATTCACCTCGTCCGGGACCTTCTTTTGCAGCCAATATCATCTTAATCCTTCCCGCAGATAGAGCAGCGGTTTCACTTTCGAGTTTGCCGACAACCTCACTGCCGATGTAAACCTTCAGGGCCAGTTCGTAAAATTTTCTGGTGGTTTTTAACAACAGCCTTGGTATTTGTATCCCTTTGAAGCTGACATGCTCCTGGGTTTTCAGTACCTTGTCCGTGAAACCGCCCAGCAGGCGAACGCCATTGGATATTTTACCGGCGATATAGGGATTGATCCAATCAAAGCTGATCAGATCATGTTTTACAGGGTCCGTTCTCTTGTCCCTGGCAGGCCATTTTTCACTGTCACGCCGTGTACCCACGGTAAACAGGTTCATGGCTGGATACAATATGCTTTTCCCCTTTTCCTCCACAATATAGGAAAACGGGAAATCGCATGTATCAAAATTTGTGAAATGTTTGCCGACCACCACACTGTAAGCGCCAACCCTGCATGGCCACAACAGGTAACTGGATGATCCCGTTTTGGAGCCCCGTTCCACGATTCCCTGGTGCAAGGGCCCTAGTTTATACATGTGGTTGCTGATGTTGGTTCCGCTGCCGGCATTGTAAAAGGAGAACATGCCCGCCACCAGCAGCGTTGATTTGTGGTGGGAAACCGTATATGGACCCGCGAAAATACTGCAGGCTTCTCCAAGGGCAACTTCTGTATTTGCAAAGAAAGCCGAGTTCTCTGCCGAGAACTGCCGGCCGATGGTTACTCCCTGCCCGACAAAACATTTCTCAACAAAGGCATTATCAGTTATCGCTGATCCTGAAAGGATGACCGACTTCCTGATGATAACACCTTCCCCGATACGTACAGGTGCAAACCGGTTACTTATCACGGAACAATCTTCCATCAGCTGTGGTCCTGAAATAACTGCATGACTGCCAATGACCACGTTTTGCAGCACACCGGCATGCTGAATTTTTGTATATGCGCCAATCCGCCCCTGCGCTTTTCTTTCCGGTGAAACAGCGGTTTGTATCAGTGACTTCAGCCTGCGGGTTAATTCGGGATCATGCCGGTAAAATACAAGCAGGTAAGCCAGTTGTGCAGAGAGCCTGTCGAAAATGACTAGCTCACGGCCTCCCGCTTCATTCAGCACCTCAATTTCAGTTCCGTTACCGAATGCAGATTCACCCTTGACTGAGATCGAATCTGTGTTTAATATAATTACATGATCATCAATTATATAATTGGATAACAGGCCGGTATCAGAGACCAATACCTCATCCCCGATTTCACATTGGTGAACTTGTGTGTTGTAAAGACCAGATCTCCTGACTGGTCCGTCCCCGATTTCTGTTTTGTCACCGAAACAACCCAGTTTAACCTTGCCATAAAAAGCGGTATGCTTTACAAACTCGGTTCTGAAGTTTTCTTTCACGGCAACATCAGACCAGTCATTAGCAGTGCAACCCTGCAACTTCAAGGTACTGACCTCAAGATCGGTTAATGGTCTGTAATTCATTATCTTGACTTGAATTCCTGTTTCTTTGAATTTATATCCTGAACACCTGTTCAAAAATTGGCATTATCTATCAGAATCAGAATCAGAATCAGAATCAGAATCTGGTATCATTCTCGATATCCTTGAAATATTTCACTGTTTCAACTCGCAATTCAAGTGTTGATGCCTCATCGCACACAATGATGCCTTTCGGATGCATCTGGAGAATGGAAACAGTCCACATGTGACTTATACCTCCTTCGACCACTTCACGCAAAGCGCGTGCTTTGTTGTAACCGGTTATGATGATCAACACCTCTCGGGCATCCATAACCGTTCCGACGCCCACAGTCAATGCTTTTGTCGGAACTTTTGACAGATCACCGCCGAAAAACCTTGAATTGGCCACAATTGTATCGTACCTCAGGGTTTTTACACGGGTTCTTGAACTCAATGATGAGCCTGGTTCATTAAAAGCGATATGTCCGTCAGGTCCTATCCCGCCCAGGAACAGATCCACCCCGCCGTATTGCTGTATCCTTTTTTCATAATCTTCACATTCCTTGTCGAGGTTACTGGCATTGCCATTGAGGATATTGATATTCTCGCGTGGGATGTCGATAGAGCTGAACAGATTATCGAACATGAAAGAATGATAGCTTTCGCTGTGATCTTCGGGTAGTCCCACATATTCGTCCATGTTGAATGTCACCACATTCCTGAATGATACCTCTCCTTTCTTATGCCTGCTGACAAGCTCCTTGTAAGTCGAGATAGGTGATGAGCCGGTTGGCAATCCCAGAACAAATGGTCTTTTTGTATTGTCTCCGGCGGCTTTGATCTTGTCGATAACATAATTGGCCACCCAGGTTCCTACTTCGGTTGCATCTGGTTTGATGATGATTCTCATTGGTTTAGATGTTAGTTTAGTTGACAGTTGATGGTTGATTGTTGTGTGTTATATGTTGTTTGGGATGAGACTTCGGTTGTTCCGGTTGTACCCTTCATTTATCCCAGCACTATCTTGGCATCGGCCACAAAACATCCGCTTCCCTCCTGCAGCACAATGAGCGGGTTAATATCCAGTTCTTTGATCTGAGGCAGGTCAACGGCAAGCTGGCTCAGACGCATAATACAGGTTTTAATGCCGGTTGTATCAAATTTTGTGGTTCCCCTGGCACCATTCAGCAAACCATAGGCTTTTGTTCCATGAATCATTGATTCGGCAAGCGATTCATTGACCGGTGCCACTCCAAAGCTAACGTCCCTGTATAATTCAACAAAAATTCCACCCAGACCGAACATGATTACCGCGCCAAAAGAGGGGTCTCTTTTTATGCCCAGGATGACTTCCTGTCCCGAGTTTACCATTCTGGTAATGTAAACTCCCCTGATCCTTGCATTCGGCATTAAGGCCGAAGCCTGGTGAATGATCGCACGGAAGGCTTTATCAGCTTCCCCAACATTGGTTACATTCAGTACAACTCCTTTGATATCGCTTTTGTGGAATATTTCATCGGATAATACCTTCATGGCGACCGGAAAACCGATTTCTGCGGCCAGAGCCATTGCCTGTGCAGGTGTAGTGGCAATTTTCCCCTGCAAAACAGGCAGGTGGTATGCTCCAAGTACCTTAACTGCTTTATCTTCCGAAAGGAATGTCAGACCCTGATTCAGCGAGTCAAGCAGAACAGCCCTGGCAGCTTCCTTATTGACATCCTTGAAGTCTTTCGGTTTGGTATTCCGTTCATGTCTTTCTGAACCAAAACGGTAAACCCTTGCAAAACTCCGGCACATGGATTCCGGAAGGATATAGTGGGGTATTTTATTACGCTGAAGAATGTCCACACCACTTCTTACATCGGCCTCACCCATGAAAGATGCATAAACAGGCTTATTGTAGCCATTGGTGACCTGCACTATTTCATTTGCAATGGCATCAATATTGGTCATGGATTGCGGAGTAAGTATTACAAATATCCCGTCAACCCCCGGATCACAAATGGCCCCTGATATGGCAAGGTTATACCGATCCGCCTTTGCATCACCGATGACGTCCACCGGGTTTTTGATGTTTGCAGTGGCCGGCAGGTATTTTTTGTAAAGCTGTGTGGTTTCCTCGTTGAATGATGCCAGTTCAAGCCCTTCCATTATAGCGGCATCCGTTGTGAGCACCCCGGGTCCTCCAGCATTGGTAACAATGGCAATTCGGCCTGATTTTGGAAGGGGTTGATAAGCAAAGGCAATGGCAATGTTGAACATTTCCTCAATATTGCCGCACCGGATAATGCCTGCCTGTCTGAAAGCCGCATTGCATATCTCATCGCTGCCGGCCAGTGATCCTGTGTGTGATGCGGCTGCAGTGGCACCGGCTTCGGTTCTGCCTGATTTTAAGATCAGAATCGGTTTACCAGTGTCAACTATTATATCCTGTGCCGCCTGCATAAGCCCTTGTCCGTCCGATACCTCTTCGAGGTACAGGAGGATGACCTTTGTTTTCTCATCGTCCTTCAGATAATACAACAGGTCTATCTCGCTGATGTCAGCCTTGTTACCAAAACTGATGAATTTTGAGAATCCAATGTGTTTTGCCCTGGCATAGTCAAGGACCGCAGTGCAAAGCGCACCGCTTTGCGAGAGGAATCCGATGGACCCCTCTTCAGGCATTCTTCTGGCAAAGGAAGCATTTAGATTAACGGCCGGATCAGTATTGATAACGCCAAGACAATTAGGCCCGATAAATGACATATCATATTTCACTGCGATCTCCCGGAGCTGCATCTCTCTTTCCCAGCCCTTCTCACCCGTTTCCTTAAACCCTGCCGAAATGATAACCACCGCCTTTATCCCTTTCTGACCGCACTGTTCCATGGCAAGATGACATACCTGCGCCGGAAACACCAGGATGGCCAAATCAACAGGATGGTCAATGTCAATTACATATTTGTATGCCCTGACCGAACATATGGATTTTTCACCCGGACTGACGGGGAACAAAATGCCCCTGAATTCAGCTTTTAAAATGTTGAACAGAATGTCATAGGGAACAGTGCCCTTGATATTGTTGGTGCCAACCACGGCAACAGATCGCGGGTAAAACAACTTCTCAAGATTGTTTCTGTGAATGGTGAACCTTGGTGTTAAAAGACAGGATCTTGTATCCATTGTCAGTGAATTTTACCAAAGACAAAACACGAAGCAAATGCAGAACAATCAGATTAGGTATGTGCTCACAAAATCAACGGCACCCGCAACGGTCTGAACCTCCATAGCTTTCTCCTGCTCCATTTCGATGCTGAACTCTTCTTCAAAGGCCGCAATGAGCTGCAGGCTTTGCATGGATGAAGCGCCTAAATCAAATACGAAATTGGCGTCATCAGCAATATCCGATTCTTCCTTTTCCAGTACTTGCCCGATAACATGCTTGATTCTCGATTTGATTTCATCTTTATCCATGATCATCCTCCCTTATTGATTATTAAATACGTTGATACAGGTAATCCAGGCGAGCGAACAATATATCACAAACTGAAATCATATTACAATAATAAAAAATTTTGAATGAATAAGCTTTTTTTAAACACTCTTTCTTCATTATTGAAGATACTGTTTCTTCTGACGGAATAAAGCCTGGATTTTTGAGCACCCGGATAAATCATGTTTCAACTGTTCTTTTTTTATTACTTTTGGTTGTACATCACGTGCATCATATACCCTGCATTATGATTATCGCAGATAATATTAAGCTGTTGCGAAAAGAAATACCACAGAACGTCAGGATCATTGCAGTTTCCAAAACTATGCCTGCAGAGATCATCAGGCAGGCTTATGATGCAGGACAACGGGCTTTTGGTGAAAACCGGGTTCAGGAATTGTACCTCAAGCAGCAAATGTTGCCACCTGACGTAGAATGGCATCTCATCGGGCATCTTCAAACTAACAAGGTGAAATTCGTGGTTTCGTTTATCCACCTTATTCATTCAGTTGACAGCTTGAAATTGTTGACTGAAATTAACCGCGAAGCCTCCAAACTGAACCGGAGGATCGATTGTCTCCTGCAGATAAGAATTGCCAGAGAGGAAACAAAAACCGGCTTGCCTGTTGAGAAAGCGAGGCAGTTGCTTTTTTCCGGTGAGCTCAGCGATCTGCAGCATGTCAGGATAACCGGTCTGATGGGTCTGGCAACATTCACCGATAATACTGTGCAAATCAGGCAGGAATTTCAGCAGCTTGCAGCGTTTTTTAAAGAAGTAAAAGCAACATGGTTCCCGGACGAACCGTCGTTCCGGGAAATGTCAATGGGCATGTCGGGGGATTACAAACTAGCTATTGAAGCAGGATCAACCATGGTGCGTATCGGCAGCCTGATATTCGGAGAAAGAAACTTGAATCAATAAATGATTTTCATATGGTGAGTCTAGAAACGGATTATCTTGGTTTGAAACTTAAAAGTCCTTTGATAGTAAGTAGCTCGGGATTAACGAGTTCTGTCGATAATATCAGGAAATTTGAAGACCTGGGTGCAGGTGCGGTGGTTTTAAAATCCCTTTTTGAAGAACAAATACAGTTTGAAGCAGGGAAGTTTGTGGAAGATGTTCTGTATCCTGAAGCCCATGATTATATCACCGGCTACGCCAAAAACAATGCTCTGGATGAGTATTTAAAATTAATCGAGGAGGCTAAAAGAGCCGTAAAAATTCCTGTCATGGCTTCAATCAACTGCATGACGGTTAGCGAGTGGGTTTCTTTTGCCAGGGACATTGAAAGTGCTGGTGCGGATGCACTTGAACTGAACATCTTCTTTGTGGCCTCACATAAGGAGCAATCGGCGGAAAAATACGAAAACTTATACAACGAATTGGTAGTCAAAATTAAGCGGGTTACCAGCCTGCCTTTGTCCCTGAAAATCGGTTATCATTTTACCAATCTGCCGGGCTTTGTCAACAACCTATATGTAAGGGGTGTTCAGGGGGTTGTGCTGTTCAACAGGTTTTATGAGCCCGATATCGATATTGAGCACCTGAAGCTCACTTCTGCTGGAGTATTCAGCTCTCCTGCCGATATCCGGCAATCATTGCGTTGGGTGGGTATTGTTTCTGGTCAGGTTGAGAAAATTGATATTGCAGCCTCTACGGGAATACATGATGGCAATGCGGTAATTAAGCAGATCCTTGCAGGTGCAAAAGCGGTTCAGCTATGTTCTGTGCTTTATAAGAAAGGAAATGATCAGTTGAAGGTCATTTTTGACGAACTGGAAAACTGGATGAACAGAAAAGGTTACAAAAGCCTCAGCGAGTTTAGAGGTATATTGAACTATAATAAAATTCCGGATCCGTCTCTTTACGAACGCAGCCAGTTTATGAAGTATTTTTCAAGTTATCACTGATCAACATGATCCGGAGTCTCTTTCATTTTCGCAGTTTAGCCTGGGTTGCACTGCTTACCTGCCAGTTCCGGCAAAATGTTCTGAGTCAGGATGTGGTCTACGTAAAAACAGTAGTCGATATCCTGTGCTCAGAGCGCATGCATGGCAGGGGATATGTGAAGAATGGTGATTCGAGGGCTTCCAGGTACATACGGAACGAATACAAGAGAATTGGCATTCATCCCTTTACTGATACATATTATCAGCCCTTTGCCATCGGTGTGAATACCTATCCGGGAGCCATGAAATTAATGATTAACGGAATACCGCTTGTTCCTGGTCGCGAATTTGTAATTAATCCTGCTTCTCCAAGTTGTAAAGGTACATTCGACGGTGTTATTATTCCTGTCCGTAAGCTTGCCGAGCAAAATACCGATTCCCTGGTCAGTTTTCTCAAAGGCAAGGTATTGATCATCGATGCCAGGGCCTGGAATGAATTGAGCAAACAGGAAATAGCCAAGATTATGAATTGGAGGAAGCTGCTATTAGCGGGTAAGGGAAATGGAATTCGGGCTATTGTTGAGGTAACGCATGAGAAATTATCTTTTGGCATTTCGGATTATACCATTGCAATACCTTACTTCAGACTAATTGCCTCTGTCTGCCCCGATACAGTTGATAAAATCACTATCAACATTCGGAATCGCTACCGGGCAAACTATCTAACCCGTAATGTTGCCGGCGTTATTCGCGGGACCGAATGCCCTGATTCGTTTCTTGTTTTTTCATCCCATTATGATCACCTCGGGACAATGGGGAAAAGAATTTTCGACCCGGGTGCGAATGACAACGCTTATGGTGTTGGAACCATGCTTTCTCTTGCGAGCTATTTCCGCGAAAATCCAGCCCGGTACTCGGTCGTCTTCCTGGTTTTTTCAGGTGAGGAACTTGGCCTGCTCGGTTCCGGGTACTTTGCCAATCGTCCCCTGATGAAACTGTCAGCAATAAAATTCCTGATAAACCTTGATATGATCGGCAACGGTTCTGAAGGTATTACGGTGGTAAATGGCAGTGTTTATCCCAACGAATTCAACACACTATTGACCATCAATGAAAAGGAGAAACTACTACCTGCTATTAAAATTAGGGGGGAAGCATGCAACGGTGACCATTGTCCATTTTACAAACAAGGGGTACCGGCCTTCTCAATCTATTCCATGGGAGAGTCAAAAGCATACCACGATCTTGACGACAGGCCGGAATTAATATCCGGAGCCGGCGTGGAAGAACTGATGAGACTATTGATCGAATTCAGCAATACCCTGTAGGTCTGCTTACCGGCAGACCTGTCCGAGATTTCATGCTAACTGTTTTCTACGACCCTCCGCAATTCCCTGAACAATGGCATTTTCTCATCGGTGATCATACACTCTGCATCTTTGAGGAAACGGATACACTCTGCTATTTCGATGTCGGAGGCGTTTATTATCGATTCTTCAATGACGGTAAAGGCTTCCAGGGCCGTGCGGTAATCACCCTGGATAAAAAGACCTGCAAATACCTGCAGATGTTTGCTGAAATCCAGACGCGACTGCCAGCAGGCTGCCACAAAAGCATGCAGATAATCACCGAAATCCATCTTATCTAATGATGCGGCAATAATCGGCGCAGCTTCCTGCGATTTTATTTCACCCACAAGCTGCAGTATTTCATTCCTGACCTCCGGGGCTGTCTTTTTATGGATCAGGCTAAAAAGTGCCGGCAGCATGTTAATCGATCCTGAATTTCTGATTTCATGAACAACCGTAATTTTCCTGGCAGGATCCGAACCCTCCAGTGCAATAATCCATTCCTTTTCGATAGGTGTATACTTTTGCATAGTTAAATTTAAAGAATTTCTGCTATTCTTTAAAGGCTATTAAAAGTATTTTGCGTGTTTCGGATTTGATCCTGAACCTGTCGTCAATCCGGTAGTTTACAACCCATGCAATTCTTCCGCCTGTCTCAAGTACCCAGATCCGATTTTTGTCTGGCCGTGCAATCTTATTGTTAATGAGGAAATCACTGATCTTCTTTGATCCTTCCATGCCAAGCGGATGGAATTTATCACCTTCCTTCCAGCAGCGCAATAACAATGGAAAGCTGATGGTGTCCGCATCAAGTGCTGCAAAATGACGTTCTGTCGGAATAGTAAAGTCCGGAGTGATACCGGACAGCGTGAAGGTCAGGTGCAGCGGATAATTTATTTGAACGGTTTCCTGATCAATGAGTACTTCTGCCTCTTCACGCAATGCTCTTCGGGTAATGATCAGCGTCGACCTGTCACGGGTGATACAATGCGTCCGGGTGAGAAACTGTTTTCCCGGATTGGATCCGAATGCTGTTAAGATGGATTCAATACTGAGCTGGCTGACACCAAATTCTCTCAGTAACTCGAAAAGGAGGATATCATTGGAGGGATATTCCTTCAGCTTTTCAATATGGATCAGGCACCTGTCGGGCAATTCTGTCCATACTTCCTTTTTTACCAGATCGACCATCCAATCAAGCAGTCTTTCTGTATGTTCCAGCCTTCCAGATGTTTCTATTGCATTCTTCAGAAAAGCCGGGTTGATCTTCTGAAATGCCGGTATAATGGTATGCCTGATGTAATTGCGGTGGTACTTTGTCTCTGCATTGGATGAATCCTCACGCCACTGTAAGTTGTTTTCCCTGGCGAACTGTGCAATCGACTCACGTGAAGCAAAAAGAAGGGGCCGGATAATTTTGCCATGTACGGGGCTGATGCCGGATAATCCCCTTATACCGGTCCCGCGTGCAAGGTTAAGCAGAACAGTCTCAACAATGTCGTTCCGGTTATGACCGGTGGCAATGTAATCACAAGCCAGTTTTCCGGCAAGTTCATTAAACCAGGTATACCGGAGATGACGCGCTGCCATCTGAATGGATACGCCTTGCTCTTCAGCATAGGTTTTCGTATCAAAGTCGTTCAGGTAAAACGGGCGATGATAGCTTCTCGCCAGTTGCTCAACAAAATTCCTGTCTTCTTCCGATTCTTCTCCCCTGAGGTGAAAATTGCAGTGGGCAATGGAAAATTCGATACCCGACAAATGGTACAGAAAGGTCATGACAACCGAATCAACACCACCGCTCACAGCCAGCAGGTATTTCCTGTCGGGCCTGCAATGACAGGTTTCGTTGAGGTATTTCAGAAATTCCTGCTGCATGATGAGGATTTCAGATGCCGGTAAAATGTGGTAAAAAAACCAATATCCCCGCCACCAGTGCCACAATTGCAGCCACCAGGACTCCCCCTGCAGCAATATCCTTTATAAGTCCGGCTTTTTCACTCTTTTGCGGAGCATACAGGTCTACCAGCCTTTCAATGGCTGAATTCATTATTTCAGCTGCCAGTACCAGGCCTATGCAAAGGACCAGGATGAGCCATTCGGCCCGGCTGATGTGAAAAACAATCCCGAGCACTATGGCTGAAAAAGCCGCGAAAAGGTGAATCCAGAGATTATGTTCCTCTTTCAGAATCACATGGAGTCCGCGAAAAGCATATCGGAAGCTTCGCAACCGTGCCCGGAGACTGAATTTCCCATGGTTATTTGTCATGCCGCAATTCCTGTAAATCAAAGATAAACAGTTTTTGCCGATTTGCATTTATTCTTTGTCTGTGTTCCTGACCGGAGAATACCAGTCAATCTTTCGTGAAAAATACATCACCAGCCCAAGAATGGCAATGAGGCCAATATTGCCAAACAGCAAGGAATAATCCATAAGCTGGAGTATGACAAACAAGAAGACATACAAGGCAATCAGGCTAAGCACTATTGAAAGGGTTACCCTGGCACTTTTAAAGAGTGACCATGCAAATGTTGCGATCATGGCTATTATGGTAAAGCTGCTGATACAGTATGCAATGGTAAATGAAAGGTGTTCAGCTATCGAGGTCAACAGTGAGTAAAACACGCAGAGTGCAAAACCTGTAAGCAGGTAATTTACAGCATGAATGCGGACTTTCGTAAATACCTCTGAAAAAAAGAACACCAGAAAGGTCAATCCGATAAATAAAACTGCATATTTTACAGAGCGCATGGATTTCTGATACGTATCCACAGGAGTAATCAGGTCCACGCCAAAAACTGATTCCCCGATCGAATACTGATTACCGGTCCATTGCTGGGGGTAATTGCGGTTGAGCTGCAGGACATTCCATGTTGCCGTAAATCCTTTTTTTGTAAGTTTCCGGTCATCAGGAAGGAATGCCCCTTTAAAACTGGGTGAATTCCAGGACGATGCAAGGCTAATAGTTGTTTCTTTACCCAGGGGAACAAAGTTCAGGGAATGACTTCCGTTCAAATCAAGATCAAAGGCAAAACTGATTTCAGCGTCCCTGGTGAGTGGTACCTCACAGTGAATGCCCGAGGTGGAAATTTCATTGCTGGGAATTCCCGGGATCATGGGCACTACCGTATCACCCCAGCTGAAATTGATTTCCTGGTTTATTCCGCGCATGTCGGGGATACCGATCTCGATCCAGCCCATGCTGTTTTCAAAGTCATCGGGCCCGAGGTGAAGCTCAGACAGGTCAACAGCCGGGAAACTGCCGGTAACATGCAACCTGGCGCGGTAAGTAACCACCTTGTAAATACCGCGGTTGCGTACCTTGGGTTCTACACTGCCTTCTACTTTTAGATTTTCAGGTAAAATGTGAACATATTTCGTCACCGTTTTAAAGTCATCCTGAGAGGTCTCTTCGGTAGTTTTAACCGGTATGGTCAGAACCGGACCGGATAGCGTTTGTTCATTTCCCCATATCGAAGTGACCTCTTTGATGGTCTCATCACGCCGTTCTTCACGTTCGCTGATAAGCGAGCTGATCATACTTGCCGGGATGAGCAGCAGTAACGTAAGTATGGCAATTAATCCAAGCTTAAATCCTACTGAACTGAAGAACCGGTTGAAAGTTTTGTCAATTGTTTCCATAATAATGTTGTTTTAAAAGTACTTTGAATTACAGAGTTAAATATTAAAAAAATTGTTATTTCCATCTTAATTGCCGGACAGCAGCCTGTATGTCAGGTAACCTGCATAAGCACCCACCAATGCAGGTATGATTGCCAGGATACTCCCAAAGTTATGATCTGTAACGATTGCGTGCAGCGGTATCCATATGCCTGTCGCTATGCCGATCAGCCAGGGTCTTTGCCTCGACAGGAAGCCGCAACATGCGGCGGCTGCAAAGATCATGATCACAGAAATACCTGTGTCATCCCAGCTCGGACGGGAGTCAACCCAGGCAATTGCCAGACCCAGCGCTCCGGCGACGGCAAGAGAAATGAAAAGTGGTTGTTTCAAAAGTTAACGTTTTAAACGGATGATTTCTGCGAGATAATCAAGATGTTCCCTGAAAGCATTGCGTCCTGACGCTGTAATCCGGTAACGGGTATTGGGCTTACGGCCCACGAACTGTTTCCTGACTTCGATCAGTTTGTTCTTTTCCAGTGCGCTCAGATGACTGGCCAGGTTGCCGTCAGTAATGTCAAGTAAGTCTTTCAGCGATACAAAATCGACGGATTCATTCACCATGAGTACCGACATGATCCCCAGCCGCACCCGGCTTTCAAACTGCTTGTTTAGTTTTCCGATGATCTCTTTCACAATACCTTCTTGCTCGTTATTCGTCATGCTTGGCATCATACCGGTAATGCATCATCATTCCGTAGAAGATATGCAGCACACCGAAACCGACTGTCCAGAATATCAGGCCGTATCCCACGAGCCAGCTGGCCATCAGGCCAAGCAGGATTTCCGAAATTCCCAGAACCCTTACTTCATGAAAGGTATATTTGCTGGCATTCACAAGCGCCAGGCCATAAAACAGCAATGTGGCAGGGGCAACCAGAAAAACAAGGTGATGATACAGAAGAATCAGACAGAATATACCACCGGCTGACAAAGGAATAAACATATTGATGACCATCCTGCGTGCGGCACTGTCCCATATCTTTAATCCTTTTTTCCTGGCCTTCCGGGTGGTGAAATAAATCCCAGAGAACAAGGCGAGTCCCAATACAATCAATGCATCCAGCGTTATGAACAACCATGAATGGTCAAATTTCAGGTAAGACCTCTCCATAAAGTAACGGTCAATGTCGAAGTACCGCTGATCAAAGTCAAGATAAAAGAACGCAACTCCTGCACCGATAAGTGCAATTATCCCTGCTGCAACACCCGAAAGGCCGCTCAGGGAAATAAACCGCGAGGAACGCTCCATCATGTTGCGTATCGCGTTAAGCTGTTGAATGGGTTCCTGGTTCTGTTCCATATAAAAGTACTTTGAGATACAAAGTAAAATAATAATATTCAAATGACAAACTTTCTTGAGGTTTTTTTGCTGTTCATGAAAACAATTGTGTAAAATCCCAGTATACATGAATAGGTTAAATAAAAACGGGAACATGAAGAAATTCGCTTTTGTACTGATGATCATGGTTTGGCCCTTCCTGCTGACGGCGCAGGAAAAAAAAGCCATTAATAACAAGCTGAAGAGTGTTACGGTGTATGAGCAAAAGTTTGAAAAAGGAGATGCCGGTAAAGTGCTGGTAGAATCAGTGACCAAATACGATCAGGCTGGAAATATAATTGAGGAAATCGAATACAAACAAGCTAAGGTTGACAAACATTTTTTATACAAATACGATGCTGCCAACAACAAGATCCAGGAAACCGAGCTGGATCCTGCCGGGAAAAAAATTAAAGTCTCAGAGTACAGGTATGCCAATAACCTGAAGACCGAGAAAACAGTTTATGATGGCAATGGCCAGGTTTTGTCGAAGAAAACTTATAAGTACGAGACGTATTGAATCAGGTAAAATTCAGTGAGTTTTTACATATTTCGCAGGAGAAACTCCACACAGCTTCTTAAATGTTTTATTAAAATAAGACAGATTATTAAATCCCACCTCCAGGGAAACCTGGGTCATATGTCCAAACTGTTTACCGTTTACTGGTCACCATTCACAGTTTACCGTTCACCGCTCCTGCTGCGTTATCTTTCCTGTTTTCTTATCTTTCAGGATCAGCTTAACACGTCCGTCGGGCATGGTTTCTTCCTTTACCAGCAGATGACCGGCATCATAATCGCGGATTGCATTGATGGGTGAAGTTTTTTCACGGCCCCTCCAGACTTCCAGCTTTACCGGTTCCCACTTTTTTGTCTTTGCGGATCGGTAACAGGCGTCCATAATCTCATTTACAACATAGCCGTCATAGAAAGTCTCTTTGGCTTCTGTTTTGTTTTCAAAAGCCCGGAACATGTCGGTAAACATATCGGTATAACCCAGTTCCACAACTTCATCGCCAACCGGGAAGATCCATCCCTTCTCGGTTTCGGCTTTTTCCGCTACATAACCGCCTTTCCCGCCTGCAGTAAACATTTCAAAACCGGTTCGCAGGAAGTTGTTCACCCAAATGGTGCCGTCCGTGCCCATCACTTCATCGCGCAAATCCATTCCTCCGCGGAATGACCAGCTTACTTCAAACTGACCGATAGCACCGTTTTCGTATCTAACCCATCCGAGTGCATTGTCTTCTGCTTCAATTGGCTTTACGAGCGTTTCCGCCCAGCAAATCACCTCTACCGGTTTAATGTCCTTCCCGATATAATTCCTGGCGATCTCAATGCAATGACAACCCATGTCGAGAAGCACACCGCCTCCCGAAATCTCTTTTGTCCAGAACCAGTCACTGTGCGGGCCGGGATGCGTTTCCCGTGAACGTGCCCAGATAACATCGCCGATAGCTCCGGAACGAACGGAATGAAGAGCTTTTAATGTTTTTGGGGTATAGACCAGGTCTTCCATATAGCCGTGCATAACTAGGGCTTTTTCCACGGCATCAAGCATTTGTTTTGCCTCCCGGGCATTGCACCCCAGGGGTTTGGTGCAAAAAACAGCCTTTCCCGCTTCAGCAGCCATCAGTACCGCTTCGAGATGCCTGTTGTTGGGCAGGGCAATTACTACAACCTCGACCTCTGGATCCGCAATGGCCTCTTTCATGGAAGTGGTCCATCGGGATATGCCGTGTTTCGCGGCAAACGCCTTACCGCGATCCTTATCACGGGAATATACAATGTGAACACGATCACGGTTTCGCTGCCCATGTAACGAAAAGGTATAGAAATCACCGATGAAACCGGTGCCGAGCATTGCTACTTTTGCCATATGATAAGTTTTATAATGAAATTAATAACGCTTGATTTCAGTACTGTCAAATCTAAAATACGATTTTCCACTGAAATATGTGCCGCTGTTGTCAGTTTTTTTATCATTCCTGTCATGGCTGCCGTGCAGGGCAGTCTGCCCTCCTGGCAATCCATAAAACCCCTCATTTCTTACCGCTCACTTTCGCGTTGAATTTGATAACCCTGCCGGTTATTTATACGTAAATGCTATATTCGCGTCGGTTTTTTA
The DNA here is from genome assembly GCA_002415855.1 of Bacteroidales bacterium UBA5072. GTDB lineage: Bacteria > Bacteroidota > Bacteroidia > Bacteroidales > UBA10428 > UBA5072. The sequence continues at coordinate 18,986 of DIAS01000064.1, forward strand.
CATTCTTAGATCTCTCAGATATGATGCTACGTTTTGGTGTGAAAGCAGTCCTCTTTCTTTTACTTTCAGGAAACATTTTTGGACAAAGCAATGTTATAGATCATTGGGAATCAGTTGTTTATTCCGGAGATAACTGGCACTATTATGTCGGCATTACCTCAGGACCGGGAGCAGGTTGGCAAAACCCGGGTTTCAACGATGCAACCTGGCTGTTGGGTCCGGGAGGGTTTGGCTATGCAGACAATGACGATGCCACCTCGATTCCGGTTCCACCAAATCCTACTGCTGTATACACAAGAATAGTATTCAATATCCAGGACACTTCCGTCATTGCTGCCGCTTTGCTGAACATGGATTATGATGATGGTTTTGTAGCCTGGATCAACGGGGTTGAGGTTGGCAGGGCGAACCTCGGTACTGTAGGGGATTTCCCCGAGTACAATACGCCGGCTACAGACCATGAGGCAGTGATGAAAGACTACCGCAATCCTTCGTCTTTCATGATTTACAAGCAGACCCTTAAGAATTGCCTGAAAAATGGCGGCAATGTCCTTGCCGTTCAGGTCAATAATACCAACAGTACCTCCAGTGATATGAGCTGTATTGCCTACCTGTCCGTCGGTCTTACAACCTCAACCGTTTCCTACAGGCCTGTTCCCAGCTGGTTTACAACCCCCTATACGGGCTTTTCCGGGTCGTATCTTCCCTTGTTGGTGGTGGAAACCAATGGTACCGATATACCCTGGGAAAATAAACTGACTGTTGACCTGGGGATCATTGATAAAGGCAATGGACAGACAAATACCCTGCTGGATGAAAGGAATGTTTTCGACGGGAAGGCTGGTATTGAGATCCGGGGATCTTCCTCTACCATGTTCCCGAAGAAGAACTATGGTCTCGAAACCAGGGATCCTGCAGGCAGTGATTCGGCAGTTGCTTTGCTGGGTATGCCGGCCGAGAGTGACTGGATTTTGCATGGTCCTTATTCCGATAAATCACTGATGAGAAATTTTCTGGCCTATAACCTGGCAAATGCCATGGGGCATTATGCCCCCAGGACAAGGTTTTGCGAGATGTTCATCAACGGTCAGTATCAGGGAGTTTATGTGCTGATGGAAAAGATCAAACGCGACAGCAACCGGGTGGATATCGCAAAGCTGAAAACCGATGATGTTATGGGCGATGATCTTACCGGAGGCTATATTGTAAAGATCGACCGTACAAACGCAGGTTATACCGACGGCTGGTTTTCGATGTATCCCGGAACCGGCACAACCGGTGACAGTCCGTTCTTTGCCTACCATTACCCCGACAGGACTGAAATTGTGCAGGTCCAGAAAGATTATATCCGCAACAGGATTACTGCTTTTGAGACTGCTTTGTACGGTAACCAGTACCGCGATCCGGTGGTGGGCTACCGCAAATACATTGATGTGGATTCATTCATTGATTATTTTATCCTGGTCGAGTTGAGCAAAAATACTGATGGTTACAGATTAAGCACCTTCATGCATAAGGATCGTGATGACAAGGATCCGCTGATTCATATGGGGCCTATTTGGGACTATGACCTGGCATTTGGCAATGCCGACTATCTGGAAGCATTTAATACGTATGGATGGAATTATACCGTACCAGCAGACGGGTGGGGAACGCCCTTCTGGTGGTCAAAACTGATCGCGGATCCTTATTTTGCCAACCGCTTGAACTGCCGCTGGAAGTCCTTGCGTCAGGGTATTTTATCGAATGAGTCGCTCACAGGCTATATTGATGCCTATGCGCTGGAAATAGGAGAAGCAGCTGACCGCAATTTTGTCCAGTGGCCTATTCATGGTACCTATGTATGGCCCAATGTTTTTGTGGGAAATACTTACGCAGAAGATATCAACTTCATGAAGACCTGGATACTCGGCCGTTTTGTATGGATGGATTCTCATATTCCGGGTGCTGAGTGCACTGCTGTGGTGGATGAGAACGGAGAAAGCAGGTTGTTCTCTTTACGGGCGTATCCCAATCCGGCTATTGGTGAGATCAATGTGGAAATTCAGAATGAGCTTGAAGAAGAGGTTTCACTGCAGGTGATCAACATCACCGGCCAGCTGGTATATGCCAGGGAGCTCGGAAGGGCACCCCTGATAACCGAAAATGTCAGTTTACATCCGGGGATATACACCGTGAGGGTGACCAAAAATATGCAAACAGAGATCGTGAAAATAATAATTCAGTAAAAGGATACAGGAAAAATCGCTATTTTCATGTTTGTGAACCAATATTGTTCCCGATGAAAATAGCTTGTTATCTTACATTATTACTGGCCACCTCTTATCCCTCTTATTCCCAGCTTTTGCCGCACGAAGGACCGTCAGTCGATTTGTCTCATGGTAAACTTGTGGTTTCCAAAAACCAACGTTTTCTTGAATTCGAAGATGGTGCACCCTTCTTCTACCTGGGGGATACGGGTTGGGAGCTCTTTCATCGCCTGAATTATACGGAAGCAGAAACTTACCTTGAAAACCGCAGGCAGAAAGGGTTTACTGTCATCCAGGCGGTTATCCTGGCTGAACTGGATGGTTTGAATACACCCAACCGAAATGGCGATAAACCATTGATCGACAATAATCCCTCAAAACCGAATGAAGCTTATTTTTTGTTCGTTGACAGCCTGATCAGGCTGGCTGCGGATAAGGGTATATTCATCGGTTTACTGCCCACCTGGGGAGACAAAGTAGATAAAGCAGGATGGGGGACGGGACCGGTGATCTTTACACCCGAAAATGCCTTGGTATACGGTACCTATCTTGGTCAGAGATACCGGGATTTTCCAAATATCATCTGGATTAATGGTGGCGATCGATCCGGCGGAACAGATGCTGCCGGCACGGGAAGCAACTTCCCGGTATGGGATGCCCTTGGTAAAAGCATTAAAGCAGCTGATCCTAATCACCTGATGACCTATCATCCCTGGGGTGAGAAGAGTTCCTCGGCATGGTTCCATAACTCCGAATGGCTTGACTTTAACATGGCGCAGACAGGACACGGTCAGCGAAGTTACGCCATATATAGGATGCTCAGGGAAGATTACGACCGGGTACCGGTCAAACCCTGCATGGATGGTGAACCAAGGTACGAGGATCATCCGATCAACTGGAGACCCGATTCACTGGGTTGGTTCAATGAAATGCACGTAAGGCAGGCCGCCTACTGGAACCTGTTTACAGGCGCACACGGCCATACCTATGGTTGTCATCCGGTATGGCAGATGGCTGCTCCGGGCCGGGAATTGGTGGGTTATGCCCGGCATTACTGGTACGACGTGCTAGATCTGCCCGGTGCATGGCAGATGCTGAATGTAAGACGCCTGATTGAATCAAGGCCCATGTTGAACAGGGTGCCCTACCAGGAAGTTGTTGTGAATCCGGGTGATGAATATGATCACATTGCCGCCGTAAAAGGGACCGGATACCTGATGGTCTATACTCCCTTAGGGAACGACATTGTGCTGAATGGTGACCTCCTGACCGCTTTATCTTACCAGGTTTCCTGGTTTGATCCGCGTTCAGGCAAGACGCTCAAGGCCGGTACCACCACAAGGAAACCTGTCATGAGTTTCAGGGCTCCGTCACGCGGACCAGGATTCGACTGGGTTTTGTTGCTGGATGAAACTGATTAGCTTCCTGGCCAGATGACCTAATTGGCTCGAGCTGACAATTTCTGAAGGGCTGTACTGGCAACCAGATAGATTGACACACTTCTTTAGAACTTTTTTTGCCTTAAGCCGGATAGCAGCTTTGAGAAGCATTCATTCGGATTTCAACCACTTATGTTTCAGGTTGCCTTTAACTTCTTTCAACTTTTTCATGTTGAGCGTTGATCAACCTATTCCCTGATTACTTTCAGTACATTGTATGAATTTCCTGCAGAAAGCCGCATCATGTATACCCCCGGGGGAAATTCTTTCAAATCAAGTAATAACGCATTTTGTTGCATCATCACATGCTTTATTGCCCTGCCCATGGGGTCATAAATTATGATCTTTTTTGCGGGCTCTCCAGGAGGGACCACAATTTTTATGATTCCTGTTGTAGGGTTTGGGAATGCATAAATGTCCCAGGGTAACCTGGGTATACCCTTGTCACTTACCGGATCACCACCTGTCTGCACTGCACCCATGGTGGTTCTGTTCCCTTCAGTGTCAGGCGATCCGCTGCCGATGCAGGGTGAATTTTCCTGGAGGCTAAAGTCGCCACCCTCCGGATCCACAAACAGGGGGTCTCCTGTAAGGTTCTGCTCGCCGGACAAGGTTTCCAGATCAGAAATTGAATAGCTGATAACCAAAACGGAGCTTTCCTGGGTCAGCGTTTCCTCCGAAGCCGTGGCTGAAAATATTGTATTCGATAGGTATGCTTTGCCCCCGGTCTGCTTTGTGCCTTCTTCGCTGTGATAACACTCAATGCCCCAGTGGTTCGCATAAAACGTATTATAGCTGCTATTTACAACTGCATTATTGTGTACCTGCAGGGCGGCATCGCAAAAAGTGATGATGTTTAAATGGATATTGGCTGTGGAAGTTTCACCCACTGAAACCCCATAGTTGCAATGGCTGATATTGTTGCTCATGATCCGCGCATAACCGCTGTTGGTTCCTATGTCAATCCCGTCATCACCAAAACGGGAGATATTACATCTCAGTACAAAGCAGGAGTCTATATGGTCAAGGTCGATGGCATCAATTTTATGCCCTTCTGCGATGGTTCCACCGGTTCCTTTAAGATTGACATACGATATCATGACCTTTTTGGCATCGTGCACGGCAATGCAGTCCTCTCCGCCTGATGTACCTTCACTTTCAATGTTACAATGCAATATGTTTATGCTGTTACCCCCCGAAGCATACAACAGCATCTTGCATCCACCGATGCGGCAATATTGTAAATCAATACCGGCATTTGTTGCATTTATCTGAAGCCAGGGTGAAGCGCCCGTTCGTGAAACAAAATAAATACTATCCTCAGGTGTTCCTATTGCCATGAGCTGTCCTTTCACAATAAGAGAAACCAGGTTCCCGAATTCAATAACCACCCCGGGTTCAACCTGCAATACAACGCCAGGTTCTATGGTCACATCATGCATGATCTGATAAGGTGAGAATTCTTTGGTCAACACGGTATTGGTATTGATCTCCGCAGGAAGTATGGTAAGACTTTTGACAATTCCGGTCAGGGACAAAAGGAAGAAGACAAGGGCAAGTTGTTTCATGAGCGTATAGTGATTACATGTCATTTTACCAGAACTTTGATGCGAAGAAGTTCATCCGGTGTTTTCAGCTGGATAAGGTACATGCCTGGCGGAACCCTGGAACCATTAAAGGTTTTACCGTCCCAGTCATATTGTTCAACATCTCCGGCTGTCACACCCGAATATAAGGTTCGGACCAATCGTCCCTGGGGATCGTAAACCGAAACATCAACTTTTACTTTTTTGCCTGGGCAGAACATTACATGGACCCGATCGCTGAAAGGATTCGGGTAAGCCATGGTCCGGGTAAGGTTGGTGGAATAATCAATGGTACCGGTCGCATGCGGAAGGTAATCCTGCATCATGACACTGACCATGGCTGGCCGTCTCCTGAGGTAATCACGAATGATATTGACATTTTCCTCCCAAACATTATTACCGGGTGCCCATCTTTCCAGTTCGCCGTCGATTTCAGGTGCCACAATGGCATATAACGAATCCAGAACAGCCACGGCATTTTCGGGCCGGAATACGGTCCTCACCAGTTTCTGAATCCGGTTGGCATATCTTTGCCTGAATTCCGCGTTGTTCATGAGGTTCGCGGGAATATGATTCGCCCAATAGTAATCTCCTGTTACGTCAAGCGCTTCCCTGAAACCATTCCAGCTCAAATCAGTAAATGCCCTGTCGGCATCCCATATCGAGGTTTTCCAGGTGGCAGAAGCCCTGTTTTCACAATACATGGAAATTCCCCATGGCCAGGAGTAATAACCGGTGAACTGTACAAAAGCCATCAGGTTGATAAAATCATCCATGTCGAGCATTTCTGTCAGGGTTTGAAAATTAGCCGGATCTGACAGGTCCGTATGAACTGCTTTGTCATATAGCTGATCCCATTTCTCAATTGTTCCAAACACAGGATCCGGCCCTTCATTCCTGAAACGGATCAGGTCAAAATCAGTCATACCGGTATTTGCCCGGATGAAATCTTCATCAATGCTTTCACGCAGGTTATAGATTCCCCAGTAACGGTTGTTCAGGTACAGGATCACCCATCGGCTTGATTGCGGCAATCCACCACACTTTTTCCATAGTTCCAGCGCCAGGGCATCTCTCAACAGGGTCCCTTTTTCCGTGGTCAGGTCATCGTCGTACCCTGATTTCAGAACGAGCTTATTGAAAGCTCCAGACGATTGAGCCCCAAATACAGGATAATTAAAAAGCTTGTTTCCGTAACTGCTTCTGAAGAATAGCCTGAAGCTTTTCTTGGGCATGAAGGTAGAACTCGCTCCCTGTATCCTGATTCCGGCACCTGCCCCGGCAGCAATGGTACTGTTCGATAAATAGCGGATCTGGCAATATTTTTCCAACTGACTGTTATAATTAGGATAAATACCTTCGGGACCAAAAAGATCCAATGAATCGGTCAGTATAGCAAACACGGGCAGGGTAAAGGCCGGCCTGGCTATGTAAAGTTCACTGACCTCAGGACTGTTGATATAACCGCTTTTTGTACCAATGGCATTGATTACCCTGGTGCCGTTGATGTTAAACGGACCTTTATAAAAAGAGGATGACTCCGCAGGCGGCGTACTTTTAAAGGTATAATAAACGGTGTCTTCTGGATGAAACGGGCTGATGGTAATTGCCACATTGGTATTGTATATGCCGGAGGCCGGTCTTATTTCAGGCCGTCCGGCTACCCCGATGTATGCTTCTGTGCTGTTACTCTTGCCGGGTGTAGGACGCTGATAATACTTCCAGGAAAACGACCCTGTCGGGAGGCGACCCATGGATATGTCCATTTGCTGCCGGCTATATTCAACCGAATCAACCAGTTGAAGCATGGGAGAGAAAAGGGCGATTATTCCTTCATCGTCTGATATCTTGAAATTCAGATGGTTATTTCCCTGCGACTCTTCATCATCTGCCCAGAGTAGCAGGTATCCGTGTGCAGGAACGATCAGGTCAGTTCCTGCGGATAAAAGGCGGAATTTCGCGGGCTTTGCGATATCATCTGTAAGGTAATATCCGGTCAGGTTGATTTCATGATCTGAAGTATTCGCAATTTCCACCCAATCGTCATAATCACCGTGATCATCAGTCACCGTAAAAGCATTCCTGGCCTGGAATTCGTTGATCAACAGGGTCTGTGCTCTCCCGTTTAGGCAACCCATAACTAGCATACCCAGCTGTATGTAAATAATAAATTTCACTTTACGTTTAAGACATCAGATATTCTTTTGGCTGTCGATTCATCTTTAAGACCGCTGATGAGCGCGATTCCCTCCCTGCTGTCTTCTGCGAATGACAAGCTAGCAAAGTTAATGAAAATGAAATGATTAGAAAATTCAGCGGTTTCATGTTTTTATTGATTTGGTTTGTCGTATTTCATAAAGTATTCAGCAATGGATTCCACATAATTCCCGTAGGCGTCAATCCCTTTTTCCGTTATCTCACACGTGGTAAGCGGGTAATTGCCTCTGAAGGATTTGTTGATTTCAATATAACCTGCTTCCTTCAGCTTGTTGAGCTGAAAACTTAAGTTTCCCTTGGTGGTGTTGATGTTTTCCAGCAGAAAGCTGAATTCAGCCGCTTTAACACCGATCAGGATCGACATGATGGCCAACCTCACCTGGGAATGCAGCAGAGGATCAAGATTCCTGAACATGATGCCTCAGTTTTTGCGGGTTGAATACAATATGTGCCCCGGGATGATGAACGCCGCCAGCCAGGCAATGGCCTCAACCATCAATTGTTCCTCCAACGGAATGTAGGAACAGCAATAAGCCAGAGCTGCAAATACAATACCACCTGTAATGATCAGCTTGTGCCGAAGGATCCCACCGGTTATTACAATCGCAAAAGCAATAACCACCATGAAGATCGGGTGCTGAAGTTCAAAGATGATCTTGTGAAGCACGTTGAACTGAATGAGGTTGATGAGCACAAGGCACAGAACCATTGATGTCCATACATAGCGCAATGAAATACCAATGTATGTCTGGACCTTTTTGTGCTGCCGGATGATATAGACCAGGGTGAATAGAATGCCTGCAATGCCCAGCATATAACCTGAATACGCCAGTGTTTTTTTCAGCATAAAGGTCATAACGCTTTTAGACTCTATGAAACCGGCCAGATAAACATAAAACATGATCCAGCCCCACACAATGAAGAGGATCCCGTCGTTTTTAAGTCTTTTCTGGGAAACCTTGAGCATTTCCCGGATTACCTGAATAGATTTTTGTTCATCGAAATGCGACTTGGTGGATTCGTTTGTATTCATCACACAAAGATTTAGTGTATAAAACAAGTTTGTATTACAAACTTAATTAAGT
>DIAS01000064.1:27814-29758 GCA_002415855.1 Bacteroidales bacterium UBA5072
TACAAACTTAATTAAGTTTGTAATACAAACCAAATTTTCCGGACTTTTTTTACAGGAATAATCTTCTGTCTGAATCCAAAAAAAACTCACCGGTACATGTTCCTCAGAACACGCACCGGTGAGTACCCTGAAACCCGGAATATCACTATTTTTCTGCCAACTGGTTTTTCTCCATGGCAGTTATTCTTTCAAGCAATTTCAAGTAATCTGACTTAAGCTGTTCATTTTCCGTCTTTATAATCTGGATATCAGCCTGTTGGGCTTTTATGGCCTCGAGCAGAAGCGGGGTTACCTTGCTGTAATCCATGCCGACCGCATCAATACCGTTCTCCTCGAAGTTGACTATTTCGGGAAGAACCTTGCCAACTTCCTCGGCAATCATACCGACATCGTGCATTCCGCCGTGGTTTGAATCCCAGTCGAAGTAAACTCCCCGGATGGCTTTGATCTTTTCTATGGGATCCGGTATTTCAATGATGTTTTTCTTCCAGCGTATGGAAGAGCTTGAACCATAATCCACTCCTGGTCCGTTGGCATAGAAATCATAAATGGCTCCTTCTGCAAACATCCCCGTGCTGTTTTCCTCCAGGGCAATTCCATAAACTCCGATACTGTTCTTGTCCAAGGACTTCCCAACAACTCCGCGTCCCTGAAAACCGGATGCCATTCCCCATAAACCCCATTTCGGACCTTCTCCACGCACACCTGTACCCATAGCTCCGTTGGATACACCTAAGATTCCGACGCTGTGTGCTGAAGATTCGTCGGTATTTACCATTCTAAAAGCGTATTGTATTGAACCGGTACTGTCATTATAGGGGAGGGGAAGGTTTCCGACGGTCCTGGCATACAAAGCATAAGGAACGGATAACAATTGAGAAGTGCCCATTTCGGTTCCATTCACGACAACCTTTAAAAAATAAGTGCCTGTCGACCAATTTATATTGGCAAAGGTAGCGGGAGACTTGGAACCAAGAGCCAGGCTTACAACACCAAATTCATTGGTCGTAACGCTGTGTGTTTCATTGTAGGTCTCACTCCCTGTTGCACTTCCCTGCAGGATTACCAATTGAACGCTTACAGTTGTATTGGCCAGGATATCTCCTGAGCCGTTGCGCAAAACGGCCTGGTAGTTAATTGTACCCGGAACCTGGCTGAACCCCGTGATCCAGATAACAGCCATCAGCAATAAAATACCTGCCACAGGTTTTGAAAAGGATAGGAATAGGTTTTTCATGGTAATTAGTTTTGATGTTTAATGATTTCAAATGTTTTTAATATTTTATCCGGCTGTGTTATTTTCAGCAGGTAAACACCTGCAGGATAATTTGTCATGTCAATGGCCGTGTGGGTTTTGATAAGCCTGTTTTTTTCCAGCAGCCTTCCGTTCAGGTCGAAAAACATGTATTGCATGTCCTTTAGTTCATTATTGTCCATCTGGATGATCAGAACATCCTGTGATGGATTTGGATAAGCATTGATACTTTCAGAAAGTCCTTCGAGTCCGCTGATGGCTGTTACAACCAGGGTAGGCTGCAAAAAGCCCTGGGTTAATACCGAATTCCCGGCGGAAAATGTAGCGACAAAAGGTTCACCCAATATCCACGCAACGGCAACTTCACTGTTTTGCCCGTTACCTCCTGCAGTAGCTATCGCCTGCAGTGGGATTGATTGCCCGCGTATGGCCATGCAACTCATGAACATAAGAATAAGCAGTGGTTGTTTTTTCATGTTTTTGAGGTTTTATAAATTACAGAAAGCGTAATGTTGAACATAAATTTCAACCATCATTCTGTGATAATCAATTATTTGTGATGAATTACAGCGGAGAGGGATGTATGGTAGTTTGAGCGGGATGAATGGAAATGCAGGACTACAGTCGTGCAGTCATGCAGTCATGCAGTCGTGCAGTCGTGCAGTCGTGCAGTCGTGCAGTCATGCAGT
>DIAS01000064.1:30027-47984 GCA_002415855.1 Bacteroidales bacterium UBA5072
TGCAGTCATGCAGTCATGCAGTCAGACTGTTCCACTATATCTCCAGGTTCAATTTCCTCTTTACTGACTCAAGGTAGGATCTTCCAATGGGGATCTGGATATTTTTCAACCACATATGAGTGTGGTCGATGGCGGTCATATGTTTCAAATTGATTCCGTATGATTTGTGCACCTGCAGGAACATGTCAGCCGGCAGCCTTTCGATAAATTCTTTCAGGGTGGAACGGATCAGGTGCTTATTTTCCCGGCAGAATAGCTCCAGGTAATTCATTTCCGATTTGATCCACACCAGGTCGTCAAATTTGATCTTGATCAGCATATGATCCTTTCGAATGAAGATACTGTCCCTCATCACAATATTTACAGATGCCTCCTTGTCTGCTCCTGGTAACTGACCCTGTACTTTGCCGTGGTTGAAGACCGCAATTTCAATAGCTGTGTAAAGATCCTCCTTTGCAAATGGTTTAACGATGTAGCCATCCGGTCGCACCTGCTTGGCCCGCTCAACCGTGTCTCTGTCGGAGTAAGAGGTGACAAAGATCAGGGGGATGTCATACTTACCTCGGACCATTCCTGCAAGAGAAATACCGTCGTCCTTTCCCTTCAGGTGGATATCGATCATTGCAATATCGGGTGTTTCCAAAGCCAGGATCTTCTCCGCCTCATCGCTATCAGTGGCAATGCCAATGACCTCATGCCCCAGTTCTATGAGCATTCCCTTCATGTCTTCGGCAATGATGAGTTCGTCCTCAACGATTAAAGTTTTGATCTTGCTCATGATGATAGTACTTAACGCATAAATAACTGTCGGGTGATCATATATTTTCTGTAAAAACAACTTCAAATTCAGTTCCGCAATTTACCTTGCAACCGAGCTTTGCCTTGATCTGCCTGGTCAGTAGTTTTACAAGCTTAAGGCCCAGGGTTCCTGAGCTCTCCACGTCAAATCCGGGAGGCAGTCCTTTCCCGTCATCGGCAATTCTCAGCATATACTGGTGGTCCCTGATCCTGTGCAAATCAATGGTGATGGTACCTGCTGTACTGTCGGTAAAAGCATATTTGAATGCGTTGGTAGCAAGCTCGTTGGTAATTAATCCCAGGGGCAGCGCTGTATCAATGTCCAGTCGGATGTCATCCGCACGGATAACATACCCGATGTTCAAGTCGGGCCTGCTGTAAGCACTTTGGAGCGATGCCATCAGTAGTTCCAGATATTTTGAAAAGTCGATGCTCGTAAACAGTTCAGACTGGTAAAGCAATTCGTGTATCAGCGCCATTGACTTAACACGGCTCTGACTTTCTTTCATCACATATCTCGTATTGTCATCCTGCAGGGTGCCCGATTGCAGATTGAGCAGGCTGCTGATCACCATCAGGTTATTCTTGACGCGGTGGTGTATTTCCTTCAGCAAGGCTTCCTTTTCTTTTTCTGCTTTGCGCGATTTGCGATAGCTGTAATACATGAAAGCTCCGAATGCCACGATCATTGATCCGATAACCAGTGAGTAATTTCGGACAAGTTTGTTCCGTTTCAGCTTTGTTTCAAATTGCAGTTTTTCCTGGAGATGTGCCACCTCAATTTCACTTTGTTTTTTATCAAATGCATGTTGCATTTCGAGCTGTGTAATGCGTTTGAGGTTTCTGCCACTTACCAGACTGTCGCTTATTTCGTTATTCATGTGCATATTGTCATAGGCCTTTCTGTATTCCCCCTGGTTGGCGTACAGTATGCATAAGGCACCAGATGTTTCCATGATGACATCCGGATTATTATTCTCTTTGGCTAACGTCAGCGCTTTTTCCAGGAGGATGATCGCTGCCGGGAAATTCTTTTTCAGGATATGGATCTTACCGGATAGCATGTAGTTTTGGGCAATTCCATTGTAATTCATAACCTCCTGATCAATTTGAAGCGACCGCGAGATGTACCGGAGCGCCAGGTCAGCGCTATCTTCCATGAGGTAATAGGTATAGCCTATGTTGTAGAGTGAATTGCTTATAGCCGGACTGTAATGCATCTTTTCCCGGAGGGCGAGTGCTTTTAAATGATATTCCAGGCCCTTGTCAAAGTTCCTCAGGGCATTGAATCCCTCCCCCAGACCGGTATAAGTTTTGCTCAGCTCATAATTATCTCCGGTGCTTTTAAGGATGGCCTCTTGTTTCAGGTAATAATTGATGGCCGTTTGGTATTCATATAAATAAAGGTTGGCAAGTCCAATGCTTCCCATGGCGTTGGCGATTTCAACGGAATCGCCGGACTCTTCTGCAATTTTCAGGGCTTTGTAATAATTCTCGATGGCAAGGTTCAGATAAGCCTGGTCAGCAAAGTGATTTCCAAGTATGATGTAGCTGTTTGCCAGTTTCTTTTTGTCGTTGAGCGTTCCGGCGACTTTCACGAGTTCGTTCATCAGCGTATCCACAACACGCGGGTTGTTCAGCTGCTGGTGAATGTATATCAGGCCATCAATGCAATCGTAAACCTTGTAAAAGTCATTGATTTCTTCATATAATGTTTTGGCGTTTTCGGCGCATTCCAATGAATTAGGCAAATCTGATTTAAGACTGTATGCGTAGCTCATGCTGAACAGGGTTTGTGCCATACCCCGCTTGCTGTGTATTTTTTCAAATATTTCATAAGCCTTGTTGTACAGGTACAAGGCCGTGTCGTACCTGTACCTGTAAAAATTCGCCAGCCCGCTCAACCGGAAGGCTTCGCCAATCCCATACTCATAGTTGATCCCATAGGAATGCTTCATCGTCTTATTCAGATACAATAAAGCACTGTCGGGATTCTTACGGACCAGGGCGGAGGCAGATCTGTTTGCAGCGTTAATGGATGCAGTATCATTGGAAAAAGCATCCGGGTTTGATCCGGACTTTGAAGCCGCATCTTTTTCCTTACAAGATGCGAAAATGAGACAAAAACCAATCATGAAGCAAACCGGAATATTCTTCAGCATGAGCGTGAAAGGGTATTGGTTCTCAGTTACTAAGATAGCATAAAAATCAATACCCGTTTGATTCATGGATGGCTTTTAGCCAGATCCGTCAGGTACCATCCATCTTCAAAACAACATTCAATTTCTAGTCCAGTAACTCCTTTTTAAACCTAATGCTACATTTACCAATAAAATAAGCACCGGCACTTCAACCAGAGGGCCGATCACCGTGGCAAACGCAGCTTGAGAGTTTATGCCGAAGACAGCCACGGCTACGGCAATTGCCAGTTCAAAATCATTGCTCCCTGCTGTAAATGCCAGTGTGGCTGATTTCTCATAGCTCTCACCGATCCATTTGGAAGCAAAGAAGGTCGTGAAAAACATCAGCGCAAAGTAGATCGTATAGGGTACTGCAACCCGGATAACGTCCATTGGCAGTTCTATGATCTTTTCACCCTTGAGGGAAAACATGACAAATATGGTGAACAACAATGCAATGGGAGTCAGCCATGATACCCTGGGGATGTATTTTGTGAAATACCAGTCATTGCCCTTCCACCTGCGAAGAGCCAGGTTCGAGATCAGTCCGGTTGTAAAAGGAATTCCCAGGTATATAAGAACAGTAAGCGCAATCTCGGACATGGACACCTCTACGGTCGACCCTTTCAAACCAAACAGGGGCGGCAGGAAGGTGATAAAAATATAGGCATACACCGAGTATAGAAAAACCTGGAACAGGGCATTGAAGGCCACCAGACCCGCTGCCAACTCAGTGTCTCCTTTGGCCAGGTCATTCCAAACCAGCACCATGGCAATACATCGGGCAAGGCCTACCAGAATTACGCCTGCCATGAGGCCCGGATGGTTATGGAGAAAGATAATTGCCAGTAAGAACATCACAAGGGGACCGATTATCCAGTTTTGGGTCAGGGATAATCCCAGTAATTTCAGATTAGTAAAAACCAGGGGCAGTTTTTCATATTTAACCTTGGCCAGCGGCGGATACATCATCAGTATCAAGCCGATGGCAATTGGAACATTGGTCGTCCCGGAGCTTAATGATTCCCAGAAGCCGGCAATGCCAGGAGTGAAGTATCCAATGATAACCCCGGCAAACATCACAAGAAAAATCCACAAGGTGAGATACCTGTCAAAAAAAGAAAGTCTTTTTGTTGTTTCCATAGGTAATGATTTATCAAATAATTGATCGGATAACCGACCATGGTTTGATACTCCTGTATGTTCCATCCGCTGCTAAATCATTAAAAAACAGAATTGAACAGAAATCCTACTACCATTATTCCTGCAGCCACAATACCGACAAAGGTGATTATCAGCGGCAGTTTTAGCACCTTTTTCAGGATAATGGTTTCAGGGAGCGACAATCCGACGACCGACATCATAAATGCCAGAGATGTACCCAGTGAAGCACCTTTCTCAATCAGCACGGATACGATGGGGATGATCCCTGCAGCATTTGAGTATAGTGGCACCCCGATCAGGACAGAGAGTGGGACGCTGTACCAGCTTGATTTGCCCATCAGGGAGGCCATAAAGTCGGCCGGAACATACCCGTGCGCTCCAGCACCTACGACGATCCCGATTGCCACGTAAAGCCATACCTTGCGTACAATATCCCTGACGGCATAATAACCGGAATCGATACGCTGTTGCCATGTTAGCTTTTCATCTTCAACATTTCCGATACCAAACCTGCTCTGGTACACCCAATCCTCAACCCAGTGTTCCAGCTTTAATTTACCTATTATCCAGCCGGCTACGATTGCAATGATTAACCCTGTACCAAGATAAATAAGCGCTGTTTTCCAACCAAATAGTCCAAATAACAGTATTACAGCCACTTCATTAATCATCGGGGCTGCTATTAGAAACGAGAAGGTAACACCCAAAGGAACACCTGATTCAATGAAACCCAGGAATAAAGGAATGGCCGAGCAGGAACAAAACGGTGTTACAATGCCCAGCGAGGATGCAAGGACATTCCCGGTAAACTGGTTTTTCCCTTCAAGGATCTTCCGTGTGCGTTCAGGAGTAAAAAAGGTACGTAATATCCCTACAAAGAAGATTATTAGGGTAAGCAGCAAAAGTACTTTGGGAAATTCAAAAATAAAGAAACGAATGGATTCCGTCAGGTGTTTTCCAGGCTCCAGACCCGCGACATGTTCTATCAGCCAATCGGTTACAGGCTGCAGAAAGTGATAAAGAGCAAACCAGACCGGGAGCAGGAGGATCGGTATAACAAATTTACGCTTGTTCATATTGAGAATACGGGCAACTTCATCCTATTATGTGATGTAAAAAACCGTCAGATAATAAAGACCGGCCAAAATGAAGGTCAGGGCAACTGCACGACGGAACCAGACTTCAAAAGTCTTTACCCTGTTGTAGAAGCTGCCGATGCCGGCAATACTGTATGCCAAAAGCCATGCAACGATTATTACAGGCAGGCTCGTGGCAAGGGCAAATACTAATGGCAGGTAAAGGCCTGATGCGCTTGAAATAGTCATGGGAACCAGTATCCCAAAATAAAGCACTCCACTGTAGGGACAAAAGGCAAGCGCAAAAACTACTCCAAGCAAAAATGCTCCCCGGACGCTTCCCCTGCCGCTCCTTTCTATTTTATCCGAGAGTCCGGTAAACCCGGGAAACCTTATCCTGATAAGCCCCAACATCAAAATGCCGATGACAACCAAAAGAAAACCAACGATCCTTTCTCCCCATCCCTGAAATATTCTGGCAACCTGAAACCGACTTGCCCCGAAATAAAGGATCAATCCAAGGGAAGAATAGCTGAGGGCCCTGCCCATTGTATAAAACAGACCGTTTCGAAATATACTTTGTTTACGTTCAATATCCTTGCTGATAAATCCGATAGCTGTAATGTTCGTGGCGAGGGGACAGGGGCTGATGGAGGTCATCAGGCCCAATATCAGCGCTGACAGGAACGGGGCGGAAGTGCTTTCAAGCAAGTTGTGCAGGTTTTCCATCATAATTCCAAATAAGCTAGTGGTTCATTTCAGCATGGGGTCAATGACATTCTTGATGTAGGGTTTCAAAGCTTCCGGATCTGTGCCATGGGCAAACGCCTGCTCGGTGAGTTCAACTTTACCCTTTTCATGATTGGCAGGCACAATTAACAATGAATTCCAGGCAATCTCATACTGCTCTGCCAAAGCTTTGTTTTGCGGTTCTTCTATATTGATGCTCTGAAACCTTAGGATTCCATTATCCTGTTGGGCCCGGTACAAATCATTCAGTACGGTAACGGTGGCTTTTTCTGCATTCAGGCATCCCGTGCACCGGTGGGTACCGTGAAAGAAATAGACGGATACTCTTGGCTGCATGGCAGAGCCGGACTGGTTTCCCGGCTGGCTATAACCTGAACAGGTCAGGCTGAGCACGAGTGTAAAAAGGAGCATAATGTTTCGCATATTTTTCTGAATTGTTAAATAAATTTCCAATTTTTCACAAACAACATGCAATGATTTGGCAAAAGTCCTACTTTGCCAGCAATTCCTCGAAATAATGTTTGGCAAGTTCCCAATTGACCTTGTTGATGCAATATTTGATATACGGGGGATCAATTTGCCCCTGGATCAGACCGGCAAATTTGAGTTCCTTCAAATGCTGCGACAGTGTTGAGCGGGCAATAGGAAGCTTTTCAAAAAACTCACCACTGGTGCAGCAACCGTTCAGACATGACAGCTCCCGCAGTATGTAAACCCTGGCGGGATGGCTGAGTGCCTTGGCAAATTGGGCTATCAGGATATCATGGCTAGCAAACTCAACGCTTTCCTTTGACATGATTGCAATGTTCTTATATATTCTTTTGGATGATTTCCTTTAGCTCGGCGACACCCGGAACACGTCCATACAATGCCACTTTCTCGTTAATGACCAGGGCGGGTGTACGCATTACCCCATAAGCCATGATCTTCTGAAGATCTTCGACTTTTTCAACAGTGGCATTCAGGTCTAGCTCGGATAAGGCATTTATGGTGGTTTTTTCAAGGTTTTTACAATTGGCACAACCCATACCCAATACTTTAATGGAAATACTCATTTTTTTACGTTTTTGTATTTTGCGAATATACGAAATGGATATGAAATAGTCATGCCCATAGGCAGATTTTGTATTCAAATGATCGGGATGTATGGCATATTGCCGGAATCAGTTCATTGCGCAGTGACAGGTTTTACCGTATATTTTACAGCCAGCTTTACCGGTGATTTTGTCTGCATTTCTGCAAGGAACCTATAATAAGCAGATTCTATATAATATTAGCATCTTTGAATATTCGGTTGAAAAAAACAATGGAAATTTAAAATATGTACGCACTTGTTTCGTCTCAGATAGTAGAAAGTAGAATCAATGAGTCCCAGAGAGTCGGAAAGGATAAGTTCAGCCTATAATGCCGAACGGAAAAAGCTGCTTGGTTATATCAGGAACAGAATTCCCGGCGGCGTTGAAGCAGAAGATATACTGCAGGATGTCTTCTACCAGCTTACCCTTGGTTTTAGAGACCTTGAAAGAATAGAAAACCTTACTGCCTGGTTGTATAAAGTGACCAATAACCGCATCATCGATCTCTTTCGCAAGAAGAGGCCCATCAGTGTCAGTTACTCGGAAACAGCCGGAGAAAGTGAAGATGGTCCCATATCACTCGCGGATATTCTCCCGGCTCTCGGATCCGCGCCGGAAGATGAGGAGCTTAAAGATATGATCTGGGACGTGATTGAGGAGGTGCTCAACAACCTGCCGGACGAGCAGCGTGAAGTTTTCATCGCAAATGAGTTTGAGGATACCGGCTTCAAGGAGATTTCCGCAACAACCGGCGTAGCCGTCAATACGCTTATTTCAAGAAAGAGATACGCTGTACTGGCACTCAGGACAAAACTGGAGGAATTGTATAAACTGTTTAAAAACAAATAACTATGAAACACTTGAGAATATTGAAGTATGTAGGATTTGGCGTGCTGGGAATAGCTTTTATTTTCCTTGCCATTTACGTCACAATGAGCCTTTGGAACTGGCTTATTCCGTTGCTGTTCCATGGACCGGTATTAACATTCTGGCAGACTGCAGGACTGTTCCTGTTATCGAAGATACTCCTTACCGGTATTGCCCCTGGCGGTCATTCCAGGAAACATAGCAAATACTGGCATCACCGGTACAGTGATAAATACAGGTCATGCTGCACGGAAGAAGGCAATGAACCAGCGCCCCAACAGACATAAGATAATGCCAGAAGGTTGTCAGGCCCGGACTTTACTGCAAAGGAATGACCGGTATTAATAAATGAAAATGGTTTTTATTTGAAAGATTCGGACTTTCATCAAGTCCGGATTTTTTATTTCCTGAAATTACATTCAAATTAATAAATTAGGATATTATAATCTTTATATTATCAATTTTCCTTATCTTTACCTTTCTTAAAACTCATCCTATGGAATTGAATGTAAATACCAGTGTGGGTGAAATTGTACGTGTCAATTACAAGACCGCCCATATTTTTGATCAGCACAGGATTGATTTCTGCTGCGGAGGTGATAAAACCCTGCACGAAGCCTGCTCAACGGCAAGGGTAGATGAGGAAGCACTTTTATCGACCCTCAGGTACATCATGCAGGAAACCGATTCCGATTCCCGATATTTTGAGAACTTGTCGGCGGACTTGCTCTGTAATTATATTGTGGAACGCCATCATGATTATATCAATGAAAATGTTCCCTTTATTCAAAAGAAGCTGCAGAAACTTTGTGATGTGCACGGGAGAAACCATCCGGAGATTCATGATATTAAGAAACTGTTTGACGCTTCGGCCGCGAATTTAAGTATGCACATGAAGAAAGAGGAGCTCATGCTTTTTCCGTATATCAAACGTCTGGTAAAGGCAAAAAACGAAGGCAAACCAATTGAAGCGCCTTATTTTGGCAATATCCGCAATCCGGTCAGTTCTATGGTGGCCGAGCACCAGGAGGAAGGGTTACGGTTCATACGGATTGCCAAAATGACGGATGAATACACCATTCCCCCCGACGGGTGCAATACTTACCAGGTGACCTACCAGTCCCTTCACGATTTTGAAATGGATCTGCACAGGCATATCCATTTAGAGAACAACATTTTATTCCCCAAAGCTGCAGAACTGGAAAAGGGTGTAATTATGCATTAAAAATTTTCAGGGAACAAAGTACACATCTACCAGCATAATTTCCGACTTGCCGGCTGTTTTCACCGGGGGCCCCCACAAACGCAGACCACTGGTAACAAAAAAATGTGTATTACTGATTTTTCTGTATCCCCAGCTCAGGTCATAAACAAACCGTGTAATCAGGTTAATTGGAAAGAGTTGCCCGTTATGTGTATGTCCAGAGAATTGTATATCCGCAATCGTGCCGCTTACCTCCTGAAGCTCCGTGGGGCGGTGATCCAGTATGATTACAGGCAGATCATGGGGTATTTTGTTTAGCAGATCGCCGATAGTTTGGCGCTTCCTGCTGTGCTTGTCAATTCTTCCGACCAGATAAAACAAACTGTCAATCTTTATTACGGTATCGCGAAGCAGGATTATACCTGATTCCCGGATGAAATCAGCCTGGCCGTTTACACCATAATACTCATGATTTCCCGGAACGCCATAGGCATTGCATGTCAGATGCAGGTTGCCAAGGACAGCCTTTATCCCGTCCGCATTCTTTTCCTCACTATTCTCCTCTGCCAGGTCGCCGCCATAAAATATGAAATCAGGCTGCAAAGCTTTCATTTTACCGGCATACTGTTCGATGAATTTCAAACGTGTATCATGGCGGATATGCAGATCTGCCACAAAAGCGATCCGTACGTGATCCGTTTGTGACCTTCTTTTTGGGACCTCTATCCGGTATTTTGTAACACGCGTGATATTCAGGTTGATGACGCCGGCTATTACGATACCTGCAGCCAAGAATATCATGGAGGACAATGTACGGAACCTGAAGGAGAAACGTTTTCTGGTTTCAGCGGAAACAACCCGGATCAGCAGATTAAGCAACAGAAACAGGTCAAAAAGAATTACTGACAGGAACAGATAGAGAAAAAAGGGCAGGAGATAGTCAGCCATATGCGATAATACCTCCATTAGCAATTCCGGGCCATGGGATAAGGTTTCAGTAAGGGGATAAATTCCGGCGAGTAACAGGTAAACAGTAAAATACAACCATTGGTAACGCTTGTCGATAAAGAGGTATTTTATCCGGAAAAAGACGTAGATGTTGGGGATAATATAAGTCAGTGCGAGGAACAGGTGAAACATTTCCTGAATTTTTACAAGTCAAACCTGAACCAAGATAGGAAATAAATTCCAGGTTCACATCACCGATAATTTTGCTAATATTGGTATTCCGAAACCAACCAGGGTACTTATATTTTTCAACCTTAAAATGAAAGACACAAATCACATCGGATTTGACAATGAGAAATACCTCAGGGAGCAGACTGCTGCTATCCTCGAAAGAGTTAACCGGTTTAACCACAAACTTTATCTGGAGTTTGGAGGCAAGATCCTGCATGATTATCATGCAGCCAGAGTACTGCCCGGTTTTGATCCGAATGTGAAAATGCGGCTTTTGCAGAAATTAAAGGACAAGATTGATGTAATACTGTGCATACATGCCGGTGCCATTGAAAGGAAAAAGGTAAGGGCCGATTTCGGCATTACCTATGATGCTGACGCCTTAAAGACCATTGATGATTTCAGGGAGTGGGGTATTGATATCACTGCTGTTGTGATCACCCGATACGAGAACCAGTCACCTGCAAAAGCCTTCAAGAACAAGCTCGAATTAAGGGGTGTAAAGGTTTATTTGCATTATCCGACAAAGGGTTATCCTACGGATGTCGATCTGATTGTAAGCGATCAGGGATATGGGGTAAATGAATACATCACCACCCAAAAGCCCATTGTTATTGTTACAGGACCCGGACCGGGAAGCGGCAAACTTGCCACCTGCCTTTGCAATCTTTACCACGAATATAAGAGAGGAGTCAAAGCCGGATATGCCAAATTTGAAACCTTTCCGATCTGGGACCTGCCGGTAGATCACAAGGTGAATGTTGCCTATGAGGCAGCCACCGTGGATCTGAAAGATGAGGTGCTGATTGATGAGCATCACCTGAAAGCCTATCAGATAGAGACTGTCAATTATAACCGTGATATTGAAGCGTTCCATTTGCTGAAAAGGATCATCGAAAAAATAACTGGGGGAGAGTCGATGTACTTGTCTCCGACAGATATGGGCGTTAACCGTGCCAGTTCGGGTATTGTTAATGACAGCATCATATCTGAAGCTTTGCACCAGGAGATCATCCGGAGGTATTTCCGGTGTGCTGTTGAATATGCTTTGGGTCTTGTTGATAAGGAAACCCTCGACCGGGCAGTTGAGATCATGAACAGAGTTGGTGCAAAGGTTGAAGACCGAAAAGTGATAATGCCTGCCAGAGAAGCTGCCAGAGATGCCGAAAAGGGCGGAAAAGGTAATGACGGGATCTTTTGCGGGGCTGCAATTGAATTGCATGATGGCTCCATAATAACCGGCAAGAATTCCTCCCTGATGCATGCTGCTTCGAGTCTGATCTTAAATGCAACAAAGCACCTGGCAGGGATCCCCGATAGCATGTACCTTTTACCCAAGAACATCCTTGATTCGGTGACCTACTTGAAAAAAGACATCCTCGAGGGCAGGATGGTCAGCCTCGATCTGGATGAGACATTAATTGTGCTTGGGATAAGCGCCTTGTCGAATCCTGCTGCAAAAATGGCATTGGAGAGCCTGAATGGTTTGCGTGATTGCGAAGTACATATTACCCATATTCCGACACCCGGTGATGAAGCGGGATTGCGAAAACTAAAGGTCAACCTCACCTGTGATCCTGAGTATTCCAGCAGGAGTCTTTTTATTGGCGGATAATATTCCTGACTCTCCCGACAAATTAATGCAAATCAGTCTGCCAAAAATACGTATTAAAATTATCCTAGTGGGTAAGAGGTTCCTGTACAAAGCCAATTTTCAATGATGATAGAAAATACTTTAAGCATAACTTGACCGGATCATCCGGGAGATTTTTAAACTAGTCAATAAAACTTAGCCAGGTATCAATACATAACGGAATACTTTCATCAACCGGTTCGCCTTCTGCAAGTGTTCTGAAGAAAGATTCGCAAATCTTGTAAGGCATCATTTCCAGGTTTCGGATAAATGGTCGCAATACCGGCTGATTTTTATGTTCGGCAAATTGGCCTGTTACCCATTTCAGCTTTGTATTTCTTACAAAACATTCGCCCCAGTAATAGGACACCCTGAGCAAATAATTGCCTGATTCTTCGTCGAAATGATAGAGGCCTTTTTTATAGTTATCAGTGTCCGTAATCCATTGGGGTAAGCTGTAATCAGGCTCATCCGGTATTTTGACCATTTTACCGGAAACCCATTCAAATAGCGCGGGCAATGATGCGAAGGAGTAATCATGGATAATGTTGGCTTTATTGAGTTCCTCTTCCAGGGAGCTGAAACCTTTCGAGGATATTTCCAGATAGTTTTGCAGGACAAGTTTTGCTTCTTTAGCTTTTAATTTGTCAAAGAATTCCTCAGTGGCCTTTGGTTCCATAGGATTTTCCATTTTTACTTTGAATCTCATCTAAAATGGTAGGAATCTTGTGATTATACAGAGAAATTGCCAATCGACAGGGACTCCTTTCATGACTTGGTTAAAACACTGTTCTCTTTTTATAATCCTGTTGTGAGTCGAATCTTTTCTCCTGCGCTTTTTCTTTTATAAATTACAAGTGTTTGAATCTGGAAAAAGGAATCAGCATCGGTACCTCTTTCTTGTATTCTTCATAAGAAGCTCCGAATTCCAGAACAAGTTTCCTTTCTTCAAGTAATGTCCCGATAATGATATAGACTGTCAATACCGAATTTACCACAATATCAGATAATCTTGATGTCTGACACCACAGGAACAGCAATGTGGCCAAATACATCGGGTGTCTGACTATTCCCAACAAACCTGTCTTTTTGATCCCCTCCTCCTGATTAATTGTCTTTTTATTCCAGAAATTCATCAACTGACGAATTCCCATGAAGGCCAGAGAATCATATTCAAATAGGAAAGTTTTAAAGAATATCAGCAAAGTGCAGATCAATAAGGTATATCGGACATAGGACCAGGGTGGATGATAATAAATTATTACCTCACTTTGCAGGGGAGCAGTATATTTGATTACTGGAATTAGCAACACAGTCGAAATCAATACATAAAGGAGTCTGTAAAATGCATAATAGCTTTTTAGCGATCGTTTCATCAGCTGTGTGAATTTAATACTGATCAGGTAACTGTGCAAGGCACAGTATCCTGTCCATATTAAGGCAATTAAAAAGTAATTCATGCGAACCAGCTGAAAATATAATGTTATAAAAATACACCGTTTTGGCCATGATAAGATCTAAAATCACAATATTTTTCTTTATTCAGGTCGCTGGTAACCCAGGTTTGTTCATCCTTTGAACCCTCAGAAAAAAACAGGCTACCATGCCACCGTTATAGCAGAGATTTTTTCTAACTGCCGAACCTGTATCCAATGCCCGATTCAGTTACCAGCAAGGTAGGCTTGCCGGGATCATCCTCGATCTTCTTTCTGAGTTGAGCCACAAAAACACGCAAATACTGGGTCTGTTCCTGATAGGAATATCCCCAAATTTCTTTCAGAATGTATTGATGTGTAAGAACCCTTCCCGCGTTCCTGGCCAACAAGGCAAGCAGGTTGAATTCAGTGGAAGTAAGTTTCAGAATACTGTTTTGCTTACGCACGATATGATCAACAATGTCAATTTCAAGATCGTCAATGGTAATGCTTTTTGTCAGTTCATCGCCTTTATTTTGGCGTAGTGCAGATCTGACACGTGCCAGCAACTCCCCTGTCCTGAATGGTTTAGTGAGATAGTCATTTGCTCCGTTGTCCAGAGCTTCAACAACATCCTCTTCGGTATTCCTGACGGTCAGAATAATAATCGGCTTCTGATACCATGTACGAAGTTTCTTAAGTATTTCCAGTCCGTCAATATCGGGAAGTCCCAGGTCAAGGATTATTCCTGAAGGCTGGTGACTGGCAGCTGCGCTAAGCCCCTCTTTCCCGTCACCCGCCTTAATGATTTTATAACCGTTAGCTGACAGGGCTATTTCAAGCAGACGACGGATCTGCACCTCATCATCGATTATCAGCAAGGTATCAGCCATCAGCGTTATTCATTGGATTATAGTTTTTGTCAATTTGTTCCATTTCAGAAATCTGTACAGGTATTTTTATGGTAAAGATAGCACCCCCATTCTGCCGGTTCGCTGCTGTAACAGTGCCTTTGTGGGCTTCAACAAAACCTTTTACGATGGACAGACCTAAACCCGTTCCTCCTGCTGCAGCATCTTTACCGCGATAAAACTTGTTGAAAACCGATAATAGTTCTGCAGGCGGAAAACCTTTCCCCCTGTCCATCACCTGAATTGTAAGATAGCCGTTATCAAAGAAGAATTTGACCCTGATATTGGTGCCGGCCGGAGCATTTTGAGTAGCATTTAAGACCAGGTTGTGCAAAACCTGTTCAATCAGTCCGAAATCAATAAGAACCAACGGCATATTGGCAGGAATGACAATGGCCAGGGTGAAGGGTAACAGTTCCTGTTTCAGATTGGAGGCTACTTTATTCACCAAATCATGAACATCGCACCAATCTGGTCGAAGCGTTATGCGTCCTGATTCGAGGCGTGACATATTTAACAGGTTTTCGATAAGGCGGTTAAGCCTTACTGAAGCCTGGTAAATCTCGGTGTACAAATTCAATTTTGTTTCTTCGGGGTAGTGCTGTGACAGTAACGTATCTGAAGCGCCCATTATGGTTGTTACCGGAATACGTAATTCGTGTGAAATAGAATTAAAAAGTGTTTTGTAAAGCTTATCCGATTCACTAAGGATAAACGTTTTTTTTGCTGCTTCGCGTAAGAATTCCCGTTCAAATTTACCCGAAATCTGGGATATGAATGCTTCCCAGAACTGTGCTTCGCCTTGGGTGAACACCGACTTATGCGCTGCGATTATAACACCCATGTTATTACTGTGACCCGCCAACGGGTAAAAGGTATATACGCTTGAGGGCAAAGTATTGGTATACTTTCCTGCTTTGTCTGAATGCTTGAAAACCCAATGGGCGATACTCCAGTCGTTCTCGGATAACTTAATGTCGGTGTCGTGCCGGACATTATCCTCAAGCTGGTTCATTTCATTCTTAAGAACAATGACACAATCCAGGTTAAAATTCTTCTGAATTGATTTCAGGGCAATTTTCAGTACGTCCTCAATACCCGATGCAAGGGTAAGCTCTCTGGTCAGCTGATACAGCGCATGTGTACGCTCCTCCCGAATCCTGATTTTTTTCTCCTGTCCTCTTACCCGTGAGGTTAATATACCATTTAGGAGTGCAATAATAAAAAACATGATCAGCATAAGCACATCAACAGGTTTTTCGATGTGCAATGTATATGGCGGTGGTATGAAGAGAAAGTCCCAGATAACAGCACTCATAAAAGCTGCCAGTAAAATTGGACCGGTCCCAAAAAACAAGGCAAGTGTGGATACAACAAAAAGCAGGCAGAATGAAACCACCTGATAACCGATATATTCTTTTAAGAGAAAGCAGATAATGGTTGAAAGCAGGACAACAGCTGATGTGATTAAATACTGTCCGGAACTAGCCGTAAAGGAGGGTAATGTAACTTTCTCCTTAAAATGATCTTTTGCCTGGCGATCGGAACCAAGAATGTACACATCGATATTGCCGCTATACCGTATTAATCTGTTTACAAAATTGCCCAGCCTTAACATGGATAAGACATTACGAACACGCGGCTTGCCAACTATAATATGGGTGACATTTTCCTTAAGGGCAAAATCGACGATCGCTTTGACCATATCATAATTCGTAATGATCCGGAATTGAATCCCGAGTTGTTTGGCCAGGCTGATGTTTTTATCCAGCTGTTCACGTTCCTTTGGTGTCAGCTGGTGTGAAGTCTCAACGTAAATTGACTGAATATTCGCACCCATTGAATAAGCCAGGTTTTTAGCCCACCGTAATAGCCTGGTAGATTGCTGGTTATAATCAATTGCGACAAGTAAATGCAATCCTGATTTCCATGGGCCGCGAATTCTTTTTCGGTGCATGTAGTCATGTAATTGTTTGTCTACACGATCAGCTACAATTCGGAGGGCCATCTCACGCAAGGCAGTTATGTTTCCCTTACGAAAGAAATTCAGGATGGCCTCCCTGGAACGCTCATGTGTATATACCTTTCCTTCAGACAACCGTTGTAACAATTCATCCGGGGTAAGGTCAACCAGTTCCACCTCATCGGCATTCTCAAATATTTCATCCGGCAGCGTTTCCCGTACAAGAATTCCGGTTATCTGGGCAACAGTATCTGAGCGACTTTCCAGATGCTGAACATTTAGTGTCGTATATACATGAATCCCGCTTTCGAGAATTTCTATCACATCCTGGTACCTTTTTGAATGCCGGCTTCCGGGTGCATTGGTGTGGGCCAGTTCATCCACTACAACTATATGGGGCTTGCGTGAGATAATTGCATCGAGATCCATTTCCTGAACCGAGGTGAATTTATATTCGATTGTTTTACGGGGGATTATCTCAAAGCCTTCCGTGAGTTCGATGGTTTCCTTCCGGTTATGCGTTTCGACGTATCCAATGATGATATCGTTACCTTTCAGCATTTCAGCATGAGCGGCCTGCAGCATGGTAAAGGTTTTGCCCACACCCGCACACATTCCGAAAAATATTTTCAGTTTTCCCCGTTTACTTTTTATTTCCTCACTGATAAGAGAGGCTAATAATTCATCGGGATCCGGTCTGTTTTCTTCGTAATCCATCACCTGAGATTATCCAGATCTAAATTTAGTTCAAAAACATTGATTCTGCGTTCTCCGAATATGAAAAACTGGGGCTCCTCTGTTCTGCTATGGATGAGTTGCAGCAGTTGCTTTCTTTGAACTTCACTGAAGTTTCTTGCCCTGGCAATTCTATCCAGCTGGAGCATGGCAGCTTCCGGAGAAATATGCGGATCAAGACCGCTTGCCGATGCAAATACCATTTCCTTAGGAATAGCGTTTGTATCGGATAATAGGTTTTCATTCGCAAAAATACTGGCTCTATTTGCAACAAGTTCTTTTAATTGATCACTGGTCGGCCCCAGATTTGATCCACCGGAGGGTAACGGGTTGTAATCGACAGCTGAGGGTCTGGACCAGAAATATATGCTACTGTCAAATTTTTGTCCGATAAGGGCAGAGCCAGTAATTCTGTCGTCTTTCCATATCAGGCTGCCATTAGCCTTGGCTGGAAAGGCAAACTGCGCTAATCCAGTCAGTAACAATGGATATATTATACCTGTCAGGACGGTCATGACACCTAGAATTTTGAGTGCAATCAGCGTTTGCTTTTTCATGTTATGCATTTAAATCATGAATTGTCATTACTAAACAAGATGTGCAAAAACAAGCAGCATATCAATGAGCTTGATTCCTATAAAGGGAATAATAATTCCTCCAATGCCGTAAATGAGAATGTTCTGTCCGAGTACCCTTGTAGCTGAAACAGGGCGGTATTTAACACCCCTGAGAGCAAGCGGAATAAGGGCCACGATAATCATGGCATTGAATATTATGGCACTTAAAATGGCACTTTGCGGAGTAGCCAGTTTCATGATATTGAGGACGCTTAAGGGACCTGTTCCTGAAGAAGTAGCATACAATAATGTTGAAATAGCCGGAATAATCGCGAAATATTTGGCTACATCATTGGCTATACTAAAGGTTGTGAGTGCACCGCGGGTCATCAGTAACTTTTTTCCGGTTTCAACCACTTCA
Organism: Bacteroidales bacterium UBA5072; assembly: GCA_002415855.1. Taxonomy (GTDB): domain Bacteria; phylum Bacteroidota; class Bacteroidia; order Bacteroidales; family UBA10428; genus UBA5072. The sequence goes on from DIAS01000064.1 coordinate 47,957, forward strand.
ATTAGCTTTGTCGGGTTGCTGTCCAGGT
>DIAS01000047.1 GCA_002415855.1 Bacteroidales bacterium UBA5072
AAAGATAATAGTAAAAGACAAAAGTTTAAAAAAATTCCTATTTTCGCACTCCTGTTCTTTGCCTTTAAAACCGTATGACCTGCAAGGCCTAAAGACCGAAGGACCATTTTATGCCCGGATGGCGGAATTGGTAGACGCGCTGGTCTCAAACACCAGTGGCAGCAATGCTGTGCCGGTTCGATCCCGGCTCCGGGTACAAAAAAAGGAGGGTCAGGTTATTCTGTGACCCTCCTTTTAGTATTATAGATTCTCTAAAACATCAGGCCTGCACTTAATAATAGGCAGCTCTGTCTGTAATCCAGTTTAAAAGTCGGACCTTCAATCGTAACTGAATCACTAAATTCTTCAACGAGACTACCGGCATATCTGACATCAAGAGTAAGCCTCACGAGGTCAATGCCTGCCTTTGTTCCGAATCTTGCTTGAGAGAAAACCCTGAATAAGAGTGAACTAAATTAAATCTTAATTGTTTTAGCTTAGTAATCAATTTATCGATATCAGCTACCGCACTTTTATGAAAAGCACAAACAAATTGAGACCAACCTGTTTATCAAACTTCTGACACATTGAACGAGTTGGATCTATGCCTGAAATGAATTCAACTGATCACTTATATTAGTTGCTTTTGTGTTATACACCTAAAAAGTCCATGAATTGAGAAATCAATTCAATCAAATTATATCATCAACAAAAAAGTATTACACATCATTTAAAAGCATTAAAATGAAAAAAATGATCTTTCGTTTCATGGCGACACTGTTTAGTGTAATTATGATTGCTTTTCTAATTAGCAGTTGTGAGAAATCAATCATCGATCCATCTTCCGACTCTCAACAGGCAAGTCTAAAATCTGCTGTTGTGAAATCCCCGACACCCGCAATTCCTAATTTTAATCTTGAAGTGATCCTTCATGGTGAAAACAATGCTTTCGGGCTTATAAAGTTCCGTCAGGACAATGATGCAGCCAAAATTGTCACCCTTGATGTCTGGGTTCGTGACCTTGAGCCAAACCATAACTATCTATTGCAACGGGCAGTCGATACAAATCTTGATGGTATTTGCACCAGTTCTTCCTGGCTAACATTGGGCAAAGGATTAGCGTTACCGCCACAACCAATTCTAACTGATGCAACAGGAACAGGACGAGAGGAACTGTGGCGTGATTTGTCAATGATACCCTCCGGAACAGGATTTGACATCCATTTCCAGATCCTGGATGCAGTTACATTAGCTGTTGTACTAACAAGTGATTGTTACCAATATACTGTGAGGTAAAATAACCCTGGTTATTACAATGCTTAAATTTACTTTAGAGGAAGGCAGATAAATACTCCTCATCCACTATTACAAAAAGATCGGTTAGAGGTACTCTTTAAGCCCCTTGAACATTGAAGTCAAGGGGCTTTTTTGCATTGTGCTGCCATTTGACTACTTTCGTTTCTGTAACCACAGAACCTACACTATGCCATCAAATACCCGTATTTCTTCAATAGACATCATGCGCGGACTGACTCTCGTCTTGATGCTGTTTGTCAATGACCTGAACATGCATACCGCACCGTCATGGCTGGGTCATATGCGTGCCGACTTTGACGGAATGGGACTTGCGGACTGGGTCTTTCCGGGCTTTCTTTTCATTGTCGGAATGGCAATACCATTTGCATTTTACAACAGATTAGCAAAAGGAGAATCCTTATCAAAAATAAGCATCCATATCATAAGCAGGACTCTGAGCCTGCTCATCATCGGAGTCCTTATGCTTAATTCCGGCAGAGTTGATCCTGCCCTTACGGGAATGGGAGAAAACCTCTGGGCTCTTTTAATGTATATCTCCGTCTTCCTTGTATGGAATGACTATCCTGAAAAACTGAACAAATACCTGAAAAACGGCCTTAGAATCACCGGCATTGCGGCACTTTTGTTCCTTGTTGCCAAATTCAGGTCAGGGCAACCCGTAAACAACGGATGGCTGATCACAGGCTGGTGGGGAATACTCGGACTGATCGGCTGGGGATACCTTGTATCAGCTTTTACATATCTCCTCTGCCGTGATTCGATAATTAAAACCACCGCTGTTATCGTGTTCTTTCTGGTACTGAATATGCTATCCTGTTGGAACCTTCTTGGATTTCTCGATCCTGTCAAGCCTGCTTTTGGAATTATTATAGAAGGAAATACACCTTTAATCGTCCTGACAGGATTGCTTGGAGGTATAATAATCAGGAAGAGGCACACCCTGGACATAAGGAAGACAATCGTGATATTCATTGGATTGGGATTACTGTGCCTGGCTTCAGGGTTTATCCTGAGAAACTGGTTCATTATCTCAAAGATAAAGGCAACCCCGAGCTGGGGTATGATCTGCACGGGGATAAGTTACCTGTTGTTTATTCTCATTTACTGGATTGCCGATTTCAGGAACAACAGACGCTGGGCTACAATTGTAAAACCGGCAGGGCAGTACTCACTCACCACCTACCTGGCACCTGATATTCTCTATTATATCATATGGATGACAGGGGTTCCGGTACTCTTTTACAAAGCTTCCTCTTCCGCCCTCGTGGTTGTTGCAGGATCAGTTGCGTGGGCTCTGCTGATGGTTGGACTTACAGCCCTTCTTGTCCGTCTGAATATAAAGCTTAAGATCTGAATTATCAGATCTGATATCAGCCCGGTTTATGTTTCCTGCGATTATTCTGCAGTTTCAGTTATACCTTTGAGGAATGACTGCCAGTCGATTGTGCCCCTTGGTGAGCAGCCGGTACGGACTATTATCATTTCCTTGGATGGCAGGATGAATATTCGTTGACCTTCATAGCCGTCGCAATAATAGAGATCCTCGGGTAGTCCGGGAAATTCACCGTTTTTGTTCAGCCAGAAGAGAGCCCCGTAAGCTCCGCCTGACCCTTTAGCCGGTGAAGTGGTATAGTTTATCCACCCTTCGGGGAAGATTTGTTCTCCAAGCCAGTTGCCGTTATGCAGGTAAAGAAGACCAAAACGGGCATAATCACGCATGGTAGCATACAGGTATGACGATCCCACAAAGGTACCTGAGGCATCTACTTCCCAAACCACGCTTCGCATACCGGTCTTATTGAATATCGCTTTGCGCGGATAGGCCAGGTATTCTTCATGGCTTTTGAAAGCGGTGCGTAAATATTTTTCTATGATATTGCCCGAGCCTGAAGAGTATGACCACACTGAATCAGGCTTGGTTAGCAACTTCTTGGATATGGCATAGGCACCCATGTCACCGTTCTTCAACAGCATGGTTGTGGTATTGGTAAGCCTCATTTTATAATAGGCTTCACTGAACTCAAGTCCGCTGGTCATATGCAAGAGATTGTCAAGGGTGATGTTCTTCCGTTCATCCTTTGCCCATTCATCAATTTTCATCGGCGCATTTATATCTATGAGGCCGTCTTTGACCATCGCACCCACCATTGCATTTGTAAAGCTTTTGGCCATTGACCAGCTCAGGAACCGGTTGGCGGGGCCAAGATCATTGCGGTACCGTTCAGCAACCAGCTGGTTTTTGTAAACAACAGCGACTGCAAAGGTTCCATAGAAAGAGAC
>DIAS01000194.1 GCA_002415855.1 Bacteroidales bacterium UBA5072
ACAAAGGTCAGATCAACCTGGCCAACCGCGAAATAGATCCCGCCACAGGCACCCTGACCATGGAGGCCACGGTTCCCAACCCCGAAGAAACGGTAAGGCCCGGCCAGTTTGCCAAAGTCAGGTTCACCACTGAGATCAGAAAAGGTGCCATGCTGATACCGCTACGTGCAGTTACGGAGTTGCAGGGAACTTACCAGGTTTTCGTGGTGAACAGCGAGAACAAGGTTGAAGTTAAAATGGTTGAAGCCGGTCAGCAATATGGTGAATACTGGATCATCAATTCCGGTCTGGAACCCACAGATAAAGTCGCCTTGCTGGGTAATACGGCCATTAAGGTTAACAGTGTTGTTACGCCGGTGCCGGTGAAGGCTGATTCCACAAATATTTAAAAACCATCGCCATGTCAGAATTTTTCGTAAGAAGACCTATTGTCGCGATGGTAATCTCCATCGTTATTGTGATCGTGGGGCTGGTAGCCATGAAATCACTACCCATATCACAATATCCGGAGATTACACCTCCTGAGGTTTTGATAACAACAACCTTTCAGGGAGCCAATGCACTCGACGTAGAGCAGGCTGTTGCCACCCCCATTGAGCAAAAGGTAAACGGCGTGGAAGAGATGCTCTACATGAAATCGGTTAATGCCAGTGACGGTTCGCTGAGCCTTCGTGTCGCTTTTGAAGTAGGAACCGATCTGGACAACGCCAACATGCTCACGGTAAACCGTGTGAATCAGGCTGAAGCCATTTTACCCAGTGAGGTAAAACAGTATGGTGTGGTCACCAAAAAGGCCCTTCCTTTTCCCCTGATCATCGTATCGCTGCAGTCACCTAATGGCAGCTATGACAATAACTTCCTGTCAAATTATGCCAATATCAATGTGGTGGACGTTCTTTCACGTATACGGGGTGTTGGTGATGTGAAGCTGTTCGGAGGTGCTGATTACGCTATGCGGATCTGGGTCAGACCCGATGTAATAGCCAAGCTGGGACTTACCATGAACGACCTGATCAGCGCTGTGAAACAACAGAACCAGATCAGTCCGGCCGGTAAATTTGGCGGCAATCCGGCACCTGCCGGAACGCAGTTTACCTACACGGCCATGCTGCAGTCTCGTCTTGTTACGGTGGAAGAATTCGGGAATATAATCGTCCGTTCAAATCCCGACGGGTCGCAGGTGAGGCTTAAGGATGTGGCACGACTGGAACTGGGCACGGAGAATTTTAACTCCATTGGCAAGGTGAACGGTAAACCGGGAGCAGCCATTGCCATCTTCCAGGTTCCGGGATCCAATGCACTGGAAACCGCAGCAAATATTAAAAAAGCTATGGAAGAACTGTCGGCCCGGTTCCCCCAGGACCTGAAGTACAATGTGGTGCTCGATACTACGCTGGCTGTTTCAGAAGGGATCAGTGAGATCATAACCACCCTGTTTGAAGCAGTCGTTCTTGTCATCCTGGTTGTATTCATATTCTTGCAGAACTGGCGGGCAACCCTGATACCCTTGTTGACCGTTCCCGTTTCACTCATCGGTACCTTCATGGTGTTTCCCCTGCTCGGATTCTCCATAAACGTCCTTTCGCTGCTGGGTCTTGTACTAGCCATTGGTATTGTTGTAGACGATGCCATTGTTGTGGTTGAAGCAGTTATGCACAATATCGAGCATGGTCTGAATCCCCGCGAAGCTACCCTGAAAGCCATGAAAGAGGTTTCCGGTCCTGTAGTTGCCATTGCCCTGATCCTGACCGCGGTATTTGTACCTGTGGCCGCCATGGGAGGCATAACCGGCAGGCTTTACCAGCAGTTTGCCATCACCATTGCGATTTCCGTGCTGTTCTCTGCATTTAATGCATTGACATTAAGCCCGGCACTGAGTGCCCTGCTGCTGAAACCCGGGCAAAAGACCGGCGGAATCCTCGGAAAGTTTTACGACGGGTTCAACAGGGTTTTTGATAAATTCACAGGAGGATATATCAATGTGGTTTCGCACCTGCTGAAGAAACTCGCCAGGGTAGGGATCATGATCGGCGTGATCGTTGTTCTGATCGTGCTGCTGGGTAAAAACATACCAGGCGGCTTTGTTCCGGAGGAGGACCAGGGATATTTCCTGATCAACCTGAATCTGCCCGATGCAGCTTCGCTGCAAAGAACAGATTCCGTCATGGTTAAGATTGAGAAGATGCTAAGCAAAGAGGAAGGTATTGAATTTTATACCGGCATATCCGGATTCAGTCTGCTGACCAATACCTACAACTCCAACATCGGGTTCTTTTTTGTTTCGCTTAAGGAATGGAAGGAACGCGGAGATGAAACGGCAGAAGTCCTGATCCGGAAAATAAACAGGGAATTTATGACAAAACTTCCCGAAGCCACGGCAATGGCCTTCGGACCACCCCCTATTCAGGGCTTGGGAACGGCAGCCGGATTTTCAATGATGTTGCAGGACAGGGGCGGAAACAATCCGAAATACCTTTCTGAGCAGACTGCCAAGTTTATGCAGGCTGCCAGTGAGCGTCCGGAAATCGGCAGGATCTACAGCACTTTCCGTACCAATGTTCCGCAGATCTACCTGGATGTAGACCGTGACAAGGTATTCAAAATGGGATTGTCATTGCAGGATGTCAATACTTCCATCGGGGCAGCCTTCGGCGCTTCCTATATAAACGACTTCAACCGGTTCGGCCGGCAATACAAAGTTTTCCTGCAGGCAGAAGGAGATTACCGGGTTGACCCGAAAGATCTGAATAAGATCTTTGTCCGCGGATCATCCGGCAATATGGTGCCTTTGTCGGCCCTGGCCACGGTAAGGAGAACCACCGGACCGGAATTCAGCAACCGCTTTAACCTTTACCGTTCTGCAGAGCTGGGAGGTGCTCCGGCAGCGGGCTACAGTTCCGATGAGGCCCTTACTGCACTGGAGGAGGTAGCCGCAAAGGTGCTTCCCAGGGATATGGGTTACGAGTGGGCCTACATGTCTTACCAGGAGAAAAAGGCCGCAGGAACCGGATCTGTTGTGTTCCTCATGGCCCTTGTATTTGTCTTTCTGATCCTGGCCGCACAATACGAAAGCTGGGCGCTGCCTTTCTCGGTGTTGCTCGGCACACCGTTTGCGGTATTCGGAGCATTTACGGGACTTTGGCTGGCGGGTCTTTTCATGCCCGGTTACGTAAATAATGTATTCGCCCAGATCGGTCTCGTGATGCTTATCGGACTGGCAGCCAAAAATGCAATTCTGATTGTTGAATTCGCAAAAGCCAACGTGGAAGCAGGGAAACCATTGATTGAATCTACGATAGAAGCAGCCAGGCTTCGTTTGCGTCCCATTCTCATGACTGCCTTTGCCTTTATACTCGGCGTGGTACCGCTTGTCCGGGCTGCCGGAGCCGGGGCAGAGGGGCGAAAGGTGATGGGGATGACCGTATTCAGCGGAATGCTTATTGCTACCATGTTGGGCGTTTTATTAATCCCAGCTTTATTTGTAATAATTGAAAAACTAAGCCACCGGAAAGCCAAGGAGGGGCAGAAATCATGAGACGATTACTTCCATTACTGCTGACCTTTGCTGTGCTATCGGGTTGCATGGTCGGACCAAAATTTCAGAAATCGGAGTGGAAAACCGAAGCCAGATACCTATACAGCAAAGACACCACCAGCCATGATTCCATTACAACCCTGAAGTGGTGGGAAGTGTACCAGGATACAGTTTTACAGTCACTGATCCGTACAGCGCTGGTTGAGAACCGCGACATGAAAATCGCTGCATCCAGGATTTTGGAATCGCAGTACAATGTCGGATACAAAAAAGCTGATATTTTCCCTCAGATTGGCTATCAGGGAAATGCGAGCATCCTAAATAAGACCAACAGCGAAGCAGCTGAATCCGGAGTCCTGCTTCGTGATAGTTACATGGGCTTCGGTATGATGACCTGGGAGCTTGATTTCTGGGGAAAATACCGGCACGCCACCAAAGCCGCGAGAGCCCAGTTGCTTGCCTCAGAAGAATCCAGGAAACTGATCACCACCAGCCTGGTCGCCCAGGTTGCTTCGCTGTATTTCCAGCTTCGTGGGCTCGACCAGCAATTGGAAATTGCCAGGAGAACCCTCACCGTCAGAAGGGAGTCCACACGGATCATCACAGAACGGTTTACTGGAGGAGAAGTCGCAGAACTGGATAAATTCCAGGCCCAGTCGCAGGAGGCCGTTGCTGCAGCACTGGTTCCAAGCCTTGAAAGACAGGTTGCCCAGACAGAGAATGCCTTGAGCGTCTTGCTGGGAAGGAATCCGGGGTATGTTGAAAGAGGCCTTGACAATGTTTCTCAGGTATTCCCTCTTGCCATACCGGAAGGACTTCCTTCTCAATTGCTTGCACGCCGGCCCGATGTCAGGCAGGCAGAAGACCAGTGGATTGCACAGAATGAACAGATCGGTGTTGCCCAGGCCATGCGCTTCCCGGCTATCAGCCTTACAGGGCTTTTTGGTGCCGCCAGTCAGGATCTTTCGGATATAACGGCAAGCGGATCGGTGATCAGTTATGCTGTGGGTTCGGTAACCGGTCCGTTGTTCTATTTTGGCAAAAATAAGCGCAGGGTTCAAATGGAACGGGAAAAAACCGAACAGGCCCGGCTGCAGTATGATAAAGCAGTTCTCAATGCCTTTGCAGAGGTTGAAAATGCACTGATTTCTACAGAAACCTACCGCCGCGAGTATGAGGCACGGAAGATGCAGGCCATGGCTTCAGGAGGAGCGGCCATGTTATCCCGGGAACGCTATGATTCGGGATATACCAATTACCTTGAGCTCCTGGAAAATGAACGCACGGAACTCGATGCCCAGTTGCTGGCAGCACAGGCGCTGCAATACCAGCTGCAGGCAACTGTACAGTTATACAAAGCACTAGGAGGAGGCTGGGAAATTCAGTAAATCTGCCTGGCCGATCTTCTTTAAAAAGAGGGTGTATCGTCGATGCACCCTCTTTTTAGTCAGCCCTGCATGATTCCATCGGTACTGATAAATTCTTAATAGTTTGAAACTGAATTCCCTGCTTATCGTATAATCGACAATACCAAAACAAAAACCAAATGAAAAGAATAATCTTGTTGGTGGCACTGATGTTTGCCGGCTTGTTTCAGCTGGCACATGCCCAGGATAAAAAGAACGCGATCAAACTGAACCTGTTGAGTCCTTTTATCAAAACATTTAACCTGGCCTATGAAAGGACATTGAATGAGAACATGGGCCTTGTGGTTCATGCCTATTATACAGGCTATTCCAATAAGGAGGAAGATCCGCAGACCAAAACAGATGGATTTGGGATAATTCCCGAGTTCAGGTTGTATGTGTCAGAAAAGAAAAATGCCCCGGCCGGATTCTTTGTTGCCCCCTTTATCCGGTTCGATAAATTTGATGTTACCGATGCCTATGAAGATGGAACTGTAAACACAGGCACTTATTCCGACTTCGGAGCAGGCCTGCTGATCGGGCATCAGTCTGTTTTCAGCAATATCATCAGTCTTGAGGCATACATCGGCCCCCAGTATGTTTTCGGTAAGGAGGAAGGAGATATTGAAACACCGAAATTGAGCGGTGTACTCCCCCGTGGCGGCATAACGGTCGGAATTTTATTTTGACCGGATTTTCAGTTTTTTTGGCACAACCGGTTTTATCCTGACTTAAATGCGGGTATCTTTAAGGTAATAAAACAAAACCTTATGAGACCACATTTATTTCTGATGGCCCTGACTGTCCTTTGGGCGTGTAAACCAACACCCAGGCTGGCAGCAGATGCTCAATGGAAGCAATTGTTTAACGGGAAGGACTTTTCCGGCTGGGATATCAAAATCTCCGGTTTCCCGCTGAATGAGAATTATAAGGATATCTTCAGCGTAAAGGACGGCATTCTGAAAGTTTCTTACAGCAAACTCGACAGCTTCAGGGGTGAATTCGGACATATTTTCTACAAACAGAAGTTCTCGCATTACAAGCTAAGGGTGGAATACCGGTTTACCGGAGAGCAGTGTCCGGGCGGACCGGGATGGGCTATTCGCAACAGCGGAGCGATGCTGCATTCACAATCAGCTGAAAGTATGGGCCTCGACCAGGATTTCCCAGTTTCCATCGAGGCGCAGTTCCTGG
>DIAS01000121.1 GCA_002415855.1 Bacteroidales bacterium UBA5072
CGGCCAGCTGCAACTTTGAAGTAAAGACAATCGACAATATAGATCCTGTTGCTATATGCAAAGACGTTACTCTACAATTAGATGAAACAACTGGAATTGCAAATCTCCTTCCCGAAATGATTGATAATGGAAGTTGGGATAATTGTAGTATTGCTTCCATGCAAATCAGCAGGAGTACTTTTGATTGCAGTGACCTGGGAGTTCAATCGGTAAGATTTGTTGTATTTGATCATTATTGGAATAGTGATACCTGTTATGCCAATGTCACTGTACAATACAGTACTATCCCTCAAATTGCCCTTAGTACAATACGGGATACCATATGCAGTGGTTCGGAGTTTGCAGTTACTATTGGCTCTAATATCGATTCAACATCGTATTCCTGGACAGCCAGTTATCCCTCTTCAATAACAGGCGCAAAAGATGGATATATCAATAGCCATAGTTTTGTTTTAAGGGATACACTTATAAATTACAGCGATTCTGCTCAACTTGTTACATATGTTGTAACACCAAGAATATATGCAAAATGCGACTTAGAAGACACAGTGATCTATGTATGGGTAGAGCCGACGACGAATGTGGATGCCGGTCCCGAGGTGGATACAATTTGCGACGGTGACCAGACCAATATCAGCATACAAACGACAAGCGTACCGACGCATCCGGCAGCGTTCCGCTGGAGGGCATGGGCAGAGAATACGGGAGCGGTAGAGATACTTCCGACAAGCTGGCATGAAGGCCTGACGAAGGACAGCACGATCAACTACCCGCTGGACAACCGGTCGGACAATGCACAAAGGGTATTCTTCGAGATCGAGTCATATACGGTGGACAATCTTGGCAATCTGCGTTGTCCGGGAGCAAGAGATACGGTAACGGTATGGGTAGAGCCGACGACGAATGTGGATGCCGGTCCCGAGGTGGATACAATTTGCGACGGCGACCAGACCAATATCAGCATACAAACGACAAGCGCACCGACGCATCCGGCAGCGTTCCGCTGGAGGGCATGGGCAGAGAATACGGGGGCGGTAGAGATACTTCCGACAAGCTGGCATGAAGGCCTGACGAAGGACAGCACGATCAACTACCCGCTGGACAACCGGACGGACAATGCACAAAGGGTATTCTTCGAGATCGAGTCATATACGGTGGACAATCTCGGTAATCTGCGTTGTCCGGGAGCAAGAGATACGGTATCGGTATGGGTAGAGCCGACTACGACAGTTGTTGCAACCCCTGCAATTGATACGCTTTGCTCAGGTGAGTTGACAAACATCGAGCTCAACAGTATCAGCATAACGACAAGACCTGCTTTTTTCCGTTACCAAACAATACTACCCTTTGGTGTTAATGCTGTTCCAGGTTCAGGAAATGCATTACTTAACGGTTCTTATCTGACCGACGTTCTGACCAATAATTCAGATACGGTAAAACTCGCGTTATTCATCATTACGCCCTACACCCAAAATGCATCCGGTCTTGAAAAATGCCCTGGAATTTCCGATACGGTCAGCATTTGGGTTGAGCCAGTTCCAAAAGTTAGTCTTACGCCCCTAATCGATACAATTTGCACATCCCTGAGGCCTTCTATCTTAACCAGTACTGTTACACGGTCTTTACAACCGGTAAAACTAAGGTACGAAGCTGTGTACAATATTGCAGACGCGGAGGTATTCTATAATCAGGACACCTTTGATCTGGATCCCGGACATATATTTATTGATTCCATCGTGAATTATTCTGATGTTCCGCAGCAGGTAATTTTTATCACCTATCCTTACCTGATAGGTCCAACCGGGATCAGGAAATGTGCAGGAATTCCGGATACAAGCTTTGTCTGGGTGGCCCCAAAACTCAGGGTAATTATTGATACCGTCAGCACTTTTATAGGTGGCCGGAATATCAGTTGTTTTGGAAAGAATGACGGATTTATCCGGCTCAATCCCGCCGGAGGTATTACCGCTTTTCCGGGATATGATGATGAAGATTTGACATATTCCTGGAATAATGGCTGGAAGGTGTCCATGAACCTTTCCGGTTTATACAAGGGAAATTATCAAATTAGCATTACAGATAAGTTGCAATGCAGGGATGATTCCTTAATTACCCTTACCGAACCGCTCAGGTTGAGGACCGAAATACGGGAAGTTGTAGCGTTAAGCTGTCATGGTAATGATGGCACACTTGCTCCATTCACGACGGGGGGGACAGAGGGTTACAGTTATACCTGGAACAGGCTGCCACAGGACTATATTCTGGATCCCCCTGTTTATCAGGATACTTTGTTCAATACCATTGATGGAACATATGAACTGCTGGTAACCGATACCAACCAATGTAAAGCTCCCGCCACTGTCAATATTCAGCAACCGGTAGCGGCAACCTTGCCTGTCACCTCGTTTACCCAGTTTGGACCTTTTTATCAGATCAAGTGCTACGGTGAAAACTCGGGCATCATTTATTCACAGAATAATTCCGGCAGCAATATCTTGTATCACTGGAAAGGGCCAAACAATTTTGATACCGTATACATCAATAACAATTATCAGAATTACCTTGGTGATCTGTATGCCGGCCGCTATACACTTGAGTATACCGATACGGCAGGCTGTAAAGGGATGTATATTCAGGACATGATTCAACCGGAGCCTTTGGTAATCAAACAGGTACAAATGTCCCGGTACTATGATCAATACAATGTAAGTTGTTTCGACGCTGAAGATGGCAGCATAACATTGAAAGAAATCACCGGAGGTCACGACTATGCATCAACCGGTTATACCTATGATTGGGAAGCAGTTTCAGGTTCTGTTATCACAGACACCGCTTCGAGGAATCAGATTAACCTGGGTCCGGGGTACTATGCCGTGACAGTTTCCGACACCTTCCTCTGTGCTGTTGCCGATACATTTGAACTGGTACCCCCTGATGAGATCGTAATCACTGAGGAAGTCTCATCATCCATTGCGGGCGGATACAACCTGAATTGTTACGGTGAAAATACAGGATATATAAAACTTCAGGCCACAGGTGGAGACCCGACGAATTACACATACCATTGGGACCACAGCCCATCTGGCTCAAACGAGTTATATAATCTGCAAGCAGGGACTTATGGTGTAACCGTTACAGATGGTCTTGGCTGTGAGAAAAGGGATACCATCATACTATCCCAACCTTTGGAATTGCAGGTTGACTCAGCAGGCATATCTGATTATCTTGGCTTTGAAGTATCGTGCTCTGCAAACTCAGACGGAACAATTTATTTGGGAATTACCGGAGGTGTTGAAAACTATGGATTCAGCTGGACAAAAGATGGGGTTCCCTTGTCGCAGGATACCTCATTCATTGACAACCTGCAGGCGGGATCATATCATGTCACGGTAACTGATTCAAATAATTGTCAGATATCGTGGTCAGTGACGCTTGAATCACCGCCATCTTTGGGATTGAGTATTGTAACCAGCAATGTGAGCTGTACTGGTGCAGTGCTTGGCAGTGCGACAGCCGGAGTTACCGGCGGAATCGCGCCGTACAGTTATAGCTGGGAAGGAGGGGCTACTACACCTGCCATCACCGGATTGAATGTGGGAAATTATGCCTTGACCGTTCTGGACATGAATATGTGCAGTGTTTCAGATACTGCAATGATCGAACAAAATACGAGTGTACTGATCGGCATCGATATAGTTGACCCGATATCCTGCAACCTGGAGTCCGATGGTGAAATTAAGGCTGTACCAGCTGGCGGAATAGGTCCATATAGCTATGTATGGCAGGATGGATCGTCAGGTCAAACCTATTCCGGAGTAAGTGAGGGAACTTATTCCGTAACAGTAACAGATAGTGATGGCTGTATCGGGAATCAGAGCATCACAGTCTATGATCCTGAACCGCTGAAAGCTGTCTTTTCAATTACCGGCACACGGTGTTTCGGCACTGCTGACGGATCGGTCCTATTGGGCAGTCAGGGTGGCACCGGGGCTGCCAGGTTCATCTGGAACAATAATCCTGTTAACGGTAATGAAGTTGAAAATCTTACTGCAGGAAGTTATCCATTGACCGTAACAGATGCCGAGAATTGTGAAACAGACACCGTGGTAAACGTACCGCAGCCTGATAAACTGCACATAGCAATTGATGAGAGGTACACAGTATATCCATTCTGTCCCGACTGGCAAAACGGCGCGCTGGCAGTGGCTGTAACAGGTGGAGTCCGCGAGTACCAGTATATCTGGCATGATTTTCCTGAAGAAAGTGATTCGATCCTGGGTAATATTAAAGAAGATTCCTACTCCTTGAGGGTTATTGATCAACAGGATTGTGTCACAGATACAGTTTTCAGACTGAAAGCACTGAATGATGTTTGCCTGGGTATTCCGACAGCCTTTACGCCTAACTATGATAATGCCAATGACACCTGGGATATCAGCTATATAACCGAGGACGGAGGTGAAGCCACATTCCACGAAGTTTACCCCAATGGCGTCATTCAGGTGTATGACCGTTTGGGCAATCTGGTATACCGTTGTACCGGCGGCTGTCCTGCGGCCTGGAACGGAGAAGATCTTAAGGGAAGAGCTCTTCCGGTTGATTCGTATTATTACGTAATTGAGCTGAATAACGACGAAAAAGATTCCACCCTTAAGGGTACGGTTACCATCATACGGTAACAACCTCATCAGTTCCACGTCTTGTTTTCATCTATACCTGGATCAATTCTAACATTTTATCTGGAGTTACGTATTATATAAGCTGGTACACCTAAAACCCGTAATATTGCCTTTTCTAACAATGATACTGCTGTTTTGAATGAAGATCATCCCTAAGATATTGCTGTTGTTCCTGGTTCTTGCATCTTTTATCCCTGGAATGTCGCAGCAGTTGCCCAGGTTCAGCCAGTACTATTCAAATGAATTCCTTATCAATCCATCAGTAGCCGGATGTGATGGCAGAACGGTAATAAATCTTGCTGCGCGGAAGCAATGGGTGGGATTCGCGAATTATACGCCAAGTTCATACATGCTTAGTTTACAGGGCAGAATACTTAAAACAGGGTATAGTCTTAAATCAGGGTCAAGAGGGAGTGTCTACAGAAAAGGCCGGCAGGGACGCGTTGGACTCGGGGCTATCCTTTATCACGATGAAAATGGGGCAGTTGAACGCACTGGCGGACAATTCAGTTATGCCTACCATCTTTTCATCAGGAACGCACAACTTTCATTTGGCCTTACCGGCAATGTATTTCAATACCGTATAAACCCTGAAAAGGCTGAATTGAAGGATCCGGATATCGATCCCCTGAACAGTCTCATTGGCAAATCAACCGTTGTTCCGGATGCCGGAATAGGGATCAATTTCATGACCGGAAAATATCATGTCGGTGTAGCAGTAGCCCAGGTATTTCAATCCAAGCTGAAAATAGGGAACAGCGCTGATTACAGTAGTTCTGAGGCAGTACAACTGCTGAGGCATTATTATGTTTTGGCGGATTACCGTTATGCATTGCCGGGTAAACCCAATTGGGAAATCGAACCGTCGACGATGATTCTATTGAATGAAATGCTGCGGATACAAGCCGATGTTACCCTGAAAGCATATTATAACCGGCAATACTGGTTTGGCTTGTCCGGAAGAACCACAGGAGAGATCATCCTCATGGGCGGATTAAAATACCACAGGTATTATTTTGGTTATTCCTTTGATTACGGATTCAACGGGATATCGCAATATACCTATGGTTCTCATGAAATATGCATTACTGCAAAATTCGGAGATACAGCAAGACGATACAGGTGGTTGGACAGGTATTAATAAGGATGGGGGACAGGGGATGAGCATGTTAAGAACCTGTCGTTTGTTCTTTGACTTTAATCCTTTTCCTATATTCCCAAAAACCCGTTCCAAGAACCATCAATACGAGCAGCAGAGAGCATGCAAAAGAAACCTTTTCACCCTGGAAGTAACTTCTGGGATGGAATCTGAATTCGATGGTATGATTGCCGGCCGGAACACGCATGGCCCGCAGCAAGTAATCAGCCCTGAAATGTGGAACCGGCTTATTATCTACAAAAGCCTGCCAACCTTTGTCATAAAAAACTTCGGAAAAAACAGCCAGTTGTTCTGTAGCAGCGGATGAGTTATACTTCAGATAGTTTGCCCTGTATTCTGTCAGTTTTATTTGTGCGCTGCTATCGGAGAGCAACGTCAGTCCTTCCAGTTCCTTTGAAAAGCGAGTATCTATTACAGCTTCACTGGAGGGGTTGAAAGCTGCAACTGCGGCTATTTCTTCATCAGCATTGGCTACTATCTTTGCCTGTCCAACAAACCAGGCATTTCCCAGTTCATACTTATTGACAAGCGGAGGCGCGTCGGTATTGTAAATGATGTACCGTGTATTCAGCATATTAATTACGCCCAGGGTGGCCAGGGTCGAATCAAGGGCTGCCGGAACAGGTCTTCTCTGCATGGTCCCTATAATGCTGTTGATTTCATTGCCAATGCAGTGATCGAAAAGTTCCTGGTACCTCCGCATCTTGGCCCCATGGTAACCGCCCAATGATTTGTGAAACCACGATGTACTGGCATCCTGTAATACACTAACGGTGAGGTTAAGTACCCTGAAATCAGGGTCATTATCCCTGAGAATAACCATGTCGGCAGTAGAGGGGGTAAAGGGGGTTTTATCCTCCTTCTTAGAAACGAAATCTTTGCTGCTGAGGTACCTTTTGTTAACAGGCCACATATCAGCCAGGAATAGCAGTGAGAATAACAATATCAGCGTGTTAAACTTTATTTTCTTCATATAAGCGACATACGCAAGTATCGCGGTCAAACAGATGAACACCAGCGAACGAAAGGCATCTGAACGCAACAGGGCAAGGCGGTCCTGCTGCAGGGCATCAACGATGCCATCCAACCCCTGCGAACGAAATTGTTCGTCATAAGGAGCTGTCATATCGAATGAGCCTGAGACCAATATAAGCAGTAAAACCAATCCGCCAAGCCCAAAAAACGAGTATTTCATCGCTTTGATAAATTTCATTCTGGGAGTTTCGTTGGTGATGAGCTCCTTCAGTGTCAGGGCAGCCAGCAGAGGCATGGCAAATTCAGCGATAATGAGGGTCATGGAGACAGTCCTGAATTTGTTATACCCCGGGAAATAGTCAAGCATCAAATTCGTAAGAAATGAAAAGTTATGTCCCCAGGCTAACAGGATGGACATACACGTGATGGTGAACAGCCACCATTTAACAGGACCTTTGACAATAAACATACCCAGTACGAAGAGGAATACCACAACGGCCCCTGCATATACAGGACCGGATGTGCTGGGCTGGGTTCCCCAGTAAAGTGGTACATTGCTTATAAAACTCTTGGCCTGAGAAGCGCCGTAAGTGTTCTTAATGTATTCATAAGTGTGCGATCCCTTTTTCAGGGCTCCGGCAGAGCTTCCGCCCCTGAAATTCGGTATGAGCAGTGTGAAAGTTTCACCGGTACCATAACTCCATTGGGTGGCATAGTCCTTGTCCAATCCTGAGGTTTTGTTTTCTGCATTTACAGAAAGTTCTGATTTTCCACGGATTGAATACTTGCCATATTCATAGGTTGTGTACAGCGAACCGAAATTTGCCCCGATAGCCAGTAAAACGAACAAAAAAATCCATGGCATGGGCATCAGGAAATTTTTCCAGTCTTTGGTCCGGATGGCTGTGATCAGCTCAAAAATGCCCAGCACAAAAATGATCAGCAAGGTGTAATATGTTATTTGCAGGTGGTTAACGAGGATTTGCATACCCAGAAAAACACCGGCAACCATGCTCCCCAAAATTGCTTTGCCTCTGAATGCGGCGTAGACGCCTGCTATGATGGGCGGCATATAACCCAGCGCCAGCACCTTGGAAACGTGACCTGCCTGGATAATGATAAAGAAGTAGGAGGAAAAGGCATAGGCAATGGCACCTGCAAAGCTTATCCATGGGTTAATCCCGAACAGTAGCAGGGCAATATATGCACCGACAAGATACAGAAAAATAAAGCTGACCGGCCTGAATTCATTCAGGGTAAATACGTAATGCAGCTTGCGTAACAGATTGCTCTTGTATTGCGTTGATATCAAATAAGCAGGCATCCCCGCAAACATACTGTTAGTCCACAAAGGCTCTTCTCCATATTTTTCACGATGGTCGACAATTTCTTTTGACATGCCTTTAAACTGGACAATATCGTGCTGGCTGATCTTCTTTCCTTCAAGAACATCGGGAATAAAGTAGGCAAGGGACAGGAAAAAGAAAATAATTACCGGAGCTCCGTATTGCAGGATTATTTTAAGGGCTGATCTGTTCATGACTGCTTTTTTATGTAAAGTAAAGTTAAATTTGCAGTCGTTCAAAGCATTCATGCCAAAATTTATTCAGACACATGATCGTTCATATCTTCACGCAAATCTCTGATTACAGTACCGAATTTATCCGGATGCTGACTGAAGAGTTTGATACGTCAGGGCATGTGGTAGTTTTCCGGAGCAAAGCCAGAGAAAAGGAATTAAGAGGCATATACAATATCAAGATGTTGTATCTTGAATGCAGGAAAGATTTTCTAACGCATATGCCGCCGTTGATCAGAAGCGCAGATAAACTGATATTTCACTCATTCCCTGTATCCAGGTCCCTGTTTTTCTGGTACCGGTATCGCAGCTATATGAACATAGCAGTATGGTCAGTCTGGGGTCAGGATGCATACTGGTTCAGGTATTGCAAAAAAAACCTGCGGAACCTGCTGTATGAACTCCTCCGGTCAAACCTTATCCGGAGGCTCGACAAGGTAGTGTGTCCGATAAAGAACGACTATGAATACATCCGGACTCGTTACAAAACCAGAGCCACTTATGTGTACAGCATGTATCCGATTCCGACCGACTTTTCGGCCCTACGTCTTCTTAGAAAAAAGGGCAGAGAAAGCAAAACGGTTAATATCCAGCTAGGAAATTCGGCCAATCCAACCAACAACACCCTGGAAGTCATCCGTTTCCTGTCAAAATATAAGGGTGCAGGCTTTCGTGTGTTCTGTCCTCTTTCCTACGGTGATAAAGAATATACAGTAAAAGTAATCGAATGGGGCCGGCGGGAGCTTGGAGACAGTTTTGTTCCCATGACAAGCTTTCTGAACCGGAAAGAATATGCTGACTTTATTGCCAATATGGATGTTTTAATTATGAATCATCAAAGGCAGCAGGGATTAGGCAACATTTTTTCTTACCTGTTCCTGGGTAAAAAGGTCTATATTCGAAATGATAATTCGGCTTTTTCTTTTTTTGAAGAGCATGGCATTAAGGTTTTTGATACCCAGGCACTGCTGAGCGGAGGTGATATCGATCAAATAATTGATCTTAACGAGGAAGTAGCCCTGACAAATATGAAGAAGACGGAAGAATTAATTTCGATGGAAAAGATTATTCCGGGTTGGAAGGAAGTTTTATCTTTATATAACTGATTAAGCGGATGATTCATGTAACAAAAACATACCTGCCTGAAAGAGAAAGTCTGCAGAAATACATCGACCAGATTTACGCCAGTGGATGGCTGACCAATAACGGGGCATTGGTGCAACAACTGGAAAATGAACTGAAGGAGTTCCTGAACGTGGAATACCTGATCCTTACTGTGAATGGAACATGTGCACTCCAATTGGCATACAAGTTACTAGGGTTAAAGGGTGAAATCATTACCACCCCTTTTACTTTTGTGGCAACAGTGAGCAGCCTGGTATGGGAGGGGCTCGATCCGGTATTTGCGGACATTGATGAAAATACCCTGAATATGGATCCAGCGAATATCGGAGAAAAGATTTCAGATAAAACGACCGCAATACTTCCTGTTCATGTTTTCGGCAATCCCTGTGATGTTCAGACGATCCAGCAGATTGCCGGCAACCATGGATTAAAGGTTGTTTATGATGCAGCACATGCTTTTGATGTTCATCTTGGGTCAAGAAATATCAGTGAGTTCGGGGACATTGCTGCATACAGTTTTCACAGTACAAAAATCTTTCATACGATTGAAGGAGGTGCAGTGGTGGTCAGGTCAAAGGAGTTGTATGATAAAGCCCTGTTAATGCGGAATTTTGGCATCCCGGGTTATGATCGTATAACCGAGTTGGGGGTCAATTTTAAAATGAACGAATTTCAGGCTGCAATGGGGTTGGGTGTATTGCATGATTATCGTCAAATCGCCGAACGGCGGAAACAGGTTTCTATTCACTACACCAATGCGTTCATTTCGCAAAAGAACTTAAAGCTTCAACATATTCCAGAAAATGTTCAGCACAATTACGCTTATTTTCCAGTTATATTTTCTGATGAAACCAAGCTGCTTCTGACAAAAGAAAAACTCAACGAGCAGGGAATCTATCCCAGGAGATACTTTTATCCCTCATTGAATGAACTGCCCTATCTCAAGGGGAAAAAGCAACATACTCCCGTGGCGGAGTCGATTTCCCGGAGAATCTTGTGTCTTCCGCTTTATTATGATCTGGAAACTGCAGTACAAAATAAAATTGTAGATATTGTTAATAAGTATGCCTGACCATGGAGTCATCATTTTATTCCAGCGATGAGCTTAAAAGGATCCCCTTTAGGAAAATCGGAGAGAATGTGTTGATCAGTCGAAAATGCAGCCTTTACTCCCCTGGGGAAATTTCAATAGGAGACCATGTACGTATTGATGATTTTTGCATTTTATCCGGAAATATAACGATGGGTTCCTATATCCACATTTCAGCCTATACAGCTCTTTATGGCAAATTCGGCATTTTGCTTGAGGATTTCACCACCCTATCAGCCCGTGTTCTGGTTTTTAGTCAGAACGATGATTACAGCGGAAGCTATATGACCAACCCGATGGTTCCTGAACATCTCAGAAATGTAAAGGGCGGTACAGTAACTTTAAAAAAGTTTTCGATTGTGGGAGCTGGTTCCATGATTATGCCGGGTGTAACCGTTCAAACAGGCGGCGCAGTGGGAGCAATGAGTCTGGTTACAAGGGATGTTAATGAATGGTCCATATTTGCTGGTATTCCGGCTGTGTTTAAAAAAATACGCAACCAGGATTTGAAAGACCTTGCTTGCAAAATTAAATAAATCCGGACCTTTCAAAAATGATAAATAAGAGGGTTTTAATGGTGCTTGAATCCGAGTTTCCACCGGACGAAAGGGTGGAAAAAGAGATAGAAAGCCTTCAGCGCATTGGTCTGGATGTTTCCGTGGCTGTTTATACTTTTACGAAAAGACCGGAGAAGGAACATTTTAAAGGCTTTACTATTTACAGAAAACCCATTTCAAAACTACTCTATAAAAGCTCAGCTGCTATTCTACTGGTCCCCTTTTATTGCATTTTCTGGCGACGGTTTCTGGAAGCATTATTAAGCAGGGAAAAATATGATATTCTCCACATTCACGACCTGCCATTGTCGAAAGTAGGTTACCAGCTTGCCTGCAAACATCGCCTGAAGCTGGTATGTGATCAACATGAATACTATAGCAATTGGATCGTTCGTACACGACATTACAACACTTTCCCCGGGAAGATGATCCGGTTGCTGAGCAACTGGGCAGGATATGAGCGCAAATACCTACAAAAGGCAGATCTGGTAATTACTGTAGAGGATTCATTGAAGAAGATATATATTGAAAATGTGCTTGTTCCCGAATCCAGGATTATCACCCTGCCCAATACACCACGTGGTGAATTGTTTAATTCGGGCAGCATAGATCCTGAAATAGTAAGCCATTACAAGAATAACTTTGTCCTTTTCTATGCGGGTGGCCTGGATCATATCAGGGGAATTGACTTTGTGGCCAGATCTGTAATGCTGCTGAAAGATGAGATACCCGCCATAAAATTCCTTGTGGCGGGCAGGGAAAACCGGGCATTCAGCATGGCAAAGATGATTTCGGAATTACAGGCTGAAGCGGTTGTGGATTTTATCGGGTGGGTCACCCTGGATAAACTGCCTTCGTATGTTGCTGCCAGTGCTATTTGTGTATTTGTTCCCCGGGCGGATAACCTGGAGATCAACAACACCATTGCAACCAAGATATACCAGTATGCCGCCATGGGGAAACCGGTAATTGTCAGTGAGGCCAGGATGATGAAAGAATTCGTGGAATCAAACCGCATCGGATTTGCCGTGCATTATGGCAATGTCAATGAATTCTGCGATATTGTCAGGCAGATTTACCGCGAACCTGGAATCGCAGCTGCCATAAAAACAAGGGCGGTTGATATAGCCGGCCGGTATATCTGGGAAAATACTTCCAGTGAGTTTGTAGGCTGGTATGTTAAAATGACTTCATCCGTATGCTAGCAAACATCAAATCGGCAGCAAAGGGAACCATCATCTATGGATTGGCCAATGTTTCGATCAAACTGATTGGTATTGTCCTCATACCTATTTACACCAATTTCAAGTATCTTTCTAAGGAGGATTTTGGTGTTCTTGGTGTTATGGACATCACCTATCAACTGGTTGTGATCGTTTTTGGACTTTCCCTCTATCAGTCCCTGGCAAGATGGTATTTTGATCCCGAGCACAGATCTTCACAGAGATCCATGCATTTTACCGTAGTAGTAATCAATGCCGCCATTTGCTCTGCATCATTTCTCCTGGTATATCTTTTCTCCTCGCATCTGTCTGTTCTACTGTTTGATACGGGCAGGTACTCAAGGCTTATCTGGATCATGTTTGCCAGCTCATCGGTAAATATTATTTCCACCGTGTCCATGATGTTGCTCCGTTTGCAGGAGAAAGCCGTAAAATATTCAGCCATCAGTATTTCAAAGCTCCTGGTGACCCTGGGGATTACCATTTATTTTGTTGTTTTCCGGCACCGGAGCGTTCTGGGTGTTTATGAAGCAATGCTTATAGGAGAAATAGCCGGTCTGGTGCTCATTTCCGGGGATATTGTCAGGAACAGCGTTGCCAAGTTCGAATACAAAAAGCTGATAAAAATGCTGGGGTACGGTCTTCCCCTGATGCTTGCCTCGGTATCCTCTGTACTGCTCAACACATTCGACCGTTATTCCCTGAACTATCTGTCCGATCTGGATACGGTGGGAACCTATACACTGGCCTTCCGTATTGCCAATACCATCAAAGTAGTGGTGATCACCTCCATCCAGCTTTCGCTGGTGCCCATTCTCTTCAAGAAACTGGGCGATCCCGATCACAAAAGATTTATTGCCAAGAGTATGAATTACAGCGCTTTTGTTGTAATGTTGTTCATCCTCTTTGTCTCCATTTTCAGCCTGGAGATTGTCAAAGTTTTCTCTTCCAACACATCGTATTGGGAAGCAGCCGGTATTATCCCTTTGTTGTCGTTCTCCATGATCTTTGTGATGATGAAGGAAAATGTTCTCATCGGACTGCAGATCACAAAAAGTTCGACCACCATGGGTGTGCTGATTGCCCTGACTGCCCTGTTCAACCTGGGATTAAATATGTTGCTGATACCACGGTTTGTATTGTTTGGTGCAGCTTCGGCCACCCTGATCTCCCAGTTAGTCATGTTCATATTGTTTTACATTGTCGCACAGAAAAAATATGCTATTCCTTATGAATTCAGGAACCTGGTTGTTCTTGTCGTTACTGGAATTTTCTTATACCTGCTCTCACTGATAACCGTTCACTGGCCATTGTTACCCCGCCTGCTTTATAAGTTTGCCTTGATTGTGCTGATGCCTGTACTTTTGATACCGCTTGGTTTTTATGAGGCCATCGAACTCCAGCGGATAAAAGGGTTTATTGGTAAATATTCAGGATTTTTGATCAGGAAATAGCCTCGATGATCCTGTGGCTGGCATCACCCGCACCGTAAAAGTGATGCATATTGATAAAAGCGCGTGATTGGAGCTGCTGATAGGCATAGCATATTTCCACCTCCCGGGGGCCGGTCAGGAAGTTGTAATGGTTATTCACCAGCTCGGTCCATTCGGTTTCCGTACGGACAGTGATACAGAATTTGTCGAAGAAGTAGGCTTCCTTTTGCATGCCACCGCTGTCAGTTATTACAAGCTTACAGTGCTTGAGGAGTTCAATGATATCGAAATAGCCAACAGGATCAATGGGTTGGAATTCGGGATGGATATCGTTTTCGGCCATGATCTTGCGGGTTCTGGGGTGCAGGGGTAAAATCACAGCCCGGTCGCGGTGGATCTGATTCAGAGCTCTAATTATTGAGCGCAGATTTTCAGTGTTATCTGTATTTTCCTGTCGATGAACCGTACAGAGAACGAATCTTCCGTTTGCAAGATTCAACCTGTTGATGATTTCTGACCGCTGGGCCGACATGGAACCATAATATAGGGCGGCATCGTACATGACGTCCCCGACCTTGGTAATGATGCAGTTGAAATGCCGGAATCCCTCCTGGTCGAGATTATGGACAGCCGTGTCGGTAGGACAGAACAACATGTCCGAGATCCGGTCGGTGACAATGCGGTTTATCTCCTCGGGCATGGCCATGTTAAAGGACCGGAGTCCGGCTTCAACATGTGCCAAACGGATATTCAGCTTTCGTGCTGCAAGTGCTCCCGCCAGGGTCGAATTGG
>DIAS01000025.1 GCA_002415855.1 Bacteroidales bacterium UBA5072
ATACCGCGTAGCGGTTTAAGTATTGTAGAAAATCATTATCATGGTATCAGGATTTTCGCCGGAGGGGATAAACAATTGAAATAGATTTGGGATTATTGCATGATCCCGTGAAGGGAGATCCCTGCAGAAGTATATAAATCCCTCCGCCGCTCCGCGTCGGCAGTCTTTTACTTTTAGGTGAACCTTCAAACAAAGTTTGAGGCTCACCTAAAAGTAAAATCCCCTGTCTTCGCCAAGGGATTTATATACTTCTGCGGAGAGAGAGGGATTCGAACCCTCGGAACCCCGAAGGGTTCAACAGTTTTCGAGACTGCCCCGATCGACCACTCCGGCATCTCTCCAATAGTAAGGGAATTTCGTGTTAAACGGTTGCAAAGATAATGGCTAATTCCATAATTCAAAAATGATATTGAAAATAGCCCCGCTGTTTATGACAGCCTGAAAATATACTCATACACCATCCCGAAGAATCCCGTAAGAAATACCCCGAAAATGCAAAACAAAAGGCTGATCCTTGTAAACACATCGCTTTTAAACCAGGCGATCGGCTGATCATTGTGGTCAATAAACATAGCCTTGATGACCCGCAGGTAATAATACAGGGAAATGGTAGCGTTCAATACGGCAATCAGAACAAGTATATAATAACCCCTGCTGGCGGCAGCGGTAAACAAAAAGAACTTGCCGAAGAAACCGGCCACAGGTGGTATGCCGGCCAGTGAGAACAAGGCCAGCATCATGGTCAGACTTAACAGGGGATTGGTGCGATAAAGACCGTTATAGGAACTGATTGTTTCATTTCCGGATTCATGGGATATGGATGAAATGACACCAAAGGCGGCAAGATTGGTGAAAACATAAACAAGCATAAAATAAACTACGGCTGTCATTCCGGCACCGTCGGCACCCATGATACCCAGCAGGATAAAGCCCGCCTGGGCAATTGAGGAAAAGGCCATAAAGCGCTTCAGGTTGTTCTGCCTGATGGCAAAAAGGTTGGCGATCGTCATGGTGGAAACCGACAGCACATACAGCAGGGTCTCCCAGGTTTCCTTGAGGTTGGAGAATACTTTATAAAGCAGGATAGTCAGTATGAAGACCGCTGCACCTTTGGATATGACCGACAGGTAGGCGGTAATATTCACCGGGGCCCCCTCATATACATCCGCCGCCCAGAAATGGAAAGGGACCAGTGATATCTTGAAACCCATGCCTGAAATGAAAAAGATAAACCCGAGCAGGTGCAGTTTGCTGTTGCCAAATGCAGACTGCACATCGGCAAAATATATGGAACCTGAAGTTCCATATATGATGGACAATCCCATTAAAAGAATTCCCGACGAAAGGGCCGATGAGAATATAAATTTAATGCCTGCCTCGGCACTTGTATTCCGTGTTTTTTCAAACGCTACCAGCACTGTGGCCGGTATGGTAGCCAGCTCTAAACCGATATAAAACATGAGAAAATCACCTGAGGATATCATATAATCCATCCCGATCAGGGTTGAAAAAAGCAGGATGAAATACTCAGAAGCCTTGTGATGGTTTTCATCTTTCAGCAACCATTTGACTGATTGCAGCAACACCACCAGTAAAGCTACATTAAGGATGTTTTTCATCATAGTCAGCATGGGGGTGGCATTGTACATCCCTCCAAACAAACTGCCAGAGGTTGACGGCAGAAATCCGGCTACTGTTACAGCACCGAACAATAGTAAGGCAAGATGGATTACCTGATGCTTTTTGTGATCGGCAGTGGCCATATCAACAATCAGGATGATCAGGATCGTTACAGCCAGCAACAATTCCTGGCGCATCAACAATAAACCTGCAAAGTTCATTTCCATTCCTCCTTAAAAATTTAAACCCGTAATTGCACCTGCCAGTCGGGTAACATAGGGCCCCAGGCTTCCGCCAATCAGGTTTGAAAGCCACAGGGGTGCAATACCGATACCGGCAATAGCGACCAACAAGGTCCCTGCACTCAGCCTTTCATACCAGCGGGCATCTCTCAGGTGCTCAAAATGATCGTTTTTTAACGGACCAAGCAATAAAACTCCTACCACACGCAGGATATATACCGCTGTTACCACTATCGAGGTAGTAACAACAATGGTTGCTATCCTGTGAAAGGTATCAGGATGCTGAAAAGCACCTGCAAAAACAGTCATTTCAGCAACAAATCCTGACAGACCGGGCAGTCCAAGCGAAGCAAGACCTGCAATTACATAGGCCACCGATAAAAAGGGAATAACCTTCATCAATCCACCCATTTCATTGATCATACGCGTATGCGTACGGCCATAAATCATACCGATAAGCGCAAAGAAAAGAGCTGTCATCAGGCCATGAGAGATCATCTGTATAACCGCTCCGTTCATGGAGGTCTTATTCATCATGAGCAGTGCAAAAATAACCAGACCGCAATGGCTAACTGATGAGTAAGCATTGATATACTTCAGGTCTTTCTGCCAGATGGCCCCGAAAGCGCCGTAAACAACGCTCACTGTTGTGAGAATAATAAAGATCCAGGCCATTTCATTGGCTGCTGTTGGCATAAGATACATGGCAACTCTGAAACATCCGTAACCGCCAAGCTTCATGAGTACACCGGCATGCAGCATTGAAACTGCTGTAGGTGCAGAGGCATGCCCATCAGGTGACCATGTATGCAAAGGGAACAAAGCGCCCAGAACACCAAAACCCACAAATGTAAACGGAAAGAAATAACGCTGTACACCAACGGGAAGCTGTAGCTCGGCTATCTGCAACAGGTTGAAGGTGTGCTGACCATTTTCCAGTGTGGAATTGAAATATATACCTAGCAAACCCACCAAAAGCAGAGCAGAACCACCCATGAGCATTAGGGTAAGCTTCATGGCCGAGTATTCTTTGGGACCACTTCCCCAAATGCCGATGAGAAGATACATGGGAATCACGGCCAGTTCATAAAAGAGGAACATGGTAAACAGGTCGATCGAAATGAAAAACCCGAATACTCCTGTCGCCAGTGTGATCAAAGAAATAAAGAACTCCCTGGCCAGGTTCTCCATTTCCCAGGAAGCGAAAATTCCGGCAAATACTACCGTGGATGTCAGAAGAATCATGGATACGGCAATACCATCGACCCCGGTTGTGAAACGGATGTTCAGGGAAGGGAACCAGCTGTAATCGGAAAGGAAAAGCATTTCCGCTGTATTGCCGGCATGGCGCTGCGCGTAATACATAAACAAAAGCACTACCGACAGGATCAACTGCACCAGCATGCCCGAAGCTGCCACAACCCTGGCTGATCTGCCATCTTTGGTGAACAGTATTCCGGTTATGGTAAGCACCGGTATTAATATAAAGAACCACAATATGCTCATAGCAGAAAGAAGTTAGGACAAATTATACAAAACAATCAGCACAAGAATTATGGCTCCGGATACAAAAGCGAGGGCGTAATGCTGCAGTTGTCCCGACTGGAGGCCTTTGATCTTTTCAGATGTAAATGAAATGACACGCGCTATCCCGTTCATGGTACCGTCAACAATATGACGGTCGAACCAGGCCACCGGGCGTGAAACTAAATTGAACAAAATGCGTTTGGTGACAAAAAGGTACACCTCATCGATGTAAAACTTGTTGTAAACAACTTTGTGAAAAGAACCCAGAATATTGATGAATCTTGCAACCACAGGATTTTCTTTTCTGTAAAGGATAAATGCGATAAAGATACCGGCCAGGGCAATCAGCACGGAAGGGATGGCAATATTCAGGTGCATTTCCGGCTCAAATGGTCTGTGATCCGCTGAAATAAAACTTCCGAAGGGAATAAAGCCGGTAAAGGCCGAACCCAGTGCAAGAAACACAAGCGGGAGGGTCATGGTGAGCGGCGACTCATGCGGTGTGTGATGGTAATGCGGTGTTTTATTCCAGAATATTCCGAAATAAAGACGGAACATATAGAATGCAGTGAGTCCGGCAACCAGATATTCCATGGAAAACAGCAACCGGTTATGCTGCCATGCGGCAACCAGTATTTCGTCTTTGCTGAAGAAGCCGGCAAAGGGCGGGATACCTGAAATGGCCAGACAAGCAACCAGGAAGGTCAGGTGGGTAACGGGCAGGTATTTCCTCAATCCTCCCATTTCGTTCATGAAATTGCTGTGTACTGCATGAATTACCGAGCCTGCACCGAGAAACAGCAGGGCCTTGAACATGGCATGGGTGAACAGATGGAACATTGAAGCCATATAGCCCAGGCCATGTTCTCCTTCATAGCCCGACACACCCAGGGCCAGCATCATGTATCCTATCTGCGAGAGTGTTGAATATGCCAGCACTCGTTTGATATCAAACTGTGTACAGGCTATGGCAGCTGCAAACAGTGAGGTAAAACCACCGACCCAGGCAATCACAGTAAGGGCGCCGGGCGTATAGGCAATGTACACCGGAAACATCCTGGCGACCAGGTACACGCCGGCAACTACCATGGTTGCTGCATGTATAAGCGCTGAAACAGGTGTAGGACCTTCCATGGCATCGGGCAACCATATATGAAGCGGAAACATGGCTGATTTACCGGCTCCGCCCATGAATATCAGCAACATGGCCCAGGTAATAACCGAAAGGCCCATGAAACTTGTCGAGGTAATGGTAGTGAATACGGGACTTTGCGGATTGGTGAGCTCAGCAAAGTCAAAGGTTTTTGTATAGAACGAGAGCAACAGAATTCCGATCAGAAATCCCAGATCTGCAAACCGGGTAACGATGAACGCCTTTTTTGAGGCTGCAACTGCTGAGGGCCTTTCATAATAGAACCCAATCAACAGGTAGGAAGAAACCCCTACCAACTCCCAGAAGATATACATCTGGAAAATATTGGTTGCCACCACCAATCCCAGCATAGAAAAGGTAAACAGCGACAGAAAGGAGTAGAACCTTTCAAAACCGCGTTCACCCTTCATATACCCCAGGCTGTATATATGCACCATTAACGATACTGTGGTGATTACCACAAGCATCATCACCGAAATGGGATCGAGCATGACACCGAGGTCGATCTTCAGATAATCTGTAAGCTGAAGCCATGTGGTCCTGGCTGCAATGATGGTGGAATAGGCTCCTCCGGATAACCCGGAAACAAAGAAAAACTTCCAGGCTGTAACCAACGACAGCAGGAATGATACCAACAATCCTGTGGTCCCGATCAGTCCGGAAATCATCGGTTTGAAGCGGCTACCGGCAAGGCCGGTAAACAAGAAGACAAGGAGCGGCACCAGGGGTATCCAAATGGTATAGGAATAATTCATAATACCTGTTTATTACCTGAATAATTGCTGTTGAACAAAGTTGTTTCCATCAGTGCTTTAATTCATTCACATTATCTACTTCGATAGAAGTATACCTGCGGTAAATGTTAATGATCAGTGCAATGGCAACCGATGCTTCAGCTGCTGCAATAGCGATAATGAAGAGCGCAAAAAAATGCCCCTGCAACTGATCAGGATAGAGATACCTGTTAAAAACCACAAAATTAATGTTCACCGAGTTCAGTATCAGCTCAATCGACATCAGCATGGTGATTAAATTGCGCCGTGTGAGGAATCCATAGATGCCGATGAAGAACATCAGCGTGCTCACAATCAGGAAGTGGGTTATCGGAATACCGTATATCATGTCTTTGACTTATGATTTAAGATCAGTTTTTCTTTTTGGCTATAACAATTGCCCCGATCA
This sequence comes from Bacteroidales bacterium UBA5072, assembly GCA_002415855.1. Classification (GTDB taxonomy): domain Bacteria; phylum Bacteroidota; class Bacteroidia; order Bacteroidales; family UBA10428; genus UBA5072. The sequence continues at coordinate 5,725 of DIAS01000025.1, forward strand.
TGGCCGCCAGCAAAAGAATGCTGATCACTTCAAACGGCAGGGCATATCCGTTTTTGCCGGTACCCATCAACTGCAGACCGATTACACGCATATCAGTATCGATTGGCAGAGCCGCTGAGGCCTTGAAGGGATAATCTGCGATCGAGAATACGGTCACTGCTGCACCAATTGCGGCAACCAACAATCCTGAGAACAGTTTCATCACAGGTGGCCGTTCGAATTTATGACTGATATGATGAGTAAGCAAGATGGAGAAAATTATGAGCACCACAATACCCCCGGCATAAAGGGCAAGCTGCACACCGGCCAGAAACTGGTACTGGAGCAGGAAATATAAACCCGAAGTCGCCACCAGTGCAAAAAGCAGAAACACGGCAGCCCTCAGAATTCTGCGGCTTGTAACCGCCAGCAATGCAAAAAACAGGATGGTTGCAGAAAAGAGATAAAACATGAATACATTGGCTCCCATTACTTCACTTCTTTTTTAAGGGATGATCCCGGTTTATTCAAAATCTTGGTAAGTTTAGCCTTATCAAATACCGCATTCTCAAAATCATGTCCGAATGCCAATGCGTTCGAAGGACAGGTTTTTACACACAAAGCACAGAAAGTACACATATCGAGGTGATAAATATGTTTGTCGATCACCCTGATTTCCTTGCCCTCGGGTGACATTTCCTTGCGGGTCACAATCTCAATGGAACCATTGGGACAGTTTATCTGGCAAATGCCGCAACCTGTACAATGATGCTGATTATTGCCGTCGTGAGGCATGATCACTTCCCCTTTGTACCGGTCGAACATCTTTAACTGGTCGCGGTTCTCAGGATACTTCTGTGTAATAATCTCTCCGGGACTTATGAAATACCTGCCGGTTACCCGCATACCGGTTACCAGGGTCTTGAGTCCGAAGAAAATATCTTTCAAATAGTCAATCACTGCTTTCATCTTTTAAAAGTGCCATCCCATAAGGGTCAAAAATGCAACAAAAAGGATATTGAATAAATTGATGGGCAACAAATATTTCCATTCCAGCGTCAGCAACTGGTCAATACGAAGCCGTGGAAAGGTCCATTTAAACCACATCATGATGTAAATGACCACGAATGTTTTTCCAAAGAACCAAACGAGTGGCGGAATAAAATCCATGATGTGATTAAAAAGGTTACCGGTACCAAAATGTAATGGCATCCAGCCTCCCAGGAATATGGTTACAGCCATGGAGGCCACAATAAACATATTCATGAATTCCGCCAGAAAGAAAAAGGCAAATTTGATACCGGAATATTCCGTATGAAACCCGGCTGTAAGTTCCGATTCCGCCTCGGCAAGGTCGAATGGACCCCGGTTGGTCTCGGCGGTGCTGGCGATCAGGAAAACCACAAAGGCCACCATGGCAGGAATATGTCCTTTAAAAATCCACCACCCGTTGGCCTGGCTTTCGATGATTCCGGATAACTGCATGGTCCCGGCGAATACCACGATGGTGAGCAGTGAAAGTCCTACAGAAAGTTCATAGCTGATAACCTGTGCCCCGCTGCGCATGGCACCGATAAGCGAGTATTTGCTGTTACTCGACCAGCCAGCCAGCAATATACCAACCACACCCAGCGACGAAACTGCAATAACGTAAAAAATGCCGATGTTAAAATCGATGGCATGCAGTCCTTTGGCAAAAGGAATGGCGGCAATGGCCATGAAGGAGGCAATGATGACAATGAATGGAGCTATGTTAAAGAGAAGTTTATCCGCGTTTTTAATGGGTATAAGTTCTTTCATCAGCAGCTTGATCAGATCGGCGATGGTCTGAAAAATACCCACCGGCCCCACTCTGTTGGGTCCCAGCCGGTTCTGTATGAAGGCGCAGACCTTTCTTTCGGCATAAACCAGAAACAGTCCGATCAGTGCATATAAGATCAGGAAGACGAGCCCGATCAGCACCAGCTCTGTGAAAAGTGCCCATCCGGGCGACATGACAGCTTTCAAACCATCATCGATTGACCGGGTGAGTTCTGTAAAGTCGTAGATATTAAATGTCATAACCAATATTCATACAGTTTCTATCAATTCTGATACAATTTCCTGATCATCACCGGTCGATATCGGGTATAACCAGATCCAGAGAACCACTGATGGCGATCAGATCGGCAATTTTATAACCCGGTGCCAGTTTACTGATGACAAAAAGATTGGAGAAGTTCGGCGCCCGGAATTTCACCCGATACGGTGTTTTGTTTCCGTCACTCACAATGTAGACACCCAGTTCACCGCGTGAGGTTTCAACGCGCTGAAAAAACTCTCCGACAGGTAACCTGAGCACTGCTTTCATTTTAGCGGTATAATCGCCCTCAGGAATATTGTCGACAAGTTGTTCGAGGATATTCATCGATTCGTACATTTCCCCGATCCGCACTTTATAGCGTGCCAGCGTATCACCTTCCGTCCGCAGAATTTCCTTGAAATTCAGCTTTTTATAAATCCCGTAAGGCTCAGACTTCCTTACATCGCAGGAAAAACCGGAAGCCCTTCCGCTTGGACCAGTAACACCGTATTGTATGGCATCTTCACGGCTCAGCGGCGCAATGCCTTCGGAACGTTCCCTGAAGATCACATTGTCGGTGAGCAATTGGTCGTATTCCGGAAGCTTTTTGCGGAAATAACTGATGAATTCCTTCACACGCTTCTGAAAGCCCGGGTGAATATCCTGCATGAGCCCGCCGGGAGTATTTACGCTTTGGATCAGCCGTGTGCCAAAGGATTCTTCAAAAATATCGAGTATATGCTCTCGATCGCGCAGACCATAGAAAAAAGTCGTCAGCGCCCCCATGTCCATTCCCATGGCACACCACCAGAGCTGGTGCGAAGCTATACGGGTGAGTTCATCAAGCATGGTCCGGACATGGGTAACCCGCTCGGGAACCTCAACTTCCATGGCTTTCTCAACACAGAGACACACCGCTTCATTGTTCATATGGGCAGAAAGATAGTCCATCCGGTCAGTAAGATGAATGATCTGCGGATAGGTATCCCTTTCGCACATTTTTTCGATGCCCCGGTGAATGTAACCGCAGTGTGGGACCACCTTTTTAATGGTTTCGCCCTGCAAGGATACTTCAAAACGCAATACGCCATGGGTCGAAGGATGCTGTGGCCCCACATTAATCAGGTAGTCCTCTTCCTCGCCCAGGATAATATTTTTAATGATTTCTTCCTGCATAGCCTATTTTACTATCATTCTCGTTTCGTCCGTGAAATCTTTCCGCAACGGGAAGCCATAATCATCATCCAGGAACAGCCTTCTCAAATCAGGATGATTTCTGAACCTGATTCCGAAAAGGTCGTATACTTCCCTCTCATGAAATTCGGCGGTTTTCCACACATCGGACAGCGTATCTGCGACCGGTTTTTCCTTGTCGTCGATCCGGCTTTTTACCACAAGTACATGCCTGAAGGCTGTGGAGGTGATGTGACAAACCAGCATAAAATGATCAGTCCAGTCAACTGCTGTCAGGCTGATCAGGTAATCGAACTGCAGTTCGGGAGAGGCTTTTAGGCGCTCACAAAAAGCATGTAACTTATCGGAAGGTACCAGAACTTCGGTATATTGTTTGTTTTCGGCAAATACGGCCTCGGGCAAAAGACCTTCGAGGTGTTGTTTAAGCAAATTGTTCTCCATGCAGGCTTATGTTGTTTTTTCTTCACTGTGTAAATCCGGCTTTTTAGCTCCCGACAGGTTTCGTTCACCTTTGATCTTCCGCTGTAGCTGTAATAAGCCATATAAAAGCGCTTCAGGCCTGGGAGGGCAACCCGGGATGAAAACATCCACCGGAATAATCTGGTCAACTCCCCTGACAACAGAATAAGAATTGTAATAAAAAGGGCCTCCGCTTATGGCGCAAGCGCCCATGGCTATAACATATTTGGGATCAGCCATCTGGTCGTACAGCCGTTTTAAAACCGGAGACATTTTGTGAACAATGGTGCCAGCTACTACGATAACATCAGCCTGGCGCGGAGAGGCCCGGTATACTTCCACGCCAAACCTGGCAAAGTCATGCCTGGGAGCTCCCGCGGCCATCATTTCAATACCACAGCAACTGGTAGCAAAAGTGAGTGGCCAGATTGAATTGGACCTCCCCCAGTTAACAATATCATCAATTGTACTGAGCAAAACATTGCCACCCGACTTATTCAGGAGTTCGAGGGTTTCATTGTCCTTGAAATCCTCATATTGCATCGATTTTATTTTTATACCCATTTTAATGCATCTTTACGCCAGGCATAGAGCAGGCCCAATCCTAAAACTAAAAAGAATATCAGTATTTCAATGAATGCCCGGATACCAACCTCACGCATTACAACACCCCACGGAAAAATAAACACCGTTTCCACGTCAAAAACGAGGAATATGATGGCAAAGAGGTAGTAACCTACATTGAACTGGATCCAGGCAGGACTTTGCACAGGGATCCCGCATTCATAGGGCTCTGATTTGGCAGGATTAACTGAGGAAGGTGCGAGGTAGTGAGAGAACAGAATGGCCCCCCCAACCAGGATTATCGCAATTACGAAAAAAAGAACCAGTGTTTCACTGCTCATATAAAATGAGATTTATTTGTTGAAATTGAAGTGGCAAATATACAAAAAATTGAATATGTAGATTTATTTGGCAAGCGACCTCAATAATTGTTTAGGCTAACTTCATTCGTAACTTATTATTACTTTATACGAAACTACTAAATCTTTATTTCGAAATTTTCGTATCTTTGTACCATGGTTTTTAACATACAGCGATATTCAACGCATGACGGCGAAGGGATCCGGACCATGATCTTTTACAAAGGATGTCCGTTACGTTGCCAGTGGTGCAGCAATCCTGAAAGCCAGTCCTCTGAGCCCAGCATCCTGTTTGATGCGAGGATCTGCAAAGGTTTTGGCGATTGTATATTGGCCGCCCCCAAAGCAATAACACTGAACAGTAATGGGGTACACATCAACCGCCCGGCCATCAGCCATCCCCTGAGATTAAAGGATGTATGCCTTTCACGGGCACTGACTGTTGCCGGTGAAAATAAGCGTGTTGAAGATATTCTGCAGGAGATTGAAAAGGATCTTCCCTTTTACCAGCAAAGCAAGGGTGGGGTTACCTTGTCAGGAGGAGAGCCTTTATCACAGGGGCCCGACCTGACCCATCTTTTGGAGGAATTGCGTATGAGGAACATCCATGTATCGGTCGAAACATCACTTCATGTCCACTGGAAGAAAGTGGCAAGATGCTTGGGCCTTGTAAGTACGTATCTTGTTGACCTAAAACACATTAATCGTGAAAAGTTCAGGTTATTTACGCAGGGTAACATTGACCTGGTACTGACCAACCTCAGGAAACTTGTTGAACACAGGGAAAATATCATCCTGCGCATCCCGGTAGTACCCGATTTTAATCATTCCATGCAGGAAATGGAGAAGATCATCAACTTTGCAGCCTCATTGCAGCACATCCGGGAAATTCATTTTATTCCTTATCATACGCTTGGCATCGAGAAATATAACATGCTGGGTATGAACTATTCGTTCGGATCAAAGAAGTCTGTTGATCCTTCCGAGCTGACCCCTTATGTAAATTATGCCCTGACAAAAGGATTAATAACCAAAATCGGAGGTTAAAATGCCTGTACTGGAAAAGCTTCTGGTAAGTGAGCGAGTCTCAGCTCTCAGAGAAAGAGTTTTATGCATAAAGCCTTCGATATGTACCGAAAGGGCTAAGTTTTATACCCAGGTTTATCGTGAGCATGAGGATAAGCCTGTCATTTTAAAACGTGCCATTGCCCTCGAAAGGACACTGAAGGGTATGACCATATTTATCGAGGATGGTGAACTTATCGTGGGAAACCAATCTTCATGCCACAGAGCAGCGCCCATATTTCCCGAATATGCAGTTGACTGGCTTCCGAAGGAAATGGATGAGCTGGATAAACGACCGGGTGATGCATTTTTCATAACGGAAAAACACAAGGATGAACTGGCAGATATAGCTTCCTGGTGGAAGGGTAAGGTGCTTTATGATAAGGGGCTGTCGCTGATGTCGCAGGAATTGCGCGACCTACAGGATGCCGCTATTATCAAAGCCACCGGCAATCTAACTTCTGGTGATGCACATATTGCCGTTGATTATTATAAAATCCTGGCCATTGGCCTAACCGGATACCTGAAGGAAATCGGGCAATATCAAAGCCAGGTGAAAAGATATGAATCCGAGGGCATCCGGAAAGATCATTTTTATACCGCTTTAACCATCAGCATACAGGCCCTTCAGTCGTTTATACTGCGATACCGTGAACTGGCATATGAGCTGGCCGGCCGTGAAACGAACCAGGAGCGAAAAAAGGAGCTTCAAACAATCGGCAGAAATTGTGAACGGGTTGCAGGACAGGCTCCGGGAAACTTCTACGAAGCCCTTCAGCTTGTGTACTTTGTGCAACTGGTGCTGCAGATCGAAAGCAATGGACATTCCGTTTCCCTGGGTAGAATGGACCAATACCTGTATCCTTTCTATACAAAGGATATTCAGAAGGAATTGATAACCCGGGAATTCGCATCCGAATTGCTCGAATGCACCTGGATCAAGCTTTTAACCATTAATAAAATACGCCCCTGGTCACATACCCGGTTCTCCGCCGGCGGACCCCTGTATCAGAATGTGACTATCGGCGGGCAGACTGAAAGTGGTTTGGATGCCGTGAACGAGCTGAGTTTCCTCATCCTCGATTCGGTAGGTAGAATGCGGCTTACGCAGCCCAATCTGTCCGTCAGGTTTCATAAGAACATCGATGAAGCATTCCTGATGGCCTGTATCAGGGTTATCGAAAAAGGCTTTGGCATGCCGGCCTTTAACAACGATGAGATCGTGATTCCCGAATTAATTAAACTTGGTGTTGAAAGAGAAGATGCTTTCAATTATTCTGCTATCGGATGTATCGAGATCGCCGTGCCGGGGAAATGGGGTTATCGATGCACGGGAATGAGCTTCCTGAATATGATGCGCGTCTTCCTGGCCACCCTGTATGATGGACAGGATAAGTACTCGGGAAAAACATTTTACCAGGGACTGGGAAATTTTGTTGATTTCAATTCTTTTGAAGATCTGTACCGGGCATGGCAACACCAGATAAAGTATTATGCCCGGAAAACGATTGAAATAGATACCGCCGTGGATACTGCCATTGAGGAAAATGTCCCGGACATTCTGTGTTCAGCATTTGTGGACAACTGCATCAGCAAAGGGAAAACCATCAAGGAGGGCGGTTCAAAATATGACTTCGTATCCGGTTTGCAGGTCGGAATTGCCAATCTTGGAAATTCCATGGCAGCCATCAAGAAGCTGGTATTCGAAGAGGGACGGATCACAAAAAAACAGCTTATCGATGCCATTGAAAGTGATTTTACAGGCAGGGAAGGTGAACGTATCCGGTACCTTTTGCTCAACTTCGCACCCAAGTACGGGAATGATGATGATTATGTTGACCTGTTGCTAAAAGATGCCTACATGGAATTCATCAGGGAACTGGAGCAATATCGCACCACCCGGTACAACAGGGGACCCTTCGGCTGTAAATATTACGCCGGCACATCAAGCATTTCAGCTAATGTTCCGAATGGCGCCGTTCTGCCGGCTACTCCTGATGGCAGAAAGGCATTTACGCCCGTTGCGGAAGGAAGTTCACCGGCATCAGGGACAGACATCCTGGGTCCTACGGCTGTTTTTAAATCGGTTTCAAAACTGCCCACCAATAAGATCATGGGCGGGGTTCTGTTAAACCAGAAGCTTTCACCTTCAGCCATCAGAAGTGAAGCCGACAAGCAGAAGCTGGTATCGCTGTTGCGTACATTCTTTGCAGATCTGAAGGGCTGGCATGTCCAGTACAACATTGTTTCCAGGGAGACATTACTGGCAGCAAAAAAGGAACCTGAAAAATACCGCGACCTGATCGTCAGGGTGGCAGGATATTGCGCCTTTTTTACTACCTTGTCACCTGACACGCAAGATGATATTATTGCGCGAACGGAACAAACGCTTTAAAACGATACATGAAAAAGATCCTATGCGGCGTGGACATCGGGGGTACCAAACTTTCCACTTCCCTGATCCGCCTGGACGGAGGTGTCATTGACAAATGCATCGACTGTGACCATGTTGACAAGCCTGAAAAACAGCTGGTCGAACAGATCACTGCCAATATCAACAGGCTCCTCAGGAACAACGAATACCAGGAATCCGACCTGCAGGGCATTGGCATAGGATGTGCCGGCCATATCCGTTTCCGTGACGGTGTCATCATAACCACCTCAAACCTGAAAGGCTATAAAGACTACCCGCTCAGGGATGCCGTTCAGGAAAACTTCAGCATCCCGGTCATTCTCGATAATGATGCCAATGCCCAGGCTTTTGGTGAATTCAAGTTCGGCGCCGGCAAAGGATTTGACAGCATGGTATTTTTAACCATCAGCACTGGTATTGGGGCTGGGATCATCATCAATAATCGCCTTTACAGGGGTTCGACCGGTACAGCCGGAGAATTCGGGCACACAATTGTGAACCCGGATAGTGACCTGACCTGCACATGTGGCAACCGGGGCTGCCTTATGTCATGTGCCTGCGGAATGGCCCTCCCCTATTTGTTCGAACAGAAGATCAGGGCCGGCAAGACCACCCTGCTGGATCTTCCGGAGGGATTTGATTATTCAAGTATAGATGGACATATGCTGAAAAAGGGCCTGGATATGAATGATCCCGTTTCGAAGGAGATAATTCTCGATAGCGGATATTATGTGGGTATTGGCATTTATAACATCTTTCAGGCTTTGAATCCCCCTCTGATCGTGTTGGGAGGCGGACTGCTGAGCTGGGGTGATTTCTACCTCGCACAGATCAAAAGAACCTTCCACGAACTGGCCAGAGACATGATCTTCGATCCCTTTGAGATAGCTGTCTCCCGTATAGGACCTGATGTCGGCGTCATCGGCGCGGCATCCTTAGCTTTGGAATTATGTTGAACGAACGTCAGAACAGGATCCTGAAAATCCTCGGAAAGGATGATCAGACGGCAGTCAGGGAACTTGCTGACCGGCTGAATGTATCCTCGGTTACCATTAGGCAAGACCTGAATTATCTCGAATCCGAGGGACTGCTGAAACGTGTTCATGGTGGCGCAGTAATGAAAGATGCTGATGACATCGCCAACCGGATGGGGATCAACTATGATAAAAAACTCAGGATCGCCAGAAAAGCTGCATCCTATGTAAATGACGGTGAAACAATCCTGATCGAATCGGGCTCGGCAAACGCTTTGCTGGCACGAGAACTTCTGAAGAAAAACGTTACAATCATTACAACCAATGTTTACATCGCCAGACAATTTCGGAAAAATGAACAGGCCAGGATAATTTTGCTGGGCGGAATGTACCAGCACGAAAGCGAAAGTCTGGTAGGAAAAATAACCAAAGCCTGCATTGACCAGGTCAATTTTGATAAGTCCTTCATAGGTATTGACGGATACACCACCAAAACAGGCTTCACCTTGCGTGATCTTTTCCGGGCTGAGATCTCAAGTTACATAATCAGGAAATCGAAAGAAGTATTCGTTGTTTCAGATTCCAGTAAATTCGGAAAAACCGAGCTCACAAACATCTGCTTCTCCTGCGATATCCATCATGTTGCCACTGACACTGACCTGGATAAGCAATTTATAGATGAATTCAAACATAACGGGGTGGACCTGATCCTGGCCTGATTTTATTTTTTTGCTTTTATTTTGTATATTAGCATATTATTATCTCTTTTTATAACGCTGTTATTGCTGCTACTAATTCATGGATTCTCATGAACGACAATATACCCGAAAAAAGCCCGTCTTCGATGGTTTTCATGCATCCTGATCAGAACGGGGATTTCAGGAATCTGGAAAACCTCGAATTCATTCAGGAAATACTGAATTCCAACGCGCACATCAGCGCCATTGTCAACAGCCAGAAGCGGGTTATTCTGTCCAATGAGCACATGGTAAATATTGCAGGTTTGCAAAGCCTCGAAAGGATAATCGGGAACCGCCCGGGAGAAATACTGAACTGCATTAATGTTTCCGACGGAAGCGAATGTACCACAACGGATAGCTGCAGATTTTGCGGCATCAACCGGGCCATTCAGGATTCTCAAAACAGAAATATACAGACATCGATTGAAAGCAGAATTTCCACCCGCATAAACGGCAGACTTATATCTTACGATTTCAGAGTAACCTGCACTCCCCTGTTATTCCATAACGAACCTTACACCCTGGTGCACCTGGTTGATATCAGCAGTGAAAAAAGAAATGAAATGCTTGAAAAGGTTTTCTTTCACGACTTGTTAAACCGCCTGGGAGGATTTGACGGAATCGTGAAGATCATGAAATCGGAAAACAATCAGCCGGAACTTGAGGAATATATCGATCTTCTTAATACAATCGGAGAAATGACCATTGATGATATCCTGACACAAAGGACCCTGCGGGCTGCCGAAAATGAGAACCTTATCCTGACCATCAGGGAACATTCGGCTTTTGAGATCATGGAATCGGTGCGAAAACAGTTGTCATTCCACCCGGCAGTTCAGAGCAGACATATTGTGATTTGCGCAGATTGCGTTGATTTCAGGTTAAATACCGATGGAGCATTGCTGAAGAGAATACTCTTAAACATGATTAAAAATGCTGCGGAAGCTACGCCGGTTAACGGGACGATTGAGCTGATCTGCGAAAAGAAGCCTGTCACGGCCCTGTTCAGTGTCAGGAATACAGGAGTCATTCCGGAGGATGTGCAAAAACAGATCTTTCTGCGTTCCTTTTCCACCAAGGGAAGTGGAAGAGGCCTGGGTACTTATAGTATGAAACTGTTCGGAGAGAACTACCTGAAAGGGAAAGTGTATTTCTCTTCGGATGATGAGCACGGGACCTTATTCACCATTGAGCTGCCGTCATAGCCGGATCAGTATTTTCTTATTGACCACAGCAGGCTAAACTCCTGCAATCCCCTGTACAAGATAATGTTAATTTTTGTTGCAAAAGTGAAACTTTTGTATAAATTTGTTTAAGGATGATCTGATCGGCAGGAGTCCATTATTTGTTTCCTGCAACACTTACCAAAAACAAGAGGACTATGAGAATACCAAAATCAGCCTATAACTGGCTCAGTGCAATTGGTCTGATGCTTAGCCTGATCTGCGTACTGCTGATGGCCGTGCTCTTCATTATTTCACTTACAGTCAGCGGCAGCAATACCTACCTGGGGATTTTCATTTATATTGTATTGCCTGCAGTTTTGGTAATTGGTCTTATCCTGATTCCGATTGGCATGCTTACACATGCCAAAAAGATCCGCAATCTGCCTGACACGGGTTTGAAATGGCCGGTATTTGATATGAATATCAAAAAGCACAGAAGATCCCTGCTTATCGTTTCGGCCTTCACGCTTGTATTTGTCCTGTTCTCTGCCATGGGCAGTTATCAGGCTTATATTTACACTGAGTCGGTAGAATTCTGCGGCAAATTATGTCACAGTGTCATGGAACCAGAGTACGTGACCTATCTTAACTCCCCGCATGCCCGTGTGCGCTGCGTCGAATGTCATGTCGGCGAGGGTGCATCGTGGTACGTGAAATCAAAACTCTCCGGCCTTTACCAGGTTTATTCTGTGTTATTCCACAAATACCCCACCCCTATACCGACTCCCATCGAAAATCTGAGACCTGCCACTGAAACCTGTGAGAAATGTCACTGGCCCCAGAAATTCTATGAGAGAAAACTCCGCAATCAGCGGGGGTTTTTATCGGATTCGGCAAACTCACACTGGAATATTGCCATGATGATGAAAATTGGTCCGTCATATAGTGCCTACGGTTTGCGGGAGGGTATTCACTGGCATATCAATCCTGATGTTTCCATCGAGTACGTTGCTACAACAACCGACCGCGAATCCATTCCATGGGTTAAAATGACCAACAGAAAAACCGGAGCGGTGAAGATCTTTCAGGATAAGGATAATACCCTGTCGGGCAGCGCCGTTGATTCCCTCACGAAAAGGAAAATGGATTGCATGGATTGCCATAACCGTCCTTCCCATTCCTATAAATCAGCCAATGTATACATGGATAATGCCCTGATATCCGGAATAGTCCCGGATAATTTACCCTATATAAAGAAGGCTTCCATGAAGGTGTTGGGAAATCAGTTCTCGACAACCGATTCAGCCATGCTGGAGATCAGGAACAGTATTACGGACTATTACCGGAATAAAAGGCCCGGGATTTACGAAACGCATCAGGATCTGATAGAAAAAGCCATTGTGGGAATACAGGGAGAATTTAAGAAGAATACATTCCCCAGAATGAAAGCTTCCAGCAGTGCTTATCTGAATCATATCGGACATCTTGAATCGGACGGATGTTTCAGGTGCCATTCCGGAAGGCATGAAAGTGAAACGGGAGAAGTCATTACCAAAGACTGCAATCTGTGTCACACCATTATTGCACAGGGAACATCAACTGATTTCCACACGGTTCCTTTTATGGATACCCTCCAGTTCCAGCACCCTATCGACATCGGGACAGCCTGGCAGGAGGTCAACTGCACCGAATGTCATCGCACCATGTAGGTATTTGCGAGAACTGCTTATCCGTCAGCCTTTGGCTGAGATCTCCATCAACAAATTCAGTTTATTAATGCTGATGCTTTTACCGTTTGCCTCAATGATACCTTCATTTTCAAATTCTTTGAGTATCCGGATGGCACTGTCTTTCGACATGCCCGAAAACTCAGAGATATCCTGCCTCGATAAAGCTATTTCAAACGAATGGCTGTTATAAATTGTATCAGACAGGTAAATCAAAACATCTGCTATTCTTCCGTGCATCTGCTTTTGCGTAAGACTTACAAAACGCTCAAAGGTACGTGTACTGCAGGTTCCGCAATAATTCATAAAACGCTCGCTGAAATCAGCATTCGACCTGAATAGTTTCTTGAAGTTGGTTGTTTCAATAAAACAGGCTGTGACTTCTTCCAGGGCCGTAACAGAATAGTGATATCGGTTGTCGACATAAATGCCTGTTCCGCCGAAGATCTCCCATGGCTTGATAATCTCCAGGATCAGGTTACGGTGATCATAGCCTTCGATATACTCTTTGGCCAGGCCACTGGTTAGAAAAACCAGGTTGGACGATGCCGTACCCTGTTTAATGATGTTCTCGCCCGCTCTGAACTGTACTTCATTCCGCTTATCATTGATAACGTCCAATTCTTCGGCTGATAAACCTGCAAAAAGTGCGATTCGGTCATTGCACTTGTTGCAGTCTACACAAGATACTGAGCGGTGAAACTGCGTCATAGCTTATGGATTATTAGTAACAAATTATTTTACCACCTGATGCAATTACAGTCTGACTGACAAAAATATCCTTTTTACACGACATATATCGGCAAATTTATGACATATATCTTAATATTCAATTCCATATGTCGTCTTAATTCGAATTCTGTATATAGTATAATATGATACTTTTACGATATATCCAAAATAGGGACTTCCAAAGCATATTTAAATTTATTCCTGCCAAAATGAATATAAAATTGAGCCGACAAAAATGGTACTACCTGCTGCTATTCCTGCTGTTTCTGGTGGCCTGTGAAAAAGTGGAATATGAACAAGTTGTGATCCCTGATACCGATTTAAGCTATTCCTTAGATATTCAACCTATTTTCGATGATAAATGCACATCGTGTCATCCTCCTACCAAAGGGCTTGATTTAAATGAGCAGAATTCGTACGATGAACTCGTGCCTGCCTACGTCACGGTTGCAGATTCTGCCAATCCCAAAGGTTCACAGCTTTATATGAAAATAAACGGTTCATCACATAGTCCCAGAACTACTGATATTGAAAAGCAGAAAATCGAGAAATGGATCTCCCAGGGAGTTCCTAATAACTAAATACTTATGTTGTTACCATACTAAAGCCATAAATAATTATGAAGACCTCAAGATCCCTGATTTGCCTGATATTTTTGCTGTGCCTTTTCTCTGGCAGCCTTTTTGCACAAACTGATTCCGTTCAAAAAGCAGACAATCGTCCTGTCAAATCACCTTTTACTACAAACATCCTGATCGACAACCAGACCGTTGTTTCCCCATTGAAAGGATCGCTGAATCTGATCATCAACCACAGGTTCGGAAGTATGGAAAATGGCATTTCCGATCTTTTTGGAATATATGGAGGTGCCAATACAAGGCTGGGACTGGAATATGGTATCACTGACCGGATCATGATAGGAATAGGGACCACCCAGAATTACAAACTCCAGGATGTGGAATGGAAATATGCCATTTTGCAGCAGACCCGCTCAAACAGCATGCCAATCAGCCTGAGTTATTATGGCAATATAGTGATTGAGGCCACCGAAGAAGAAAATTTCGGTCCGGAGGAAAGTTATAAGTTTATTCACCGCCTCTCTTATTTCACACAGTTCATCGTATCCCGAAAATTCAGTGATGCCATATCTTTGCAGATTGCCCCTGAAATGTCCTTCTACAATGCAGTCAAGGATTCACTCAGTAATGTAATCTTTGGCGTTCACTTTGGTGGCAGAGCCAAGATCTGGAGCAACAAATCCATTATTGTTGAGTATGATCAACCCTTTAACAGCCATGAAGATGGAGATTATGGCCCTAAGCCCAATATAGGATTGGGATTTGAAGTTGGCACCGCCACCCATGCATTCCAGATTTTTGTCTCGCGTTACCAAGATATTGTCTACCAGCGGAATCTTGCATATAACACGAATACCAAGTTTCATGTGGGGTTCAATATTACGGTTCGGTTTTAGGCAATTCGATCTTTATGAAATATAAATATTGGAGAAGAAGCCGGGTGATCCCGTTCACCTTGCTGCTTTCGAATCTGGTTTATGTATCCTTTGGTCTGGACCCGGCTGCATCCGCACCGTTGGTAGCTGACACTGCCTTTACAAAATCAGCTTTCTATGATCAGAATGAACAATGTTTCCGGTGTCATGGCAACTCAAAATATACTTATTTCAACCCTGTAAGCGAAAAGGATGTTTCTGCTACCATGTGTGAAAACAGGGTTATTCACAGAAATGAATTCTATACAGCCAACCACAGGAGTTTCGCCTGTGTGGATTGTCATGCCGCGGAGTACGATACTTTCCCCCATCCGGGACAGCTTCGGATGGAGGCTCCTTATAACTGTATTGACTGTCATGGTTATGACGAACAATATGCCCAGTATCATTTTGAGGAAATTGAGGAGGAGTTTCAGCAAAGCACCCATTATACGGCTAACGGGGATGCATTCACCTGCTGGAAGTGCCACAATCCGCATACCTACAGGATCAATATCAGGAATTCCACCAGTATGCAGCAGTCGATTGCCTATGATAATCAGATTTGCCTGAACTGCCATTCCGATTTTGAACGCTTCCAGTTACTGAGTGACAGGGAGGAAATAAATCTGATCCAGAAACATGAATGGCTGCCAAACCAGGGACTGCACTTCAGCCAGGTCCGTTGCATCGAGTGCCATGCCAGGCTCAATGACAGCCTGATGGTCGCGCACAGGATCATGCCGAAAGACAAGTCGGTCAAAAGGTGTGTAGAATGCCATTCTCAAAATTCCCTGTTAATGAGTTCACTGTATAAGTTTCAGGCAAAGGAAAGCAGGTCAGATGCTGGCTTTCTGAATTCCATTATCCTGAATGATGCATTTGTAATAGGGGCCAACCGCAACATAATCCTGAACAGGATCAGCCTGATTGTTTTCTTTGCTTCGTTGGGACTTATGCTGATGCACCTTTTACTGAGAATGATTTTTAAAAGAAATGACTGACAGTATGACTGAGAAAGTATATCATTACCCTTTATGGATCCGTTTGTGGCATGTATTCAATGCATTGTTATGCCTGGTTTTAATTGTCACCGGCATCAGCATGCAGTTCTCCGAACCTAACCGGTCCCTGGTCCCCTTTGACCTGGCTGTTTCCATTCATAACTCGGCTGCCATCCTGTTGATCATCAATTATCTTTATTTTCTTATTGTAAACCGGCTATCCGGAAACCGCATGCATTATAAGATCACAGAGAAAGGTTATGTAAAAATGCTGATCACCCAGTTCAGGTATTATACCCTGGGTATCTTCCGCGGAGAAAAAACTCCATTCCCGGTTAGTGAGGTAAGAAAATTCAATCCCTTGCAGCAGTTTGCCTATATCGTAATCCTTTACTGGTTTTTCCCGCTTATTATCATCACCGGACTGGGTCTGTTTTTTCCCGAAATGATTATTACCAGGATATTCGGAATCAGTGGCCTGTTCCTCACTGATCTGTTCCATATTCTTTCCGGATTTGTTGTTTCCATGTTCATGATCGTGCACATTTATTTTTGTACGATGGGAACCAGGCTGACCTCCCTGTTTAAGGGAATGATCAACGGATGGGTAGAGATTCATTAGGTCATGTAACTGAACAATTGTGTGGGTTTTACTGTTCGAAGAAGCGTATAACCTGCCACTAAAAATAATTTGGCATAAGCTTTGTAAAACAACTAGAAAAATAGGAGGAAAAATGAAATCATTTCAATTTAGAACTGTTCTTGCAGGTGCGCTCCTGCTCGCTCTCGGCCTGGGTCTGATGTCTCTTACCAGCCGCCAGCAGACACCCTGGGTAATCGATGCCAAGTATAAAGCCATGAAGAACCCTGTGAAAGCCGATGCAACATCCATTGCCACCGGCAAGGATCTTTATACCAAAAATTGTGCATCATGTCATGGAAAAACCGGCTTGGGCGACGGTGTAAAAGCCAGAACTATTGAAACTTTCCCTGGTGATTTCTCTAAACCTGCTTACCAGAATTTGTCCGACGGAGAATTGTTCGGCAAAACAAAACTCGGCAGGGACGAAATGCCAAAATATGACGGAAAGATCGCTGATGAAGATATCTGGAGCATCGTAAATTACACAAGAACTTTTAAAAAATAACCAGGCCAGGAATACAAGAACAAAAAACCCCGCCGGCAAAAGCGGGGTTTTTTTTACTGTGCATATACATGAACACTATTCTGCGCCGAGGGAAGGTAGTTTATGCCAAACCAGCAAATCAGCAAAACAACAAATGCCAGGCTCAATGTCCATAAAGGTGCCTTTGTTCTTTTGGGCTGGAAAGTCCTGAAATGCATATAAATCAGGTAGGCCAGCCAGGTCAGGAACGCCCAGGTTTCTTTCGGATCCCATGTCCAATAATGACCCCAGGCCTCTTTCGCCCAGAGAGCTCCAAAAAGAAGACCCAGCGTAAGGAAGGAAAAACCAATGTACACCAGGTTATCTGCCAGGTGCAGGGTATTCACGTCGAGCTCCTTGAAATACAATTCATACAATCCCTTTACGGCTACCAGAGAAGAGGCTGCCAGCAGTGCATAGGAGAAGATGTAGACAATTACATGCGGTACGAACCACACACTCTGCAATGCAGGCATCAGTGTCTTTTCATAAGTTTCGGGATGCAGGTAGTTAATGGACAAAAACAATATGGCAAGCAGCAGGGCATAGGTGACAAACCATTTGTAACCCCACCTTAAAAAGGTAATGATCCCGACAAGGGGAAGGAAAACAGCATACCAAAGGCGTGTTTCACCCAGGGTGCGCAAAGGCGGCCGATCAAGGTTAATCCATAACAGGGTAAGAAAACATACCAGAACGGCAAGACCTGCGGCTATGAGCACATTACCGGCTATTTCGAAAGCTTTCCGTTTCCCCGGAAAATTCAACAGGATCATCCCCAGTATCCAGAGTAGCGCTGCAGTTGCAGCAAAAAAAGGGAAATTTGTCCAATTCATATTGATTACAATTTATAGTTTATTCTAATTTGTTCATCTGTGCGTATCCCAATCATCATTGCGTTCTCATTCCCCGTCCCAGCCAGAACAAGTAAATTGCTCCTCCCAGAAGCATGAGAATTCCCGCATAAACGAAGGGCAGCCAGGGATCCTTTACTGCCTCAATTACACTCAGGGTAGAGAATTTGCCCATTTGCGTATCGTAACCGGTTTGGTATAATTTCCATCCATTGAAACGGCATGGCTTATTAACCTCCAGCATTACTGTGTCAGTGTTTCCATGCATATCTTTTAAAACTACGGCTGACTCGTATTTCCTTGGCTCAGGTTCGGTCAGGATGAGGAGTCTTGATTCATCCAGGTCAAGGTAGGAGGGTTCAAACATCACACTGCCGCTGGCTACCCATCCCGAAACCGTTTTTCCCGAAACAATATTGCGTGTTTCCACAAAAGCCGCTGCCATGCTTCCCGGACGGTCCGACGGCGTATAACCGCTGTCGGTCTTCACGGCAAAGGGAATGTAATCTTTTACCCTGATATCCCAATCAATCAAACGGGTTTCAAAACCCTTGCTGATTAAGGGAAGGGTCTCTCCATGCTTTTGCAGCAGTTCTCCCTTTGATCTGTCAGCCACTGCTATTTTGGGATTATAAAGATCGATTCTGAAATCAAGCAACTTCGCTCCAAAAGGCATTTCAACACTGCTCTGGTCAGCCATTACACCATCACGACTGAAGTCACGGCCTTCATAAAGGCCCAGAGTCACCCGTTTCAGATCGCCCGATCCCATACCTGCCGCTACCAATGTTATCCACAAGCCGAAATGGTTCAGTAAGAAACCGAGATTCCTTATTTTGAAGGGTATTCCACGTCTTAACACCACCAATCCCAGAGATATCAGGAGATAAAACTGCATTATCAGGAATGGCCAGCTGTTTTTTAGGTGGTTCAGCCCGGTGACATGAAGCCATCCGGAATGCGTTTCCTGTTGCGGAATAAAGCCTATCAGCAATACCAAAAGGGCATAAACCGAAATTGCACTTACAGAACAGGGTATTGATGATAACCATTTGATCAGGAACCCCTGGCGATACCTGACATGAACATAAACCATCAGTATGGTGAGCACAATTACCGGCCATAGATTATTCGGGAAATGGGGTGTTTTTACCCCCTGTCCTTTCAGAAATATCTCAATGATGAAACCCAATATCAAGATCTCAAAAGCGACAAAAAAGCTTTCCGGATAACCCCAGGCTGCCCTGGTTACCTTTTTTTCTGCATTTTCACTTTTCACTTTTATCTTTACACTTTAAGTTATTTGCATTTCACTCCTTACGCCTTACTCCTTGCACTGTTGCCCAGCCAGAACAGGTAACATGCACCAGCAATCATGAGAACTATGCCGGCATATACAACAGGCAACCAGGGATCATAAACAGCCTCAATAATGCTCAGTTGCGAAGCCGGTCCCATCTGCTCATCATAACCGAACTGGTATAAGCTCCATCCCCGGGTTTTATAGGGTCTGTTGACCTCAATGATAACCGTGTCGATATTCCCGGGATTGGTTCTGAACACTATTTTAGATTCATATTTTCTGGGCTCAGGGCTCAACAACCATAATCCCAGGTTTTTATCAAGGAGAATATATTCCCGGAGCATCATCATACCACCGCTGCACAGCCAATTGGTCACAGAATCTCCTGACACCAGATTTTTTACATGCACCAGTGCCGCCGTTGCTGCCAAAGGATCGTCAGAAGGCAAATAACCGCCGCCTGTTCTTACTGCTGATGGAAGGATCTCCAAAATTTTAATACTGTAATGGTTCAATTTGTATTCCGAACCTTTTTCAATAACAGGAAGTGCCTCACCTTTCCGCGTTACAGGCAAACTGCCCAATGTATCGGAAAGCATGATCCTGGGATTGTATGTTTCCATCTTAAAATCAAGCAACTTAAGAGAAAATGGCAAGTTATAGATCTCGTGTTCCTGTGATATGCCCTTGTCCAAAAAATCACCCTTTTCAAAAACGTTGATCCGCAAACGCTGCATGTCGCCCGATCCCAAAGCTGCAGCAGCCAGTGTGAGCCATAAACCAAAATGGTTCAGCAGAAATCCCAGGTTCTTACGTGTAAAGGGAAAAGAACGCCTGAGAATGACCATTCCAAGCGAAACAAAGAGGTATACCTCAACAAGCAGGAAGGGCCAGGAATTCTTCATATGCGTCAGCCCAAGCTGGTGCAACCAGGGCGACCGGGCGTCACCTTCCTGCCTGATAAAACCCAGCAGCAATACGAGTACGGCAAAGGATACTATAGCGCTTATCGCGCAGGGAACAGAGGAGAACCATTTGATAAGGGTGGTTTTGCCGTAAAGAATATGCAACAGCACCATTAGGGTGATACCGGTGCACAGGATTACAAGGTTCACCGGGAAACGGGGAAGGGAGACCGGCTGATCCCGGGAAATGAGTTCTGCCACGAAACCCAATAGTATCAGGACGCCTGCAATGACAAAACTTTCAAGGTATGACCAGGGTCCTTGAAACAGTTTCCTCCCGGTTTGATCAGTGGCTGCATGATTGTCTTTTTCCTTCATAGGCGTTCAAAAAGAAGCTAAGTTAAGGATTTTGTTAATTATGAAATATAAGCGAATGCCATCATTATTTTTCAGGCCGGTAAGGCAGACAATAAAAAAACTGCCCGGTAATAGCCACAGGCAGTTTCTTTATTTTATGCATCAGACCGTTTAATCGAGTGCTGCCAGTGAGTTGGTCAGCAGTGCCTTTGTGTAATTGAAATTATGAATACCCAGGCTATACTCCCTCAAACACATCTGGAAGTTGATAATGGCTCCCATTTGTGCATTTGTCAGGACGATCGCTGGCAAGCCAGTATTAAAATCCTTCTGTGCCTGGCTCCAGGTGCTTCCGGGACTTGGATTCTTGAATATTCCGGTAGGATTATTGTCTACACCATCAGGATTATTGACAGGATCATAGATATTCAGATAGCCGTCATATTTATTGGTAGTCAATGATACCCAGAGATTTGATTCCGCATCGGGGTTCCTGTTCAGAATGTCAATTCCTCCAATATTTAATGTAGCTGCTAAGTCGTTAAGCAGTGTCTGAATTTCAGTTCTTTTATCACTCCAGTGGCTCGGATCTGATTTATCCGAAGTTAAATTGGGGTGACAGTCTACGCATCCGTTAAAATTACCTTTGGCTGTAAAGGTATGACCGCCGGCCTTACCGTTCATGGGAGCCATATGGCAGTCGGAACAACTGGTTTGGGAAGTATGCTGTGAATTTGAATAGGATAAAGTACCCTCAAACTCAATACCACCTTCGCCGGCAAAGATTGCACCTACGGTGCCATAGTGCGTATGGGTCCGGTAACCGGGTTTCAATACGTTTGGTCCGGATGGATTGGTTGCAGCATAGAAAGTATCGGCAGGATTGGCCACCAGATTGTCATAGTCAAGCACATTTTTATCGGTATTACTATTGGTAAACGGACGCGGCTGATGACATTTGACACAAAGGTTGGAACTTCCGTTACCATCCACGGTAAGATCCATGGTTTTGGAGCCACCCCACATCGTCATGGGAACCGGATCTACAGTTGTGAAAGCCGGGATATCTTCACTGGTGTATGTAGTATGAATACTGCTGTGGCAGGTGTTACAGGTAAGCTCTCCATAGGCAGTGGAAGCCGAGCAGGCATAGTTATTCACATAGGAACCGCTTACAAGCGAGAACGTAGCAGGAACATCCCTTTCAACAACATCTTTAAACCCTTCCGACTCATGGCACGGACCGCAGGAAGTGTTACCTGCCTCATCAAAGGCCGCCTCACCATAACCATGTTTGGAAAACTCGAACTGTGCTGAAATTAAATCAACAGATGCCGGGTTATGGCACTCCTTACAGGTTTCATTTGCATCAGCACCATCAACACCATCAACACCATCCTGCCCGGCAGGTCCAGCAGGTCCCATTGGCCCTTCGCAGCTTGTCAACAGTGCAACTCCCAACAGCAATGCTGTGGCACCGGATAGTAAAAGTGATTTTCGCATACGTTCATTTATTAGTTAATTACCGTTTGTCATTTTGCTGCACGCTAAATTATAACTTCTTTCTTCCCGTCTGATGAATCATTTACAGGAATAATCCGGTGATAGGGGACTGTTTAGCCGAAAAAATTATGACATATATGCAGGATCAGACCGATATTTAGCGTTTTTTCAGTTTTGTATTTCCACATTCATAATTTTGCAGTTGATATTGTCTAATTTTGTCCGATCTAAATCATAATAGATGTTTTTCATAGGTGGCCTAAATTCTGTTATACCTTACATCATCTATCTTTCCCTGGTCTGGGTGTTCCTGATTATCGGCTTCAGCGGGAAGGTTTTTCAGGCACGGCAATTGTTATCCTCACGGGTATACCGGGCTGAAAAGCATAGCCTGCAGCACTATGATCAGAGGCTCATCTATTTTTATAGCCATACAACTGAAAAACCAAAACAGACCGTTCAAAAGGCCCTTACTGTTGCTGTCTGGAATTATTTCTTCCCTGCCGAACCGGGGGTTATGAAATTTGTAATTCAATCATACCCGGTTCTGGATCAACACCCCTATTCATTCAACGTATTACGAGGGCCTCCTTCTTCAGTTTTCACCTCCTGAGATTCATCCTGTTTTATTTTTAATTCCGGGCACCCTGTGCCCGGGTGTAGTATTATTTATAACCAATTTATTATGAAATCATTAATAAAAAGCACGTTACTTTTAGCCTGCATCGGTCAGCTGGCATGCGAAAAAGAAAACACGCCCGATCCGTATACCAGCGTCACAATATCCATGGGTGCCAACAGTGTTTCCGATGTGTATTACAATCTTGCTGACGGCAGTTCATCTTCGGTAAACCGTTCCGATTGGGATATTGCCTTTTCCGTACCCACGCAGAGTGCCACTGTTCTAATCAATGAAGGGGCCGGAGTAGAACTATACTGCGTGGGTGATACCAACTACTGGGAATCGGTTGATGAAAACACCATTGAAGGACTGCAGCCGAGGTTTAATGACAAAACCGGCTGGACAGTCGGGGCTTTCAATCAGAATTTCGATCAGACGGATGTGTTTAACTTTGGTTGGGGACATTACAACATGTCGGATCACAACGTTTATGGAGATTCCATTTATGTGATTAAGCTCACCGACGGAACTTACAGGAAGTTCTTTTACCGGGAAAGGATCGGAGCCACTGCCGTGCACTACCTGGAATGGGCAAACCTCGACGGTTCTGATCCCGTTAATGCCCAGGTGGTTGCCACCAGCTATGTGGGTACCCGGAATTTCATCCATTATTCCCTTGTAAACCAGGAGATCGTGGAAGCTGAACCCCTCAATGATCAGTGGGATCTGCTTTTTACACGGTATGTATTGCAAATACCTGCCGGACCGGGCTTGATCATGAATTACACATTCACGGGTGTGCTCAGTAAAGCAGGCGTTACCGTTGCCAAAGTTAAAGGGCTCCCTCCTTCAGAGGCTATGGATACGGATGCCGAAGCAGGATATTCCGGAAATGCAGATGCCATCGGTTATGACTGGAAAGTATCGGATCCTGGTACACATGAAATATCCCTTGTGGACAGTGTCAGCTATTTTGTGAAGTCAGTTGACGGAACGAAACACCAGCTGTATTTTACCGGTTACGGTGGAAATACCGCGGGTACGATTGATCTCAAGGTAAAGACCGTTGAATAGAATAAAAAATAATCAGCCAAATGCCATTTCATGCTGCCATTCCGGCGGCATGAAATTGGTTTTATTATTTTTTATCGCGTGTATTTCGGATGTGATTCATGCACAGCCTGTTAATTTAAGATTACACGATAAGGTCAGTGGTTTTCCGGTTGAATATGCCTATGTTCTGGCTTCACCACTGCATGGTACCGGTCGGGAAACCCTGATTTCGGATACCCTTGGCATGGTAACCCTGTATGTTGAGATCCCCCTGGTCATACAAGTCTCCTGCGTCGGGTACCGAGATTACACCGACACGCTGGATTCCGGGAGTCCCCGGACAATTGCTCTTACCCCTGATTTTTACCAGCTTGATCAGGTTGTGGTGACCGGACAGTTCAGGCCTCAACCTGTGGACAAGTCGATCTACAAAATCGAGGTGATCGATGCAAAGCAGATTCGGTTAAAAGGTGCCAATACCATGGGGGACCTGCTGAAAAATGAACTGGGTTTTCAATACCGGTCCGAGGGCGTGCTGGGTGATTTCATCCGGATACGGGGACTTACAGGCGAATATATCAAGGTGCTGATCGATGGAATACCGGTCGCAGGCCGTGTTGCCGACCGGATCGACCTGGGCCAGCTTACCCTGAACAATGTGGATCACATCGAGGTTATCGAGGGCCCCATGTCGGTTGTCTATGGCAGCAGTGCGCTTGCCGGGGCCATAAACATCATTACCACTGATTATTCGGGCAAAAAACTGGGATTAAATGCTGATGCCTATTATGAGACAATCGGTACTTACAACCTGAATCTGGCATTATCCACACAAACGGGACCGCATACCTTTTCCCTGAGTGGATCGCGTAATTTCTTTGAAGGTTGGGGACCGGTTGATTCATCGCGGGCCAAAACCTGGAAACCCAAGCTGCAATATATGGCGGGTGCCGGGTATCAATTCCGGAAAGGCCATTACAAGACCACCATCAACTCCGATTACCTGCACGAGGAATTGCGTGATCCTGGTCCCCTTACCCTCGCCAATCTTTATGAGAAGGCACTGGATGGATACCATTACACCACCCGTTGGAACAACCGGGTAAATATGATCAACACATTTAACGATGACTTTGTACTGAACCTTCAGGCAGGCTATTCCTATTACCAGAAAAAGAAGATCACCTACCTGAATGACCTGGTGAACCTGAAAAAAACCACGGCGGCCGATCCTCAGCTGCACGATACCACCACTTTTCACATGATTTCTGCAAGAGGTTTTGTATCCAATATCCCGGGAAAGAAATTTGAATACCAGACCGGGGCAGATTTTAATTATGAATCCGCCACAGGAAAGCGCACCGGAGGATACCGGGAGATCTCCGACCTTTCCGGCTTCATGAACCTGGTATACCGCCCGGTACAGACATTCAGCATTCAGCCCGGGATAAGGCTGATATACAACTCCGACTATAAAGCGCCCATAGTCTATGGGCTAAGCCTGAAATATGCGCCGTCGTCCTTTTTGATCCGGGGATCCTATGCCAGAGGGTTTCGGGCTCCTTCACTTAAACAGCTTTACCTGGAATTCATCGATAATAACCATGAGATCCATGGAAACGAAAATCTCAAAGCAGAGACTGCAGACAACATAAGCCTTTCGGCGAGCTACAACCTCACCGGAAAAAGGCATGCCATGAACCTTGAAATGAATCTGTTTTATAATTCCATCCACAACGCCATACAATTGGCAATTAACACCGCCCGACCAGGTTGGGGCAAATACTTTAACATTGAAGGGATGAACTACATCACCAGGGGAATGGATGTTCGGCTCCGGTACAGATTTTCACCCTCCATTACCGTGAATACCGGAATCATTACCACCGGAAGAATTCGGGTTGATGGCTCCGGGAAGTTTGAATACTCAACCGATTTCGTGACCTCGTTAAACTATCTGTTCGAGAAACCTGCCCTGCAGTTGGCGCTATTTTATAAATATACTGACGATTACCTTGAATTTGCAGGCAATTTCGATACCGATGGGCAACTGAACGGTGTTGCGCAGCAATTTATGGAAGGCTATCATATGCTCGATCTGACTGTCTCGAGGAATTTTCTCCGCGAAAAAATTAGTCTGGTCGCAGGATTCAAGAACATTCTTAATGTAACCCTCGTAGATTCATTCGGAACCATCAATATCCATGGAAGCTCCAGTGATTCTGCCGCTGCCGGTTACGGACGCACTTTTTTTATTAAACTCGGATACCGCTTTGAAAAGAAATGACAGCATACCCAGGTGCCGGTTGCGAGATGTTATGATCATCGTTACCGCACTGTCCTTTTCCTGTTTTGAGGAAGATCAGCCTGTCAGCCCCTATGCCGGTGATGTGACCACCATTGCTGATTCAGTTCAGACGCACCAGAGCTACTTCGATTTCGAAACGGGCAGGGTAATTGCTACACACAACAGTGATGCCTGGCAACTCGGTTTTGAGTGTGGTGACAATGGCTGGCACATCATTACCAATTCAGGCGATAACTGGTTTATTTACAATACCGGTCAGACACTTCCTGATCACATTACTGCCATGCCAGCAGGTGTGGAACATTTGTATGATGTGCAGGCAGCCTATCCCGACTCCACCGCCGTTGGCAATTGGGTTAGTTTCGGGGAGTCGGGTGCAGTTTACACACACAATCTTTACCTGCTGGGGCAATATTCCGGAGGTGTCTTTACACAGATCCGGCAGCTTGCTTTCCTGGAAGTCAATGATCAAAAGTATCGCTTTTTCTTCAAGGAAGAAACGGATATTTCCGATACTGTCGATATCCTTAAAAATGATAGTGTGAATTTTGTTTATTATTCATTTGGAAACCATAGCCAGGTCAACCTGGAGCCCGACAAGGAAAAATATGATCTCGTATTCGGCCCCTATTATGATCTGGCCACCCTGTTCGGCATGACCATACCTTACCAGGTTGGGGGTGCACTGTTGAATACCTGGCAGACAGAAGTTGTACTGGATTCTTTACGTACATTTGATGCCATCAATGTTGGATTACTGCCAGGTTATGCCTTTGCAAGCCGGCGGGATATTCCGGGATACCGGTGGAAAGGAGTTACGGTGGATGTAACAGGAGGCGGTTCAGCAAGTTATTCAGTCAAGGTCAACTACAATTATGTATTCCATACGGCACAGGATAACTATTACAAGCTGAAGTTCCTGAGTTATACCCTGGACGGTAAATCAGGGTTCCCGCAATTTGAATTCCGGCAATTAGAGTGATTGGGAAGCATTCTCCATCATTAAAAAGAACGCCTGTGCTTCCGTGGAAGTCCCCGACCTGTCAAAGCCGGGTGAACCGCACGCACCCTGCACAATTCCATAATCATCTACCTTGGCTCTTGCTGCAAGCCGCATTATATCAGCTTTCTCCTTATAGGATAACCCCAGCCAGCCTGCCTTAATACCGGAATATATCGAAAACGCAAGCATTTGTGCCAGGTTGGTTTCCACAAATGAATCACTGTCATCGATGATATCATGGAACAGTCCATCTGTTCGCATGTAGGCCAGGCAACCATCAATGACTTCCTTCCCGTAAATCGTCATTTTTCCCCGCAGATCTTCCCTGCTTTCCGGAAGCAGATCAATGATCTTGGCAATACCGGCCGCTGTCCATCCATTTCCGCCTCCCCAGAATTTCTTGCGTGCAAAATCCTTTTTCTCTTCATCCCAGATGTGATAGTACATTTTCTTATCGGGATCCATGAGGTATTTTCTAAAGCCCTCTATCTGACTGACTGCTTCATCAAAATCTCCCATGAGTGCCAAAAACGGAGGAGCCATAAATGCAGCATCACTCCATACCTGTCTGGCATAGGTCACATGGTGCAATACACCATCACTGGTTTTCGGGGCCCTGGTTTTCAGATATTCATATTGAAGATCTGCAGCTTTTTTATATTTTTCCTCACCTGTCTCTTTCCATGCCAGCAGAACTGCCTCTCCATTTGAAGCAGGGTCGGTTACGCCAGGGTCATTCCCCAGAATGCCCAGTCGGCCCTCTGCCGTTTGCCTGACCATGGCATCTTTGGCAAACAAAATGGCAAGGTCCCTGCGTCCGATGGCTATCAGTGCCTGTGAGGCAGTGCCTTGTTCCCACGCCATCCGTTGCATGGAAAGCATGGCAAGCATAGCTTTTGACACGAGTGTGTCACTAACCGTATCATAATCAATCCGGGTAAGCGTTCCGGCAGTAAGCACAGGCATAGCCATTGAAGCCGCAGCTATAAAATGTCGTCTTCTCATCGGTATATTTTGTTAATTACCTTCAAATGTTAAAGTATCTGGTTGAATTCCAGCTTTTCTCCGTCAGGTCCCCTCACTGCAAAATACTTGCATCCCCGCTTCCAGAAATCCAGGAATAACGGTTTTTCCTGCACCATATCAAACCCGGCTGTTTTCAACTCCACAAATGCTTCATCCACATCGGCCACATCAAAGGCAATGTGGTCGATATGACCGTCTTTACGCGCCCTGATCTCCTCCCTTTCGCGCGCGGTAACCTGGTACAACTCGATGATCACACCCCGTTGCTCCATGAATGCCACCAAAACCCGTCCATCCGATTCATCCACATGAGCAGACAGTATTCGCCTGAAACCGAGCCGGGAATAAAAATCAACCGAATTATCAAGATCCGTTACAGGCAAACCCAGGTGCTGCAAGCCTCTGAAGTTTCCATGTAAGTATTCCGATTCTGTGTTCATATAATATGATTTAATGCAAGAAGACATTGCAAGATACTAAATATCCATGGTATTACGCCCTTGCCGGATAAAACCTGTATCAATTTGGTAATATCACGGCGCTGATTTATTCCAGACAGATTGCATGGTGTAAACCTGGATTGTATTGATATGTGCTTCCCCGGATCTTGCCTGTATCTTTATGGAATTGTAATCTGCTTCCGGAAATACAAGATCGGTCAATGCATAGGCCCCTTCATCAAAGAAAAACTCAACTGAACTCTTATCAATCAGCATTTCCATCAGAACCCTTTCCATTTTTTGCCCAACTACCACCTGATGAATACGGGAGGCAAATGTTGTGTCAAAGTCGCTTTTACCTGCCTTTGTTCTGTTGACATAAAGCTCTCCGGATCCTGGTTTGTACCCCAGCTTGATTTCCTGACCCTTCGGATTTGAAATTTCGATGATCAGCTCTTCAGCATTTTCAAATGACACATCCATTTTAACTTTGCTGACCGCCAATTCCGCCCCGTTGAAGTTCAGTTCGGTTCCCTTTGCATCGACGCTGATGTTCTCTTTACTCACCAGCAGGGTCGATAGTTGATCCAGTTCCTTGACAGGATTGCTCTTAAGAAGGTAGTCATTACCGATGAAAAACAGTGAAAGCTCCCGGGGCACAGTCATGGCACTTCTCCAGGGATGGGTAGGCACTACCTGGGCGTAGGCCCAGTTGCTCATCCAACCCAGGAAGATCCTTCTTTTTTCGACATTGGACCACGTTACACCTGCATAGTTATCCATACCGTAATCGATCCATTTGATCTTCGATTCCTCCCAGTTGAAAGCATGCCCGTCAAATGAGCCGATGAAATACTGAGTACCTGATCCTCCGTTGGGTGCGCCGGGATTGATGCTGACAAATAACACCCATTTCCTTGTTCCGGAATCATTGGCTACAGGCAACTCAAACAAATCAGGACATTCCCAGACACCCCCGTGAGCGCCCAGTTTTTTTCCAAATTCACTCTCCAGCTTCCATTTCTTCAAATCCGGTGATGTATAGAAGCAAACATGATCCCCGGCGGCCAGGGTCATGATCCACTTGCCAGTACCGGCATGCCACGAAACTTTGGGATCACGGAAATCAGGTAATCCGGGATTGGGCAGGACGGGATTGTTTTTATATTTCACCCAGGTTCTGCCTTTATCAATACTGTAGGCCATACCCTGGTACTCGCAATCATCCCGTCCCATTTTTCTGAGGTTTTGATTGTGATATGTAAAGATAGCGATCATTGGAGGTTTTCCCGGCTCTCCCAGACCCGAAGTATTGTTAAGATCCATTACGGCACTGCCGGAGAATATATAGCCCAGGCTATCCGGATAAAGTGCAATCGGCAGATGTTGCCAGTGCACCAGGTCCCTGCTTACGGCATGTCCCCAGTGCATAGGTCCCCACACGTTTGAGTCGGGATAGTACTGGTAAAACAAATGAAATTCACCGTCATAATAAACCATGCCATTTGGATCGTTCATCCAATTTACAGCCGGTGAAAAATGAAATTGCGGCCTGTAAGGCTCCTGGTAGGTCAGAACCTCTGAATTGCCGAAGCCAACCTTTTGCCTGTTGCATGAAACTGCCATTCCAGCAACGACAAGGATCAGAAACAAGATTTGGAATGTTTTCATAGGACAATAGTTTTATTGTTTTTTGGGAATACCTGATTTCAATTCCGTTACCACCAGCTTTTTTAAGATTACATCCCCTCCCGTGCAGTCAAAATATGTTGTATGATTGCCTGTAGCAGGATTGACCAGGGTGGAAATGGAAATCGCACCCTGATTTCCGAAAATCTCCAACGAGATTTTATCCACGAGGATGCGTATCTCGACCTGTCCGTTTTCGTTGTACCTCAAAGGGGCAGTTGCAGCAAGGCAATTGATCTCCTGTTGCCACACATCATAGTGAACATCAATTCCCCGGATATTAAAACGAAAACTTAATGGGGCCTTGGGCAACTCGCTGCTTGAAATAGCATGTGTTGTCGTCGGTAATTCAAGGGTAGCCCTTATATCAAGCAGATCCCTGTCAGACAGCATCAATTGTTTACCTGGTTCTAATCTTTGTTCTGTCCAGATCCTTTCTTCACCATATAATGTCTCAATCTCCTTCACCGGCCATCGGAACAGCCGGATACCCTCGCTTGTAGTATGCAGGGTAAGTTCACAAGGGAAAGTCATCTGATCATGGAAGGTCGTCCAGGGTAATTTGAACCTGGGATCCAGAAGAGCAGTGATTTGAATACGCCTTCCATCCTCCGGAGGTATGTTGCTCCAGGTCTGTGTTGCGTAGAATTCTCCCCGGTATTTACCAGATGCGTCCAGCCTTCGGAGTGGATTCCAATCCGTGTAAAACCATCCACTTTCCGGGGTGAATGCCGTGCCATTAAATTCTCCGATATAGTAACGCCCGGATCCGTCGACCACGACCCATTTAGTTTTCGCAGGATCACCATCCACGGGCAGCGTAAAAAAATCGGGGCATTCATGAAAGTCCTCCAGTTCCATGGAACTTGCGTGTCTCCATTCCTTCAGGTTCTCAGAGACAAAAACTTCAAAATTCCTGACATACAATATCATGATCCATTTACCCGACGGCTCATGCCAGAATACCTTCGGATCCCTGTTGCTCTCATAAATATGTTCAACTACCGGGTTACCCTCAAATTGCTTCCAGGTCTTGCCACCGTCGATGCTATATGCCATGCACTGTGTAAAATCTTTGCTCCAGGTGTAGAAAGCTACTATGGGCGGATCATTTCCTTTTTGCAATCCTGAGGTATTGTTGTTGTCAACAACCGCCGAGCCGGACCAGATGTTGCCCCCTTCATGCGGATATATTGCAATGGGCAGGCGTTTCCAATGGACAAGGTCACGGCTGACGGCATGAGCCCAATGTTGCGGAACACCCAACCGGATGTCGTAGGGATTGTATTGATGAAACAAGTGATACTCACCCTTGTAGTACACCAATCCATTAGGATCTCCCAGGTAATTGGAATCCGCCGTGTAATGAAATATTGGCCTTTCAAGCTCACTGTCAATGATATTTCCGGGAGAATTCTTATCCTTTTGCCGGTATTTGCATGAACATGTCAGGACTAAAATGCCCAAAGCTGCACAAAGGATCTGTTTGGTTTTCATAGGCCTGGTGTTTCTTGTTGTACAATGAATGTCCGACTACACAATGTATACAATGGTTTCTGTACGAATACCTGATACTTTCATGAATTGAACAGGTCATCAGGTACCAGACTCAATTCTTAATTTTCTTGAGCTTATAAACAAAAATGCCCGCTGAGGGGACCTCCAGCCTAAGAATTAATGATCTTCCTGTAAGTTTAATCACATCATATTCTTCAGGATCGATGTGAAGCCCGGGGTAAAAAAGGGTGAGTTTCTTTTTCCTGGCAGAGTATTCCCAAACACCGGCATAACTTCCTCCCGAAAAAGACAAATCGGTAATCTGGAAGCTTTTATCCGCCAGAAAACCAAAATTTGATGATTCAAGTGATCGCTTTGCCTTGTTGACAAATGAAGTATCTAATGTAACTGAATCAAGATCTGCCTCATAAAGTTTCCAGTCTCCCACCAGTTTCAGGTACCCGGGCTTGGGGCTGCAGGAAGAGAGAACAATTACTGAAATTAAAAACAGATTGCAGATGCCGCACTTCATGGCCTTAAGATTATTTATTATGACTTTTATCTGGCATTGGTCATCACACATCCAGGGCTTTGATAAAATCAGAAAGCCGGCAGACTGGATTCAAGACGACAGAATATCCAAACATTCCGCGGTTTCTACATAAAAATAACGCTTTTTAATCTGAAAGCAAAGTCCTGATATCATCCATTGTATATTCCGGTGTGGCGCCCGATTTAGTGGCTACGAAGGCTCCTACTGCACAAGCCTCAGCGAGGGCCTGATTCATATCCTTCTTTTCAAAATAGGCAGCCAGAAATCCTGCCAGAAATGCATCCCCTGATCCAACTGTATCCGCAGTTACGACCTTGAAACCTGCATGTTCATAAAACTCACCCGCATGGAGCAATCGTGCACCATCCTTGCCACGCGTAACAACAAGGCTCTTAAATTTATATAATTGTTGAAAAGCCTTCATGCGTTGTGTAAGATCGCCTGTAATCCGGTACCAGTTGGTAATTGTTATCAATTCATCCTCATTGAGTTTTATAATATCAGATTTTGCGAGCAAGGACTTGACAGTATCCTCTTTATCATTTGGAGGGCGGAGGTTTACATCCATGATTTTCAGTACATCTGTATCAAGCAAGGTCAGTAGCGTTTCACGGGTGGCCCTGTTCCTTGCCACCAGGGAACCGTATACAAACGCCTGTGAGCACTTTAGTTCCCGAATTAATTCGCCTTCAAGTTTTATATCGTCCCAGGCAACCGGTTCAACAATTACAAAGGTGGCATTGTTATCCTTGTCCAGTATGACCTTGGCTTCACTTGTGGGAAGATCTTTGTTGATCTGCACAAGCCGCGTATCCAACCCGGTCTTTTTCAGAAAATCAAGGAGATCTTCCCCATCCTGGTCATTTCCCACACTGCTGGCTACAATAGATTTGATACCAAAACGGTTCAAGTGAAGGGCAACATTCATGGGTGCACCACCTGGTTTGCGTCCTGTCGGCAAGGTATCCCATAAAATTTCCCCGAAGCAAAGAATTTGGTTGTTGTTTTCCATATTGAAAAGTTTAACAGTCCATACTACTCTACCATGACAACTTCACTATGGATCAGACAGTAAACGATCCTTATTATAGCACATATGTATCCTATTCATAAATGCTATGCATCTGAAAGGCATCAAGTGATTTAAGTTCTGCGTCCTGGCCCTGGGAGCGTATGGAAACTCCGACACTCTCTTTAAGACCGGGATAAACCCTGGCAGCAATACATTGCTTCCCGTTTATAAATACTTCTACTACGCTTTTATCGATGAATATACGCATTCTAACGGATTCACCGGGAGGAATCATCACTGGTGCGGTTTCAGGAGCCCTGGATCTCACATCAGGCAGCACAGATGAATAGGATGTCTCCAGTGAAATCAGGCTGTAGTTTACATTCGGTGCCCTTGCCCCAGGATTGTATTCCCTGGCCTTGTTAAAACCTCTTTCTTTGAATACTGATATCCTGGTATATTCCTCCTTGTCGGGTGAACGCAGAACATTTATCTCGACCATGGGGGCACTTTTCGGATCGATCTCAGCAACAATTTCCATTGCATTTCCCGAAACGGACTTCAGGACTATCTCTTTATTTGCCGGAAGTATCATGGTCGCCAGGTGTACGGGATTGTAGCGGAGTGATTCAATATCACCGGCAGGTTCAATTCCCAGTTCATCTTTTGAAATCAGCGTTAACTTACGGGGCAGCGTCATAATCTGGTCCCAGCCCTGGGTAGGCTTACCGGGATTCATATTGAAAATTATGATTACACCTCCCTTGCCATCGGGTGTGGCGGATGGCGCATGAACCCCTGACGGGCCCCAGGCTCCGAAATTGAACTTTCCTGCATTTGTCACAATGAACTTATCATGCTGTTTATCATAATCCCCGAGCAAATATTGTCCGCCGCTCATGTGGCTGAAGAAAGGCAGAATATACCTGTCACCGATGGGCCAGAAGTAAGGACAGGCGCCATCATCACCCACCAACGTAAAACGATCGTCTTCGACGAACTCGTGCATGTATTCCCAATTGGCGAGATCAAGTGAACGAAAAAGAAAATCTGCCCTTACGGGTTTCCCACCGGGCCCTTCAGGCAACCTGCCTGCAGAAAGGGCATAATATACGGTATCTTTCTTCCAGATACACGGATCAAAAACACTATATGGCAAAGGGAAACCTGTTTTGCTTTTTGCAGGGATTACCGCCTGCCCGGTGACCTTATCCCAGTTCAACAACAAGGGATCCTTGGAAACAGCAACCATGTTACCAACCGTGGTACCATGATACATGGCGATCACCCGATCTCCGTCCACCAGTGTAGATCCCGAAAATACATGTCGTTCAGGATTCGGATAGATGGCATAAGGAAGATCTTTCCAGTGTATCAGATCCTTGCTGATTGCATGGCCCCAGTGTTGCCGTGTATCCTCGGGGGGATAGGCCTGGTAGAACATATGCCAGTTGCCCTGCCAGAAACAAAGACCATTGGGATCATTAAGATTCCCTTCCGGATTGACATAGTGGTAAACCGGCCGGTATTTGTCCACAGACAGCTTTTTCCGGGACTCATTCATGCGTTGCAGCAGCGGGTTCGTTTTAAGCTGTGCCTCCTGTTCCGCCAGCGTATTGCCAAAGGTATATTTGGGGACCTTGGAGGTATTGTCCTGGGGTAAAGTCTGCCCAAGAGAAGTTCCCTGCCGGCACAAAAGAAAAACAAGAATGCCCACCGACAGGCAATACCTTGTCGAAATATTAGTCTTTTTCATTTGTTGAGTTGTTTTATTGGATACAAATCCGGTTCTTGCAAGGATACTTTCTACTCATATATACTTTTCATCTGCCAAGCTTTAAGCTGGGTCAATACTGCATCCTGTCCCGTAGCCTTGATGGAAACACCCAAACTGTCATCACGGCCGGGATATACACGTGCTGCCACGCATTGCTTGCCGTTCGCAAATACTTCAACAACGCTCTTATCGATAAAGATTCTCAGCTTAACAGATTCACCCTGATCCAGAACGAATGAAGCTGTTTCAGGGGGGCGGAATTTTGCGTCAGGAAGTGTTGATGAACCTGAGGTTTCCAAAGAAATCAGACTCGACTGAAACCTGGGTGCCTGTGTCCGGTAGCCGGGGTTGCCGGTAAGTGCAGATTGCAGGTCAGCAGGCAACGCTGCGGACTGGGGACCGGCAACATAATTCAATCCCTGACTGAATCCCTTATCCTTGTAAAAGACAATTCGGGTAAATTCTTCCTTCTTTGGAGATCGTAAAACATTCAGTTCAATCATCTGGGCATCTTTCAGATCAATTTCCACCCACAGTTCCATGGCATTACCCCTGATTGATTTGAGAACAATTTCCTGGTTGGCAGGTAGTTTCATCGGACCTATCTGCTTTTCATCATAGTGAAGCGATGCCAGGTCACCGGCAGGTTCCTGTCCCAGAATATCCCTGGATAGTAATGTTAGTCGCCTTGGCAAGGTCATGATCTGGTTCCAGCCTTCAGCAGGTCTTCCAGGATTCATATTGAAGATAATGATCAATCCGCCTTTACCGTCCGGAGCAGCAGAAGGAGCATGAACGCCCGAAGGGCCAACTGATCCGTGATTGTACTTTCCGCCGGAAGTTACGATGAACTTGTCACGCTCCTTGTCATAATCCCCCAGAAGATACTGTCCTCCACTCATATGACTGAAGAAATTGAGGATGTAACGGTCACCTATCGGCCAGAAATAGGGACAGGCACCGTCATCACCGATTAAGGTGAAACGGTCACCTTCAACAAATTCGTGCAAATATTCCCACTTCTCAAGGTTTCGCGAACGAAACAGGAAGTTAGCTCTTACAGGTCTGTTTCCGGGTCCTGTATAAGTCCGGCCGGCCGAAAGCGAATAATAAATACTGTCCTTTTTCCAGATGGAAGGATCAAAAACACTGTAGGGAAGCGGAAAGCCCGTGGTGCTGTATAATGGGATCACTGCATTCCCTGTTACTTTCTTCCAGTTCAATAAAAGAGGATCCGAGGAAACCGCCACCATGTTCCCAACCATTGTACCATGATAAATGGCAATTACACGGCTGTCTTCCACCAATGCCGAACCTGAAAAAACCGCTCTTTCAGGATTCGGATATATGGCATAAGGAAGATCGCGCCAGTGGACCAGGTCCCTGCTTATGGCATGTCCCCAGTGCTGCCGGGGATCTTCGGGAGGATAAGCCTGGTAAAACAGGTGCCAGTTACCTTGCCAGAAGCATAAACCGTTCGGATCATTCAGTGTCCCTTCAGGATTAACATAATGATAAACCGGCCGAAACCTGTCACCAGAGAGTTTTTTCCGGGATGCGTTCAATCTCAACAACAAAGGATTTGTTTTGAGTTGTTCCTCCTGCCCCTGCAAGGTCGTATCAAAAGCGTATTTTGGAACCCTGGAGGTATAATCCTGCCCTGGTTCCTGTCCATACGCAGAGGATGCGCTTATCATAATGAATATGAATGCGATGCAGGTGAGGAAATTGTATTTTACACATATTTTCATCACACGTTAGCATTAAGACTATAGAAAGCAGATTGGCTGTCTTTTCAAAGAAAAGATGAATATAAAAGCAAGGCCGGTATCTTATCCAACAACACTATGCCAACGCATGATACCGGCCTTCAACCCTAACTAAACATTATTAGATCACCCAAAGAACCAATAAGTATCTCTCATCAGTAATTAGTATTTTGAATGTATGCCCCTTCGGTAAGGGTTATCTGATTTTGCGGAATAGGAAGATATTCATTTTTGTTCTTGGTAAAATTTGCGCCGACGAGATGTTGGAATCTTGTCGATTCAACCGCATAATATTCGTTCATGGTTTCTGCGGCAATGCCCCACCTTACCAGGTCAAAGAATCGCGAACCTTCCATTGAGAATTCCAATCTGCGCTCCCATTGCAATGCCTTTCTGGCAAAATCCTGATCCCAGGTGCAGTTTACACCATCCTGATATTCTTCAACAAAGTAATTTGCAGTGGGAGAACCATCTGCCTGAACCAGCCAGCCTGTGCTGTTAGCGGCTCTTGCCCTGATCTGGTTGATGAGGGGCAAAGCCTCATTTTCACTGCCAAGTTCAATGAGTGCTTCAGCTTTCATCAGCAGCACGTCATCATAGCGAATGATATCAAGGTCTCTGGCTGTTCCGAAAAAGGGACCGATTTTCTTAAAGTATGAGCTGGCGTAATGTTCCGTTTCCTTCATTGTCGACAGGTAACCGTATACTTCCGGAACGCGTCTCCCTGCTTTTGTCATTAAAAAGTCGGGATCATATTTGAAAGGATGTGTAGGGATGGCGATGGTGTGATCCATCCGCGGGTCAACTGTCGGACCCATCCAGTCGATACCATCGAGGTTATCCAATCCCTGCCATGTATCAATATCATACAATAAATCGTCATTGTAAGTATCAAACATGGGAAGACCGGTTACAGCGTCTGTTTTAAAGGAATTAAGCGTGGTATAGCTTGGATTGTGAAAATCGCAGCAACCATAAGGAGCAAGCATGTTATAGTTCAAGCTGGTTGCCATCTGGATTCTGCCGTTGGGCGTACCGTCCTCAATGGAATACCGGATTGAAAAAACGGATTCAATTCCGCTTTCATAATCGGGTACAAAGTTTTTCCCAAAGTCATCATGCAGATCATATTCACCTGAATTAATGACCATGTCGCACATGTCAACGACGTCCTGCAGTTTACCTGCATTGATATTCACAACATTGTGGTTCTCATCCTGTTCATATGCCTGGTAAAGCCTGACCTTTGCCAGATAGGCAGCTGCAGCATATTTATTGACTCTGCCAGGTTCAGGTTGCACTTCAGGAAGATTATCCACACCATATTGAAAATCCTCGGCTATCTTATCCCATAACTGATCGTTCGTCAGTTCACGATTACCGACCAGTTTTATCTCAGCAACCGGAATTGTCTCATCAATCCAAGGAAGCATTTTCCAGATGCGCTTGGCCACAAAATAGAAATGAGCCCTGATAAACCGTGCTTCTGCGGTGCGGATGGTTACTTCAGGCCAATCGGCTTCAGTAAACTGCTTCAGTTTTCTCAATGCCTCATTTGCCCTTGCAACACCATCGAATATCTCAACCCAGTTCTCATCAATCCTGCCGTCATCAACAGTGATCAGTGTATTTACCTCCCACCGGTGATAAGAGTATTGGTCAGCGACCGAACCGCCACCTTTAAAGCCATCTCCAGCCCTGACACTTCCAAAGGCCCACATGTGAGAGTGTGGCCTGGCCCAGAAATCATTACCCAACTGGGCATAGGCAGCCGTAACTAATCCATCTACCCTTTCAGGTGTGTTAAACTGCTCTTCACTTACTGTACCCTGGGGACTATAGTCAAGGAAGTCCGAGCAGGAAATGATCAGTAGGGATGTGAAGAGGATTAAAAAGGATTTTATATGTTTCATAATGCGTGTTTTTAGTAGTTAAAGATTAGAACGTCAGATTTAGCCCGAACGTAACACCAACAGGCAATGGGTTATTATAACCATGCTCGGGATCAGGCCCCCAATACTTGTTAATACCCTTAGTGTCTTTCAGCAGTATTAAGTTTTCTCCAAGCAGAAATACCCTGAGCTGCTGCAGCCTGATTGCCTGAAGTACCTTTTGCGGTAAGCTGTAAGCCAATTGTATCGACCTGACTTTGAAGTAGGAGTGATTGGTAATGTTGATATCTGAAGCTCTGCCTTCATCATTTGCATTGACAAGTGATAATGCCGGAATAGTGGAACCGGTATTATTGGGTGTCCATGCATCCAGTGAAGCTTTGCCAAAGTTCATACCATTATCAACCCGGGTAGCGAACCACCACCAGCCATCATAATCGTTCTTCCCTGCGACTCCCTGCATGAAAATGCTCGCGCTCCAGTTTTTGTAACCAAGATCAACATTAATACCGTATTCAGCTTTGGGCAACGATGTTCCAAGCCAGTCCTGATCGAGGGGATCTATTTTACCATCGTTATTCAGATCTTTATAGCGCACTCTACCGACTCCTTTGCCGGGCTGTTCTGCA
Organism: Bacteroidales bacterium UBA5072; assembly: GCA_002415855.1. Classification (GTDB taxonomy): domain Bacteria; phylum Bacteroidota; class Bacteroidia; order Bacteroidales; family UBA10428; genus UBA5072. The sequence goes on from DIAS01000025.1 coordinate 45,013, forward strand.
TGGTCATCAACTTCTGTCTGGTTCTGGAAGATACCATCAGTCTGATATCCAAACAAGGATCTTTGAGAATGACCAATGATTGTTTTCTCAACATTACCCGGGTATGCCCTGACAACAGCCTCGGGCAAATAGGTTATCTCATCTGCAAAATGCTGCACTGTTCCGAGTATATCATAAGTAAAATCACCAATCTTGTCATGGTAGCCCAATACAAACTCAAATCCATTGGTTCTCACAGTGGCACCATTTTCCCACTTGTTGCCCCCTTCACCTACAGCGGCAGGGATCGGAGGTGAGATCAGTATGTCCTTGGTTTCCCGGACAAAATAATCAAAACTACCTGTAATCTTTTCACCCAGGAATCCGAAATCGATACCCATATTTAGCTCGTCTGTGGTTTCCCATTTCAATGATTCGTTGGCAGTCTGTACTTTGCTGTATCCCGAAGGTAATGTGCCTGTATTGGCACCATACAGGTCATAGGCAGTTCCCTGACCCAGCCAGGTTCTCATCCAGGCATCATTTGCGCCACCGTACATAGCTCCATAGTTAGGCTGGTAGAGACCAAACCTCGCGACGTCCCCGATTTCCTGGTTTCCAACACGTCCGACACCTGCCCTCAGTTTCAGATTTGATATGGCATTAATGTTAAAGAACTCCTCGTTGCTTATTCTCCATCCCAGTGTGGCAGCCGGGAAAAATCCAAACTGGTTTTCCGTACCAAACCGTGAGGAGCCGTCATAGCGCAGGGTAAACGATGCCAGGTATTTATCGGACAGCACATAGTTTACTTTACCGAAATAGGACAACAGCTGATGCCCGGTACCTGTTCCTTCTGCGGTTTGTAATCCTGTACCCGCGCTGAGGTTGAGAATATAATCATAATCATCATTGAGTGCAAAATTTTCTTTATACGCCTTCATATAATGGTAGGACTCCTTGATCGCTTCCATACCCAACAGGAAGTTAAAAGCGTGTTGATTAATATCCAGCGAATATGTCAGCGTATTCGACCAGTTCCAATTCAATCGTGTACCCATGGTCTCCGAGAGGCTGTTTGTGGCACGACCCAGAAAACCGGTCTGATAAGCTTCCTCAACCCACCAATCATGACTATCCGTATAATCCACACCTAGGCTTGATCTGAAGAGCATATTTTTCATTGGGACAATTTCTACGTATACATTCCCGAATATGAGTCTTGCCGTATTTTTATTGTTCCTATGAATGTATAACATGTGCAGCGGATTATTCCGGTCCGAAAATCCGGCACCTACAGGTCCTGACCACTGTCCGTCCACTGTATATACCGGCAGGATAGGCTGCATGCCCCTTGACAGGTATTCCATATTGGCACCGCCAAGGTCAGTGGGCTGAGGCACTTCCCACGTACTGGCAACATTCAGGTTCTCACCGATCTTTAGCTTGTCCGAAAACATCTTGTGGGATGTATTCAGGCGAATTGTTGTTTTCTGATAATCCTGATATTCCATGACCCCTTTGTTCTTCAGGTAGCCGGCACTCAAAAGCGCCGTAGTGTTTTCGGATCCACCTGATATAGTCACGGTATTGTTATGTACCCAACCTGTCCGGAAAACAACATCCTGCCAATCGGTACCCGGTATTTGTGATTTCAGTCCGTAGGACTCGCTGCCTCCGATCCACTCAACCGGAATTACTTCGTTCAGAACTGCATCAGCACCTGTTCCGGTATAGTCATAACCATAAATTGCCGAATGAGCTGCAGGATCAGAACCATCATTGATGGATGCCTGCCACAGAGCTTCTCCTCGCTCCATGGTGTTCAAAACATCCACCTCCCTGATACGTTTTTGCCAGGTCGTAGCAGAATTAATTTCCACCCTGACCTTTCCCTTGCCTGCCTTTGTGGTTACGATGATAACACCGTTTGAAGCACGTGCACCATAAATGGATGATGCGGAAGCATCTTTCAATACCTGGATGGACTCAATGGAGTTTGGATCCAGATCCGAAAATACAACAGACCTTTTGGTAGGAACACCATCAATGATATACAACGGGTCATTGTTCCCCAAGGTCTTTAATCCGCGGATCAGAACCTGATTCGTCTGACCACTGGGTCTTCCCGTCATTTCAATAAACAAGCCAGGAACACGGCCCTGTAAGGTCGCCATAGGATTGGCCTTGGGAATATCATGCACTTTATCCACATTAACGATGGCGACAGCACCCGTCAAGTCTACTTTCCGCTCAGTGGAATAACCGGTTACCACAACTTCCTCAACTGCCGTGGCTTCTTCCTCCATGGAAACATTAATTACATCACTTGTTCCCACTGGAATCTCCTGGGTTTTCATTCCGATATAGGAAAAAACCAGTGTTGAACCCTGCGGTACACTGATTGAATAAGCACCATTATTGCCCGTGCTGGTACCATTGAGCGTTCCTTTCTGAAGAACATTCACACCAGGCAGTGTTTCGCCTGTGGAAATGCTGGTCACAACTCCCTTTACCGTTATATTCTGTGCCAGTGCGATTACCGGCAGCAGCAATATAAAGGTTGTAAGGAGCAACAACCTCATTACCAATAAACTTAAATAGTTGCTTTTTTTCATAGTGTTAGGTTTTAATGGTTAATAGAAGGGATATCGTGATGAAAATCTTGTAGCTGTTTTATTTACCAGATTGAATTCAATGTTTGAATCTCAAGGCTTTGCACTTTTAAACCGGGATTTCCTGTAAATACAAGTCCTTTTGCATTCTGAGCCGGTTTCCTTTCAAGGCTGTACGAGTATTTGCCACCATCAATGAAAACTTCCACGGATGTCCGATCAATAAGCAATTCCATCGATAATTCCATGCTTGCCGGATTGTCAGTAAAATATGGAATTTCGTTTATCAGATTGAAATTGGCATCGTACTTCAGGATAGTGTTACCACCAAGATCCAATCCGGCCCAGAAATCTTCCAGGACTATTTTTGCTTTGATTCTCAGCAATTCCCCTGGTCCGTACTGTCCGAGTTTCTCATTTGCCTCCTGAATGGTTAAGACATCCCATTTCTGTTCGTTTTTTTTCAGTAATTCAATCTCACGAACCGGGTTGCTGAACAAACGGATACCATCAGGTGTGGTTTTTAAGGTCAATTCTGTAGGAAACAGCATCATCTGCCCGAAGGGCATCCCGGGCTGTGAGATCCTGCCCCATCCGATCTGGATCCTTCTTCCGTCCGAGGCTGGAATGTCATTAAAGGTCTGCGCTGCATAAAGCGCTCCCGTAGTATACAATTTCTTGGTAGATTCGGGTGTGAATGTCTTCCCATCAAAGCTGCCGATCATATAGGTACCTGAAGCACCATACATGACCCAGCGTGTGTTTTTCGCGTTGCCGTCGACCGGTAACTCGAAAAATTCGGGACATTCGAAAAAGTTGGCAATATGACTCTCACGCTGCCAGTTTTTAAGGTTGGGGGAGGTATAGATGGAATGTCCGTCTTTTTCATACACAACCAATACCCACTTGTTTGTCGGCTGATGCCAGAAAACCTTTGGGTCGCGATTTTCAGCCACCACATTGGGAAGAACCGGATTACCGCTATATTTAATCCAGGTCCGGCCCTTATCATTGCTGTATGCCATGCATTGACTAAAGGGCTTGTCTTTTGAAATATCAGAGGTTCCCCCCGCTGCTGTATAAAAAACTACCATTGTTTTCTCCGGACCCTTTTGTAGACCAGCTGTATTGTTTATATCCACGGCACCTGAACCGGAGAACATGGTACCAAGGTTATCCGGGTAAAGAGCCTCACCGATCTCAGTCCAGTGCAGCAGGTCTTTGCTCACGGCATGTCCCCAATGCATATTGCCCCACAAAACATCATAAGGATTATGCTGAAAAAATAAATGGTACTCACCCCCGTAATATACCAGTCCGTTTGGGTCATTGTTCCATCCCCGCTTGGGCGTAAAATGGAATTGCGGTCGTTTTGATTCCCTGTAAAGACTATCCTGACCGGCAATCACATCCTCCTGGTATATCCGTGAGAGGTTCGCTGTTGCGTCATCAACAACGAGTTTTACCTTTTTCCCCTTGTAAGCGCTCACATCTATAAAAACCCAGTAATCAGGAACATCCTTAGCCAACCTGATCGTAAATTCCTGTTCAGCTGTCCCGTTTACCACAAGCTTCATGGTCTTCAGATCAGAAGACTTGGATACCGGCAGGTTCAGAAATCTTTTTTCAATGGTCATTTCAGTCTCAGCTGACCAGATGATCCGGCCAGATAAAAAAAGAAGGCTGAAAATTAAAAGGATAAAATTCTTTTTCTTCATAATAAATTTACATTTTATTTACATTTAAGAGTTTTCGAAATCTAATGTCATAATTATTTAATTAATATGCAAAATATTTATTGAAAAAATTCATCCTTTTAATCAAAAAATTTAAAAAGTTTATTTATCTGTATTTCTGCATATTATGAAATTACCTTTATAATTCATTGTGGAAGATCTTCTTTTCTAACCACAAAAACAGCTCTCATATTAGAGCTTATATCCCTAAATATCAAGAAATGCATACAACTTAAGGAAATAGTTATTGTTAACATTACGCCAAGTAAATCAACTATTAATGTAATTCATTTAACAAGTAATGTAAGCGATAAATGTAACAATCTACTATGGCTCCGGTTAGGGAACTTCATGAAGGAGCCCGGTTGTCAAAAAAAAACCGGGATGAAGAATCCCGGTTCTGACCTTGAAAGGTTATTACCCAAACGATCAATGCTTCTACCCTATTTTCAGGTCTTTTTCGATCTGCTCCAATGATTTGCCCTTTGTTTCAGGGATGAAGAAAATGATGAACAGCAAAGCCGCCAGGCTGAAGAATGCAAAAATACCAAAGCTCACTGGTCCGCCGAAATTGCTGAGCATCCAGGGAAAGAACTGCACAACGACCAATGTAAACACCCAGCTTACAGCCGTGGAAAATGACATGGCTACTCCCCTGATCCTTGTAGGATAGATTTCGGAGGTGACTACCCACATGACAGGTGCCAGTGAGGCGGCAAAAAAGGCAATATAGGCAAGCAGTGAAATGAGTACCCCCAGACCGCTTGCATTAAAGCCGATGGAAAGGTAGACGAGGGAAATGGTCATTCCAGCAGCACCCCAGGTCAGTAAGGTCTTTCTACCGCTCCTATCCACCAGTCTAATAGCCACAAGTGTAAAAAGAAAGTTTACAAAGCCCACGATAATGGATTGCAACAATGCCGTATCAGTACCTACGCCGGTTTTCTGAAAGATGGCGGGAGCATAGTTTACAACGGCATTGATTCCTGTAATTTGTTGAAAAGCAGCCAACAAGGTACCCAACAGCACAACATACCCTATTCTTCCTTTAAAAAGATCTTTTACATGCACGCCTGAATCAGATTTCTCTTCTGATCCTGTGGCTTGGATGGCTTTGAGTTCATCCGCCGCATAAGATACTCCTCCGATCCTCTCCAGGATACCCCTTGCTTTTTCGGATTGCCCTACTTTGACCAGCCATCTTGGACTTTCGGGAAAGGAAATAAACAGGAATACCAGAAAAAGCAATCCGAAGATCAACGGGACGGCCAGCATGTATCTCCAGCCGTTGTCCAGTCCAACCAATGCATAATCAATAAAATATGCCAGCAATATACCGATTACAATGGCAAACTGGTTATAAGATACCAAAGTACCACGTTTCTCTGCCGGAGAAATTTCGGAAATGTAGGTTGGCGAAAGAACCGCAGCAGAACCTACTGCCAGACCACCCAGCATACGCGAAATGACAAACACCAGGAAGGAGGATGTGAGGCTGCAGCCTAAAGCAGAGACTATAAAAAGTATGGCGGTAATTACCATCATCGTACGCCTTCCGAATTTGTCACTTAAGCTCCCGGCAAACAGGGAACCAAACAGGCAACCAATGATGATCGAACTTACTGCCAGACCCAGGGCAATATCATTCAGCCCATAGAAATCCTTCACGGAAGGAATTGCGCCGGAAATTCCGGCCATGTTTAATCCGAAAAGTAACCCGCTGTTCACAGAAACAAAGGTTATCCAGTACAAAAATCGATTGTTCATACATTATGCTTTAAAGGTTTAGGCAAAGACACTTGATTCGCGAACGATCAGCTTTCCTGACAGCGAAGTGGTAACAGCTACCTGGCTGGGATTTTGCAGCCGGTTAAACATCATATCGATAGCATACCGGCCGATATCACGACAGGGCTGCCGGTAAGTCGTTAAAGGTACCTGCAGGTTCCGGCTGTACTTCATGTCGTCAAATCCAACGATCAGGAGATCCGATGCAATTTTAAGTCCGGCTGCTGATAAAGTCGACATCAGTATAGCTGCTGTTGAATCATTGGCACAGATAATTCCGGTTTTGTTTCTAAGAACGGGCATTTTCTTTACCTCCTCCGCATTATTAGGCTCTGCAACAAACAGATTATCCTTGGTGAAAGGTATTCCCGCATCATGCAAGGCTGACCGGCACCCTGAAATACGCATATCCACAGTATAGGCTGAATTTCTTCTGCAAAAGAAATGGATAACTTTACAGCCAGCTTCTACCAAATGCTCTGCCATCAAATATCCTGCCTGGTAGTTATCGATCCCTACGAGATCAAACTTGCTTCGATTCGGAAATAAAAAGATGTCCCTGTCCATTAATACCACAGGTATATTCTTTGAATCAAACATGCTGCAAATCTTTTGATTCAGATCATTAGCCCGGTCGGTCCGCTCAAGCGGCGAAAAGAAAACACCATCAACCTTCTTTTCGATGTAAGAATGACATACACGCAATATGATTTCTTTTCGTACCTCGGCATTGTTGGCAACAGTTCCTTCCCAGAGGCACCGAAAATCACGATCTTTCTCAAGCTGAACAAACTCGTCGATGATGATCCTGAAAATTTCGGTTTCCCCGGAACCAGGCAATAATAGGCCAAATGTATAGTGTTTCTTCTCTAAGCTATGGGTGATCATGGTACCAAAACCGGCTTTCTTTTTAACCAGTCCTTCGCTTTGAAGAGCATTATAAACCTTGGCAATGGTGGGCCTGGAGATACCCATTTGTTCAGAAAGCTCTTTCTCCGAAGGCAACATATTGCCATAGGCCATCTTACCTTCCAGGATTTCTGTTCTGAACCTTTCGAAAATTTCTATAAAACTGTTTTTTCGGGTCATGGAATATAGTTTTTGCCAGATTGTTTACATTGACAATATTATCTTTTTACAAATATTTAACAATTGTAACAAATAAAACTAAGATAAGCAAATTTCCCGTATGAATTTATT
>DIAS01000028.1:0-9421 GCA_002415855.1 Bacteroidales bacterium UBA5072
CTTGCCGTAAGATCCATGGCGGCAATGGTTGTGTCCAGATCTACCCGGCGTTCCTCCGGAATTTCCTCGCTGGCAATACAATAAGCCGTCCAGGCTTTAACTGCGCCATAAGCACAACGCTCGATGCAAGGTACCTGTACATAGCCTGCAACCGGGTCGCAGGTCATGCCAAGGTGGTGCTCCAGGGCAGATTCAGCTGCGTTGGAAACCACCTTGGGGCCTTCACCCAGTGCCTGGGCGATCATGGCAGCACCCATGGAGGAACCAACACCCACTTCGGCCTGACAGCCTCCTTCGGCACCGGACAGTGTGGCATTGTGCTTGCAGAGATAACCGATCGCTGCTGCGGCCAGGAAGCCTTCACGGATATTCTGTGCAGGGACGTTGAGATCACGCAGTGATTTGAGGACCGCGGGTATGATACCTGCAGAACCTGCGGTAGGCGCGGTTACGATGATATGGCCGCGTGCATTTTCTTCACCCATGGCAAAACCATAAGAGGCTACTCTTGTGATGGCCTGACCGGCTGCCCCTTTGCTGGTATTCTTCAGGTTACGCTGCATTGCAGCTGCCTTGCTGTGCAGTTGAATAGGACCGGGTAGCACACTCTCCACGGAAAGTCCGGTGTCCACCCCGCGTGCCATCACTTCAGCCACCTGGTCGAGGAACTCCCAGATCTGTTTCTCGCTCTTTCCTGAAATGGCCATCTCATTTTCCAGTAAAAGCTTTGACAGCGGTATTTTATCGTCGATGAGGTATTTCTTCAGTTCTCTCGCATGGGCAAAGGGATACCTGGGCTGACCCTTATCGGGCGTTTTATAGCCTTTCCATTCAATAAAACCGCCTCCCACCGAATAGTATTCCAGTTCATACAACGTTTCATTGCCAGCTAAAAGCTTTGCTGTCATGGTATTCGGATGGTAGAAATCACCCTTGGGTGCATCAAAAATAATGTCCTTCAGGCTCAGGTCAAGACTGGTAGGGCCAATGGTAACCTTGTAGGTTTTATCCGGGTTTGTTGCCAGTTCGTCCAGAAACTGTGGAGGGCATTGTGCAGGGGCCTTTCCAAGCAGTCCTGCAAGCGAAGCCCTGTCGGTTCCATGTCCCTTTCCGGTAGCACTGAGGCTGCCGAACAGGTGTACCTTGAGCCCGGTTGCCCTTTTAAGCTGGTCTGACGGAAGCTTGGAAATACGCTGGAAGAAATCGTAAGTAATTCGCATGGGACCCATGGTATGTGAGCTTGATGGACCGGGGCCCATTTTGTAGAACTCTTCAAGGACCGTCAGAATAGGTCCTTTTGATCTCTTTACCACGTCGAGATCCGGGGAGAGGGCTGATGCCAGGGAATCAGTCCTGACAGCTTCATCTCCTGCCTGTTTGGTCGGCTTGGCACAACCAGTGAACAGCGCACCTGCCGATGCTGCCAGCAATGTACGGCCGAAATTCCGGCGCGTGAACAGGGTGCGATCCTCATGCTTTGGTTTTGAGGTTCCGCAGGTATCACATCCTTTCGAGATGCAATCGTTGCAGCCATTCAAATGGCCCTTCATCGATTCGGTTAAGTTTTCCATGGTGATTTGCTGCTGTTATATTTAGAAATTTTAAAGATGATCCGAATGCATAACCGATTATTGCCTTGTCAATATCCTTCTTCCCGTTCTCCTGCTGTCTCATAAAAATAGAAAACATTACCGAAAGATTGTAAACGGTAGCGTTGAAAATAACTCCATACGCCCAGGAATTATATCATACATACATGAATCCCGGGGATTCATCACAACATATTATCAATTAGTCATATACAGCTTAAAACTTGTGACCTGCTCAGATATTTTACGTACAATGGGTATGTAAAACAACACTTTATACAGATCACCCATACGTTATAGTCATGAAAAGAGTAATGTCCTTCCCCATTAAAAGGATCCGTGAAATCGGAAAGTATCTGGCAGAATTCGCATTGGAATTTTTTCAGGGGAATGCTGATCCGGGCTCATATGAAGCCGATCAATTGCTTGTGTTTTTTGATACCTGGTTTGACAACTTCATCCGGTACGCCGAAACCAACAGCCTGATTACACGCGATGAAGTACAAATGCTGACTGAAAATCCGAATGGCCTTGATGATTATATCAAGGAAGCAGCCGTTGAGGCGGCACGTGAAATATTTATGAAAAAGGCATCCTGACCGCGACTGCTCATGCTGCTATTACCAATGCCTCTGCTGCAACTGCCCCTGCCGCATTTTAATTTTTTTTCCATCCCAAAGGTTACTTTTTAACCTCCCGCGGTATTAAACGATGAAATTCATGCCAGCTGAACCCCGGCAGGGTGTAATCAGGCAAGGATCAGCCGTTATAACTCTATCTCGTTAAAGCAACAAGCGCCCTGCCTTTTTTTTGCACCGGGGATTGCCCTTACAACACAACAGCTCTTGCAAATTCCTTGAAATGTCAGTAACTTTTGCGCTGTCAAATCGAAGATTTCGTGAGGTTCCATGATGAAATGCGCTATTCTCCTTTGCCTTTCGATGATCGGTCAGACCGGACACCCACAGAATGTAACCCTCCTGCTGACGGTAAACAACCTGAAAACAGTAAGCGGGGTTGTTGTCGTGGGTGTTTATAACCGCGAAAAAGATTTCCCCATCGAAGGAAAAGAATTCAGGAAATTATTTGTTGAAGTGCATAATCTTACAGCATCATGTGCCATCCCGGACCTTCCCCGCGGAGATTATGCCATTGCCATTTTCCATGATCAGAATGCTGACGGGATCTGCAATTTGGGCTTATTCGGCATCCCGAAGGAAGGGTTTGGCTTTTCGAAGAACTTTAGCCCGAAACTGCGTGCCCCCGATTTTAACGACTGTAGAATCGCAGTCCGGGAAAACCAAGCTATTACGATTAACCTGATTTTCAGGTGAGGCTGGTTCGGTGCAGGCTCAAACCTGTGTCGGTACTATCTTTACAGATAAGAGACATTAATAGCTCATGAATATGATCCGGTTATGAAAACAAAGATCCTGTCTGCACTCTATTTCATTGCGGGAATTATCTTCATGCTGCTGGATGATGGGCAGGAAGGCCTTCCGAATATTGCCGTAAAAGCACTTATCATCCCGCTGCTTATCCTCCTGTTTTGGATCAACAGCAGGAATATGTCTGACAGGACAAACGGTTTGATGTTCTCAGCACTTCTCTTCTCCTGGGCAGGAGACATTGCCTTGGAGCTCACCCGGCAAAATGAGCTGATGTTCATGCTGGGATTGGGTTGTTTTTTGCTTACCCAGGTGTTGTATTTTGTTGTATTCTTTCTTACGCCCGGCAGTAGTGCATCACGATGGAAATACAGCCTGTCCATTTTGCCGGTATATTTATATGGCGCCGGATTGTTGTACTATTTGTACGATGATCTTGGTATCATGCGCATCCCTGTTATGATATATGCCGTTGTTATCCTCACCATGCTTGCCGGTGCCATAAGCAGAATCAGAAAGGTCAGCAGCGCCAGCTATTTGCTTGTGTTATGCGGTGCTGTATTATTTGTTCTGTCCGATTCCCTGATCGCTGTCAATAAATTCAGCCACCCTTTGCACGGGGCTTCTGTCCTGATTATGTCGACTTATATATCAGGCCAGTTCATGATTGTAATGGGTTACCTGAAACAGACAAGCAACAAAATTGTCTGGATATGATTCACTGAAGGTATTGGTCAAAAAGTGTTTGACATCAGGTCCCTGAATTTATATATTTATATAGATCAATGCATTAATTGTGACCAGACCATGCATTAAAGCCATGGATAAATTTGGCAACATTCGCTTTCATAACCTGATTCTGATATTGGCATTTGTATTATTCATGCATCGTTGCGAGAAAGAGCAGGCGGACGATGATGATATCTCCAGTATTCAGTTCAATCCACTTATTTCCTATGATAGCATAACAGACTGGGATGGAAATACCTATAAGACTGTTCTCATCGGGCAGCAGGTATGGATGGCTGAAAATCTCCGCACTACACATACCCATGATGGAATTGCCGTACCCCGGGTAATAGAACATTTGTCGTGGTCCGGCCTTTCAACTCCCGGATATTGCTGGTATGAATACCAAGAGGATCATAAGGAGATCTGGGGTGCATTGTACAACTGGTATGCTATTGAAACGGAAAGGCTTTGTCCCGCCGGATGGCATGTCCCAGCAATGACGGACTGGGATACATTGATTACCTTTTTGGGAGGTGCCGAAACCGCAGGGGGTAGATTAAAGGAAATTGGCAACTTTCATTGGCAGGAGCCAAACACGGGAGCCACCAACGAATCGGGTTTTACAGCCTTGCCAAGTGGTGCCCGCAGTGCAAGTGCCGGTTTCTTTAGCATTGATTACACAGGCGCATGGTGGAGCAGTACAATGTACGATACGCTCTTTGTATACTACGTGATGATCCAGAATTTCCATGGAACCGCACAGTTGTTTCCGTGTCCCCGGGAAACGGGCCTCAGTGTCCGGTGTGTAAAGGATTAAACCTGCTGAATATCCTTATATTATATCAATTACCATGAAAAAGATGGTAACCACTGCCAGCGCAGGTGCTGTTTAACAGAACAAGGGACGAAGGACAGGAATTCTCTTCCTCATCCCTCGTCCCTCGTCCCTAACTTATTACTTTTTAATTACTTTCTCAACCTGAATTTCCTGGTTTCTTTCTGCCTTCAGATAGTATACTCCGGCCGGATAGTTCCCGAAAGGTACACTATAGTTTTTCCCTTCTTCCAGCCTGCTTTCCCAGACTTTTTCCCCGATGCTGTTCAGCAGCTCCAGCTGAACATTGCCTCCGGTGACATCGTTAAAGGTAATATTAATCTGGTCCCTGACGGGATTGGGGAACAGGGTGAACAATTCGGTGGTATTTCCTGTGGCATTATCAAGATTGTTCTGCAGGGTAATGGTAACATTGAAATGAAAAACTGTAAACCCGGCATCCGAGGCAATACCGCCATCCGCATCCGCCACTGAAAAAGCAAAGAAATCTGTTGTGCTGGCACTCCCATCCTGATCGTAGGTCACTATACTGTTGTTAATATCGGCCATGGTAAAGGTTTGCCCATCCGCGAGGGCTGTGCCGTTCAGCTTAACAACTCCAGCATTGGGTTGTAACACATTGTGGTCAGGATCCAGGGTAAAGGTTATCTCCCCTGGGCTGCTCTCGGCATCCGATGCAGCAAGATACTGGTTGGTGATAATGACCTCCTCTCCCTGATTAACTGCAGCAGTAACATTTTTGGACAGCACGGGCAGATCATTTACCGGATTGATCGTTATCTCGAAAAAGAATTCGTTGTTACCAGCTTCTCCTGCCAGGTGTCCGAATTCATCCGCTACCTGGAATACAAAACCGTCCAGGAGGGTCTCAGACCCATCATGCTGGTATACCAGGTTGCCGTTGTGGATATCGGCCTGTGTGAAGGTAGCCCCGTCGCTCAAAGGTATGTTGCTCAGCTTAAGAAGCCCGTGACCCGGGAGATCCGAACTGCCATCCGGATCGAATGTGTAGGTAACAGCGGAGCTGTTGCTTTCAGGATCCGTTGTTTGTAGCATGGCATCGCTCAATGCCAGCGTCGCCGCTTCATCCAAAGTCATTCCTTCGTTCACAGCAACGGACGGAGGGTCATCAAAAGGCGTGACATTCACCTCAAGATAAAATATGGAATCCGCTCCATCCCTGTATTTTGTGCCGTCACCATCCACCACCATCAATGCAATAGTGTCTTTAACGGTTTCACTGCCATCGTGAGCATAGGCAATCAACTCATTGTTTATTTCCTCCATGGTAAATGTGTCGCCCGGGGCCAGGTCATTGTCCGATTTGATCACCTTGCCATACCGGGGCGATAATCCTTCCTTTTTCGGATCAACCACAAAAAGTATGTCTGCCGGAGCACTTTCAACATCAACAGCCTTAAGGATGGCGCTTGTTATGCCAGAAGTATCTCCTTCATCAACATTCAGGGTGACCAGATTTTCCAACTCAGGAGGATCATTTTGCCAATAGAATCCGGGGGTATAAGAGCTGTATGCTGCTATGGCCTCCGGAGGTGTCGGGGCGGCATCATAGTAATCGAGGTGCGGAACATATGTGGTACCACCATTATCCGATACCAGCATTTCAACCCTTGTCTTAAATACCATGGAATTCCCCGTGACAGGTACAATACCGCCGGTATTGACCGGTAAACCTACACTTACCGCGTCAGTAAGCGGGAGCGGATTATCAGACACATCCACCACGGTAATTGTAAATCTAGATAGCAGGGGCCTTGGACTGCCGCCTTCGATAGGGATGTTTGTGGCACCTGTCCAAACTGATATTCCGCCTGCCAGGTTGGATGCAGCAGCATCAAAGCTTAGCACTTCAGCACCCGCATAAACACTGCCATCCATCGATAGCTTGATTGAATCAGCAAGCATAGCCCAGTACACGGTAGTGGTATTAGCCAGGGTAATGTTGGTAATGGTGTAGAGTATGCCGCCTGGTCTGCCAATCCATCCTTCGTTGGGAGGATGATCATAGGTTATTGAGGAGAGCTTGGGCGGAGGGCTCTGCGGGCCTTTAAGAGCCTCCTGCGCCTGTCCCCTTGTAGTAAACAACACAAGCAGCATTGCAGCTGCAGCTGCGATGATTCCTCTCGCACTGATCCGAAAAACTTTACCCTCCATTTGCATAGCTATTTAGTATTAAAAATTAGTTTCCATTGCTTCAATAATTCACCGTTCGCTTGCGGAAAGGAACAACGGGTATGAAAATCCAAAACCTGCCTTTATCGATTCTGGGCTGATCAATGGCAGGGCAACATCAGGTTTGCTCAGTAGGGTGTAGGGTTGGTCGGTTGAGGTTGTTAAATTTACAAATAATAACCCTCTGTTGAACATTTTTTCTTTGTAAATCAACACTTTTTTCCAACATTTAATAAAGGTCGCAGAATTAATTAAATACACCCACCCTTAATTCGGGCTTTGACCCCCGATTGTTAAAAAAGGGCTAAAAACCCAATTGACTTGCGGGCTATAAAGCCCTATATTTACATGAATAGTTTAACTTGTCTGAAGGCCTGGTAAGAAAATTATTCAAGTTATCGTGTTGCTTTTATGAAGCTTCATAATCTACTTAATGCAATGGGTACCTTCAAAGCTAGAAGCTTCCTTGCCAAAGGCTTTGTTCTCATTTCCTTTTTACTTCTTTTCCTGTCATTTATTTCCTTTGGTTTAGCATGGTATCATGGCATTCAGGATGGCATGATTCCTTCTCCATGGGGTACGTACGAAGGGAATCACGGCCCCTGGCGTCATTATTATCCGGGTAGGGAACTGCTTTACTTCACTATTGTTTTGCAGTGTAAAAGCTTTTTGTGTGCCCTGATTTCATTGTTTTTGAGACGATTGCGCATTGGCGTATGGCTGGTTTCTATTTCTTTTCTCGTTTTTCTGATTGTATTTTGGACACATTATTGGCTGATCGACTAAAAAGTTCCATAAAGTGATCTTTTGTCCCGATTCAAAGGCAGATTCAAATTTGCATTTTCTCATGATGGTTTCCTGTTTGGAATAAGTCATTGGAATTGAATTGCTGATCAAACAGATCTTGGCATTCTTATTGATAATAATACTTAACTTTAACCAACCTGGCATGATCTTACCAACCTGCACCTGATCCATGAAACGGATAATTCTTTCTCTGCTTATCATTCTCACAATATTTGCCTGTGAGCAAGACATTTCATGGAATCCTCTTATTGAAAAACAAGTTGAAAAATTAATCATTGCTGCTGCAGGTGGCATGCTCCTTACTGCTGATTCGGTAAAGCTAATTATTCCCTCCTATGCTTTGCCATCTGACGGTAAAGTGTTCGTTGGAAGAACAGGACATGAGCCTTCGACTGTTCCTAATAAAGATATGCAAATCATTGGGTATCCCATTACATTAAGAATACCCTCAGATTCCCTGCTAAAACCATTGCAATTATCATTTCCCATATCCTCCAATGTTGTATCTGCAGACAATTGCTTTATTTTTCTATATAACGGTGCAACCTATTTTCCTGTCGAATTTTCTACCCATGGAGGAATGGCAACGGTAAATATTGATATTATCAATTGGGAATTGTCTGCAAGAAAGAATACGGAATATCCTTTGAGTGAGATAATTATAATGACCTTAATTGTCAAACAGACCCCCCCTTTAAAAGAAATGGGATTAAATAAGGTAACTATCGATCCGGATGGAGCAATGTCTTATAGCGTTCCCTCAGCCGGTCCCACTTCAAAAGTGCTACTGCTGGTGCACGGCTGGACAGGCAGAACTACGGTCTGGGATTCGCTTTTAACCTGGATTAAGACAGAAACGGATCCGGCATACTCAGAATACTGGACTTTTGGATATAACTCCTCATGGAGTATTGAAGATAATGCCGAAATACTTGCCCAAACCTTGCACGAATATGCCGGCGGGGCACAAATTGATATCGTTGCACATAGTATGGGGGGCCTGGTATCACGTTCAGTGATAGAGCAATATGAAGGTGCGCAATATATTCATAAACTGATAACCCTGGGTACGCCGCACCAGGGTTCTCCATTGGCAGTTATAAGAGATTATCTTGGCGCATTGGTGGCCGAAGAGGATCTTTCGGATTATAACATGTACAATTATTTTACCCAGGGATTCAGGGATCTTAATACCACTTCTGGCTATATCAATCAGATGATGGAATTAACGCAACCCGCCCTGCCCTATTATGTTATCGCTGCCACGAGCAGAACTGACTGGAACCTGAAAATTGAAGGACCTGATGATGGGATCGTAGGAGTTGCAAGTGCTTTAGGTGTGCCTGGGGCAGATAAACCAGGTACCCCTTTTAACATGCCTTATGATGAGGCCCATAGAAAAATGACCCGGTTTAAGCCTATTTATTTACAGGTTATCGAATACTTGCGTTAGGTTAATCAATCTTCGCTTAAAGCAGTCTTCAACCAGTAATAAATCTAACTTAGTTACGTTCTAATGCTGGCCAAGGTGATGTTTCCTTGGTAAATCTAATTCTTTAAATATGTACCAGTTAGCAGTAAGGTTTTGGTTCATCGCAAGCATTGTGCTGGCTGTAGCCGCCAGGAGCAATTGCCAGAGCGATCTCCCGGAGGTGTTTAAGGAGGGTACAATATCCGAACAAATGAAATACCTGGATGAGCACACCCGGATATATGAGAATTACAGGGCCATACGGGAAGATATGTACCGCAGTATCCGCAGGAACGCCCTGGATTCATTGACAAAGGCAAAAGGCAGGATTACCGGGCTGTTAGCGCAAACCACCCTGCTCGACAACCGGATTGACTCTCTTAATAGAAGCCTGGAGGCTACCAGT
>DIAS01000028.1:9742-57927 GCA_002415855.1 Bacteroidales bacterium UBA5072
GAAGTGAACAAGGCAGCCTATAATTCCTTAATGTGGTCTGTTCTGGGGGCATTGGTCCTCCTCCTGGTAATCGGATTCCTGTCCTTCAAACAAAACAGGAGTGTTACGATCCGCACCCTGAAAGATCTGGATGAACTTAATGCTGAATTTGAGGCATACCGGACAAAAACCAGGCTCGAACGTGAAAAAACAGCCATCGACCATTTTAATGAGATCAAGAGATTAAAGGGGAAGTGATGGTTCAGGCGTGACTTGTTGTCCTTGTTCACAACTTCTTTACCCTGTTCGGCTGAGGATCCTGCCTCAGCTGGTATATCTCTAAAGGCTCTGCCTGTGTGATCATATTTTTCTACACTCCTTCCAGAAAAAATTCTTCAGTGTTATACTGCGATTGATCTGCCTTTCATAAAGCGAATGGAATTACATGGAGTATTAATAGTGCCGTTAATTTATTTTGTGCTGTATCGATTCCGAAATCCGAATTACTGATAACTTAAGCCATTAAAATTTAATCACATATATAGGTTCTTTTGTCAATTTTTTATCAGACA
The DNA here is from genome assembly GCA_002415855.1 of Bacteroidales bacterium UBA5072. Classification (GTDB taxonomy): domain Bacteria; phylum Bacteroidota; class Bacteroidia; order Bacteroidales; family UBA10428; genus UBA5072. The sequence continues at coordinate 10,294 of DIAS01000028.1, forward strand.
TCTGTATAAATTTCTTAATTTTATAAGTACTCCTAGTAAATCTAATAAACCCATCCGATGAAAACACTTCTTTTATCTTTATTAATCTTTTGTTTGTTTTCTTCTTCCTGTGATGAAGATACAAAGATTATTAATTCTCCTCCAGAGATTACTTCATTATACTCGTATTTCAATACTGTATATAGTGGAGAACAGGTTAATATTGTATGTGAAGCCACTGATATAGATGGCGATAAAATTATATACAATTGGTCAGCAAGTGGAGGTTCATTTAATAGTACTAGTGTATCCTCTGTTATTTGGTTTGCTCCGACAGTTCAGGAAGCAACTAATTTTCAAATAAATGTTGGAATAAGTGATTCGGAAAACCCCGATGAAATTTCAGAATCAATAATAATAATGGTAATACCTGTTGAACCAGAAGAACCAGAAATCCACACTTTAATAATATATCCAACAGATGATGCTTATGTTTGCAGTGGAGCCCCTGAAGAGAATTATGGCACAGATCTCAATTTGTTTACGGGAAAGGTTGATTTTGGGGGACTTGGCGTTTATTATTATTACTCTTACCTTAAATTTAGCCTAATCAATATTCCATATAATGTTTCGATTGAAAAGGCTGAAATAAGATTAACCACTAGTTTCAATAATTCTGTAACAAAACCAACAGCACAGACAATTCTTTATGGAATTTCAGATACAAATTGGAAAGAAGAAACTATAACCTATAATAATAGACCCTCACATAGTGCCATGGCAATTGCAGGTAAAAATGATATACCATTTGAGGTAACAAATATTCAGTCCTTCGATGTTACTGCAGATTTCCTTTATTGTCAATATCAGGTTTATTATTCTTTAGTGGCATCAAGTAACTTTATCAGTACAGGATCTGCATATTGCGGATTCTATTCGAAAGAGCTTGAACCTGAATATGGTACGTTATATAATCCAGTATTATATATTGAGTATACGGTAAATTAATTTCGTTTTTTTAGTTCTCTCCCGTTCGCCCGAAGCTCCAACCTCGGCCGGAATATTATACCAGGTTCTGCCTGCTTAGTAAGCATTCATATTGGTTCCGGCCTGGAATAAACATCCTGTTGAGTTATTTATGCCTAGTAGGCCGCAGGCAAAAGTGATTTTCTTTAACAATAAATGGTACTTGAAACCCATATACAAAATATTCATAACCCTCATTCTGCTTGTTGCCGGTAAAACAGTATCCGCCCAGAATATTTATTCGGTGGTATATGCCAATCAGGCCGATATCAAGGTCTTTGTCGTGAACTACAAAAACCAGGTCGGGAAAAACGATGGCAAATGGGTTTTCACGAAGTACGAGAACCAGGCGCAATTCATGATTTATCTTGTTGAATATGAAAACCAGGCTGATCTGAAGATCTTCTTTGTGGAATACTAAAATCAGCCTGGTTGGCGGACCAGGGACAAGATGTAATTGTGTATTAGTAAAATAATTACAGTATAAGATTCATGCCCCGAACGGCGAATTCAACTATGCAAAAGTATTTATTGGAAAACACTTAAACCGCGAACCTGAAAGCTGTTAATTTAATTTATTCCGTGGGATCCGTTCTTTCATCACCTGTTGTCTCCATTGGTCCTAAAACTACTCTCTTAATAAACTGAAACTTATCAAACTGGTCAAATTTAACTTGACTTCCCTTTTCCATTTTTGTAACTTTCATCTTGCAATTGCCCTTCCATTATTAATTCCCAGTCATTAATCAAAACCTAATCTGATGAAAAAACTAATTTTTCTCATAGCAATCTCCCTCTTTGCAGGAGTCGCGATTGGACAAACCCTGAAAAAAGGTGCTGTCATCGCTGTTCGTAGTTATACGGTAACTCTTCAACCAGATGTAACGATGAATCAATACCTGGATTTTTACTTAAATAAATACATTCCTGCTTTTGAAGAAAATATGCCGGGCTTGAAAATGTATGTATTAATAGGCGATAGAGGAGCAAAAAAGAATCAAATGGGTGAAATATGGTATTTTGAATCCAGGGAAATACGGAATAAATACTGGCCAACTGAAGAAGGTGAAGGCTCCGATGAAGTTAAGGCAGCCTTAGACAAAATGAAACCTATAGTTGAGGAATTTAGCAAATACCTGCTTTACCAAACCGAGGAATTCACTGACTGGATAATCAAATAACGTATCGTTAACAATTGGAAGTATGTATTGACACAACCCAGTCTGAAATGGACTGGGTTTTACTTTTGTATAAATGAAAATATTTGGTGAATATTCTACGCCTGGCATGGCGTTAAACTCCACTAAGCTATCCGCGTGAAACTCTTTCTCTGCGAAGCCTGTGAGAAATTCTTCTGCTTATAGCACTTTGCTGCTGGACAAAACCCTGCTTTTACATAACCTTCTGTTAACCATTTTCGTTTAATTGATAACACCATCCAATAATCCTACCCGCCTTAGTTGACGATCATACCTTCAATTGTCATAACCTATCTGGAGTAGTTAAATATTACAAATAAACTGAATTATGAGAAACCTGTTTCTGCTCATCGCAATTTCAATGATTATTGTAAGTTGCAACAAAGACAATAATAATGCTGAATCGAATTATGCCAGAATTGTTATAAAAGGGAGTATTTCGGGCAGTAACCTGAAGAGTACCGGAACAAAATCAGAAAGTCTGTTATCCCTGTCAGATGCCAAAAAAGTACTCGTTTTTAACAGTACCGGATATCAGCTTTTCAATATCGAAGACAATGCCTTCACGGCAAGTGCCACATCAGGGACAGCCACTGCACTGGCTTTTCTTGATGCAAACAACCAATACATTGGTGCTTTGTGTGCGGGAGGTTTAAATGTGCTTCCCCTGGTGAGCTTAAAAGACGGTGATAATACAGTCATTGACCTGAGTAGTTTAACACTCGAAGGAACCCGTGTTATACCCACCAATAATCCTATTGGCAATGAAATTAACCTGAACGAGGATGAAATTGCATGGTATAAAGAGCTGGGAGCCTATTATGAATCATTATCCAAAAATATAGATGCTGATAATGATGGCGTTCCCGATATTCTGGTTAAGAAAGAATTCAATATCAGCACCCTATTTGATATTTATTGTGGCTCCTGGGGATTGAACGATACTCCGCCGCAAATAAATGATACTGCTCACTTTTTCATCAATTATGCCATGCGTATTGCCGGAGGCAAAGCGCTCATTCCGGAAAATGAAAACATCGTTCTTTCCGGTCCGGAAGGTTCACCTTATACTGATATTATTCAGCCTCATTATGCCACAGGTCCTGATTGTTTTATAGCTTTTTTCAAGAGAGAAGCTCCTGCCCCCCAGGGATATCCTTTTGGTTCGGCCTTTTTACCCTTTGCACAGGGGATCTACACAGTAACGATTGATAATAAGAGCTATACATTGAATTATTCGAATATAAATGCAAAATACTTTTTCATCCTGGCAGAGCCAACCGTTCATACCAACGAAGCAAATGAGGTTGTTTCTGTTTCCATCGAATACAGAGACATGAATCAGGCTTTGGTTACTGCTGAAAACTATGTTTTTCAGACACAGGTAACACTGGATGGTTTTCAGGGCAACCGCATATGCCAGGTTGGTACTTTATGGGAAAATCCCGAAGCGAAAACGAACACCGAACTTTATACTTTCATTTTACCGGAGCCGGTACCATTGGCCAATATCAGAAGTGTCGGAGTTTGTTATGTTGATATGATCGGGAATGCTTATAATATAGGGTTCATACAGTAATACAGAATTGTACTTATGGTTAAGGGGCCCGGCTTCTGTTGATCTGTTTCCATAGTTCAACATATTGTTCTTCCTGACAGGCGTAGCGTGCATCTACGCCTTTTATAATTCGCAATTTATAATTTCCAATAGGGTAAACCGGCAGGAAAGGAGTCTGTAAGAGGAGTACCATCAACGTGAAACCATGATTGATTCTAAAACCATTGTTATCTGCTTAGCTACTGCTCTGCTCATGGCCTGCCAAAGCAACAGCAGTTATAAAGCCGTCTATTTTCACAACGATGCCAGTCATTCAGGCTTTTGTGAAACCAGTGGAATTGACACCCTCCGGGGTGTTGCATGGAGCTATAAGACCGGTGGCCGTATATTTTCATCGCCTGTGATATCCGGAAATGAACTCTTTATCGGCAGTGATGATGGCTATTTGTATGCAATGAATGCCAGGAACGGCAAAATATTGTGGAAATTCAGAACTGGCGGACGTGTGAGTTCCTCGCCTGCAATATATGATGAAAAAGTGTATGTGGTTAGTTTTGATGGATATATCTATTGCATTGAACAAAAATCGGGTCAGGAAATCTGGAAATTCCAAACGGCCGGAGAAAGGGTCTTTTCTGCACCGGGCTTACACGGAATGCCGGAAAAAGACAGGGATCTTGAGGATCCCTGGGATATCTTCCTTTCTTCGCCCGTTGTTGCCAATGGCAAGGTTTATTTTGGTTGCGGAGCAGGAATATTTTATGCGCTGGATTGTAATACCGGCAACAAGTTCTGGGAATTCAAAACCAATGGAGTAATTCATGCGTCCCCGGCTTATGCCAGCAGCACAGTGTATTTTGGAAGCTGGGACAGTTACCTGTACGCCTTGAATGCAGAAAACGGATCGCTGAAATGGAAGTTCAAAACCGGAATCGATACGGTTTATTACAACCAGGTCGGCTTTCAATCGTCCCCTGTTGTTTATAAGGGAATTGTCTATTCCGGCTGCCGTGATGCCCATATATGGGCAATTGAAGCCGAGACCGGCGATCTGAAATGGAAGTACTTCAACAATTTCTCGTGGGTCAATGCTACGCCGGCAATACACAATGATACCCTTTATTATGAAACATCAGACTCCCACAAATTAGTCGCTTTGAATGCGATCAACGGGAAGTTGCTGTATACAAGCGATTGCAAAACCTATGGGTTTTCTTCACCGGCCCTGGCTGACGGTAAAATATACCTGGGAAATCATGGCGGAAGTCTGATGGCATTTGAGGCCAGAACCGGACAACCAGTATGGGAATTTCAAACGCCGTCTGCAAAGGCCAACAAGGATTCCATTATTGCCCCGAACGGCGAATTCAACTATGCAAAAGTATTTACGGAAAACACTTATGCGGCTAACCTGAAAGCTGTTAATTTAATTTATTCCGTGGGATCCGTTCTTTCATCACCTGCTGTCTCCAATGGTATGGTATATTTCGGTAGCACCGACAGCTGTATTTATGCGTTGCATTAGGTTCATCCGTGAAAATCTGTTAATAACCACCACCTTTACACTTTTCACTGTACAGTTTTCACTTCTCACTAAACACAAATACCCCCTCCCTCCCGGCTGCCGTGGCAAAGGCCCTGAACATGCCGGGCGTGTTGAAGGTCATGGTGATATTCCCCATCCGGTCAACTCCGATCACCCCACCTTCGCCTCCGGCTTTAACCAGCTTATCCATCACGACCAATTCTGCTGCTTCCTGAAGAGGCAACTCCTTGTATTCCATAAGGGCTGAAATATCATGGGCCACTGCGTACCGGATGAAATATTCCCCGTGACCTGTGCAGGAAATTGCGCAGGTTGCGTTATTGGCGTATGTTCCGGCACCGATAACGGGACTGTCACCGATCCGGTTATACTTTTTATTGGCCATCCCTCCCGTGGAGGTGCCGGCTGCCAGGTTGCCCTGTTTGTCGAGTGCTACACAGCCCACCGTGCCATGATTTTCCTTTTTCAGGAGTTCCTGCAGTTCATTCCACCTGCGATCGGTATGGAAGTATCCGGGTGGTACCATTTCCAATCCCTGTTCACGTGCAAACTGCGAAGCACCGGCTCCCGAAAGCATCACATGCGGCGAGTTCATCATTACTGCCCTGGCTGCGCTGATTGGGTTTTTAATGTCAGTTACTCCGGCCACTGCTCCGGCTTGCATGGTTGAACCATCCATGATGGAAGCATCCAGTTCATTCTTCCCATCGTGGGAGAAAACGGCCCCTTTGCCGGCATTGAAAAGGGGGTTGTCCTCCATAATCCGTATTACGGTCTCCACGACATCCACGGCTGTGCCTCCGTCTTGCAGGATCTTCCCACCAACCCGCAGGGCCTCCGTTAACGATTGCCGGTACTGCTTCGCCAATGCGGAATCCAGAACATCTTCCCGCAGGTTTCCGGCTCCGCCATGCACTACGAGCGCCCATGCCTGCCGGGGTTGCAGGGTGTCTTGTTGCTGAACCTGATTAGCTTTATCCGGATGCTTGCAGGAATATGCGACAAGGAGCAACAGGAGGAGGGCAATGATAAATAGCTTTGGTTTCATGGTTGTCAGGGATTTTGCATTGTGCAATAAAGTTAGTGAATGCAAGGAGAATCAATTCAAACAGGATTAGTTTTTGGAGGCAAGGATTGCAATCATATGAATATCATCGCGTATCACCCGGTGCGAATCACTTTCAACCGCTCCGCGGTTTCTGCGGTCGGCACCCGTTCGGCCGTGGCAGGAGCCTGCGACGAATATGATCTGTTATGATAAAGAACAATTAAAATCTACTACTAAGAACTTAAAAGAAGACTATCTCATCACCAGCAACATTAGCAGTTAATCCAATAAGGTCAATCCGGAAATTTCGGTATGAAATGCCTTACTACCCTTGCCTTCAATGATTTTATTATCTAAAACTGGGTTAGTATTCCCATGGTGTTCATGTTGCTAACCCAGAAAATCTAAAAATATTTAAACAAATCCTATTTTCAATTATTTTGGAATATGTCTACCGCGCATGTACGCAAGAACCCAGTCATTGAAATGAAGATCCGAGAGTTCCGGTGGTGGGGGTATTTCTATTGGTGATACAAGCGGAACTGGATCAATGAAATCAAGGCCTTTCTCCTTATACCCAAAACGCCACTCCCAATCCACCCATTCAGATTCACTAGCAGCTTTTGACCAGAACAGATATAAGACATCTCGGTTTAATATCTCTTTTCTTAACACATCTTTCCATTTCTGTCCTGAAAGAAGCGATTCATCAGCATAAAACACATCCATATCAGGTGATGCTTTCTCCATTCCTTGAATACGAGCCAGCACAGCATCATTGTCATAGCTTGCATAAGAAACAAATGCCCGCCTATACCTATTTTCTATGCAAGGAACGCTCATCGATCCCAATGTTTCCCTTCCGACATCAATGGAGAAAATAAGTGACGAAATTTGCAATCCGTTAACATAAAAACCGCAAGATCCTTTATGCGATCCAAATTCCGCATTGGAGGGAACTGTGAGAGCGAATGTTGCATTTCCTATTTCGCCTTCCCAAAGAATTGTATCTTGTGATGGATCAATATCAAAACCTTCAATTTTGAGTCTCACAAAGAGAACACTGCCCCTTGCTAAGGAGACAGGTCCTTTGCTTTTGATTTTAATATTCTTTCCACCAGCTTCCTCTTTAGCTCGCTCGATGACCTCTTGTCGCTGTTCATCCAGGTGCGCCCATACATCTATTAGGAAATTAGTACCGCACGTAACAACTGGCGGTGAAGTTATTGTAAAATGTACCAAATCGCTTACGCCGAAAGGCATATTTGATGTAAGTGTACGCGTTAAGGTAGAAGAATCAACATATCCCCTCCCACCATGAAAGAAGTCAGAGACATTTGGATCATTATGTAAATGCCTGACATTTGCTTCATTAACAGCTTCAGAAAGGAAGCTCCTGGCTTTCGCTATCGTCTTGAATGCCGACTGAAGATGGGGAACGCAACTTTCATTTACCGACTCCTCTTTGATATTTATTAATGATTCTAAGTATTCTATCCTTGGAAATCTATCGAGTATCTCAGCATGCTCTTGAATTATTAGTTTCATTATATGTTGAGAAATATTTAACTCATCGATGATTTTTTTTACGATCTCAGGAATAAAAATATAAAGCGGAGGGGTGTTCTCTGATTTCATTTCCAAAGGCGTCTGCTCTTTGATAAAACTCTCACAGTATTCAATGCTTTCACGGCAACCATCCAATATTTGATAATACTTGGTTTGCTGCTCCTCAACTACAGACAAGGAGTATTCAATTTCCCTGCAGCATGCATTAAGTAACAATTGATCCTTTTCCAGGTATGCTCTATTCGCCAAAAGGATTAGTGCATTAACATTTGACAATAGCTCTTCTGTCCTTTTCTGACCCAGAAATTCGCGAGCCTTGCTAACAATTCTGTATGCGTTATTTACAAATTCATCAAAATCTTCTCGTACAGGAATTAGGAACTTGCCTACCCCAGAAATGTCCGCGTCCATCTGTGGTAGTTTTGTATCCCACTCTAAAACAACCGCAGTATTTTCGCGAGCAAGCGTACCCTCAGATTTTTTGGAATCCTTACTGAAGTAGTTCGTCAATGCTCTAATCATTCTCATAAGAAAGGATGATCCAAGTATTTTGGCCATCTTGCTCATTTGTGAAAGTCTTGATTGTAATTACAGTAGATTTGTATGCAATGTGAATAATCCATTCACTTACTGTTTATAAATATAAGAGTAAATATTCATACTTTCAATAGACCTCTTATTCAATATATTAACTTTTCGTAAAAGTCCATTCCTGTTTTATTCTCTAGCTGATATTTTCTTAATTGGTAACCCGCAAAGATTTAATAGAAATCATAGGTTGTTGGGTTTACTCCAGCTCATTGCATCAGGTAAACTATTAAAAGTATTAATAGCTCAGGATTGTCCTGGACTCCAGCCCCGGCCGATATATCACGCCAAGCTCAGCCCTATCCCGCTTAGCATTAATGCGGAATGTGGAAACGAACGGAAGTATTAAGTACCTGCTTCTCACAAAAGCGATGGTAATGCCTGTCTATCTATTCAATGGCTCATCTTCATCAGATGGACCCTGAGAGAATATTTTCAGCGCAGGCAGGAACCAGCGCTGTTGAAAAATAGAGAAATAATTGTCATGAAGAGAATTGGATAATTACGAATAAACGTCTAATATTATAAATGAACAGGTTAGAATGATAGTAGAAATTATTTTATCAGATCATAAATTGCAAAACAATATTATAAGTGCTATTAAGATATAATTACAACTCATAGAAAATCTAACCCAAAAAACTCATGATATTATGGATAAGTGCAAATCCAAATCCTGTAATGAACATGCTGTTTTTTTGGAACAGCATTGCTGGGACCATCTAAGTGAAAGGGGAAAAGCTGATTACCCGAAGAAGTTACTAAATCATCTTGGATCCAATAGAAACATTCAATATGAAAATTTTAGAAGTATTGTTATTAAAGATATAGTTTTCCCGGAACAATGCAGGTTCGAAAATTGCTATTTCAATGGTGCCTGCATTTCTCATTGTTCATTTCTGAGATCTCAGTTTAGAGGTACTGACTTCAGCAATGCATTTTTAAAAGATTGTCATTTTGAATACTCTGATTTCAGAGGAGGTAATACAAAGTTAATGAATGCATATCTAAGAGAATCAAACTTTGAAGGTGCACTTTTGCAAAATACAAATTTGACAAATTCAGATCTTAGGGATGCCATATTCATAAAAACCGATATGGTTGGGGCGATGCTTAAGGATACGAAGCTGTATTCAGCCAGAATTTTTGAAACACGTTTGAGAAAAGAGAGTTTATGCAATTTTGAGCTTAAAAATCCCAGAAGAATCAAGGTTGGTGACGAATCATACAAGTTCGCTCATTCTGACGAGAGAAATCCTTGCACTGTTTATGATCCTTCAGATATAGATGGACCAAAACCTTTATATGCTCGGTTTGTATATAACATGTTAATGAACAATTTCCGATCCATTGGATATTATGAGGATGAAAGATGGGCGCGCAAAAAAGAGAGAATTATGGAGCGTAAACGTCTTTATAGATTAGCTACATTTGGAGATAGATTCTCTGATGAAATAGCCATAGAACGATGTGAGAAGGAGGATAAGGATAAGCTTTTTGAATCTAGAAAAAAAGCATTTTGGCGATGGTGTTGTCGCTTGCTATTATCATTCTTAGGATATGGTGAAGCACCCCTTGTATTTCTATATTTATCGGCACTCACCATTGTATTATTTGCACTGTTATTTCTCCTTTTTGGATTTGAATACACTATTGGATCCGAAATAATAATAATCAGGTGTAATATTAAAATGCTATTTTCAGAAACGAGTAGTTTTATCTCGGATTTTTGGTCTTCATTGTATTTTAGTATAGTCACATTTACAACGCTTGGATATGGTGATGCAAAACCAATTGGAATAACAAAGTTATTCTCATCCATCGAGGCTCTAACAGGCTTTTTTATCTATTCTTCTTTTGTTGCTACATTATTAAAGAGATTATCTGATAAATAGTATTTAAGCAGGTATTTCACCCAAAACATGCATATATACAATACTAACAGGGCGCCTAAATCTAAAAATTAATTCTCATTTTTAAGGTTCAAATCAGTTAAGCTTAAGTTATACAAATCAAGTTACCCGTTATTATGGAAAACGAGCCTCCCATCGATCCTGCAAGTCTCCCAATCTTTAAAAAAGGAGAAGAGATCTACCAGGTTGTCAAACAAATCTGCCAGTTGATACCTGAGGATAATGAAATTCTGCAGAATGTAAAAACAAATATCCTCCATGATGCTGCACTGCTTATGGTAAAGGTTGCCGGAGCATCCAAGGCCGAGATATACGATCTTAAGATGGAGGCCGCTACCATCATCCGTAAAGCAGCAAAAGACCTGATGGTTTATAATCACACCCTGAGAATGTTCGGATTTAAGGAGGTCGGGTATTATTCGATTGTCAGAGATCTCATTGAGGAGTACCGATTGCTTTTTATCCAATGGATAGCTAATTTTGATCACTGGAACTACGCAATTGACCGGTGGGGATTGTTCAATCCACCCGGTGTGGGACCATTCGATAAGGATCCAGATGAAGATATCCCCTGGGATATTGATGAGGAAGAATGAGAAGACAATAAGCCTGAACATTCATCTTTTGATCTGCGAAAATCTCTTCTTCCGTGAAATCCCCGTTCGGCCGAGGCTCCTGCCTCAGCCGATATATTTCTCCGGGCTCAGCCCTATCCCGCTTAGCATTAATGCGGAATGTGGAAACGAAGGGAAATTTTAAGTACCTGCTTCTCACAAAAGCGATGGTAATGCCTGTCTATCTATTCAATGGCTCATCTTCATCAGATGGACCCTGAGAGAATATTTTCAGCGCAGGCAGAAGCCCGCGCAGAACAGAATAATCCGCGTTATCGGCAAGAATTTTTCCTCTTGGCCGAGGCGCCTGCACTGGAGGAATACTCATCCAGGCTCAGTCTGATGAAGGTTTTACATTTTATCATGTTGCAGGGGCCTTCGTCAACCTGAACCGCAAGCCTGAAATGGGATCATGGGGCCGTTAGGGATCTCAATAAAGATTCCCCATGAAATTAACCATGGTGTCATAGGGTAAAGCAACTTCTGGCAGTCATAATTACAAGTATTCTTTTCCAAATCATTTTACCAACAATTTTTCAAACCACAAACCATGAAATCAAAAGGCATCGCTTTCTCATTCTCCTTTCTGGTGTTTATCACGCTGGTATTTCATCCTTTCATCGCATTTAGCCAGAGCACGCTTTCTCCCATCCCTCGTGACACTTTGCTGCAAGCGGCATTTGACATCGTGAAATCAACTCCCTTTTGCGCGCTTGTGAGCGTTGATGCAGATGGACAACCACAGGCCCGTACCATGAATCCCTTCCCTGTTGAAAAGGATTGGGTCATCTGGTTTGCCACTTCACGCAACAGCCGCAAGGTGTCGGATATCAGGAACAACCCGAGGGTCAGTGTATATTTTGCCGACCATTCTGCCGCCAAAGGTTATGTGAATGTGGCCGGCACAGCGGTTATTATCGATGACAGGGAACTCCTGGTGAAAATGAAACGGGATTACTGGGAGGGCATACCCAACTGGCAGGATCGGTTTGTTCTGATAAAAATTACGCCCAAATCCCTCGATGTGGTCAACTATGCCCGAGGCCTTTCCGGTGATCCGGTAACCAGTGCGGCACCGAGACTGGTGTTTTAGCATATAAAAGATGTTAACTTGACAGAAAAGGCGATTGCGTGAAACCTGGTAAATGTATCCAGTCGGATAAAAACACCCCGTTTAGCCGAGGCTCCAGCCTCGGCTGGTTTATTTCTCCAGGCTCAGCCTGTGGAAATATCGGTCGCAGGCTCCCGCCTGCGACGAACGTTGGGGACTATTATATAAAATTCAGGTTTCGTAAAATAAGCCTAAATCACCTGTTCAAAACTAACCTTTGGACGTACTTATCACCGCTTGTCGTAACCATGTTCAGCAAATAATTGCCATTCTCCAATTCCCTATCCGGGCTAAATTCAATCAGGTAGTTAATACCCTTTTGAACGGTACCACGATAGATCTCTTTTACTTTTCTTCCATTCAAATCACAGAGTACCATAGATATAGACTCATTGTACGGGAGAACTAAACTGATAAAGGTTACATTCTTACATGGATTTGGAAAGACATCAAACTGAATTCTATCATCCGCATTTTCTGTATTGTCAGCAAAACCCAGAGTACTCTTCAAATAGGAAGCATGAATAACAATCGAGCCTCCTGCAATAGTTGTCATTGGATCTGTATTTATATCGTTTCCTTTATCATTATCATAGATGATAAGATCATTGTCGTTCTTATCCCATATCCTTATTCTAAACCGATCTATAGAAACCGGAGTTTTAAGGTTGCCATCAACAGCACTTAACATGAATCCATACCAACCCAAGTGATTTATGGTCCCTTCTCCTTTGAATAAAGCTTTATTCCCGGCAATTACCATCCATTCATAAAGGGTACTTTGAAAATTAAGATTGCCAGCTTTAAATTGAAATTCCGTATTCCCCGAAGGTACAGAAGCACCTTTATTATACTTTGATTCAAACCCAAAGTTGGCTTTGCCGACTGCCTCAGGAAACTCTGTTGAGGCCCCAACGGGTGAGTTGATCCATCCACCTCCGGTTACAAATGCACCCTCCGGATCGTACACAACAATGTATTGATAGATTTCACTGTTGGTTTCACCACATATATCAGTCACATTCAATTTAACAGTGAATACTCCGGGTCGGGCATATGCATGATCCCCCAGAATCTGCAAACCAACCGCTCCTTCTGATGTGTTATCATCTCCCCATTCCCAGAATGCGCTACCAATATTGTTGTCAACATAACTGGCTATCATTGAAATATTGGCGTTTACCGGGACAGGATCGATAATGGTTAATATTGAGGTAATTACAGGCCTTTCATTCGTCACAGTTATCAGTTGTTCAGCTGTTGATGTATTGCCATTGATGTCAGTTGCAGTCCATAATACTACTGTTGTGCCAACCGGAAATTCGGAGGGTGCATTATTATTAATGCTTTCTACCCCGGCATTGTCAGTAACTTCCGGTGTCTGTAATACAATGGCAGCCGAGCATTTCCCGGGATCATTTAATACTGTTATATTTTCAGGCGTAACAATTATAGGGGGTTCATTATCAATGGTTTTAATGCACCTTAACGGCCATTTATAAAATCTCGGCCATCCCCCAATAGATAGAGGATCCCCATCATCAAACCGAATTGCATTGGCCTCTACAATTGAATTTTCCAGGATACCTTGTGTCGAACTATAATATCCAACACCAATCTGAAAATTGCCACAATGTCCATTCCCACACAATATGCCATTCCAATTGAATTGGTGCAGAATAGTATTTATATCACTTGAATTTTCAACATGCTCTTCAAACACTGTCCAATCATCTTTGCTTGGAATATGCCATCCTGAAGGACACACTCCTTGATGTGGATATGTTACATCATAGTAATCACTGGTATATTGACTGTATTTAGGATCTATATTCATGGCAGTTCCCCAATTATAGAAGCGCCCAATTTCATCGTGTACTTTTGTGTACATTCTGCCTGAGTCATCATACTTTACCTCAATCCAACAAGATGAACCGGGTGCATAATAAGCGAGATTATCAATTAACCAGGTCTGCCCTTCAATCTCAGCAAATTTGTATATATTTCCATCGCGTGAATCTACAATATAATCTCCTTCAGGAGCCGGATCAGAAAATGTTTTTACACTTCTTTCACTACTGTATGTCAGATCATAATATATTGTACCATAAGCGTACCTTGCATAGGCTTTAACATAATACAATTTGTTTGGCTTTAAGCCTGTTATGTGCATCTGAAATGATCCATCATTAAGCTGGCCCTGTAAATGAGAAGAGTTTATTGTGGGATCAGGCAACGTATCCCAGCATAAACCAATCTCAGTAATTGAGACTGATCCATCACATGTTAAATTGCCATTGCAAGTGAATTCACTCGTCTGTATGGATTCAAATGTACTTATCTCAACCGATGGTACCGGGATATTTAGCTTTTCATTGTAAAGGCAGCGCACTGATTCAAAGTTCTGATAATAATCGGTGGTTCTGCCGATTCTCGGATCACTGGCATTAACAGTTCTGCTTATTTTGTATCCTGGGAATTGCTCTGTAGATGTCCAAAAATAACCTTTGGAATTTATTTGCTGAAAAGTACTTCCTTGTTGAAAATTGCAGAGACCGCCAAGCAATGCATTAAATCCTGAACCCGCTCCTTCTTTTAAAGGACCGCAGCATCTCTCCCCAAATACATTCAATTTCTCATCAGACATTCCCACGGCTTTCTCCAACTCCATAAATTCTGCATCACTCGGCAAATGCCACCCACTTGGGCATACATTTTGCGCCGCAGTCCAGTTATACAATTTTCCATAGATCAAGGAATTCCCCTGATCGTTATTGTAATGAACCCATCCACCATTAGGGTCTTCATAATTCATGTTTTTAGCCATCCATAATTGGTCGCCAATCAAAACGATCGGATACATAGTTACCTCTCCATTTCTGGTATCAATGTACTCATTGGATTGAGCCCTGGAGAGGATAGGAATAATCAGAAAACATAGTAAACAACACAGTAGTGAAGGATAGGTCTTCATGATGGCTGGATTTTAATAAGGGTTTAATAGCTCTCATACTCTATTAAACAAATTACAGTATATCACCTGAGAATCCAATACCTAGTTGTAAGTAAACACATTAACGATATTGATTATTTCTGCTCAATCTGAAACATTCTCAGTTCGGACCGGGCAGGAGACTTGACCATTATAGTACAACAGGCTTAGCCTGTGAAAATACATGCGTTGCTGGCAGGAGCCTGCGACGAACATGAAATCTGCGCTACTCCGCGAGAAATTCTTTTTTTCAGCGACTATACGCCTTTGTGAGATTCCTTTTCTCTCCTATATTTGCCCCCATAAAAATATTCTTTCCATGTCCCTCTTCATCGATGTCACCGAGTCCCTGAGCAATCCCCTCAAAGCCAGTTTAATTGAGGTAATCAGGAACGAACAAAAACACCAGGAACGCTCTGTCCGTAAGCTCTGTGAAACCTGTATCAAATATCTTGATTACGGAGAACTTCGCTATGACAAGATGGAGGACGGTGTCAGCAGGTTGCAGGACATGAACTTGCCCGATAACCCCTTGTTCGTCTTGTTAATGGCAGTGCTAAAGGAATCGCTCGATGAGGATCAGATCGCCATCGAATATCTTGCCGATTTTTCCCAATCTGCTACTGCAGAACCATTCCGTCAGCAGCTTGTTGATTTCATTACCATTGGAAGGTTCATGACACTCGGAGAGTATGCTGTTCTGGAAAATGCCGGATCCATCCTGGTTGAACGGTATACGGATGAAGACACCCTCGGCGATGCCCTTTCGAACCTTTACCTGAAAGCAGAAGCCAGCGAATATCTTCCTGTCCACCTGAACCTGATCAGCAAGGCTAAGGAGATGTATCCTGACAACCTGAAACTGGAAGGCTTTAGCAGCTTCATTCATATGAAGGCCGAACAGTATGATGAGGCGCTTCTATCGCTGCAAACCATACGTGAAAAGCTGGAACAGGATAAGGACAACCGGTTCTATCACTTTAACCTGGCCTCCACGTGGGAAAGTATCGCAGATTGTTACCTCAAACTGGGCCATGCGGAAAAGGCAATTGAAAGCTGTAATGCAGCACTTACCTACGATGAAAGCAGTGTGGAGTACAGGGTGGGAATGCCAATCCTGTACAAAAAAGCGGAAGCCTTCCTGTTGCGGAACGAAAAAGAACAGGCCCTGGCTATTGTAAGCGAAATACTGAAGGAGAATGAAGAGGATGAAAGGGCGCTGGAGATCAGGAAGAGGATAGTGTAAGCGCTGGCGCTGGACAAATCCTGGACCCTTATTGCAGATTACTGCATTTTATTATTTTTAGCGTGCCCCTTTCGGCAGAGCGGCTTCTGCCAAATTATTGCACCAGGCTCTGCTTGTCCCCGCCTTGAATTACCAGAGAATCCGGAAATGCACATAAGTTTTGAGTACCTGCTCCGCACAACGGAAGTATTAATGTCCTATATGCCCATTCAATGACACCTCCATGTTAGTCGGAGCCTGAGGGACTCTGTTCGGTGCAGGCCGGGTTCGATTCCCCTACGGACCGGACTAATGCAAAAAACCGCTTGAAATTCAAGCGGTTTTAACTCCATTTTTGTAGTCCGTAGGAGGACCGAACAAATGAAGCTCCAGTGGAGCTTTATTTGCGAGGCGCCAGGCCGTGCGGTGGCCGTGCGCAGGCCAGGGGTTCGATTCCCCTACGGACCGGACAGATGCAAAAAAACCGCTTGAAATTCAAGCGGTTTTAACTCCATTTTCGTAGTCCGTAGGGGAATCGAACCCCTGTTACCAGGATGAAAACCTGACGTCCTAACCCCTAGACGAACGGACCAACATGTTTCAATCTGAAATCGGTCTGCAAAAGTAAAATAAAAATTTAATGCGGCAAAAATAATTTAAAATTTTATTTCTCAAGCTCCCGCTTCAAGGGTTACCGGATGGGACCCCATTTTACCATGATCTCCGTGAACGGATCTCCCCTGGTGAGCGATTTGGTGATATCGACCGTTACAAATCCCACCCCGTGAATCTCCATGGCCCGCTCGATCCACCCGGCAATGCGACTTTCGATGAGATTATTGGGTTCCTCAAAACGGGTGATGTGCAGCACCACATAATCATTTCCTTTGTCAACCACCACCATATCCGATGGCTGATAATAAGTGGTAAAGATCCTGCTGGCACGATCGATGATGAAGAACGGCGAAGCAGCCTTGATGAAAAATTTGTAAATGCCGGTGAGTGCAGTCTCGGCACTGAACCTGCCGCATTGCCATGCACCCTTTTCAGCATCCTCGAAAACCAATGCGCCCAGCATTTGGGTGGGTATTACCGCGGCATCCTCCAGCGAATACCAACTGGAGGGCATCACACCACCCGCAAAGATCTCCCTGGATTTATCGGGCAAAGACTCCATCCACATGGTGTACTTTTCGGGATGGAATTTCCGGATGTAATCGGGAATTGACCTAACAGCAGAACCTTTTATTTCCATTGCTTGTTTAGTAGTTTGGGTTTAGTAAAATAGAGATCAGAGTTTTCTACGCAAAAGTGTTTCGGAAAGTTCCTTAAAGTTTATTCCTGAGAAATTTCCTGAGCTCATCAGCAACACCACCGTATTTTCGCCGACGGTTGCATGAAGAAAATCCTCCAGTTCACTCTTTTCGGTTAACACGTTCAAACCTTTCCTGGCAAATGCCAGGGCAACCTCCTCCTTCGAAAGCATCTCCAGCCGTTTGTGCAGAATTGTCTGCGGATTAAAGAAAACAACCGCATCATCGGCACCATCCATTGTATTGCGGTAATGACCCAGAAACTTCCTGTTCAGGCTGCTGTAAGTATGAAGCTCCAGGCAGGCTACCAGCCTGCGTCCGGCGAACTGTTCCCTGACAGCCCTGACGGTGGCATCGACCTTGGAAGGGGAATGCGCGAAATCAAGGAAAATGGCCGTACTCTCTTTCTGCCCCAGCAATTGCAGGCGTTTGCCTGCCCCGCTGAAATGTATTACCGCTTTGAAGAACTGTTCATCGGAAAGTCCCAGTTGCTGGCAAACCAGCCGTGCCCCAGCGATATTCTGCATGTTGTGCCTTCCAAAGATCTTTAACGGATAGGACTGTCCCTTTTGGTGCAGGATGCAGGTATCCTGAGCAACAGTATATTCCGGCGTGGAATACGACTCTTTTTGGAGGGCGGGATTAACGGATCCGGCCAGTGCTTTCAGCTCCGCATCCTCAGCACAGTAAATGAGGTGCCCCGAGGAGGGCATGTCCGAAATGAAGATCCTGAACTGGTCCACATACCCTTCCCAGGTTGGAAATACGTTGATGTGGTCCCAGGCAATTCCGCTGATCAACGCTATCTGCGGCTGATACAGGTGGAACTTCGGCCTGGGATCGAGGCACGATGACAGGTATTCGTCCCCTTCGAAAACCGCGATGCGGGTATCCGGCGAAAGACTTACCGTGTTGTCAAAGCCTTCGAGCCGTGATCCCACCATATAATCGAAATGATAACCGTTGTATCGAAGCACGTGCATCACCAGCGAGGTAATTGTTGTTTTGCCGTGGCTCCCGGCAATGACCACCCTGGTTTTATCTGCCGTTTCACGGTACAGGAACTCGGGATAGGAATATACCCTGATCCCCAGCTCCAGTGCCCTTTTCAGCTCGGGATTGTCCTTGTGTGCATGCATGCCCAGTACAATAGCATCCAGATCGGGAGTGATCCGTTCCGGGAACCAGCCGAATGAGTCTGGCAGCAATCCGGCATTGGACAGCTGTGTTCTGGCAGGATCAAAGATCTCATCATCGGATCCTGTCACCAGGTTCCCCTTCTGATACAGGGCTATGGCCAGGCTGTGCATGGCCGCACCCCCGATAGCAATAAAATGTACGCGCATGTTATGAATTAGGTGATTTGTCTGATCAAATATAGCAGGAATGGCTGGAAACAAACCAGGAAAAGCATTACGGAAAGCGAAATGTCCGTAATAATCAAAACCCGGTAATGGCCGCTCTCCCCGCGTAAAACGATCGTCAGGGCCAATACCCGCATGACCAGCTGGATAAGGAAAAACATAAAGATCCTGATCCCATAAGGGTTATATTGACCGGCCTGTCGGAAATCGAACCGTACGATCTCTGAAAAGCTGCGTGAAAGGCCGGTGCTCGGGGAAGACTGCCCGGATAGCATAACGGTACCCGACGGAATCGGATGCTGTCGCCCTTCGGCGCTATAAAGCAAGGAATAAATGATTATCGAAAGGATGATCCCGATAATGGCCAGATTGATGATGGAATAACTATTCTTCAGGTGTTTCTGATTCACCTTCAAGGGTTTTCAGCGTATCCGTCATGTTCTTCAGGTTGTCGGGCGACTGTTCCTCCCAGGCTGCAGTATCGTTTTCCAGGTCATCCAGGGCATCCTTGGCTCCCTTGCGGATGTCATTATAAATTTCATCCTTGTTGACGTTGTTATCGATGATCTCCCGGATGATATGTGCACCGTGGCGTGTTATGGTAAAGCCCACGACGGAGGCAAAGGTAAGTCCGATAATAGAGCAGATCAGCGCCGCAATGATCAGGGTTTTTGGTCCGAAACCGCGTTTGGCCTGTGAAAGTGCCACAAGGCTCAGGACAATGCCAATAATGCCAAAGATGACACCGATATAAAATGTGCAGGGAATGATCCCCATGGGTATGGCCATGATTCCCATAACAAGGCCAGCTATTCCCAGTCCTTGTCCTGCAGTGCTTTTATGTTCTTCCATGTTGAGCGTGTTTATACCCAAATATAGTGATTCCTGGGGAAAAAGCAAGTTGGTTGTCAGTTAATAGTTGTGGGTTATCAGGTTGAGAGGCAGCGAGCCGCTATGGTGAATGAATGGAGATGCTTCGACTCCGCTCAGCATGACTGCACGACTGCACGACTGAACGACTGCATGACCGCACGACTGCACGACTGCATGACTGCACGACTATATGACTGCATGACTGCACGACTCTAATTATGCAACGTCTCCAGCAGCACTTCCAGGATCTTTCGTGCTGCTACCGAAACCGAGGTGCCGGGACCGAATATTCCCACAACACCTGATTTATACAGGAAATCATAATCCTGAGCAGGGATAACGCCGCCGACGATCACCATGATGTCTTCACGGCCGAGCTTTTTAAGCTCCCCGATCACCTGCGGAACGAGGGTTTTATGACCACCGGCCAGACTGGAAACCCCCAGCACATGCACATCGTTTTCCACCGCCTGGCGGGCTGCTTCGGCAGGTGTCTGGAACAAGGGGCCGATGTCTACATCGAAGCCGATGTCGGCGTATCCGGTGGAGACTACTTTGGCGCCGCGGTCGTGTCCGTCCTGTCCCATTTTGGCGATCATGATGCGGGGCTGCCGGCCTTCGTGCCTGGCAAAATCACTGCACAGTTCACGGGCTTTGGCATAGCTTTCCTCACCGGCGGATTCCGACGAATAGACCCCGGATATCGAACGGATGAAGGCCTTATAACGGCCGCTGACCTTTTCAATGGCAGAGGATATCTCGCCCAGGGTGGCCCTTAACTTTGCAGCCTCCACGGAAAGCTCCAGCAAATTACCCTCACCGGTCCTCACTGATTCAGTAATGCGGTCAAGCGCCTTCTCAATGGCCACCTGGTCGCGGTTCGCCTTCAGCTCCTTCAGCCTTTTGATCTGTGATTCACGCACGGCCGCATTATCCACTTCGAGAATATCAATGGGATCCTCCTTGTCGAGCCTGTATTTGTTTACTCCCACGATGATATCCTTTTTGGCATCGATCCGGGCCTGTTTCCTGGCGGCAGCCTCCTCGATATGCATCTTGGGCAGTCCCGTTTCAATGGCCCTCGCCATTCCGCCGAGCTCCTCGATCTCCATGATAAGCTTCCAGGCCTTCCTCGTGATCTCATGGGTCAGGTATTCCACGTAGTACGATCCGCCCCAGGGGTCTACACTTTTGGTAATACGGGTTTCTTCCTGAAGGAAGATCTGGGTATTGCGGGCAATCCGGGCTGAAAAATCGGTTGGCAGCGCTATTGCCTCATCCAGGGCATTGGTATGGAGACTTTGTGTATGTCCCAGAGCAGCTGCCATGGCTTCAATACAGGTACGGGCAACATTGTTGAACGGATCCTGTTCTGTGAGGCTCCACCCCGATGTCTGGGAATGTGTGCGGAGGGCAAGAGACTTCGGATTTCTGGGATTGAACTGGCTCACAATCTTGGCCCACAGCATGCGTGCGGCACGCATCTTGGCAATTTCCATGAAATGGTTCATCCCTACCGCCCAGAAGAATGAAAGCCGGGGCGCAAATGAATCGATGTCAAGTCCCGCGTTAACGCCGGTCCTCAGGTATTCCATCCCGTCAGCCAGGGTATAAGCAAGTTCCAGGTCGGCAGTTGCTCCAGCCTCCTGCATGTGGTAGCCCGAGATGCTGATGGAATTGAATCTGGGCATGTGCTGCGAGGTGTATTTGAAGATATCCGCAATGATCCTCATGGACGTTTCCGGAGGATAAATGTAAGTGTTCCTTACCATGAACTCCTTGAGAATGTCATTCTGTATAGTGCCGCTCAGCTCTTCGAGCTTTGCTCCCTGCTCAAGGGCTGCCACGATATAAAAGGCCATTACCGGCAATACTGCGCCATTCATGGTCATGGAAACCGACATGCGGTTCAGGGGAATACGGTCGAATAAGATCTTCATGTCAAGTATGGAGTCGATGGCGACGCCGGCTTTACCGACATCCCCTACAACGCGCTCATGATCCGAATCATAGCCCCTGTGGGTGGCCAGGTCGAAAGCAACGGACAACCCTTTCTGTCCCGCAGCCAGATTGCGTCTGTAGAAGGCATTGGACTCCTCTGCGGTGGAAAAGCCGGCATATTGCCTGATGGTCCATGGCTGCATCACGTACATCGCGGAATAGGGCCCCCGGAGATACGGCGGGATACCTGCTGCGAATGAAAGGTGTTCCATGCGCTCCAGGTCTGCCCTGGAAAATACGCTTTTTACCGGTATCTGTTCTGCTGTCAGCCAGGGCTCTGCTCCAGCAGGTGCGTTGTGCACTGCCGGTGAATTCCCGGTTTTGCTGCCCAGCTTGCTGATCGATATATTCTTAAAATCAGGTTTCATTACCACACGTTTAAATCTTTAAATACCCAACTTGACATGAAAGTGCTGCAGTGTTTCCAGCAAATTCGACCGGACATGGATGAATTCGGTAATGCCTTTCTGCCTTAGCTCCTCCATGCAGGCCGGGGCACCTGCCACCACGATGATGGCCCTGCCATTGACGAGTTCCGCCACTTCGGGAACTACCTGCAGATATTCGTCATCACTGCTGCAAACCACTATGATATCGGCTTTGGCGACGAAAGCGGCTTCAATACCCTCGCGGGCTGACGGGAAACCTAAATTGTCGATCACTTCATAGCCGGCACAGGCAAAGAAATTGCAGGAGAACTGCGACCGTGCCAGGCGCATGGCCAGGTTACCATAGGTGAGCATAAAGACCTTCGGCCTGCCTGCCTTGTGTTTCTCCGTGGCAAGACGTAGTTTTTCAAATCCCGCTGCGGCACGCAGCGGCATGAGTGGTTCCGCCAACCGGTAAGGATTGTCAGGTGCCTTGCGGAATGCAATTTCAGGATTTACCTGACCGTTTACCTGCTCATGCTGGTGCGGGTACTGGTTGGTACCAACCAGCACTTCCCTTCGTGTTGAAACCATTTCGGACCGCCGGGAGACGGTCTTGCTGATCTCCTCCACGACATAGTCGTCCGTAAATGCTTTGACATACCCTCCCCGCTCATCCGTTTTCAGGAAGAGTTGCCAGGCACTTTCAAAAAGTGCCTCCGTGAGGGATTCTATGTAATACGATCCGGCGGCCGGATCCACGACCTTGTCGAAGTAGGACTCTTCCTTCAGGATGATTTGGATGTTCCGGGCAACCCTTTCGGAGAAATCATTAGGTTCACGGTACCATGAATCATATGGCTTCACCAGCAGGGAATCGCACCCGCCCAGGATGGCCGCCATCGCCTCGGTTGTCAGCCGGAGCATGTTCACATTCGGATCATACAGTGTCTTGTTCCAGTCGGTGGTAATGCTGTGGATGAATACCGACACGTGTTTGCTGTGGTCGTTGTCATAGCCGCTCAACAAAGCAGAGAAAAGCAACCGGGCTGCCCGGACCTTGGCGATCTCCATGAAATAATCCGGTCCCGCCCCCAGGTTCCATTGCATGTGCCTGGCCACATCTTCGGCACTGTGCCCCACGTCGGTCATCCGGGTAAGGTATTCAGCTGCCATGGAGATCCCGAAGGCCAGTTCCTGTACAATGGAAGCACCGGAATCACTGAATATATGACTGTTGACCGCGATCACCCTGTATCCCGGCAATTCATTCTCAGCTGTCGAAAGCAGGTTATCAACCTCATTGAAGTCCTCCTCGGCTGATGTAAAAAAGCCCCCCGTGGTGGTCAGCTGTTCAAGGGGATCATATCCCAGTGAACCTCTTACCTGTGCAGGATCGATCCGCAGCTCTTCCATAGCACGGAGCAAATAATCCAGCACATCCGGGGCGGTCTCTCCTGCAACGAAACTCAGGCTGGTGCCATTACGGGCAAAGCCGGCGATCAGCTTTCTGAAATCATGGAAGTACAGGTCACCCTTCAGGGTGAGGTCAAACCCGATAGACGTGGCGCCGCGCTCAACAGCTGCATTAGCTTTGTACAGGGCTGTGTCAATATCAAAAACCCTCAGATCCTGCCGGATCTCCCAGGTGTTTCCGGAAATCTTTGTTCCCCTGACGAAGGGATACATGCCGGGCATCTCATCTGCAAAGGGCAGGTCTGTAATGTCCTCAGCCGTATAATAGGGTTTGATCTTCAGGTTCTCCAGGGTTTTCCAAATCAACTTCTTCTCATAATCCGCCCCTTTGAGATCTTCCCTGATCCTGGCTTCCCAATCGGCGACACTGGTTATGGGAAACCCTGCAAAGAGCCTGTCGTTCTGCTCGTTCATTTTGTTGTTATGAGGGATTAGTGATTAAATCATCTTAGCGGGATCTACCCACTTATCAAACTGTTCTTCGGTGACCAGGCTGAGCTCGATGGCGGCCTGCTTCAGTGTTTTATTCTCTTTGTGGGCCTTTTTGGCAATTTTGGCAGCATTCTCATACCCGATGTGCGGATTGAGTGCCGTCACCAACATCAGGGAATTCCGGAGATGCTCACGGATGACTTCGTGGTTGGGCTGTAAGCCTTCTGCGCATTTGTCGTTGAACGACATGCTGGCATCACCCAACAACCTGGCTGACTGCAGCACATTTGCTGCTATCAGCGGCTTAAACACGTTGAGCTCGAAATGCCCGTTCATTCCACCGACCGACACAGCCACATCGTTCCCGATCACCTGGGCACAGACCATGGTCAGCGCTTCGGGCTGGGTAGGATTTACCTTGCCTGGCATGATGGATGATCCCGGTTCGTTATCGGGGATGATGATCTCACCTATTCCGCTTCGCGGCCCGGAGCTGAGCATGCGGACATCATTGGCAACCTTCATCAGTGATACCGCTGTCCTTTTTAAAGCACCGCTCAATTCCACCATGGCATCATGCGCCGCCAGCGCTTCATACTTGTTCGGAGCAGTAATGAAAGGATGCCCGGTGAGCTCGGCAATTTTTCTGGCCACCAGCACGTCATACCCCTTGGGTGCATTGAGCCCGGTTCCCACCGCCGTTCCGCCCAGCGCAAGTTCGCGTACCATCTCAAGGGCATTGCGGATGGCTCGCATGGAATTGTCGATTTGCTGAACATACCCCGAGATCTCCTGGCCGAGTGATAAGGGCGTGGCGTCCATGAAATGCGTACGGCCGGTCTTTACGATACCGCTGAACTCCCCTGCTTTCTTGTGCAGGGTATCCCTCAGCTTCTGCAACCCGGGCAGGGTAACCTCAACCACCATAATATAGGCAGCTATGTGCATGGCCGTGGGGAAAGTATCATTCGATGATTGCGACTTGTTTACATCATCGTTGGGATGAAGGATCTTCTTTTCATCCGTGAGCGCACCTCCCGAAAGAACGTGCGCCCGGTAGGCGATCACCTCGTTCATGTTCATGTTGGACTGCGTACCGGAGCCGGTTTGCCATATGACCAGCGGGAACTGATCATTCAGCTTGCCGGTCAGGATCTCATCACACACGCGCGCGATCAGATCGCGCTTTTCAGCCGCCAAAACGCCCATTTCAGCGTTTGCCAGAGCAGCGGCCTTTTTAAGATAGGCAAAAGCGTAAATAATCTCTCGGGGCATACTGGCCTCTGGTCCAATCCTGAAGTTGTTCCTCGAACGCTCGGTTTGTGCTCCCCAATACTTGTCGGCAGGAACATTTACCTGCCCCATCGTGTCGTGTTCGGTTCTGTACTCCATCATGTTTATATTAAGAGTAAATACGAAAGACCAAAACCCCGCAAACGGGGCTTAATATGAATAGTGCCGGGTGAACCCCGGTGTTAATTAACGTTCTGATTTCTTTACAACCACGGAGTGGTTGTATTGTATAGTAAAAATAACTCATCACCTGTTCAACCACTTCGCGGTTAATTTCATTGGATCACTTAATCTCCTTTACCAGCCCCTCTATCATCTTCGCCGGGATCGCAACCACAGCCCTGTACTTCCCCTCCACGATAGGCCGTTGCAAAAGCCTGGGATTCTCCAGGATGATACTGATCCATTCTTCATCAGTGAATGTCCTTCCTTTCAATTCCTTCCGGTATAATTCCTCCTGGGTTCTGATTACCTGAGCCGGTTTGAGGTTCAGCTTCATCAGAATTCTTTTGAGATCCTCTTCATGCAAAGGGTTTTCGAGATACTGCACCATCTCGAATTTCAAATTACGATCCGTAAGGTATTTCAGACCTTCCCGACTTTTTGCACACCTGGGATTATGATAGATCTTCAGCATAGGTTGATTATTTTCCTGCAAATTCCATGAGATAAGCCTTGATGAAGGCGTTGATATCGCCATCCAAAACGCCCTGCGTATCGGATGTTTCATAATCGGTTCGTAAATCCTTCACCAGCCTGTACGGATGCAGCACATAACTGCGGATCTGGCTCCCCCATTCGATCTTCTTCTTCTGCCCCTCTATCTCCGCCTGCTTTTCCATCCTCTTCCGCAACTCCATTTCGTAAAGATGAGAGCGGAGTATCCGGAGCGCATTCTCCTTGTTTTGCAGCTGCGACCTGGTTTCAGTATTGTCTACGGTGATCCCGGTGGGCAAATGCCTTACCCGGACACCTGTTTCCACCTTGTTGACATTTTGTCCGCCTGCCCCGCTCGATCGGAAGTAATCGAACTCCAGGTCGGCCGGATTTATGATGATCTCTATGTTATCATCCACCACGGGCGACACGAACACTGAGGCAAATGACGTGTGTCTTTTATGATTGGCATCGAAAGGAGAAAGACGAACCAGCCGGTGAACCCCGTTCTCCGCACGCAGGTAACCATAGGCATAGTCGCCGTCAAATTCTAGGGTCACCGATTTGATGCCGGCATCATCGCCTTCGAGAAAGCTGATCTCACGAACCTGGTAGTTGTTGCGCTCTCCCCAGCGGATGTACATGCGCATCAGCATCTGGGCCCAATCCTGACTTTCGGTTCCTCCTGCGCCGGAATTGATCTTCAGTATGGCACCCATCCTGTCTTCGTCATTGCGCAGCATGTTACGAAATTCCAGGTCCTCCACCCGGCCGATCACCGAAGCATAATGCTCATCGATCTCCTTTTCAGTGGCTTCGCCTTCCTTATAGAAATCAAACAATACGGTGAGGTCATCCAGTTCCTTCCTTAGCTGGTGATAGCCGTCGGTCCAGCTTTTTAAAACGGATATTTCCTTCAGCTTTTTCTCCGCTTCCTTGGGATCATTCCAGAAATCCGGTGCGTGGGTCTTTTCTTCTTCCTCTTTGATCAGGGTAAGTTTACGGTCAATGTCAAAGATACCTCCCCAGGGCGTCGGTGCGCTCTGTTAACACTTTAATTAGATCAATCGTGACCATAAGCTTTGTTTTTATATGAGGAAACAAATGTAAGAAAAATACGGGTATTATTCATCCCCCAGAAATCCCTGCATAACCTCCATCTCATACCCCCGCGATGAACCGTAACGTGCAAGTTTGGCCCAGACCTCCCTTGCAGGGCCTTTAAGTGTTTTACGCTTTTTGGCCAGTTCTCTGCCCACCATGGCTCGGTAATCATCGGGATTGATTTCTCTGAGGGCATCTTCAGCAACATGCCTGGCAATACCTTTTTGCTGTAACATGTAACGGATCTTGATCAAACCCCAGTGATCAAATTTTATTTTATCCGCAACAAAAGCAGCGGCATAACGGTACTCATCCAGAAATTTCCCTGATCTCAGGTCTTCCAGGATCTCCTGGTGATGTTCCTGCGGAACACCCCAGCGTTTTAAAAGGGTCAGCACATCTGCAGGGCATTTTTCCTGCCGGCTGCAAATCTGACGGATCTTGTCAAGGGCCTGTCGGGTTAACATGTTTACAATTTTTCATTATTCAGAAATTTCCTGGGAGGTTCAAGGATCCCACCCCTAACTGTCACCAGTCACTTCCTATTTGCTTGCTTTCACCATCCTCGGCTTTCCGTTCAGGTCGCTCCTGATCTCTATTCCATAAAATCCGGCATTTTCCAGTATTTTCGTAATTTCCTGCGGGTAATTCTCGTTGATCTCCAGGTAAAGGTACCCTCCGTCCTTCAGAAATTTCCTTCCCAGCAGGGCTATACCGCGATAACAGCAAAGCGGGTCATCATCAGGCACATACAGCGCAATTCCAGGTTCATGATCCAGCACATTCTTCCGCATGTACATCTTTTCCATCTCCCTGACATAAGGCGGGTTGCTGACCATAAGCTGGTACCTGGAAGGCAGAAGGGTTTGCCCATTAAACAGGTCGTAAACAAACAAATCCACCTCGACCTCATTTATCCGCACGTTTGACAAGGCAACCTCAAGCGCATCCTCCGATATATCACATGCGGAAACACTTGCCCCCGGTAAATTTGCAGCCAATGAGACGGCAATACACCCGCTACCCGTGCCGATATCCAGGATGGCAGGTGCTCTGCCTTTTTCCGTGCTCAGTATCCATGCTACAAGCTCCTCTGTTTCCGGGCGCGGTATTAGAACCCTTTTGTCGACCTGAAAAACCAGCCCGTAAAATTCTGTACTTCCCGTTATGTATTGAATGGGTTCCCAATTTTTCAACCTGACAAGGACCTGGTTGAATTTTTCAACGATTTCGCCTGAAATTGGATCCTGACCTTTCTCATGAATGTCAATTTTGCTGTAATTTAGCAAATGTTCAGCACACAGGTAAAAAATGTTTCGTATCTCGCCGTCGGGATAATAATCCCGCAGCTGATGCCGGAACAAAAGCATGACATCCCGGAGCGTTTGGATTGGTTCCATCGGGTAAATTTACAAAAAAGAAAGTGACTTCAGGAATTTCCCATGAATCGTACATGAAAAGATGCCTCGATCTGGCCGGACGCGGTCTTGGGCATACTGCCCCCAACCCGATGGTCGGATCAGTCGTTGTGCATGACAACAGGATCATCGGCGAGGGATTTCACCGGATGTACGGCGGTCCACATGCCGAAGTGAATGCAGTCAATGCAGTTGCGAACAAGGAACTGTTATCCCGTTCTGTTTTATATGTCAGCCTGGAACCCTGTTCGCATAGCGGGAAAACCCCGCCCTGTGCAGATATGATCATCAGAACAGGCATTCCGGAAGTAGTGATCGGCACATCTGACCCGAATCCGCTGGTGTCGGGAAAGGGAATTGCCAAACTGGAGCAGGCCGGCCTGAAAGTTATCAACGGCGTGCTGCCTGATGATTGTGCTGCGCTCAACCGTCGGTTCTTTACTTTCCACACCAGGAAACGACCTTATATCATCCTCAAGTGGGCACAGACAAGTGACGGATTCATTGACATCTTACGTGAAAATCCCGGAATTCAGCAACCCAACTGGATATCCAATGAGATATCCCGCATGCTGGTTCACAAATGGCGAAGTGAAGAACAGGCGGTACTTGTTGGTACACAAACCGCACTGCTCGATAATCCGCAGCTCAACGTGCGCGAATGGCCCGGAAAATCACCGATGCGACTGGTGCTTGATAAAAAACTGCGGTTGCCAAAAAGCCTGAACCTTTTTGACAACTCATCCCCGACCCTTGTTTTCAATGCCTTGAAAGACGCTTTTGAAGATCAAACCCGCTATGTAAGACTCGACTTCAGGGATAATGTACTGGAATCCATGCTTGCCTGCCTTTATGCAGAAGGGATTCAATCCGTTCTGGTTGAAGGGGGACAAAAACTGCACAGCAGTTTCATTCAGGCTGATCTTTGGGATGAAGCCAGGGTATTTACAGGCCTCCAGAAGTTCGGATCCGGCGTAGCCGCTCCGGTTATTGCCAATGCTACCCGCGAGGAATACAGGATCAGGGAGGATAAACTAATTTTCTTTCATAACCAATAACCAATTCTTTGTTTTTTCGTATCCTTTACAGCATTAACCCTTTACAACAATAAAATCTCTCTGTTATAATAAACCTGTTCATGAAAATACTTGTCAGATTTCTACTGCCCCTGGTTGTTGCCTTCGTGTCATCCGGATCCTATGCACAAAATGCAAAACAATTCTATAAAACAGGCCTTACTTTTGTCAAGGCAGGCAATCACCAGGATGCCATTGACCAATTTACAAAAGCGCTGGACCTTGATCCCGAATATGTGGATGCCTATATAGAACGGGCGCGTTCGTACGAGGCCAACGGTGATATAGAGAAAGCCGCCGCAGATATGAAAAGGACACTGGCTTTTGATCAGAAGAATCCGGAACTGTTCTATGATGCAGCAAGGTTGAATTACAGCCTTGGCCATTATCAAAGCGCCCTTGACCTGGTGACCCATTGCACCCTGCTGGATAAGAAATCCGACGCTGCTTTCCGGCTTCTCGCGCAGATCCTGATTGCCCTGGAAGATTATTCCAATGCGCTTGTCGCTGTTGACAAAGCTTTAGGAATCAAGGACAATCCTGAGAATAACTTCTGCCGCGGCCAGGTTTATGAAAAAATGAAGAATTATAATCAGGCTGAGGCAGATTACAGCAAAGCACTTGTCAAAAACGATATGTTTACTGAAGCCTATTTGGCCCTGGCAGCCCTGAGACTTCAGCTGAACAAAACAGCTGAAGCCATGGATTGCTGTAATGCATTGCTGGCGAAAGAACCCGGAAACAAGGACGCACTCCTGATCCGGAGCCGGATCTATGCCAGGCAAACCGAGTACACAAAGGCCATTGATGACATCTCCCGGATCCTTTCAAGTGATCCGGACAACAAGGAAATGTACCTGATCCGTGGCAATTACTACCAGGAGTTCACCCAAAACCAGAATGCCATCAATGATTATTCCAAAGCGCTGCTTATCGATCCAAAATACCCGGAACCAATCTATAAACGGGCTTATTCCTATGAGCAGGTGGGAGATTTTAAATCGGCCATCAAGGATTATGAGACCCTAACGCTGCTGTCATCAGCTGATGTGGTGGCCCAGCAGCACCTGAATGAGGCAAAAAAGCGGCTGTACGAATTGAACCGGGAATCTTCGGCGCCAAAGGTCAGTCTCCTTGAACCACAGGTATACGATGAGTCTACTCTTAAATTGGCCCAAAACAAAACCATCCTGTCCCTGAGGGGTAAGATTATGGATGACAGTGAGATCGGCTCCGTATTGATCAATAAAAGACCGGCAACCTTTTTTAAAAGCGGCGATAATTATGAATTTACCGCTGATGTGGATATTGCCGTCACAGATTTCATTACCATTGCTGCAACCGATGTATACGACAATACCAGGAGCATCCAGTTCTTCATTACCCGCACCGAGATTGATCCGCCGGTCGTTTCCATCCTGGCCCCTTATGCTTCGGATAACGGTGAAATATACCTGGATACAGACAATGCCAGCCTGTACATTGAAGGAAGCATCAACGATGAAAGCACCATCAAGTCGATACTGATTGACGGTGTGGCAGCCAGCTTCACGCTTGGAGACCTGAATCCCAGGTTTTCCGCCACGATCAACGTAGCCAACAAAAACAAGTTCACGGTAACCGCCACCGACAATTATGATAATGACACCTCCCAGACCTTTGTGCTGAACCGTGAAGGCGTATCATTGCTCGAAGCAAATCCGATGGGACGCACCTGGGTAATCTTCATCGAGAATTCAAACTACGAAACTTTCCCCAGCCTTGACGGACCGTCCAAAGACGTTACCATGATGAGGTCGGCACTGGCCCGCTACGATATCCACAAACTGATCCACAAACAGGACATGACCAAGAAAGAAATGGAGCGGTTCTTCTCCATTGAGCTCAGGGACCTTCTCAAGAGCAACAAGGTCAATGCTCTGCTGATCTGGTATGCCGGACATGGAAAATTCATCAATGAAACAGGCTATTGGATCCCCGTAGATGCCAAGCGAGATGATGAATTCACCTATTACAACCTGAATGCCCTGCGGGCTTCGCTGCAATCCTATGCCAGTTATATAACGCATAACCTGGTGATCACCGATGCCTGTGAATCTGGCCCCACATTTTATCAGGCCATGCGCGACGCTCCCAGAGAGAGGAACTGCAACGACTGGGAAGCCGTTAAGTTCAAGTCATCCCAGGTATTCTCATCAGCGGGATATGAACTGGCTGTTGACAACTCCGTGTTTACCAGGACGTTTGCCAATACCCTGGCCAATAACCCAAATGCCTGCATCCCTATAGAGACCATCGTCAACAAAGTGAATCTGGCAGTAACCCAAAGCAACCAGCAAAAGCCGATGTTCGGCAAGATAACCGGGTTGCAGGACGAAGACGGCACTTTCTTTTTCATGTCGAAATAATAGCCCCCATCTTGAAAGCCCGTCACTTCATTTTTTTGGCATTTTGCCTTGGCATCACAACAACCTCAGGGCTTTTTGCCCAGACCTATTTTTTTGACAATTACAGCACACCCCAGGATTTTGAGTCGAAAGTATATGCTATTGTTCAGGATAAACAACATTATGTATGGCTTGGGACCCAGACCGGCGTGTCAAAATTCGACGGGAAGGTCTTCATCCCCTATTCTGCTGAAGATGGCCTTGCACAGGGGGCCGTCAGGGTGCTTTTTCTCGACGGGGACGATGTTCTCTGGATGGGTCATGAAGGAGGCGGAATAACACGGTATAACGGGAGATCATTTGAAAGGCTTTCAACAATTGATACGTTAATACGGTCAAATATTACATCCATCAGCCAGGATCAGGACAACCAGATATGGATCACCACAGAACTGAACGGGGCATTGCGGGTCAAGAACCCCCGCGAACCGTCGGGATTTCTCGAATTTGAGCATTACCTGAAAGGGGAAAGCCTGGGTGACCAGGTTTTCAACAGCCTGGCGACATCGACCGGTGACCTTTTCTTTATGACCAATGCCGGTATTAAGAAATACAACAAGCCCGGCAATTCCTTTGAAACATATGCTCCCAAAGGAATGTTCACCTTCTTCTTGACAATCGTCATGTTCGAAGACCACCAGGGAAACCTTTGGTTCGGAACACACAACGGTGGACTGTCAAAACTGGACCCCGTCAGCAACAAATTTACTTTTTTTGAGACTCGCAATGGCCTGGCCTGTAATTTTGTGACCTCCATAATGGAAGACAGGCACGGTAACATCTGGGTAGGACACTGGAAGGACGATATCAATGCAGGTGGTATCAGCAGGATCAGTCCTGACGGAAATATCAAGATCTACAACACTTCCAACGGACTTCATGACGACCATGTATGGACCATCAGGGAGGACGAAGAAGGTAATATCCTCGTAGGGACAACGGATCAGGGCCTTGATATTTACAAGGGTGAGAAGTTCCTGAACTTCTCAACCAAGGATGGCCTGTTGCATAACCAGGTAAATGCCGTAATTGAGGATTCACAAGGACAGATTTGGTTCGGTACCAGCCAGGGAATTTCTGTTTATGCCGGTGAGGGTAAAAGGTCATCCTTCGTGCATTATACTGAATCGAACAAGTTCATCAGTGATCAGATCCGTTTCTTTAAAAAAGACAAAAACAACAATATCTGGATCGGGACTGCCGATCAGGGGGTGATGTTCTATAATACTGCCCGCAAACAATTCCTTACCCACACACGGGTAAACAGTTCAATCTCCTATCCCATCCTGTCGAAAGGTATCACAGCTCTTGAAATAGGCAGCGAGGGCCATTTGTGGACCGGAACTGTCGAAGGTCTCGTGGAATATGATATCTCCAGGGATGCCTTTATTGCAACCTATACACAAAGTTCAGGACTGGCAGGTAATTTTATCACAGCTTTATATGCCGATTCGAAAGGCAACCTGTGGATCGGTTCTGACAGGAAAATGGGACTGACACGGTACCGCAATGGTACCTTTACCCCTGTAAAGGCACTGGATGGTGTAAAACCCACATGCCTTACGGAGGATAAAACAGGAAGACTTTGGGTAGGTACCGAATCGAAAGGAGTCCTGCTTCTTGTGAACGATTCCGTTACAGCCTACGGCACAAAGGAGGGGTTATTGTCCAATCTGGTCAATGTGCTTGCCTGCGACGCGGACAATAACATCTATGTAGGTACCAACCGTGGTTTGAATGTAATTGACCACAAACACCATAAAATCCTGACTTATACCCGCAGGGTGGGGTTTACCGGTATTGAGACCAGGAACAATGCGTGGTACATGGACAGCAAAGGGTATTTGTGGCTGGGTACCGCCAACGGTGCCATGAAGTGTGATATGAAGCTCCTTTCCGGCGAAAATTCCGGGGAACCCAGGGTGGAGATCAGCAAGATGCTGGTTAAAGGACTTTCAACCGAAATGAAACGTGGTAAAAGGCTTTCAAGCGGTGAAAACGATATTGCCTTTACCTTCATCAGCATCTCCCTTTCCAATCCGGAGGGGATCACTTACCAGGTAATGCTGCAGGGATTGCACGATACCTGGATCGATCAGAAAGATGACAATTCTATTGTTTTCAACAAGTTGCAGCCCGGCCGGTATACCTTTATGGTAAGGGCACGGAACGATCAGGGCATTTGGACTTCCACTCCTGCCAGTTACAGCTTCAGGATACTGCCTCCGTTTTACCAGCGGGGATATTTCATCATTTCCGTGATAATCCTCACGTTGGCGTCGATCATCGCCTATATCAGAATCAGGGAAAGAAACCTGCTGCAGGAAAAGAAAATTCTTGAAGACAGGGTGCATGAACGTACCCAGGCACTGTCAGTGGCCAATGAAGAACTTTCCATGAGAAACCGTGACATCATGGATAGCATCACCTATGCCAAACGGATACAATTCGCCATCCTGCCGCCTGATATACCTTTTGACAAGACCTTTATCCTGTTCAGACCCAAGGATATTGTAAGCGGTGACTTTTACTGGATGAATTCAGTTGGCGGCCGTGAATTTCTGATCGCCGTGGATTGCACCGGCCACGGAGTACCAGGTGCATTCATGTCGTTCATCGGATTCACCTCACTCAATAAGATCATTATTGAACAGGGGATTTACAAACCATCTGCCATTCTTGACCATTTGAATGAAGAGGTTGCCATCAACCTTCACCAGAAAGGCGAAGACATTGTAAATGACGGTATGGATGTTGCCCTGGCCTGCTATACACCTGCAACAGGCATATTGGAGTATGCAGGAGCCTTCAACCCACTTATCATTGTAAGGAAAGGTGAGGTAATTGAGATCAAGGCGGATCGCTTTGCTATCGGACGGGCTACCGGGAAAGAGAAGACCTTCACCAACCATGAAATTAAACTGGAAAGACAGGATAACCTCTACATATTTTCTGATGGTTATGCCGACCAGTTCGGCGGTGCCCACGGGAAAAAATTCAAAACTTCCGTGCT
Source organism: Bacteroidales bacterium UBA5072 (assembly GCA_002415855.1). Taxonomy (GTDB): domain Bacteria; phylum Bacteroidota; class Bacteroidia; order Bacteroidales; family UBA10428; genus UBA5072. The sequence goes on from DIAS01000028.1 coordinate 45,497, forward strand.
GAAGGAACTCCTCGCCAGCATCAGTGATTTGCCGGCAGATAACCAGAAGGAAGTGCTCGAACGCACTTTCGAAGACTGGAAAATTAACCAGGAACAGATTGATGATGTGCTGATCGTAGGAAGGAAGTTCTGATCAACCGACTTTTGAGAGGACCCTTGGCTTAACCATCGATTTTACCGCCCTGTAAATACCTTCCGCATCAAAACCGCACTGTTTGTACAGTTCTGCCTGAGTGCCATGGTCGACAAAGGTATCGGGTACCCCCAGCCGCTTCACATTGGCCTGGTATCCGTTATCGGTCATGAATTCGACAACAGCACTGCCAAAACCACCTGATATTACGCCATCTTCGACGGTGATAATATTCTTGAAATTCTTGAATATCGCATGCAGGCATTCGCTGTCCATTGGTTTGACGTACCTCATGTCCCAGTGCTCCGCTTCAATATGTTCCTGATCGAGTCTCATCAGGGCTTCACTTGCCATATTACCTGCATGGCCTATGGTCAGCACGGCAATGTCCTTCCCGGGTTTCACCATCCTGGCCTTTCCGATACCGATCTCCCTGAGCGGCTTTTTCCAGTCGGTCATGCTGCCCTTACCCCTTGGATAACGGATGGCTATGGTTCCATGGTTTTTTAATTGCGCCGTAAACATCATGTTACGCAATTCCTCCTCATTCATGGGAGCGCAGATTATGATGTTCGGAATGCATCGCAGGTAAGCAATATCAAATACACCCTGGTGTGTGGCGCCATCGGTACCGACGATACCGCCGCGATCGAGGCAGAATACCACCGGGAGCTTCTGAAGGGCAACATCGTGTATGATCTGGTCATACGCCCGTTGCATGAAGGAAGAATAGATATTGCAAAAAGGGATCATACCTTGCGTGGCCAGGCCTGCAGAAAAGGTTACGGCATGCTGTTCTGCGATCCCCACATCAAAAGCCCGCTCGGGCATTTCATCCATCATGATCTTGAGCGAACATCCTGTTGGCATGGCGGGTGTGATACCCACAATTTTATCGTTCTGCCGGGCGAGCTCCAGCAAGGTATAACCAAAAACATCCTGGTAAAGCGGGGGCTCCGGGCTGCTGCCGCGTGTACCAACCAGTTCTCCTGTCTCACGGTTGAATTTTCCGGGCGCATGATAAACCGTCTGGTTCAGCTCTGCCAGTGGAAATCCCTTACCTTTCACCGTGCGCAGGTGTAAAAGTTTGGGACCGGGGATGTTCTTCATATCATAGAGCAATTCCGTCAGGTGCATTACATCATGGCCGTCGACCGGACCGAAATACCTGAATTTCAGCGCTTCAAACAGGTTACTCTGGTGCATGAGGGCTGATTTGAGGCCGTTTTCAAGCTTCTGTGCATATTCCCTGGCGTGGGGCGCTATTTTATTGATCTTGCCGAACAGGTGCCACAACTCGCTCTTGACCTTGTTGTAGGTCCTTGATGTGGTGATGTCGGTGAGATATTCCTTAAGAGCGCCGGTATTGGGATCAATGGCAATATTGTTGTCATTGAGGATAACCAGCAGGTCTGTATTTTCCGTTCCGGCATTGTTCAGTCCCTCGAAGGCCAGTCCACCGGTCATGGAACCATCGCCAATGATGGCAACAACGTTTCTTTTGATCCCCTGAAGGCGGTCGGCAACTGCAATTCCCAGCGCGGCGGATATGGAAGTGGACGAATGACCCGTTCCAAAGGCGTCATATTCACTTTCACTCATGCGCGGAAAACCGCTGATCCCGTTCAGCTGGCGATTGGTATGGAATACTGACTTGCGGCCGGTGAGAATTTTGTGTCCATATGCCTGGTGACCCACATCCCAGATCAGGGCATCGTGCGGAGTATCGTAAATATAATGCAGGGCAATGGTAAGTTCAACCACTCCCAGGCTGGCTCCCAGATGACCCGGGTTGGATGAGCACATATCAATGATGAACTGCCTCAGTTCATCACATACCTGGGGAAGCTGCTCCCGATCAAGTTTTCTAAGATCTGCGGGATATGTAATCTGATCCAGAAGTCGCTGTTCCTTGTTGAATTCCATCATCCTGGGACCTCACCTTTGTAGTATGAAAACCAGAATAAAAGCTGGTTTCAAGTGGGGCAAAGTTAATAATTAATTGCTTAATTAGTTTGTATATATTGACAAGCGTACTAATTTCGGAGGCTAAGGTATTAATCAAATTCACGATGAAAAAGTCGACTATTCTGCTCCTCTTTACCATTTCGATGGTTTCCTGCGTACCCCCCACCAAATTCAAATCGCTGCAGTCGGAGGCCCTTACCTGCCAGGAGGAGAACAATCTCCTGAAAGCCGAGCATGAGCAACTGACTGTGGAAAACAAGGAAATAAAAGGACATCTGGCTATGCTTGAGAAAGATATGGACCGAGCAGCCAGGGATACCGTTAAGTGGAAAGAGGAAGTGTCCCGTTTGGAAAGGCAGACGCGACAGCTAAACAATGATTACAGTGATCTGCAGGAGGCCCAGCAGGCCCTGTTAAAGGGGAGCGAAGTGGAAATCAGGCGGTTGATGGCCGATTTACAGGTAGCCCAGAAGGATCTGCAAAAGCGTGAGGTTGAGCTCGAGGCCCGGAATGCCCGCCTGACGCAGCTTGAAGAGGTGCTGCAACAGCAGCAGGCTGGTCTTGTTTCATTGAAAAAGAAAGTATCGGACGCGTTGCTCGGGTTTGAGAACCAGGGACTGACGGTTGCCCAGAAAAACGGGAAAGTCTTTGTTTCGCTTGAAGAAAAGCTGTTGTTCAAAAGTGGCAGCACAGCTGTGGATCCCAAAGGTGCCGATGCACTCAGGAAACTTGCGAAAGTACTGGAACAGAATCCCGACATCAATGTAATGATAGAAGGTCATACGGATGACGTTCCGGTAATTCCGGGCTCAACCTTCAAGGATAACTGGGATTTGAGCGTTCTGCGGGCCACCTCGATCGTCAGAATAATTCTGGAAGGTTCAACCATCAATCCGCAACGGTTGACTACCGCCGGACGAAGCCAGTATCAGCCAGTAGATACTGGGAAAAACTCCGAAGCCCGCCAGAAAAACCGCCGGACGGAGATCATCTTATCACCTAAGCTGGATGAGCTGTATAAGCTGGTTGGGGATTAGGCTGTCAGACTGCGCAACTGCGCCACTTTTCCCTACACCGTCATAATATCCTTCTCTTTCGCGGCAACAATAACATCCGTTTTCCGGATGTACTCGTCGGTCATGTGCTGTACCTTCTCCTGCGATTCCATTTCAATATCCTCAGGGAGGCCGTTCTTCTGAAGTTTTTTTAGCTCTTCATTGGCGTCCCGTCGTGCATTCCTGATGCTTACCTTTGTGTTTTCACCCAGCATCTTCACCTGTTTTACAAGGTTTTTGCGTCTTTCTTCAGTAAGCGGAGGTATGTTCAGCCTGATGATTTCACCGTTGTTCATTGGTGTCAGTCCAATGTTGGCATACAATATAGCTTTTTCAATAATGGTCAGCATTGTTTTTTCCCACGGCTGAACCACGATGGTCTTGGCATCGGGTGTGCCGATATTGGAAACCTGTGATAGCGGTGTTACGGCACCATAATAATCTACGGTAATACCGTCAAGAATCGCAGGGGAAGCCTTACCGGCACGTACATGCATCAGTTCATCCTCAAGATGCCTGATGGCTTTATCCATTTTTTCCTGAGCGACTTCTTCGCAAAATCTTGCTTCTTCTTCCATCGGATAAGGGATTTGAAGGTAACGGAAACAAATTTAGGATTTTGGATTAAAATTTCAATCAATCGCAGATATTTTCTGAGGAAATATTATTGGTGACAGTTTATGCTTCGACTCCGCTCAGCTTAACAGAGAGACCGCACGACTGCACGACTGCCTGACTACTTTTACTACTAATTATGTATTAACGTTCCCACGCCATCCCCTTCCAACACCTTTCTCAGGTTCCCGGCTTTGTTCATGTCGAACACCAGGATGGGCAGGTTGTTTTCACGGCACATGGTAAAGGCCGTCAGGTCCATGATCTTCAATCCCTTGTTATAAGCTTCCTCGAATGTAATATCGGGATAGCGGAGTGCCCGGGGATCTTTTTCCGGATCCGCAGTGTACACCCCGTCGACCCGTGTTCCCTTCAGGATCACATTGGCCTCGATCTCCACTCCCCTTAAGGCTGCTGCCGTATCAGTGGTAAAAAACGGATTCCCTGTTCCAAAGGTGAAGATCAGTACATATCCCTGTGAGAACAACGTTTCAGTAAGTGTTTTGGTATAGCGCTCTGCTACCGGAAGCATTTCAATGGCAGTAAGTACACGGGCTTTACCACCTGCCTGGCTGATAAAGGTCTGCAAAGCCAGTCCATTGATCACTGTTGCAAGCATTCCCATATAATCACCGGTCACCCGATCGAAACCACTTTTCTGACCGGAAAGTCCCCTGAAAATATTACCCCCGCCAATTACGACTCCAACCTGTGCTCCAAGATCCTGGATTTCTTTGATCTGTGCGGCGTATGATTCCAGGATGGATTCGTCGAGACCCGATTTCTTCTCACCCATCAGGGCTTCCCCGCTTAATTTTAAAAGGACCCTTTTGTATTTTAATGCCATGTTTCGTTTTTTACTATCCTGCTGTAAATATAAAAAAATATCGGGGTGACTTATAGCCACCCCGACAGAATATTATGATCTCCGATACCCGGCCGACCGGCTAGGTCCCGGCAGTTTTACTGGTTCAGGTTGTACCTTACAAATCCAGTAACCGTCAGATCTTTATCAACGCTCTGCAGGTATTGTCTCACGGTCTTGCTGCTGTCTTTTGTAAACTCCTGGTTCAACAGGGTACTTTCCTTGAAGAACTTATTCAGCTTACCTTCAGCAATTTTATCAAGCATGTTTTCGGGTTTCCCTTCATTACGGGCCTGTTCCCTGCCGATCTCCTTTTCTTTTTCGATCATTTCGGCTGAAACATCGGCCTTATCAACAGCCACCGGATTCATGGCGGCAACCTGCATGGCAATGTCCCTGCCCACTTTCACATCTGCAACTTTGCTCATGCCAACGAGTGTGGCCAGCTTGTTCCCCGGATGAATATAAGGAATTACCTGTGTAGATTCTATTTTTGCATAAAAGGAAAGGTCGAGCTTCTCACCGATGATTCCTACCTGCTCTGTCACGCGATCACCAACAGTCCTGCCTCCCCATGAAAGATTCTTCAGCGCATTCAGATCGGCAGGCTTTTGATCTACCGCGAGGTTGAGAATCTCCTGGGCGAATTGTATGAAATTTTCGTTTTTGGCCACAAAATCGGTTTCGGAGTTCAATACGATCAAGACCCCCAGATTACCCTTATCCGATACTTTTGCCAAAACCACACCTTCTGTGGCTTCCCGGTCGGCTCTTTTGCTGGCAACCAGCTGACCTCTCTTGCGGATGACCTCAACAGCCAGTTCAAAATTACCATTTGATTCCTCCAGGGCATTTTTGCAATCCATCATGCCCGCTCCGGTCATTTTTCTAAGCTTGCTGACATCTGCTGCTGTAATAGCCATAATATTTCTGATTAAATAGTTTATTCTTCCTCAACTTCTTCTTCTTCCTCTTCTTCGATATCAACCACTACGCCTTTTTTGGCAGGGGCCTTTAACGACAGGGCTTTCTTTGCTGCAGCACGCTTTTCACGTGATTCTTCGAATTCCTCATCCGATTCTTCTGCATCTTCAGGTTTTTCACCCTTTTTGCCTTTCTTATCGCCAGCATCACCTTCTTTATCGCGTTCGAGTTTTCGCTCTTCCAGACCTTCCAGCATCGAATTGCAGACTACTTCGAGAATGAGTGAAATGGATTTTGAGGCATCATCATTGGCAGGTATCGGAAAATCAACCAGATTGGGATCCGAATTGGTATCAACCATGGCAAAGATAGGGATGTTCAACCGCCTGGCCTCGTGCACGGCAATATGCTCTTTGCAGATGTCTACAATGAACATGGCCGCCGGCAAACGAGTCAGATCGGCAATACTGCCGAGGTTCTTTTCCAGCTTAGCCCTTTGACGGGATATCTGCAGTTTTTCACGTTTGGACAAGTTGTCATAAGTTCCGTCAGTTGCCATCTTGTCAATGGATGACATTTTTTTTACCGCTTTGCGGATTGTCGGGAAATTGGTAAGCATACCACCGGGCCAACGCTCAGTAACATAAGGCATATTGATCTTCTGTACATACTCGGCTACGATATCTTTTGCCTGTTTCTTGGTGGCCACGAACAGTACCTTTCTTCCTGACTTGGCAATCTGCCTAAGAGCTGCCGTAGCTTCTTCCAGCTTTACCTGTGTTTTTTGCAGATCGATGATATGGATCCCTTCTTTTTCCATGAAAATGTAAGGAGCCATTGCCGGATTCCACTTCCTTCTCAAGTGACCAAAATGTACACCTGCGTCTAATAATTGTTGAATAGTTGTTTTTGTCATGTTAAAAATGTTTACGTTCTATAAAAATCAATTGATGAGTAGCCAAATCCTTTAAGAAATGAGTCTCACCAATTTAGATGCTAAACAAAATAATGGGGACTAACGTTTGCTGAACTGGAACCTTCTTCTTGCACCGGGTTGACCAGGTTTTTTGCGTTCAACCTCGCGTGGATCGCGGGTAAGCATTCTATTGGTTTTCAGGACAACTTTGCTTTCGGGTTTCATCATTACCAAAGCCCGTGCAATAGCCAGGCGCAGCGCTTCGGCCTGTCCTTTGATACCGCCTCCCTGGAGATTAACAGTAATATCATACTTATCAGCAACTTCGGCAACGTTTAAAGGTTGCAGCACAATGTACTGCAGTTGTTCAAGTGGAAAATAATTCGCTAATTCACGATCGTTGATAACGATTTTACCTTTGCCTTCTTTCACATAGATCCTGGCAACAGCGCTTTTTCTGCGGCCAATGGCGTTAATTACTTCCATGTCTGTTATTTGTAATTTAATTTAAGTTCCTTGGGTTGCTGTGCTGTGTGTGGATGCTCGGAACCAGCGTATACATAAAGATTGCCAAAGATGGCATTGCCTAAACGGTTTCGGGGAAGCATCCTTTTCACTGCATGCTCTATAATCTTGCCAGGGTTGTCCAAAGCCACCTCATCGGGAGTGGTAATGCGCTGTCCACCCGGATACCCGGTATGCCGCCTGTATTCCTTGTCGGTCCACTTCTTACCGGTGAGCCGTACCTTTTCTGCATTGATCACAATAATATTGTCCCCGCAATCTACATGCGGAGTGAAATTTGTTTTGTGTTTCCCCCTGAGAATGCTCGCAACCTGCGAACTCAGCCTGCCCAGAACCTGATTGGTGGCATCCACTACGTACCATTCTTTCTGAACAGTAGCATTGTTTGCCGAAACCGTTCTATAACTCAATGTATTCACGATGTATTGTTGTTATAAAAATTTGCTGCTCAATAAATACTTCACCCTTAAAATAGGGAGTGCAAAAATACAATTTATTTTAATTTTACAAGATGTTTTGTAAATTTTATTTTTATTTACCCCGTCAATCGGCCATTCATTGTGAGCCGGTTATGTTATAATGCCAGGCATGAAACTTTCCCTCCCGCGTGAAGATCTGCACCGCAAAGTATACCTGTTCGGGCTGGCCCTGCTGGTTTGCTGCCTTCCGCTTTCAAGGTACCTCCTGAGTATTTCGCAATTTCTGCTTCTGCTCAACTGGATCCTGGAGGGGAAGTTCAGGGTCAAGCTCGCCAGGATTGCCCACAATCCTTCCATATGGCTGGTAGCCGCAGTGTCAGTAATTTATGCCATTAGTCTTCTTTATACCCGCAATGTTGAGATGGGGCTCATCAGGACCAAAAACACCCTCACCCTGGTTCTTCTCGCGGTTGTTATGGGTACATCTGCCGCTCTTTCCGGAAAGCAGGTGAAACAGCTGTTACTGCTTTTTTCGGGTGCTGTTATGACAGCAGCCGTGGTTTGCCTGGTTAATTATTTTATTCAGGATATCCCTTCAACCGGGGATTTCCGCAATATTTCAGTTTTCATGCTGCATGCACGTTTTGCGCTGATGGTCATCATGGCCATATTTGCCTTGCTGTATCTCGTATTCTATGAACGCCTCAAGTCAACAGGCCCCGAGAAAGCATATGCATTTACAGCAGCATGCCTGCTGGTTGCCTTCCTGTTCTTCCTGCGTTCATTTAGCGGTGTACTGATCTTTCTCATCATGTCCGTGGTCTTTATCGCGAATTCAGCTGCCAGGATGAGGAACAGGATTCCGCGGCATGCGATCATCACAGCACTTGCAGCCGCCTTCCTGGTATTGCTGACGACCGTTGCTTACACCTGGTTCCGTAATTTCCATGCCCGTCCGGTAAGCTTATCCGAACTGGAAAGCTTTACATCCGGCGGAAATCGTTATACCCATGATCTCCATACCGGTGCGCTCGAAAATGGTCACTATATTGATATTTATGTATGTGAACCTGAACTGGCAAGGGAATGGAAGAGGATCAGCAGCATTCCTTACGACAGTACCGATCGCAGGGGACAGGAAATCCGCATTACCATCAGGCGTTACCTTGCTTCCAAAGCACTGAGGAAGGATTCATCCGCCCTGCATCAGCTGAATAGTGCTGATATTGAGAAAATTGAAAACGGACTGGCCAATTGCAGGTTTCAGGAGAATCCGGGAGTTTACCAACGACTTTATGAAACCCTCTGGGAGATCCATATTCTGATGAAATCAGGTTATGTGCTGAAACATTCTCTGGGACAAAGGTATGCCTTTCTGCTTGCAGCCGGTGAAGTCATCAGAAAGAACATTTGGACAGGCGTGGGAATCGGTGATGTGTATGGTGCCATGTTGCAGGTTGCACAGGAAGAAATGCCGGAACTTGATCCTCAGTGGGAAGGAAAACCGCACAACCAGTTCCTTTTTTTCACGCTGGCCTTCGGATTACCCGGTCTGCTTTGTATACTGTTCTGCTTCCTTTATCCTGTATATAAAACCAAGGCTTATCGTTTGCTCCTTTTTAACCTTTTCGCGGGAACGATATTCCTTTCCATGTTGTCGCTCGATACACTCGAATCGTATTACAGCATGGTATTCTTTGCCTTCTTTTACTGCCTGTTTACGCTGGGAACCGACTATTCCTTGAATTGAAATGTGGACATGATGCCATCGAAAACTGGCTTGATTCTCGGATAGGTGGTATCTACCGTAACCAGGCCCATGTTATATCCGTTGCCTTTTACAAAGAACAGATAGCGGGTGACAATATTATTGACCTTGAAAGTGTCCTGCAGGGAATTGACATAATAGTACTTTTCAACGTAAATCATCCTGTGCCCGGTGGTGCCATTGATGGCAGTGTCCTTGTCCGATATGGTCGAAACAAAGAACTCCGATGCTATAATTTTTGCCCGGATGGTCGTCCAGTATTTTTCAAAGTAAAATCCTGGCAGGTATTCTTTGGGCTCCTTAAAAACAGTAACATACTCCCTGATGGAGTCATTATCATCTCTGGGGGCTCTCATGGCCGAATAAACAAAACCCTGGTTGGCCATCAAATAGTAATCCCAGTCACTGGGCACAGTAATATCAAAATCAAGTACAATTTCCTCCTCTTTGTCACAGGCAGCAGATAAGGCTACCATGAAAGCAAGCACAACAAAAGCCTGCCAGATTTTTACCCTTTTCATTTTTAGTCATTTGTTAAATATGCCAATAATAATAACACATATTCCGGAGTTTTATTATGGACTGCCGGATATCCAGACGCTGATTCCACCATGGCATGCTGTGAAACAATAAATTCTTTCTTCTGAAAACAAAGCGTCAAAGGTAGAATTTTAAATTATTAAATTTGTAACGCCCGACTACAATATTTTGACCGTATAACCATTTGTAAACCCTTTTTAAGATGAGCAAAATTACTGCCTTTTTTTTGTTGATCCTTGGCTTTTCTGCCACAACGCTGAAATCTCAGCCTGCAAATCCCGATTCTCATTTCCCGGTCCGCGGTTTTTGTATTGCCGCCCCCGCACCGGAAGAACTTGATGATTTTATTAAGTTTATCCACCAGGAGCTTGCTCCCCGGTTCATTAACACCCTGATTCTCCGTGTGGATTTCAATTACCAGTTTGCGAGTCATCCGGAACTAAGAGATGAGGTTGCACTATCACCGGATGAGGTGAAAAAACTGGTCCGGGCCTGTCAAAAACACAACATCCGGATCATACCGCAGATTAACCTGCTGGGACATCAGTCATGGGCAGGTAAAGTTAATAACCTGCTGAAAGTCTATCCCGAATTTGACGAAACACCTTACGTCAAAATGCCCGTTGATTACCAGTGGCCGAATGCCGATGGCTTGTATTGCAAAAGCTATTGTCCCCTGCACCCGGGAGTGCATAAGGTTGTTTTTGACCTTGTGGATGAAATATGCACGGCTTTCGAAGCTGATGCCTTTCATGCAGGGATGGACGAGGTGTTTTACCTGGGCCACGACAGCTGCAGCCGTTGTTCAGGGCACGACAAGGCAGAGCTTTTTGCCGGGGAGGTCACCCTCATACACAATCACCTGGCTGATAAAGGCCGTGAACTCTGGATATGGGGTGACAGGCTGATCGATGGAAAAACTACAGGAATGGGGATGTGGGAAGCCAGTATGAACAACAGTTACAGGGCGATTGACCTGATCCCGAAGGATGTAATGATCTGCGACTGGCATTATGAGCGGGCTGATCAGACCCCGGTATACTTCGCATTGAAAGGATTCCGGGTTGTTACCTGTCCGTGGCGCATGCCCGAAGTTGCCGTAAAACAGGTTGATGACATGGTAAGGTTCCGCCTGCAGTCGACGCCTGAAATGCGTGACCGGTTTGCCGGTCTTGTTCAGACCGTTTGGTCTCCAACAGGCCAGTTCCTGGAAGAATTCTATAAAACGGACGCCCCGGACCAGGATAAAGACACGCCTTCCGGATGTTTCCGGGCTTTGTTCGGGCATATCAATTCCCTGGAAACCGGTAAATGAAAAACCGCATCGCTTCCATCGACATCTTCAGAGCCCTGACCATGCTCCTGATGATCTTCGTGAATGACCTGTGGACCCTGGATAATATTCCCGGCTGGCTTGAGCATACGGCAGCAACAGACGACGGGATGGGACTTGCCGACGTGGTCTTCCCGGCTTTTCTTTTTATTGTGGGTCTTTCCATACCTTTTGCTATGAAGGCACGTGCGAACCATGGTGACACCCGGGCCAGGATTTTTGTGCATATCCTCCGGCGATCACTGGCGCTCATTGTCATGGGCTTTTTCATGGTGAACCACGAAAATTACCGGTCCGATATTCCACAGCTGACCAGAACCGCCTGGGAGATTTTCATGATACTTGCCTTTGTGCTCATCTGGAACAGCTATGAAAAGGAAAAGGTACGCGGGATACCTGTTTGGCTTTTACAGGCCGCCGGTGTTGTTATCCTTGTTTTGCTTGCACTGTTGTATAAAGGCGGAACCCCGGCGGAACCGGAATGGATGACGCCTCACTGGTGGGGAATTCTGGGGCTGATCGGCTGGGCGTACCTGTTGAATTCACTTCTGTACCTGGTCACCGGAAACAGGCTCTGGCTCATCGTCGCATCTTGCCTGATCCTGCATGCCCTGAATGCACAGGAATTTTTGCCCTTCTCCGGGTCAGGAAGAGGATTCCGCCTCATTGTCAGTGCTTCCAATCATGCCCTGGTGGCAAGTGGTGTGATGACAACCGCAATATTCATGCAACTGAGAAACAACACCCGGAAGTTTGCTTTTCCGGTAGTTATGACCCTCACAGCACTGGTATTCGTCTGCTATGGATTCACTGTCAGACCGTTGTGGGGTATTTCCAAGATCCTGGCGACTCCTGCATGGACTGCAATTTGTGCCGGGATCAGCATGGCTGTATTTTCCCTGATCTATGTAATAAGCGATATTTTTCATACAGCCCGGTGGGCCGGCGTCATTATGCCCGCAGGCAGAAGTACGCTGACCTGTTACCTGCTGCCGGGACTTGTATACCCTTTCCTGTGGCCCCTGCAACAGCTCATGCCTCCTGCCTTCCTCGAGGGATGGATAGGGATATTGAAATCACTCCTCTTTGCACTCTTAATTGTTGTGCTGACGGGTCTCCTTGAAAAAATTAAGATCCACCTAAAGATTTAACCCACAACAATCACAACCTACAACCCACAACATTCAACTTCCTTATCACTTCTTCAACTTTTTTCACTTATTTCGCACTAACATTTAAACCCACGTTCATGAAAAACTTCAGGATCGTAAATATTGTTGCCGGCTGGATCACCTTCATAATTGCCGCATTCGTTTACCTTTCGACCATTGAGCCCTCGGCCAGCTTCTGGGATTGCGGGGAATTTATTT
>DIAS01000189.1 GCA_002415855.1 Bacteroidales bacterium UBA5072
ATTATCTTGATAAACGGGAACTTGCCCTTATCAATTATAAAGCGGCCATGGAAATTTTAGAAAAAAAGGTTGTTGAAATTCCGAATGATCCCAGGTATCACAGTTCTCTTGGAATTGCCTATGCAGGCCTTGGGAAAAGAGAAGAAGCCATAAATGAGGGTCTGAAAGCCGAAGCCCTGTTGCCAATTTCAAAAGATGCAATGTATGGCTTAGGAATACTTCAGGATCTTGCCATTATTTATACCATGGTTGGTGAATTTGATCTGGCTATCGCTCAGTTGGATCAGCTCCTTTCAATACCCTCCTGGTTTACTCCTGTCTGGTTAGGCTGGGATATCCGTTTTGCACCGCTTGAATCTTATCCAGGGTACAAAGAACTGCTGACAAATCATGCGATTCGTGAATAGCATGAATAGGCCTAAATAACATGCACGGTTAACCCCATAAAATTGACCACCAAAAACCTTGGTGAAATTCAACAATTTACAAGAAAAACCACTGTGACATTTTGTTTCACACAACAGTTACTTAAGATTGTGGATGAAACTGACATGGTTTAAAACAGATTCCCACCAAGTCAGGTGATAAAAGGTTTTCTGTACACGTGTTAAACCAGTCGGTTTGAGAAGGAATATCTCTAATTTGAGAACGAGCAGTGATAGATTTTATATTTTCTTTTCAAGGAGATGGTCAACACTGAATTTACCTGAACCATGGACCGAAATGAACAAAAACAGGAAGCAATAAATCATCGCCAGTTCTCCTCCATTAAGCAGGGGAAGCAAGGCATGACTCCCGTGAGCAGTCCAGTATGCATATGCCATTTCTCCGCTGCAAATGAATGCCGCCCAGCGAGTCCAAAAACCGATCATGACCAGAAGTCCTCCAAAGAACTCAATTGGTCCTGCGATTAAGACGATATATGATGGGATCACATGTGCGGTATGAGGAATGTCGAACAGTTTTTGAGAACCGTGCCACAAAAAAAGAAACCCTGTGATTAGCCGCAGAGCAGAATAAATTTCCATTTCATACCTCGAAAGAAACATTTTTGCTTTCATCCCAATAGTTATTTGTCAGGCATTTATGTATTAAAATCTCAAATTAAATTAATATCTCCCGGTAGAATTAACTTATATTCAGACAGAAAGTTAAACTTAAACCCCGTGATTAATTTTTTATGATATGAAGAAAGCTTGCCCTGAAGCTGGCGTATTCAGACAGAATCAGCAAGGAAATTTGCTGCCATTAAATTACCGGGGTGAACGTCGATAAATCGTAAATACCCAGTTGCTTTTCAATACCGGCAACCTTTTCAACCATTTTTTCAAATCCGTCCGCACCGAAAAGTTCATGTTCCTTATCCTCGAAATCTTCGCCCAATGCAAAATATTCATTCCCTGAAACGATTTTCCGGATTGCAGGAAACAGTACTGTATCTTCCCGTGATTCATGAGGACGGTACATCACGTTGAAATCCCTTAACAGTTTTATCAGCTTTTGACTTTCATCCGTATTTGCAGGCAATTCCATTTTCCCAAATTGTAATATCTGGTCTGTTAAGATTCGTCCCGCCTTATGCTGTTTACGCAACACTTGCACCAGGTCCGTTAATAAGTTGGCTTTCTCGAATCGGGGAAAGAGGAAATCTTCTTCAAGTTTTTCGTGGTAATCTTCAACAAAGGTTCTGATAATTTGTGCAGAATTATTAATTGCTTCTTTATCGAATTGTTCATTATTGACCAGATGCGACCTGCAATTATCATAAATTAGCAATATCCGGTTCAATACACCGTGTTCACGCATCAGGTCTTCCGCCGGAGATACCCCCTCGTCAGCTTCGCGTTTACAGCCATTGAAAAAACCTATACTGCCAACACCTGCTAGTGTGCCCAGGATAATACTTCTATTAATGAATTCCCGTCTGTTATTTTTAGTTCCTTTAAATGGATTCAGCGATTCATTATCATAAGTTTTCATAATTCATAGTATTAAGGAATTATTAATTTTTTAATTAATTGACCACTTGATACTGTCATGAACTGACAAAAAGATGAGCGGCAGTGTCATCTCATAATCTGTTCCTGCTTCATGAGTGATTGGCCCCATTAATAACCCGGGAACAAGCAAGAACCCAATACCATACATTACTTCGAATACCAGACAGACAAGAAGGAGCGCATTCATAACAATCCTTCATTTTAGTTTATCGAACTGTCAAATTTCTGAAATAAATCAACCCGTGTCAATTAAATTTTAACAACTGCATAATTAAGGGTTTGGTCCTCAGTGCCAAAGCCGGTATATAGGTTGGTAATGGGAGGGTTATAATCATGACACATTTCTTCATATTGAGGCTCCAAAAAAGGACCGTTGACGGTCAGAACAATAATTGAATCATAGTCAGTCTTTTCTGGCTACACTCATAAACATTCCTCTATATTTGTTGTCGATCAGGTAAATTGAGTAATAATTATTCTAAACCGGAGAATATGGACTACTATTTCAGCAAAACACTTGATGCTTCCTTTGATGAAGCGGTGAGTTTAGCCACTGAGGCACTTAAAAGTGAAGGTTTCGGCGTGATTTCTGAAATCAGCATGCATGAAAAACTGAAAGATAAACTGGGTGTTGACTTTAAGAGATACAAAATCCTGGGTGCATGTAACCCGCCTTATGCTTATAAGGCACTGCAGGCCGAAGATAAAATCGGAACTATGCTGCCCTGCAATATACTTGTCATTGAACAGGGACCGAATAAAATTGAAATAGCTGCCGTGAATCCTGTCGAGTCAATGCAGGCAATATCAAATCCTGCATTGGGAGGTATTGCGCTCGAAGTGACCAATAAACTGAAAAACGTAATCGACAGCTTATAGCATACAGCCACTAAGCTTTTGCACCCTGCCGGAATTTTCAATTCAGAAAGCTTTGTTCTGAAGTTGTTGATTTTCCAGTTTTTCTATGGCCGACCTATATTTCTCATGAACCATCTTCTGATCTAATCTGCCGAATTCCGCGAGCAAAGCCTGGTCCTCCTCATCAGAGAAGTAAGTTCTGGATGCGGGGTAAAATCTCTTCTCTTCTTTCTCAATATGTTTGGGGAAAAATTCAATAATGGTTTTGAGGTTGTTGGCAATAATGATTAAGGCAATATGATCACCTGCACGGTAACGGTCATTGGCGCTGACTATTAACTCAGTTGTCTTGCGCACCAAAACATGCTCATCGATCAATTCATTCATTATCCGCTGATCATCGGCCGATAACGATTTTTGTTTCAATTCCCGGAAGAGAATGTCTTCCTCCTTGCCATGATGAGTTCTATCGACATATACTCGAATGAAATCAACGGCAAAATCAACAAAAACCGGATCTACCTCGTGTTTAAATTCTATTTTGAATATGGCGGCTTTTATGACGGAAAGCATCCGTTCAATGAGCCGGTGCTCTATCATAAGTGGTCCATGTGCGTTCATTGTATATACTCTTTACTTTAATTTTCTATCAAAATTCAAATGCCAAGGTAGTATAAAATCAAATTCCGGTCTATTAAAGCAGCATTAAGTGCAGCGATTTTTAAATAGATTTTCCATTCAGGTATAAAAACGGACTTTTAATAAACGCGGTGTCCATCTATTCATACTGTCTGTTCATCACTTAAACCTTGCGGTTCATAAAAAGCTTATTGGTTGATATTTAGATATTTATGAAATTAGAGTTTATTTATATTCAGATGTATCATATAACTGAAACTTATGAAAGTATTTAAACTGGTTGGATGGATTGCTTTTAGTTTGGGAATACTGTTACTGATTTTTGGCACATTACAGGCAGTTTTTGGCAAAGCTCTTGTCAATTTTCTTGCCGGAGCATCAGATTTTTTACTTATAGTAATTGCTTCCTTCATTGTTACCTCTACGATACTTGTTTGCCTTGTCAATTGTTTGGGTGAAAAGGAACAATACAATATTGAAAAGGGGAATTAATAAGTCCCGGGATTTGTTTTCAGTTTCCTCTACCAAGGGATAAGTTACTATCCCCTTTTCTTTTACAAAGAGATTTGGTACTAATTTCTAATGAAATTAAGTTACCATGGCGCATGAACTTGCCATATACGGTTTATAATTCTTATAATGCATGATCATCACCGTGTGGTCAATCCTGTTCTTTTTTTCGTTTTTTCACCCAATCATAAATCAACATTAGTACAGCAATCATCACCACTGCCATAAATGCGAATAGACCTGCAAATGCTCTCATTTTTATCGGTTATCATTTTATTAAAATGTTCATGTGCAACTATCAATAATGTTTAAAAAAAAGCAGTTGCCGGAAAAATTTCACAGCAACTGCTCATCATAACAGAACCAGATTATTAAATAAAAATGGGCAGTTGCTTCTCCCCCATTAAATATGTTTTACAAATCATATATCATTACATTATTTCCTACCTGAATACAAATGCCTTTAAAACTGCCAGTGCGGCAATTATTATAAACCACAACAGGAAAATCTTAAATCCATTCGACATTTTTGGTATTTTCATTACCAAATTCAGGAGCTGTTTTAGTACCGGGCAAATCTATGTATGAATCCTTGAGCGACACATTAGAAAATTGTTAAAACATTATTAGAAATTGATTAGTAATAAATTAGTTCGACTTCATGTCATAAATTTGTATGAAAGGGACTTTTAGGAATGGACAGCGTCAGGATATTGATAGTTGAGGATGAAAAACGGCTTGCCGACATCCTGAAAAAGCAGTTGGAAGAATCGGGATTTATCGCAGAAATTGCTTACGACGGATATGCAGGGAAATACCTGGTTGAAAAGAACCAATACAACCTTATCATTTTGGATATTAATTTACCTTTAATCAATGGCATTGATTTGTGCAGGGAGATTCGAAAGACAAACAGTAACATTCCCATCATAATGCTTACTGCCTTCGGCACGATTGACAACAAGGTAATCGGATTCGAGGCAGGTGCTGATGATTATGTTGTCAAACCGTTTGATTATAGAGAATTATTAGCCCGTGTGAACGTTTTTCTAAGGCGTGCAGATACTAATCCAGTCTTGCCGGAGAAATTGAGTATTGCCGACCTTGAAATGAATTTAAACACCAAAACAGTAACACGGGGACAAAAGAGGATCGATTTGACAGCAAAAGAATCCTTATTGTTAGAGACATTCCTTAAAAATAAAGGCAAACTGCTTACGCGGGAATTCATAATAGGACAAGTCTGGGGGATAGAATTTGATCCCAGCACAAACATTATTGATGTATATGTCAACTATTTAAGGAAAAAGATCGATAAAGATTTTACGCCAAAGCTGATACATACAAAGTTTGGCTTTGGATTTTATTGCAGCGAAAAAGAGATGTAGAGATGGACATAAAAACAAAACTATCTGTTCAGTTTACGATGATCAGCGCTGTAATATTGTTATTCTTTTCCGCACTCGTGTATTATTTTTCATACACAAGCCAGCTAAACAAATTCAGGGTAAACCTTATGGAAAAAGCGGAGAATACGGCTATATTACTGATAAATGTGACTGAAGTTGATTCGACTCTTTTAAAGAAAATACATCAATCTACAATTTCCTGGGTAGAGGAAGAAATTGCCCTGACTGACTCTGCCTTTAATCTGATCTACAGTAACAACATTAAATATCTTTCAGACAGGATAATGCGTATGAATGCAGATAAACCCGTTGTCAAATTCTTTTCTCTGTCAGAAAAGGACGGGGTCTGTTTTAAGCATCATTTCAATAACCGCACATATTATGTATTCGTAATGGCATTCGATAATTCACGCATTGAAAACCTCACGGAATTACGCAAGATACTTCTCTGGAGTATAATTTTCAGTATCTGGTTTTCGGTTTTGCTGTCATACCTTTTTTCAATGAGGGCAATCAGGCCAATATCCCGCATTATTAAAGATGTCAAGGAAATTAATTCATTGAAATTAAGCAGCCGTCTCAACGAGGGCAACAGGAAAGATGAAATTGCACAACTGGCAATAACATTTAACGAAATGCTTTCTAATCTCGAAATTGCGTTCAGAAACCAGGAAGAATTCATATCATTTGCTTCTCATGAGTTGCGTACACCCTTGACTGTAATGATAAGCGAGAGCGATTATCTGTTAAACCATAAGTGGACCACGGAAGAATATGTCGGGCACCTTTCTGAATTAGTCAGCGACCTTAAAAAACTGAATGCTCTCTTGAACAGCCTGCTGGAATTGGCCCAAATTAACCGTGACAAGAGCCTGCCATTTTCAGATATAAGAATAGATGAAATTGTCTTTAATGCAATTCAACAGGTTAAAGGCAAATACCAGGGACGAAAAATAATTCCGGTAATTCAATACCCTGAAAGCGGAAATGATCTTCTTGTTTCAGGAAATGGCGGATTACTGGAAATTGCATTTCACAACCTGTTGGACAATGCATGCAAGTTTTCAGACAAAGAAGTAAGAGTTGAATTTTCAATAACTGACAGTACAATCAAAATTGTCATTTCAGATCAAGGTATAGGTATCCCATCAGATGAAATAGAAAGCATCTACAGGCCATTTAAAAGAGCGTCAAATGTAAAATACATAGGCGGATTTGGCGTGGGGTTATCATTAGTTGCCAAGATTATGGAGTTGCATGGCGTCGTGATTAAGGTTTACAGCGAGGAGAATGCGGGAACACAATTTGAGTTACTTTTCACAAGGGTGAGCCGGTAAGTTTTGCAGGTGACACTAACAATGAGTTGAAAAACTGAAGAAGCCTGACCTTTCCCTTTTAATTCACCGTGCCAATGAGGTGAACCGGAAAAAAATAGTACATTTCCGGAAAAGTTTTGACGGCTTCATGGGGGTAACGTTTTCTTCAGTTTTAAATCGGGACTTTATCTGTTATTATTGATCAGTATGTGGAAAATCCGGATTTACACAATCCTGACAATTTTAGCTTTTAGCCTCCTTTATCTGTTTACAGGAATTATAGTAATCATTGGATTGCCGTTTGTCTTTTTAAAAATGAAAAGAGCAGTCCGTTTTCTGATGCGTTTATGGGCAAAATCAGCATTTCTGATTATTGGCAAAAAATTGCATGTAGAGGGGCTGGAGAAAATAAAGAAGGATGGGAAATATATTCTGATTGCCAATCATTCAAGCCTTTTCGATATTCTGGCCATTGTTTCCTTTGCTCCCGGAGTTGCATGGTTTGGTAATGCGCGGCTGTTGAAGATCCCGATCTTCAGCCAGGTACTGAAAATGACAAATTATGTTCCCATGACAAGAGCAAGTATTAAAAACACCAAAGAAATGCTTGACAGGCTTATCGAAAAATCGGAAGGTCATACGATTGCCATATTTCCTGAGGGTACCAGGACGCAGGATGGAAAAATAAATGATTTCTTCAGGGGCTTTATACATGTGCTAAGGGCATCGGAAATCAATGTTCTGCCGGTGACACTTAACGGCTTTTTTGTGCTTAAACCCAAAAACAGGTTTTATATAAATTTCAGCTCCAGGATCAGTGTGATCATTCATGAGCCTCTTGAACGAGAAGCACTGATTGAAAAGAGCGATGTTGAAATTATCGCTGTTGTTAAAGACATAATTGAGTCCTCATTGGACTTTTTAGAGAAACCCGGAAATTCAAAAATTGATTAAACAGCGCATATCTGAGGGGAATTACTTTTTCAAAACCGGCAGATATAAAAGACGCTCTCAATATGGAGCCACAGACTAAACGATATATCGCATTTTTCGACCTTGATAAAACCCTTTTGAGCATCAACAGCGGATCAGCTTTAGTCCGTGAAGCATACAGGAGAGGATTAATGAGCACTTCAGATCTCGTGAATGCAATATATCTTTCATTTTTGTACAAATTCCATTTAAGAGATACCGCCCTGATTGTTGCCGGCATGGGAAGATGGCTGAAGGGAGTAGAAGTTGAAGACTTAAAAATATTATCTGAACATGTTGTAAAAGAGCATCTTATCGAAGCAATCCGGCCCGAAATATTTTCTGAAATCAATTTTCACAGAAAAAACTGCGGGGAGATAGTTATACTCTCTTCCGCTATTTTTCAGATATGCAACCCATTAGGAACTTATATTGGTGCAGATAACATCATATGCACAGTAATGGAATCAGCGGATGGTGTTTTCAAAGGTTCTGCTGAAAACAAATTCTGCCTTGAAGATGAAAAAAGGGTGCGCCTCATGGAGTATTGTGAAATGCAAAATTACAGACTTGATGAAGCTTTCTATTATGGTGATTCAATTTCTGATTTATCGGCGCTGGAGGTCGTTGGTCATCCGGTATGTGTCAGGCCCGACAGAAAGCTTTCCCGTATCGCCGTTGAAAAGGGTTGGAGAATTATCTTACATTTACCATGACTTTTTAAAGATCATCTATGAAAGTCCATATAGTCTCTGAAACTCAATATATGGCCAGGGCAACTGGTGTTCACACTGCTTTTGTTCATCATGTCGGCATGCTGAAGGGGAAAGATAATGTCGAAGTGGTTGTAAACGAAGAAGGTACAGGCGACGTGTTTCACAGTCACACCTATTTCATTTATTATTTCTGGAAGGGCCGAAAATATAAAGGAAAAAGAGTTTTTACTGCACATGTAATTCCGGATTCTATTAAAGGCTCACTGCCTGCATGGCGGCTGCTGATGCCCCTTGTCAGGTGGGGCCTGAAAAGGGCATACTCTTATGCAGATATATGTATCGCCATTTCGCCAGCCGTTGAAGATGCAATTATTAAAACAGGGGCAAAAACCAAAATAGTTAATATCAATAATCCAATAATTACTAAAATTTGGAAACGTACCGAGGAAAAGCGTTTGAAAGGCCGTCAGATGCTTGGACTTTCAGAGAGTGATTTTATAGTATTGGGTGTCGGTCAGTTAATTGGCAGGAAGGGAGTTGAGGATTTTCTTGAAATTGCAGAATCAGTTCCCGGGGCAAAATTTGTCTGGGTTGGCGGACGGCCTTTCGGGATCCTGACCGAAGGCAGACAGAGGATTAATGAAAGATTTAAAGCATCCGGAGAAAGAATTACTTATCCGGGTGAACTCGGATTGGAAGAGATGCCCCTTGTTTATGCAGCTGCAGATTTGATGCTTTTCACCTCAAATCAGGAGAACAGTCCCCTGGCTCCCCTGGAAGCCGCGGCCAGTGGTATGCCGGTAATATACAGAGACCTTGAAGAGTATAAGCTTCTGTACAAAAATCCTTATCTGAAAGCAGGGGATAACGCCGAATTCATAAGACTGACAAAAAGGATGATACATGACAAGGAATTTTACAATGAAGGCTTAAAAATCTCGGAACAAATTCTGTTGCAGTTTGATGAAAACCATATAAGGGAAGAGCTTATTAACCTTTACAGAACATTAATAGTTAATTAGATGCCAGCAATATCATCACGGTTTGAAAATGAAAGAATGGCCTTTCTTCCTGTTTTACGGAGCCGGTATTTTTATTTGGGGCTCCTGGCACTAATCTTAGGCAATGAATTAAATTTCGCTTCTCAAACCTATCTTTATAACAGCATAAGTGAAGGGAAAACATTGCCTGAGCTTTCCGATCTGATTCTTGACAACCTTCCATTCTTTAATGTTTCACTGATCTATGACCTTTTCAGTGCTGTCACTGTAATTATCGTCATTATATATATCATTCATAGAAAGGATTACATGAGTATCCCGTTTTTTTTAGTTATGATTGGGATACTGGAATTACTGAGGGGCATCTTTATTGTTCTGACTCCAATGGGGAATCCTCCCTTATTTGAAGGAACAAACTCACTATTTAACGGATTTTCAAAATATGAACTTGGTGTATACCCATCCGGACACGCAGGATGTGGATTCCTATATTTTCTTATGGTGAAAGACAAATGGTACAAATGGATTATTTTCTTTTGCCTTGCTATAGTAATTGTTACATTGTTTTTTGCACATGCACATTACAGCATAGATATCCTGTCGGGACTCATATTCGCATATGCCATTTATTCTTTTGGGGAAAGGCATCTTAAAATGTTTAAGCTGGACAGTAAGTGACAAAGGCCGGCAACTGGCCTCAAACATCCTCTCCGGAAATTAGCCACGCCCATTATCCCGGGTTATTGCTGCCATAAATAAGGTGGAATTTTGTAACCATTTTGGTAAAACTGACGTTTAATAGTCTGCAATACAATCTACCTGAGGAAAGGGAATCTCAAATTCATGAAGAGAGGGGTTCTGTATATTATTATTGTTCTGTTGTCATATGACCTTACCGGGCAGAATTGTTCCATTATTTCAAAGGCTAATAATATTACACCGGATAAATTATGTTCTCCGGTAACTGCAGTCTGGGATGTCAGCTATACCGGCGTCAATGACGGAGGATTTCCTGTAGGTATCAGGTTTGACTGGAATAACGGCACTGTTGTGACTGTTCCGGCCACCCGGATGGGTCCCGGCATTTTTCAGGCAACAGCAACCAATGTCTATACCTCAGCAGGGAATGTCTGCAATTACCACCCTCAGGCAACACTTATCGTTAACGGAGTTCCCTGCACTTCATCCTCCCAGGAACAGATTGTGACTGTATGGGACGATGACGATCATAATGGCGGACATATGCATATCAACCCTGTTGTTTATCCTGTGTGCTTCGGTAACAGTGCCAATGTCCGTTTTCAGGACCTGACACAGTTCAACTGCGTTCCACCACAGGAAATGGATAATCCAAATGTTTATACACGATGGATACAGTGGATTTACGGAACCGACAACACCATGACCGGTGCTCCTGTCACCACAGGAGGCAGGTCAAGAACATTCCCCTTTGCCGGTAATATTATCACGCTTACAGGTCCGGTCACTGGCTCAGGTGTGTGGTCTGATGTCATTTATATAGCTGATGATAAATTAATTGGTCAGTATTTTGAGGTTACCCTGCGCAACTGGAACTACTGCAACCCTTATGATGATCCTAACATCCCCGGTGGTCCGCGGGATCGTCAGAACGGAGACCATCCGCCTGTTGTAACCACTGCAATTATCCTGATAGTACCTTATCCGGATGCAACCATTACACCTGTAGACACATTATGTGCGAATGATCGTGCCATTACTCTTACCGCGCATGATCCGGGAGGCACATGGTCGGGCAGCGGTGTTTCCGGAAATCTTTTTGATCCGGCAGTTGCCGGCCCTGGCAATCACAGGGTGAGATATGAAATTGTCAACCGTGATGGGTGCCGTGATGCAGATGAAACGATAATAACTGTTGCACCCGTACCTGATGCCACGATACTTTCTGAAGGGCTCGTATGCTCCTCTGATCCCGCAATAACTCTGCAGGCACGGGATCCGGGCGGGGTGTGGTCAGGACCAGGTGTGACTGGAAACATTTTCAGTCCTGCACTTGCAGGAACAGGGAATCATGTTATTACATATTCCATCACTGCCGCAAACGGATGCAGCGATTTCGATGATGCAATTATTACAGTCGCCACCCCCGACGCGACAATAACGCCGGTCGACACACTCTGTGAAGACAGCCCGGAAGTAAACCTGATTGCCCGTGACCTGGGTGGTATCTGGTCAGGCCCGGGCGTTGTGGGAAACCAGTTTGTGCCGGCCCTTGCCGGAACGGGTGATCATCTGATCAGGTATGAAATACTGAATACCGACTGCAGTGCTTCCGATACGACAATCATAACTGTCATGCCCCTTCCTGCCATAATTATTGAAGATCCCGGGACACTTTTTCTCAATGGCCCGCCCGTGACCATGGTTGCTTATCCCACAGGCGGTACATGGTCAGGTACAGGACTGACGGGCAATATTTTCAATCCGGGCATGGCAGGTATTGGCACTCATTTCCTAACGTATGAACTACCTTCTTTCAGATGGGGTTGCGCTGCAATCGAGACGATACAGATCCAGGTGATAATGCCGCCCCTTCCCGAGGCTGACTTTGAGCCGGATACGGCCGGTTGTGCACCCCTTACAGTGCAGTTTGAAAATAATAGCATTCATGGCGAAAATTATACATGGGATTTTGGAGACGGACAGTATTCGAGCGAAGAAAACCCAATTCACTCGTATTATGTACAGGGGAGTTATGCAGTTAAACTGACAGTTTCCAATCTGGCCGGTCAGTCAATTCATAATGGCATTATCACCGTCTATCAGAATCCTTCCGCAATTTTTGACGCTTATCCTACCAATGTGACTAATAATGAACAGATTGTAATCTTTTACAGCTATTCATACTTTGCTGAAAACTACCTCTGGAATTTTGGGGACGGAAAGACCTCGACTGAAGAAAATCCTTATCATAAATATGAATACCCCGGAGCCTACACTGTTTCACTTAATGTTTCCACAAACGATGGTTGTACTGATTCAGCTTCGCTCGAGACACCGGTAGTGGTTGAGTGGAAAACAGGACATATAAGCTTCCCCAATGTGTTCAAGTGGAATGAAAGCGGTCCTACTGGCGGGCAATGGAAGGAAGGGGTTTACGATGAAATGGATTTTGTTTTCAGACCTTTTTTCGAGAATGTGGTAGAATACAGGCTTCAGATCTTTACCAGATGGGGAGTTCTGATCTATGAAAGCGATGACCTGTCGAAAGGATGGGATGGATATTACAAAGATGGTAAGCTTGCGTTGCAGGGCGTTTATGTTTGGAAAGCAAACGGCAGGTACGCAGACGGCAAGTATTTTGACAAAGTTGGAGATGTGACATTTTTGCATTGAGATCCCCAAGTGCCAGCTCTATTTTCGCGACTTTATGGTACCGGAGATACAAAAATCAATTTTAACTTTTATATTTACGGCCGTTAATTGCAAAAGTGTTTATAATAACCTGATAATCTGAATTAATATGAAAATTAAGGGAATAGCTATAATTGCTATCATGCTGTTTGCATCTGCTTTTATGGGTATAAATCTCGATGCTCAGGTGGGGCGGAATGATGTGATAACGGCATATAATGAAGGGGCCAAAGCAATGCAGACTGATACCAGGGCTGCCATCGATGCATTTGAAAAGGTGATCACCCTTTCCGACCAGGTTGGTGAAGATGCCGCTGACCTCCGGCAAAAGGCTGTGGAGGTATTGCCGGGGTTATACTGTAAGGTTGCTGCTGTTGCCATCAGCGAAAAAAAGCCGGCTGCGGAAATAATCAGGGCTTCGAAGACAGCCGTGAGTGCATCTGAAAAATATAACAGTGCACCGAATAAAGAAAAGGCCCGGAAACTTCTGGCACAGGGTTATAATGCAATGGGAGCCGATTTCTTTTCGAAGAATGATTATGAAAATGCCATCAGGGCATTTGACAGTCTTCTGGTGGTTAATCCCGACTACCTCAACGCATATTATAACAAGGCGTTGATTTATATAAAGCAGGATAATGCCGATGCCTTCGAGGGAACAATTGATTTATATCTTGAAAAGCTTAAAAGCATAAACGATACAGTAAAAATACAAAAAGCCTCTGTGACGGCGCTTGAGTATTTTCGTTCTGCCGGATCGAAGGCAAACCAGGCTAACAAGCTTGATGATGCATTGGCGCTTCTGAATAAGGCGGCAAAATACGGGAACGACAAGGACCTTTTCTACTATTTTGCCGATGTCTACAACAAACAGAAGAATTTCGACATGGGAGCAGAATATGCCCAAAAGGGACTGGATCTTGAAACCGGCGCAGCCGATGCCAAGGCGAAGTTTTACTATCAGCTGGCGGTTGCCCAGGTTGGAAAAGGACAAACTGCCGAAGCCTGTGCGTCATTTAAAAATGCCATGTACGGACCTTTTGCCGAAGCATCAAAAGCCCAAAGGACAAATCTTAAATGCAATTAGCGGAGGATTCCGCCCGGTTTCATTACAACACCGATTTTTTTCCTGCCGTCGATTTTGATCACCAGCGGTTCCGGAAACCTGACATGCCTTACATAATGGTCCTCAAATGCAGGTTCATGAGCTGTAAGGAAGGCAAAATCTATAAATCCGTCGCCGATAAACGGATTGACAGTAAAATATCCTACCCTGAAGGCTGTCAGGTTCTGGAAAAAGTGCGTTCCCTGGCTTGGGTCGATCCGGTAATTTTCAAGTCCCGATTCGATGATGACCCTGGCTGCAGAAATTTGCGGCCATTTAATTGGTATTCCCAGCCACGGATCGCTCGACCCCCACCTGCCCGGTCCGATTAAAATATAGTTCTTCTCCTCCTTTAGAAACCTGTCATTAATTTCGTTGAGTTCAGAGGCAACTTCCTGGTTCTTTGAAGCATCAAAGTTTTCGTTCCTGACATAGACCAGGTCACAGATTCCATTAATTGTTCCATTTCCCAGGGCTGATTTCGAATAGATGATAGTCTCTGTCAGGGGTATATTTTCCAGCCTGAACTTAATTGTTTCATAATTTTCAACGATTGGCCGTATCTGTAGCAGATTAAAAAGAACAGGTCTTTTTCTCCCTGGGTCGATATTTACGGCAAATTCTATTTCCACCGGATTATTCAATTGTTGCTGACCGATTTCCAGGATTGTCTTGATGATATCCGCCAATGGGAAAAGATCATATTTAAGTATATTGGAAAAAGTAATCACCCTTTTCCCGCCGTCAACCGGTTCGTCTCTTAAAATATCGTCCTGGTAATCGTAGGTAGAGGCGACGAAGTTTAGCGAGCCGTCTTTCTCAGCATCACTTATTTTCAGTCTGAGAAGATTCACCGAATCGTCTGTACTTGGGACAAAGCTCA
>DIAS01000043.1 GCA_002415855.1 Bacteroidales bacterium UBA5072
CCGGAATCTGACGTTCTATTCAGCTGAACTACGGGGCCGGTTAGGGTGTGCGTGTGGGTGTGAGTGGGATTGCAAAGTTAGGGAAAATTGGGGGAAGGACAAATAAATTAGTCAGAATTCTGATGCGGCGGAAAGATTCTGGTCGGGCAGGCCACCATACAAATTGTCCTTGTTTTTATAACGAATCCTATGTTATATTCGTACTATGGTTGAAGAAGTTGCAGGGTAGGGAGGTATGATGTCAAAAAATCCGTAAGGAAATCAAGCATATGAAGAGACACTTTTCACTTTCGGTTCTGTTGTGCATGGCATTTAGGTTAATCTCACAGGAAGTCTTGTTTGAGAAGAATATCGATCTGGAATGGCTTTTACAGGACAAAAGAGAATCATACCCTGTGATTAATCCGGGCAACGGCAACCTGGCCCTTTTTATCTTGGATAACAATTCCATAATGGCTCATTTGTTTGACGCTAATTACAGGGTAATCTCCGAGCTTAGGGTCAATCGCCCCAAAAATACTTTCAGTACTTTGCTGGGAGGCAATTCCGTTGAAAGCAAATACAACCTGTTTTTTACCAATGTTACCAGGAATGCTTTCTGTATAAAAACGCTTGATCTTACCAGTGGTAATTTTTCCGATGTCAATCTTCCTTTAAGTTTAAAGGACGAAACACTCCTGGAAACCGTCTCTTATAAAAATCAGTTCTATTTACTGACGGTTAAAAAAAATTCATCCCTGATCAAGGTTTATGTTTTTGACAGTGATGCCAATTACCGGGTAAAGGAACTGGATTTTTCAGGTTATACAGCTTCAAAATCCGGGTATCCCGTTCTCTTTGATGTCCTCACTGAAAACATCGCACCCTTTAAGATGATTTCCAATGTTAGTAAAATTGATAACAGCAGTCCTGTGACGCTCGACCTGACCTCCAGGGAAAATAAATTGTATGTAATTGATGGTAAAGTATTTCTGACAATTGATAACGATCCTGATGAAACGAAAATCCTGACTTTCAGCCTGGAAGATTTTCAGTCTGCAATGAAAATCAATAAACAAGTGAAAACGAATTGTGATGAATCATTGAACATCAAGGCAAATTCCTATCTGTATAATAACTGTTTCTTCCAGATCAAAGGTTGCAGTGAGGAATTGCATTTTTCAGTTTATGATTTTCTGACAGATTCATTAATCAGGGCCTTTAAGGTGATAAAAGATGAAGAAATTGCATTTAAAAATTCACCGTTATATCAGGAAGGGGGCTCTACGGCTATTGCACAGGGTTCAAAGAAAGAACTGGAAAATTCAAAGCAAATATTGAAAAAGATCGCTGCCAGCCATATCGGAATTGCAGTATACCAAACCTCCGATGCGCTGGAAATTACATTGGGGGGGCAACTGGAGGTACAGGGGATCAGTTCCGGTAGTAACATGGTGTCTGCACCAGGTACAAGTATTTCAACTCCTTACGGAACTTATGATGCTTCGCCAGGTTATTCATATAATCCAACGATGAATGGCTATAGCGGTTATACGAACAAAAGATCCGCTTATTTTATATCGCTGCTGAACGTTACAAGCTTTGATCATATGCCCGGGGAGGTTAAGAAGAATGCATTTGATAGAATCAATGACTTTACCAGGATTTTTGAAAGCAGTATTTCCTCAGAGACGGTTTTTAAGGCGGGGGATTATTATGTGCTTGGTTACTACAATGCGCTTGAGAAAAAGTATTATTTGAGAAAATTTACAGATCAGTAGGAGTGCCTCCAAATGAACATTGTCTGCTGTTCCTTGGTCCCTGGCGCTTATATCCTTCATCCATTGTCACTGCATTCTGATCCCCATTTTCTTCATCAATATGGACGCGTTCAGGCTGGTGCATACGCCAGGGGTCAGCTTAAAATCAAAATACAGTTCCTCTCCGTCAACTTTCACATCAAAGTGATAGTTGTCGAGCGATCCGTACATTTCCTTCTCCATTTCTGCCAGTTTCAGGTCATGGGTCGCAACGAGCGCCACGGCGCCATAACCTGCAAGTTGCCGGATCAGCGCAACCGAACCCGTATAGCGGTCATTTGAATTGGTACCTCGCAGAATCTCATCAAGTAGCAGTAAAACCTGAGGATCCTGCTCAGCCCGTTTGATGATGGTTGCCAGCCGTTTGAGTTCTGCATAGAAAGAAGAAGTATTGTCTTCCAGGGAATCAGTAATTCTCATGCTTGAATGGACCTGCACGTGCGAAACCTTCAGGATAGTCGCACAAACAGGAGCCCCCGCAAGCGCCAGTACCGTATTTACCCCGCAGGTACGCAGAAATGTGCTTTTCCCCGACATGTTGGAACCGGTAATGATCACGATCCTACCGTCCCCGGTGATCTCAAAATCATTATGTATTCTCCGGTTCGCAGGAATAAGCGGATGTCCCATATTCACCGCGCTGAATGTGAAATAGCCGGGCACTATTTCCGGCATGATCCAGTCGGGATTGTTAAAGGCCATATTGGCAATACTGTTCACCACTTCAAATTCAGCCATGGTTTCCAGCCAGCGGTCAATGTCCCCGGCATGTTCTGTCTTCCACCTTTCCAAAGACAGGCAAACATGGATATCCCAAAAGAAGAACAGATTGAGGGGAATTGAAATCATAATATTCAACCGGGTATCCAGTCGGTTCACCAGTTTTGATAGTCTCCTGATGGCGGCTGAGGCAGCCGGTCGTGACCTGAAGTTCAGCTGAAGCGATTTCAGCTTGCCGGTGTCAAATTCCTTTTTTTCGATAGATTCGATAATTGCCGCATAGGACTGCATCACACCGGCCGATTTGGTGACCTGCCGGTGAAGCCTGTTGATCTTCCTCCCCTGGCTGAAATAAAACACAAAATTGATGAGAAGTACAGGCAACATGATAACCACTGGCATACCGGAAATGACAAGTGAGGTAACGGTCAGACCCAGGGCAACCAGGCAAAAAACAGTGGTTCTCAGCAGTCTGATTTTCCGGAATTCATTGTTTTCCTGCAGCCATGACAGCAGTTCCGCAGGATTGTTCAGGGTATGACGGGTAAAGTGCCCCAGGGTCATTAAATGCTGACGCCAGTCGATTTCAGGTTTGAGTTCCTCAATGGCTTTTTGTCTCATGGCTATCTCACCCGTTTCAGCCGGGCTCATTAACCAGCGGGCAAGTTTAACGGCACCCGGCAGGCTGCTTGTCCGGTTTATGAACTGAAAAACAGAGGCCTGACCAAACAGATCAAGATCATAGGAATTGGGATGATCATGGTCGATAAATTCCCGGCCGTCGACAAAACCACTGCTGTCACCTGACAGGCTTTTCAGTTCCAGCGTGTTGATCTCAAGGAGGTGGCGGTAATATTCCTTCTGCATTTCAGTTTTGGTATACTGTTTAATCAACACACCGAAGATAAAAATGCACACCAGAGATCCTACCAGGGCCAGCGGTAAGGATGCTGCCCTTACAGAAAAGAAAACCAGAAAAGCAAGCAGAAAGAAAACCAGACGGGCCAGGGAAAGCTGGCCCTCTTTTTGCTGAAGCCGGTCAGCCTTTGTCTGAAAAAGAACAATCCTGGTCTTGTATAATTCAGTCAGGGACATACCTCATTAATAATACTGCAAAATGCCTTACCCGGAAATCGGGGGGAGATTCACCCGTAAATATAATGTTTCCCGCGGATTATGTGACAAGGGGGCAGCCTTACCGTGAATTAACCGTTCGGAATTCCTGCTTTAATTTTTTATTTTCTACATTTGCCGATTCGTCATTTATTCAGCAATATCATAATGGAATACAATTTCAGCGCCATCGAAAAAAAATGGCAGCAATACTGGGAAGAAGACAAGACCTTTAAAACTACGGATGATTATTCCAGAAAGAAGTTCTATATTCTCGACATGTTTCCTTATCCCTCCGGCAGCGGACTGCATGTAGGACATCCCGAAGGATACACGGCCACCGACATCGTGGCACGCTATAAACGGATGAAGGGATTTAATGTTTTGCATCCCATGGGTTGGGATGCTTTCGGCCTCCCGGCGGAGCAATATGCCATACAAACCGGTACTCACCCAAAAATAACCACCCAAAGGAACTGTGATACCTTCCGGCGCCAAATCAAGTCATTGGGATTGGGGTATGATTGGGACAGGGAGATCAACACCTCGGAAAGTGATTATTATAAGTGGACGCAATGGATCTTCATTAAGCTTTTCAACACCTGGTTTGATGAAAAGCTGCAAAAGGGACGTCCGATCAGCGAACTGATCATTCCTGAAGAGGTATCTGAGGAAGGGGAACAAGCCATAAGAGAATACACCGAAAGCAAACGTCTGGCTTATTACGACAATGCCCAGGTATGGTGGTGTGAGCATTGCCGGATCGTCTGTGCCAATGAAGAAGTATTGACCGACGGTTCGCACGAGAAATGCGGGAACCTTGTCATCCGGAAAAACCTGAAACAATGGATGCTGAGAATAACCTTGTATGCCGAACGATTGCTAAACGGCCTGGAAAGCGTTGACTGGCCTGACGGTGTTAAGGAAATGCAGCGAAACTGGATCGGCAAATCCACAGGAGCCGAAGTTGATTTTGAAATCGAGGGACTTTCCGGCAAGCTCAGGGTGTACACAACCCGTCCTGACACCTTGTTTGGCGCAACCTATATGGTCATTGCACCCGAGCACGAAATGGCCAGGGCAATTACGACCTCATCAAACAGCAGCCAGGTTGCTGAATACATCCAGGCTGCCTCGCTGAAATCGGATCTTGACAGGACGGACCTGGCCAAGGAGAAGACAGGCGTTTTCACCGGAAGATATTCGATTAATCCGGTGAATGGCAAGAGAATACCTATATGGGTCGCCGATTATGTGCTCATTGGCTATGGAACCGGTGCCATCATGGCCGTTCCGGCCCATGATGAGCGCGACTTTGAATTTGCGGTAAAATTTGGTCTTCCTATTGATTGTATCATGGATCCCGCAGGTGCAGATGGCAATTTACGTGAACAGGTGCTGTCGGGAAAAGCCTGCTGGACAGAGGATGGCATATACATTAACTCGGCCAGTACGGAACGGGGAATTACTATCGACGGACTCAATAAGGAACAAGGCATTCAGACCATTATCAGATGGCTGGAAGAAAAAGGCATCGGCCATTCCATGGTTAATTACAAATTGCGCGACTGGTTGTTTAGCCGTCAAAGATACTGGGGAGAACCCTTTCCGGTGATACACTGGGAAGACGGGGAGATCGAAGTAGTAAAGGAAAATGAACTTCCCGTGGAACTCCCCGAACTGCACAAATATCAGCCCGGAGCTGATGGCGAATCACCCCTGGCCAATGCCGGAGAGTGGCTGATCGTTTCAAAGAACGGCCGCAAAGGTCGGCGCGAAACCAATACCATGCCACAATGGGCAGGTTCATGCTGGTATTACCTGCGCTTCATCGATCCTGCCAATGATCAGGCGCCTTTTTCGCCTGAAAAAGAAAAATACTGGATGCCGGTGGATCTGTATATCGGTGGTACGGAACATGCGGTACTTCACCTGCTCTACAGCCGATTCTGGCACAAGGTGCTGTTCG
>DIAS01000033.1:0-180 GCA_002415855.1 Bacteroidales bacterium UBA5072
TCATAGGGTTCCTGCCTGCCTCTATAGGATCGATTGGGTATATGTATTCCGAAGGGAAATCTCCCGCAGAAATAACCACACTCGAAGTTGTTGGTGTGCCTGCAGGAATCGTGTTTATTGCCGATCCTCACTTGAGGGAGAATAATATCAATCAGACACAGGAAATTATCCGGCAGATCA
>DIAS01000033.1:446-2546 GCA_002415855.1 Bacteroidales bacterium UBA5072
CAATGACCTTCATCCATCTCTTGTCCTAATCGGGGGAGATTTTACTTATGATGGTGAGCGGAATCCCTCGTATCAGGACGTATGGTCAGAAATAGATGCACCCGTGTATGCTGTATTGGGTAATCATGATTATCAATCCGGCATCGATGCGCCAGAATGTTGGGAAAAGATGCTGAAAGATCCAAAACCCCCGCTGCAACCTGGAGGTTATGATGCCTTCAGGATTCATGATGATTCTGCTGATTATGCTTATGCCGATACTGTCGCCGGCGAACTTTCCAAAAACGGGGTCAGGGTGCTCCGCAATGAATATACTGAGACCATGATTGATGGCAGGAAAGTGGTCATTGTTGGCGTGGATGACGGCTGGGCCGGGATGGCTAACCCACCTCAGGTGCCTGAAGAAGTAAAAAATAATTCCTTTGTTATTTACATGGTTCATGAACCTTCTTACCGTGGCAACTGGGATGCGAACCTGACCCTGGCAGGGCATACCCATGGTGGTCAGGTTATTCCTGCAGGATCTGAAAGGGTCATTACTGGTGGTCTGGTCACGTTAAGCGGCAAGATTAATGAAAGCGGTAAAATCACATATATTTCCCGGGGCATCGGAACTTCCAACCTTGATATCACCCTCAGGGCATCACCACCGGAAATTGTGGTTATCGAACCTTCCTAGAATGGATAACCTGAAAATCTGAAAGTGGCGTTACCTGGGTAATTTAGTGAGTAAAAAAATTCCTTTCTTTACTATCTGATCAGGTTCTGGATAAATCCACACATTTCAATTGGTTTTGGAATTTGAGGATTCGATTGAATGACTGGTTGAATTTTATTCATCTCATGCACTTTCCACCATAAGACAAATCAGTTTTTTTAAGGTTTTTCTTATCCTCTTAAGGGGTTGGTACAACATTATTCATGAGGACAGGAGTGGATAAATCATGGATTCGGATTGTTGTTGAGAGGAACCCGTCTCTTCCCTTTTTATTTTAAAGGAAAGTCATCCAAAAAGAAGAAATATCTACCCCTGTGCTGATATGGAATATGACACCAACAGGAGATTTTCATGAAAGTCATCGATGCGACGTATGGTGAAGAAAACGGTCGTACCAGGGTGAATTTGAAATTTAAAACAATGGATCAGTTATTGGATCCTGATGATCCATCGCCCCTCTCTCAAAAAGAGCTCACCCAGGAAGCGGAAGATGCCATTCTCATCAATGCGTTTGCCGGCAAGTTTGTAAAGCCAATAACTCTCGAGATACACATCCCGGGTGTACCTGATCCGGGCCCTGTCGAAGAAATTATCGAAGCAATTCGTCATCATTTCCGTTACGTACTTACCGGGCACGTACGCGACACTGCAATTTTCATCAGGGAACGAAGGACAGCACTTGCCTTGACCGGATTCAATTTACTTCTTGCTCTGATTTATGTAGGATATACTTACCAGCACCCTAACTGGCAGATCACAATTGCAGGAATGTTCATTGGGGGTTTGGTCATAATTATGAACTGGGCCACTGTCTGGGATACCTACGAGTTCTTTATATTTGACGGGCGTGAAAAAAGCCAGCGGAAAAAACTTCTCAATAAAATTATAGATGCTGAGATTAATGTGATCCTTTACCCGAAAGACGGATAAAGTTCAATGTAATGTATCAATTAATAGGTTCGATGCTATTTCAATTATATACTCATTTTATCTCAATTTTGCTGTAGCATTCTCTTTTTTATTGAGAACATTGCTAAGTTTGTGCCATAAATTGAATTTACTCTGCTGATTGATAAAAGCCAGTTAACGCCGTCCATTTTCTGGAATAATCTCTCTTTTAGACCTTTTTATTTACCCAAAATCTGAACTTCATATATCTGTACCTCAAGTCAAAATGCCATGGATTTTACTAGAAAGCATATATAAGAGCGTACGGTAAAAAAATTACTCTATGTCTGAACGTTCTTATGGAATGTATTTGGCTTACTTCACCCTGGCAGCCCTTGGCTTTAATGCTCTGCTTGCGGTGTATCTTGGCTTTGGTTTCGGCTCTGCACTTGTAGGGTTCCTGATAGCAGTCACCCCCTTCCTTGTCACAAAGT
>DIAS01000017.1 GCA_002415855.1 Bacteroidales bacterium UBA5072
GTTGTGATTGTTATAGCGGAAACATTACAACTATAACCTGTTGATCATACTTGCCAGAAATCCTGCCCCAAAACCATTATCGATATTAACCACACTGATACCGCTGGCACAGCTGGTAAGCATGCCAAGCAAGGCGGACAGGCCTCCGAAATTGGCGCCGTAGCCTACACTGGTGGGGACTGCAATTACCGGCTTATCCACAAGTCCGCCCACAATACTCGGAAGAGCGCCCTCCATGCCGGCAACCACCACGTTCACCCTGGCCTGCCTGATCAAATCGAGTTTATTATACAGCCTGTGAATACCTGCAACACCAACATCTACGATACGCTCAACGCGATTGCCGAATACTTCTGCTGTAACCGCAGCCTCTTCGGCAACAGGGAGATCAGATGTCCCTGCAGTAATCACAGCAACAAAGGTAGCTGGTGCAGCGATTTCTTTTCTGCGGACTGCAATGGTTCTGGCAACTGGGTTGTAAATCGCCTCGGGACAAATTTCCCTGACTTTGTCATACATCTCCGGTGTTACGCGTGTAGCAAGGATGTTGTTATCACGGGTCAGCATATAGCGGATGATGCCAGCAACCTGATCCGGTGTCTTTCCCTGGCCGAAGATTACTTCCGGGTAACCGGTGCGCAACTCCCTGTGGTTATCAATTGTGGCAAACCCAAGGTCTTTTGCGGTGAAGTTCTTCAGTTGCTCCAGGGCGTCTGTAATATCCACCGAGCCGTTCTTTACCCCAGCCAGTAGCCTGCTCAAATCGTCGTGATTCATGGTATTGATTGTATGGGTTTTGTGTCAAAGCTACCACTTCGGTATCCTTCCAGATCAATGGTAATATACTCATAGCCCAGCTGACGGAAATATGCCACCAGTCCGTCGATGGCATGTGAATTGATAAAATCAGCCAACTTGCTCTTATCCAGTTCAATACGGGCTATAGTTCCATGGTTGCGCACCCTCGATGCTGCAAAGCCCAGGGAGGCCAGGTACCGTTCGGCTTTCTCTATCCTTTCCAATTCCGTGGTTCTGACCTCATAATTGTATGGCAGACGTGTCAGGAGGCAGGCATAGGAAGGCTTATCTGCTGTCGGCAGGCCCAGCAGCGCTGAGAAATAGCGCACTTCACTTTTGGTGATCCCGTTTTCAAGCAGGGGGCTTCTTATCCCGAGTTCCTGCAGTGCAAGCAATCCTGGTCTGTAAACTCCTGTATCATCCGCATTCGAACCATCGAGTACCACGCCCAACCCCTCTTTTGCCGCTTCCTCCTTCAGCATTGAAAAAACATACTTTTTGCAAAGGTAACAACGGTTTTCAGGGTTATGACGGATTTCAGGCAAAATTCCGGCCTGGATCACCCGGTGCCTGATGTTGTTCTTTTTACAGAATTCGATCGCTTCTTCAATTTCCCAGTCAGGTATATAGGGCGTCTTTACCGTAAAGGCAAGGACTTTCCCGCTAAGGGCCTTCTGTGCAGAGGCAAGAACAAAAGTGCTGTCGACTCCTCCGGAGAAGGCAACCGCGGCATTCTGAAACTGTTGCAGCCATTGGAGCAACATTTCATTTTTTTCATGGTTTATCATGGTCACCGGTTTTTTTCCCAAGAGCCTTCTCAACTTCGCGGTATACCTTACTGATCGGAATTTCCAGCGAACGGGCAATTTTTATACAGTCTTCATATTCAGGTTTCGATTTGATGCATACCCCCTGATAAAAGGCGGATTTTACCCTTACTTCTCCATAACGGGTGTTAACCTGTTCGATCTTACGCTCCAGCATGGTCTTGTCGATCGCATATTTTCTGACCCCGATGGTCGAAGTTTCCATGAACAGAACCTCATTCACGCGATTTTCCGCATCCGGTGTGCATAAAATGGAAAGCTTTACCGCCGGTCGCGATTTCTTCATGATAATGGGGGTGATGAAAACATCCTTGGCCCCTGCAGAAAAGAGGGAATCAATGATATAATCATAAAACTCGGGATTCATATCATCTATATTACATTCAATGATGTACGAGGGTACTGTCTCACTATCATCGTCGTGGGTAGTCTCACAAAGGAATACCCGCAGGACATTCGGGATGGAAAGATCACGGCTGCCAATTCCGTACCCGGTTTTCAAGATGGTGAAATCAGTCTTATCGGTAAATTTGCCTGCACAGGTTGCGAGAATAGCAGCACCGGTAGGTGTGGTGGCCTCATAATCAACCGTTCCCAGACGAACAGGCATGTTTTTGACAATTTCGGCGGTGGCCGGAGCAGGCACCGGATAAATACCATGTGCGCATCGAACTGTTCCGCCACCCAGCTCAACAGTGGAACAATATACAGCATCCGGGCCCAGTTTGTTCAGGCAGATGGCTGCTCCAACAATGTCAACGATTGAATCGATGGCCCCTACTTCATGAAAATGCACTTCATCAACCGGTTTGTCGTGAACCTTAGCCTCGGCTTCTGCAACTTTCCTGAATATGGCAATACTGATATCCTTGACATGCTCATCCAGGGAACTGGATTCGATCATCAGCTTTATTTCACCGAAGGAATGATGATGATGTTCGTGGTGCCCGTTTGCATGATGATGGTGATCAGGCTGATCGAGGCGTAGGTGGTGTTCATCAATAATAACATCTACTTTCGTCCCGGAAATACCTTTCCTGCTGGCTTTCTCCACTTTCAGGAAATAACCGTGCACCGGCAGCCGGGTAAGTTCTTTTTTCAGATATTCCTGATCCACGCCAAGATCGATCATGGCACCCAGGTTCATATCTCCTGAAATTCCTGCAAAACAATCATAATACAAAACCTTCATGTGCCGGTAATTTTATTGAGGATGTGAAATTATTAATAATTTTTCAAATGTCCTTTGACGTGATCTGTTTAATGACCTAAACAGCCTTTAAAGCTTGTGGCTGCAGACTTATTTAGATTATTTCTAAATTTAAAAGAGCCTATGCAAGTATGTGACAAATTGGATAATTTTGGCATCATTTGAGAAATAGCATCATCGTTAATTTAATTTCATTGGCCATGAAAAGAAGAGATTTTATCCGGAATTCAATAGGATTTGGCGTATTGTCCGGGGCAGCCCTGTCCATGGGGCGACTTGATGAAGTTATGGCTGCAGAAAATGCAGCTTTACAACTGCCCTATGATTTTGTTGCCATCAAGGGAGGCGAAGCAGTTGAAATGTTTGATAAAGGCATAGCTTCACTGGGGGGTATGAAACAATTTGTAAAACCAAACCAAACGGTGGTCATAAAGCCCAATATTGGCTGGGACTCAGCACCTGAGCGTGCTGCCAACACCAATCCGCAGCTGGTCGCCCGTATCATTGAACAATGTAAGATGGCAGGTGCCAAAACAGTCTATGTTTTTGACAACTCGTGCGCCGAAGAATCACGTTGCTACAAAATAAGCGGGATCGAGGCCGCTGCAAAGAGCGCTGGTGCAACCATGGTTTCAGGCAAAAGCGCAGGATATTATCAGGCGGTTACCCTCCCCAATGGCAAAAGATTGAAGAATGCCAAGGTTCATGAGCTGATCCTGGAATCGGACGTTTTCATTAACGTGCCTGTCCTCAAGAACCATGGCGGGTCCACCCTGTCTGTCTGCATGAAGAATTTGATGGGTGTGGTATGGGACAGGGAGTACTGGCACAGCAACGATCTGCACCAGTGTATCGCTGATTTTGCAGCCTACCGTAAACCTGATCTCAATATTGTGGACGCCTTCCGTGTTCTGAAGAGAAATGGTCCCCGCGGCGTTTCGGTCGCCGATGTTGTTACCATGAAGTACCAGCTGATCGGGAAGGACATTGTTGCTCTCGATACCGCTTCGGCAAAAGTCTTTGGTATCGATCCCAAGCAGGTGAAACATATAGGGCTGGCGGAACAGCTTGGCGCCGGCAGCAGCAATATCGAAACCATGAAGGTGAACCGAATTACCATGGGTGCATGAGGCAGAAAGATTTGAAAATTTCAAGGGTCATCATTTCCATCATCTTCCTGTTATTCGTTGCAGCGCTCTTTGTTGATTTCAGAGAATTGATACCCACTGTCTGGGCCGACTGGATTTTATTTCCCCAGTTCGTTCCATCGCTGGTAAGGTTTGTCACCATACCCGCACTGGCCGCAACAGGATTTTTCGTTATTCTGATACTGACCGCCTTGTTTGGCAGGG
This sequence comes from Bacteroidales bacterium UBA5072, assembly GCA_002415855.1. GTDB lineage: Bacteria > Bacteroidota > Bacteroidia > Bacteroidales > UBA10428 > UBA5072. Next base: position 4,188 of record DIAS01000017.1, read on the forward strand.
TCTACTGTTCTGCAATATGTCCCCTCGGGATTTTGCAGGATGTAGTCGCCTGGATCTCAAAAAATCTGGGACTCATCAAACGGTATAAGTTCAAGAAGGCACTGAACTACCTGCGGTATCCTGTCCTGGTTATCACCGTAATCACGCTGATTTCCGGAAGCCTTTTCCTGGTAAATCTCCTGGACCCATACAGCAGTTTCGGCCGCATATTTTCGGATATTATACGGCCGGGAATCATTGCAGGCAATAACGGTCTGGCAGGGTTGCTTGAAAGATTCGATCACTATGGCCTTTACAGGCTCAATCTCGAGCTGATCACCTGGCGAACGGTATTAATCCCGGCGATTACCCTGGCCCTGGTTGTATGGCTGTCCCTCTTCTTTGGAAGGCTTTACTGCAACACCATTTGTCCGGTTGGCACTGTTCTGGGATTGTTGTCAAGGGTGTCGTTGTTCAGGATCAGCATGAATGCCGACACTTGCACCAGGTGCGGAAAATGTTCCTTTGCATGCAAATCAAACTGCATCAATGTTAAAACATTACAGGTTGATACCTCACGCTGTGTTGCCTGCTACAATTGCATTTCAGTTTGTCCGGAAAAGAGCATTCAGTACGCACGACCTTTTAACAGATCAGGGAACAGGGCTGTTACCGACACTTCCAAGCGGGAATTCATTGGGAAAACCGTGCTTTACGTGACAGCACTTGCAGGGTTCTCCCGGACTGTTCTGGGTCAGGAGGAAAAGGAAAGACCAGCAGGTAAGATACCCAATAAAAAGAATTACCCGGTGTCACCTCCGGGTTCAGTTAGTCTGGTTCATTTCAAAGATCGTTGTACTGCCTGTCATTTATGTGTTTCTGTCTGTCCAACACATGTCCTGCAACCTTCCTTCCTCGAATATGGTCTTCTGGGTATGTCACAGCCCCACATGAATTACAGCGTGGAATACTGCAATTTTGAATGTACAAAATGTGGGGAAGTTTGTCCAACCGGTGCTATTCTCCCGCTTACGGTCGAAGACAAGAAACTGGAACAGACCGGGAAGGTAAATTTCATCAAAGAAAAGTGCATCGTTTTTACTGATAACACTTCCTGCGGAGCCTGTTCCGAGCATTGTCCCACACAGGCTGTAAAGATGGTCCCTTACAAAGGCAACCTGACAATTCCTGAAACGGATACTGAGATTTGCATTGGTTGCGGAGCTTGTGAGTTCGCATGTCCGGTAAAGCCTCATACCTCCATCTTTGTGGATGGTAATGCCGTTCACCAGGTTGCTAAAGCACCAAAGATCGAGGAGCTCAAAGTGGAGGAACAGGAGGAGTTCCCGTTTTGAAAGAGGAAATGACCCTTCGGCTCCGCTCAGGGTGACATACCGGTCAGACTGAGCGAACTCGAAGCCTGCTGGAAACTCAACCCGTCATAATAATCATATTGAATAAAAATCCTACGCTCTGTAAGGTATTTATTAAAAAAATATTTGTAATATTGCGACCTGAATTTTGAAAGACGAACGATATTTAAAAGATATAATCATGGATTTAATAAAGGTTGCTGAGAATCAATTTGGTATAAGGAAAGAATACCCCGCGTTCAAAGCCGGTGATACCGTTACTGTACATTATAAAATTGTTGAAGGTAACAAGGAAAGAATACAGCAGTACCGTGGTGTGGTGCTTCAACGTCATGGAGCAGGCGCAACGGAAACTTTCACGGTACGCAAAATGTCGGGAAACGTTGGTGTTGAGCGGATCTTTCCGTTTGCCTCACCTTTTATCGATAAAATTGAACTCAACAAGCATGGTCGTGTTCGTCGTGCCAAGATTTTCTACCTGCGTGGTCTTACCGGAAAGAAAGCAAGGATACAGGAAAAAAGGATGAAGCTGGTTGAAGAAGCCATTGTACCGGAAAAAGAATAAGGATTGAAACATTGATAAAAAAAGCGGGTAAATGCCCGCTTTTTTTTTTATAACCCCCTTCAAGTGTTCCCCATCACCCGGACAGATGTATTTGTCTCCTATGGGGTCAATAACTTATCCGCCTGCACGCGGGCCTCTTTCAATACGGCTTCTGCCTTGGCATCCGCTTCCTTTTCGATCTTCTGGGCAGCAACCTCTCCTTCCTGCCTTACTTTTTTCGCACCCTCTTCTGCCAGCTTTTTGGAGATGGGATCCTTGGCTTTGCCGATGATAGTTTCGGCATTGGCGTTGGCCTCTTTTCGCACAACATTGGCTGCATCGGATGCGTTCTTGCGGATGAGATCAGCCTCTTTCTGTGCTTCTGCCATTAGTTTGTCCACTTCGGCCTGGGCAGCTGCGCGGGCTTCCTCTTTCTTCGTGTCGATCTGTTCCTGCACCGCCTGCTTGACTTCTTCCTTGAGTGCTTCTTTTGCCTGACCGGAATTCTCATTCAGATCGAGACCGACTTTCGGGTCTTTAAATGTGCCTCCGACTTTTACCTTGATATTCAGGTTTTCGATAGGATCAATCTTTAGGCCTGCACCGGCTGCTTTGGTCATCAGGTTGTTGATTGATGCATTGGCAGCAGTACCCAACTCTTCGCGCGGAATATTAATCGCAACGGTATAATTCATGGTCTGATCAAGTCCCTGGTCACCACCGATCAGCAGGGTGGCATCACCAACTTTTGTCTCAAACGGATTCACCATCAGTCGGCCGTCACGGATCTCAAAATCAACACCCAGCTTGTTGAAGGTCATATTATCGAAAGCATTGGTATTCAGAGCATTACCAATCTTATTGAAAGTGGCCGAGCTTTTCAGCCCGATCATTTCCGAGAAGATATCCCCTCTTCCCACGATTGAACTTAAACGGGGCATCATGTTCTCGTCAAGGTAGCTGCTGTACTTCATGCCAAGATTAACTTTGCCTACGGCTTTTTCGGCGATTGGTGCGAATTTCTGCAAGGTACTGAACGCGGAAAATGCAGCCGGTATATCAATGGAAACGGCTTTGAAATCAAAATCCACCATGGGATTCCGGATATCCCTGGTATTATACTCACCCGACAATTGCATTGAGCCATCCAGCATGTTCATTTTCAGACCGTCGAGTATAATCCTGCTTTCTTTGACCAGTATGGTGCCGATCGTGTTCTCGATTGTAAGTTTGTCATAGTATAGCTTGTCGATACGTGAAACCAGTTTGAAATCTATATTTGCCGGCACTTCAATTACTGTTAGGGGCAGAGTATCTGTTTCCTCAACTGTTTCAGCGCTTTCTGTCATGAATTCATTCAGATCCAGCACACCTGATGTAAACACAAAACTACCCCTGATGGTCTCATCTTTGAAAACGTAAGGAATAAAGTCCTCAATCCTGCCCGAGAGATGCAGGTCGCTTTTGCCTATTACAGCATCGAAGTTCTTTACTTCAAGGTATTTTGGTGAAAATGCCAGGGACGATTCTGTTATGCTGAGGTCCCTTGGTAAATCGGGACTGCTGTATGTGAAACCACTGATGAGCACCGACCCGTCGGCCTTGAACTTCTCATATTCCTCCTTTTCAATATAGGACATGAACCCCATGAAATCGAGCGCCGCTTTGATCTTCCCGCTGACTCTTGTACTGTCGAGGGGAATAACATCGTTGAGCGTGGCAAGGTCAAGATCCATGTTCAGGTTCCCATTGAGATGCATATCGCTGATCGGGGTCTTGATGTTCAGACTCATATCTACCGGATTACCCCCCAGGTCAACATGAAACCTGTTGACATCAACCGTGGAATTATCGTTTTGAATGCCGTCGAAGAATAAGTTCATGTCAATACCAATATTATCTGCCGATTTGGGCAGGTCCGGGTACCTGAACATGGCATCCTCCACAAGCAGTGTAAGCGCAACATTTGGCATGATCTTCTCATTGTAAGTTCCTTTTACAATTCCGTTGAGCTGCAGCTTACCAGCAGCTTTTACATGCTGAAAATCTTTCATGTAGATTGCCGGGATCAGGGAAAGCAAAGATTTGAAATCAGTTTTGTCCAGGCCATATTTCAAATCCATGACAATATCTTCTTCGTTTGGCATTCCGATATTGCCGTCGAATCGAAGTATCAGATCATTCAGGGCAATGGAATTCTCACGGAGAGTATATTTTGAGTTCTTCAGATCGGCATCTACGTCCATTTGCAACGTCAGTGCTGCATCCTTCAGGTAACGGATGCCACCATAAACCACATTCAAAAGCTGTGTGTTGGAACTCATAGACAGGGTGGTAAAATCCTGTGACAGGTCACCCGTCATGACAAAGTTGAAATCATCCAGGCGTGCGTTTATATTGCTGCTGTCATCATCATAACGGATCAGTCCGTGGTTGATTTCAAATCGCCTGAGTTCCACCTTCGGATTCAGGTCACCAGCCGTCGTGTCTTCTTCTTCCTCGTCCGATTCCTTCATGATATTCCAGTTGACCCTGCCATCGGGCATTATCCAGGCATGTACCCTGGGATAGTCAATGGAAATGCGTTTGATTTTAATATTTTCCATCTGGATGGCGCTGATCAGGTCGATCACAACATCCAAGGATCTGACACTGAACAATGTGTCACCCTCAAACTCTCCGATTCCGGCAACATGGAGATTTTTCATCCCCACTGATACATTCGGGAACGAGCGGAACAACGACAGGGAGAGATTTTCAAAATCAGCCCTGGCATTCAGGTTACTGTTCAGCTGATCCTTGGCGATCTTCATGATCTTGCCCTGGAAGGCGAACGGCAGGACAAAGATCAGCAGCAATAAGGTCGCGATAACAATACCGGTAATTTTCAAAAACTTTTTCATGATAAAGCCTGTTTTGTTTGGTTAATTTGTTATTTGAGGCAAAAGCTAAATTAGCAAACTATTGGATGCGAGAATCAAACTTTTCATATAACGGGATAATGGTTATAAAGTTTTAAAACCTTGAAGGGAATTGTGAATATGCAGTTTGCGTCTTTTCCGGCTGACATGATGCAGTGCGCATTTAGAGGATTTTTATACGTTAATTGCAAATCAGCATAACCCTTATTATCTTAGCTTTACTTTATCTGGTAAACAGGTTATTGCTGTTCTATAATCTTAATAACGGAAATATGGTCATCGCTGTTGATTTAGGAGGTACAAACATCCGGGCAGGTCGTTTGGACAATGACCGGATTATGGTTCAGAAAGATGCCCCTTTAAAGGATAAGCACGTACTGCAGAAAACCCTGGATCAGCTCATTTCGCTTATCTCATCCGTGATGGACAGCACGGTTACAGGTATAGGGATCGGCGTTCCCTCGGTGGTTGATCTGGAGACCGGCACCGTATATGATGTCACCAATATTCCTTCGTGGAAAAAGGTTGAGCTCAAAACCATTCTCGAGTCCAGCTTCAATATTCCGGTTAGGGTGAATAACGATGTCAATTGTTTTATCCTTGGCGAGCACCGTTATGGTGTTGCACGGGGATACAGTTCGGTTGTAGGACTTGCCATGGGCACAGGTCTTGGAGGGGGGATCATTGCCAACAATCAGCTGTATGCAGGCCGCAATTGCGGAGCCGGTGAATTCGGGATGGTTCCCTATCTCGATGAAAATATTGAGGCTTATTGCAGCGGCGGATTCTTCCCCAAAAAATTCAATACCACTGCCCGGGATGCATTTGAAAAAGCAACGGCGGGGGATCACTCAGCCCTGGAAAGCTGGAAGCAATTTGGCTTTCACATGGGTGTAGCCATAAAGACGGTTATGTACACCTATGACCCGGAAGCCATTGTCCTGGGCGGATCATTGGTCAAAGCATATAAATTCTTCGAGGATTCCATGAAATCTTCCATGATGGATTTTGGTTTCCCGGAATCGATGAAAAGGTTGAAGATCTTTACATCACAAAATAACAATATCGCCCTTTTTGGGGCAGCATCACTAATCGCTTAACAAAAACCTCCACTTATGAGCACTGCAGATATTTTCAAAACGATGGCCGGCATGTTTACCATGCTGATTATCAACGCCTGTTCCGGATCACCAGAGATCTCATACCAAACGATCTTGCTAAAGGATAACTGGCGGGTACAACAATCGGAAAAGATCAATGCCGCTTCCGGGTCGGTGATTTCGGGAAATGACGTGGATACAACCTCCTGGTACCCGGCAAAAGTGCCTTCAACCGTTATGGGCGTGCTGACCGGCAATGGCTTGTTCAAGGATATCTTTATGGCCGACAGCTTCAAGAATGTGGATGGCCTGCAGTTTGAAAAGTCGTGGTGGTACAGGACTGAATTCGGGTTACCGGCATTGCAGGCTGCTCAGCGTGTCATGCTTAATTTTGACGGTATCAGTTACTATGCGAACATCTGGCTGAATGGCAAACTTGTTGCTACACGAGACAGTGTTTATGGGACATTCAGGAGATTCGAATTCGATATTACAAACCTTGTAAGGGATTCAGACAATGTTCTGGCAGTCGAAATCTTCAGGCAAAAGCCGGGCGATTTCGGACATGGTTTTGTAGATTGGAATCCAGCACCTCCCGATGCAAATATGGGCCTCTGGCGCGGGGTTTATGTTCAGATTACCGGTGATGTGGCTGTTAAAAACACCTTTATTCAAAGCGATGTAAATACTGAAACCCTTGATGAGGCCTCCCTGGTAATCACTGCCGATGTAGTCAATTACTCCAGAAGCGCCGTGAACGGCAAACTGGTGGGCAAAAGCGACGATTTTGAATTCAGTGTTCCGGTTCATCTCAGGGCCGGCGAAACAAAGCAAGTCAGGCTGTCGCCTGATGAGGTAACAGCCCTTCATATCAGTCACCCCAAACTCTGGTGGTGCAACAACCTGGGAGATCCAAACCTGCATAATCTGAACATTCAGTATGTCACCAATGGAAAGATCAGTGACGCACATGACATAACGTTTGGGATCAGGGAAATTGAAGCCTATACAAATGCCGGAGGTCACAAAGGTTTCAAACTGAACGGAAAGGAAGTCCTGATAAAAGCAGGAGGCTGGACCGATGATATATTTTTCCGGGATACACAGGAAAGAGATGAAATACAGGTCCAATACGTGAGACACATGAATCTTAATACCATCAGGTTTGAGAACATTTGGGGGAACGGCCAGGATATTTATGACCTGTGTGATAAATACGGCATTCTGGCCATGGTGGGATGGAGTTGCCAATGGGAATGGGACAACTACCTGGGTAAGGAGTGCGACAAATTCGGCGGCATCAGGACGCAGGAAGACATGGACCTGATCATGAAGTATCTTGAAGATCAGATCCGCTATTTACAGAATCACCCTTCAATCTTTGTATGGATGATGGGCAGTGATATGCTGCCAAGACCTGCCCTGGAAAGAAGGTATCGCGATCTGATCGACTCTATCGACAACCGTCCGTACCTTGCTGCTGCCAGTGTCCGTAAAAGCGAGATCAGCGGCCCCACCGGTGTGAAGATGAATGGTCCCTACAATTATGTCGGACCTTCCTACTGGTATATCGATTCGGTGAACGGCGGCGCATACGGCTTTAACACGGAAACCGGTCCGGGTCCCCAGATCCCGGTCATGGAAACCCTGGTAAAAATGATACCTGAGGACAAACGCTGGCCTGTTAACGACATTTGGAATTACCACTGCAATCCTTCTGAAAGTTTCGGCTCGCTCGATATATTCAATAATGTGTTGAACCAGCGGTACGGATATCCTTCAAATCTGGAAAACTATCTGCTAAAGGCCAATGTTCAGGCATATGAGGCCATGAAAGGCATGTTCGAAGCCTTTAATGCAAACCGTCCCAACACAACCGGCATTGTGCAATGGATGCTGAATTCAGCCTGGCCGTCCTTCTACTGGCAATTGTATGATTACTACCTTTTACCGACTTCGGCTTATTATGCTGCGCGGAAGGCGAATGCACCCTTGCAGCTGATTTACAACTATGGCAACAACAGCATTTATGCCGTGAACGGAACACTTAACAATCTTGAAAACGCCAAAGCCAGGATCAGGTTACTGGATATCCAGGGCAGGGAAATTCTTTCGGAAGAACTGGCTATTACGCTGGAAGGAAACAAATCTCTGAGCATCTATAAATTGCCTCCTCTGTACGGCAATGTTTTTCTGGTACTGTCGCTGTTAGATGCCAACAATGGCCTTGTTGCAGATAATTTCTACTGGCTGTCGGGTAAACCGGATGTTTACGATTGGGAAAAGACAGAATGGTATTATACACCCATAAAGACTTCTGCGGATTTTAAGCAGTTGAATTATCTCGCTCCGGCCGAACTTGATCTGGCACAAAAGGTGGTGAAGCAGGAAGACGGCTGGACAGTTGAACTTACCGTGACCAATAAATCCAACAGAGTCGCCTTCTTCATTAATTCCACACTTAAAGATGGCAACAACCGGACGATGTTTCCGGTGTTCTGGGACGACAATTACATGAGTCTTGTTCCGGGAGAAACAAGGACCATCAGTTGCATAATACCCGGGAATGTGTCTGTTGCAAATGGCTGTACCCTGTCTGTCTCGGGTTGGAATGTTAAGGAACAACTTTTAAATGTTGCATTATGAAACAGAGAAGTGCTTTAATGGTCATCCTGGTAATGTTGACGTTTTTCGTTATTTCATTTCTTACCAATGTATTGGGGCCCCTCATTCCTGATATTATTGACAATTTCAGTCTCAGTCTGGGTTTGGCAGGCTTTCTGCCATTCTCCTTCTTTGTAGCCTACGGTGTAATGTCGATTCCTGCCGGCATTCTCACCGAAAAATATACCGAAAAACCGGTTCTTATTGCAGCATTTGTGCTTGCCTTTTTAGGTGCCCTGTTGTTTGCCTTATTCCCCAGGTTCAGTGTAGCCCTGATCTCACTTTTTATGATCGGGATTGGCATGGCCATGCTGCAGGTGATTATCAACCCCTTGCTCAGGCACTCGGGTGGAGAGTCGAATTATGCCTTTTATTCTGCCATGGCACAGCTGATATTCGGACTTGCCTCTTTCCTGAGCCCGCAGCTATACTCTTATCTTGTGCATAACGTTCATGCCGGCAATTCGTCCTTTTTTATTTCCATACTGGATAAACTGGTCCCGGAGAACCTGAAATGGGTTTCGCTCTACTGGGTTTTCACGCTGATTACATTAGCCATGGTTGTGGTTAACTGGGTTATCAGGTTTCCCAAGGTCGAACTGCTTGAAGATGAAAGGATAGAGGTTGGCCATGCTTTCAGGGAACTGTTGTCAAACAGGTTTGTTATCCTTTTTTTCATTGCGATATTCGCCTATGTTGGAACTGAACAGGGAATTGCCAACTGGACCTCCAAATTTCTGCAAACCTATCATGGTGTGGATCCCTCTACGCAGGGAGCAAATGCCATCTCCTGGTTCTGGGGTCTGATGACACTTGGCTGCTTGCTTGGCATGGTGCTGTTGAAGATCTTCGACAGCAAGCATGTTTTGCTGGTTTTTGCCTTGTGTGCCATCATAACCCTCCTGGCAGCCTTACTCGGCAGCAGGGAAGTGGCACTAAAAGCTTTTCCACTGACCGGCTTTTTTGCGTCGGTCATGTACCCGGTGACTTTTTCCCTGGCACTCAATTCGGTTCCGAAACACCATGGAACATTCGCCGGAATTCTTTGCACCGGTATAGCCGGGGGAGCCCTGGTTCCATTGCTGATAGGCGGGCTGGCTGAGCTGATCGGATTACGCTTTGCCATGTTTCTCATTTTTATTACCCTCGGGTACATTTTCAGCATCAGCATATGGGCAAAACCCATTGTTTCCAATGCCACAGTTGCAGAAAAAATAAAGGACCTGTTCCGAAAACAACCGCATGCATAAGATCATACTGCTAATCGATTTTTCGGAAGAATATACAAAGAACCTGCTCCGCGGGATTACACGTTACTCCAGGGAACATGGGCCATGGGTATTTTGCCGCATGCCTGCTTTATACCGGGAGACGATCGGTATAGAAGGGATCGTAAAATGGGCAAAAGAATGGGGCGCTCATGGCATCTTCGGCCAATTGTACAAAGTTCCCGAAACCAGGAGGATCACCGAGGCCGGTATTGCGCTTATTGCTGTTGATTTCAGGGAAAGGCTTACCGGGGTGCCGAATATTACCGGCGGGTACTTTGAGGCAGGAAGACTGGGTGCGGAGTACTTTCTGAAAAAAGGATTCAGGAACTTTGCCTTTTATGGTTTCAGGAATATCGTCTGGTCACGTGAGCGTGCTTTCGGATTCGAGGAAAGAATCAAAAAAAGCGGCTGTACGGTTGAGTACTTTGAGCACAGAAATGCACGATCCAGAGAATTGTGGTTTTACAAGCCCTCATCACTGAGCAACTGGCTGAAATCGTTGCCAAAACCGGTCGCCTTGATGGCTTGCGATGATAGCCAGGGACAACACATCACGGAAGCATGCAGACATTCCGGAATAAGAATTCCTGAAGAGGTTGCAGTTTTAGGCGTGGATAATGATGAAACCCTGTGCAACCTTTCGGATCCTCCGCTCTCCAGTATCATGCTCGACACGGAAAGGGCCGGGTTTGAGGCTGCCCTGCTTATGGATCAACTGATCAGAAGCAAAAAGACCGTAGCCCGTGATATCATTGTTGAACCCACGCAGGTTTTCACAAGGCAGTCGACTGATATTTATGCTGCCAACGACAAACACATTGCCGCAGCACTGAAATTCATTCATCAGAATATCTATGCCAATATCCGGGTTACGGATGTTTTGAAACACCTTCCTTTGTCTCGCAGGGCACTGGAAAAACGCTTCCAGCAAATGACCGGCCTGCCTGTTTACAAATACATATACAACCTCCGGATCGAGAAATTTGCAGAAAAGCTGTTGGAAACCGACAAGAACATCAATGAAATTGCTTTTGAAACAGGTTTCAGCGATTGCAAGAATATTTCACGCCGCTTCAGAATCCTGAAAGGATGTACTCCCAATGAATACCGCAAAAAACATGTGATCAGGAATGATTAGGTTTTCTGATTCTTGCTGTTTTGTTATCTTTGCCCAAAAGTAATAATTCTGAAAAAGCGTGTTGTAGTTGGTATTTCCGGTGGCGTTGATTCGAGTGTGGCTGCCTGGTTGCTGAAGCAGCAAGGATATGATGTGCTTGGCATCTTTATGATTAACTGGCATGATACAACCGGCACACTGGCAGGTGACTGCCCGTGGAATGATGACCTTGTTTTTGCTGAACTGGTTGCACGAAAATTGAATATTCCGCTTCAAACAGTTGATTTTAGCGAGGAATACCGCAAGCGAGTGGTGAACTACATGTTTGCCGAATATGAGCAGGGTCGCACCCCGAATCCGGATGTACTTTGTAACCGTGAGGTTAAATTTGACCTGTTTATTAAAGCAGCCCTTGAGCACCAGGCCGACTATGTTGCCACTGGTCACTATTGCCGGAAAGAGGAGATTCTTTTGGATGGTGCACCGGTATACAGGTTACTGCAGGGTCTTGATCCCAATAAGGACCAGAGCTATTTCCTTTGCCAGCTTTCGCAACAGCAGCTCAAAATGGTCCAGTTCCCTGTCGGGAACCTGATGAAACAGGAAGTCCGCGATATTGCCCGCAGCCAGGGATTGGCAACCGCTGAAAGGAAAGACTCACAGGGGATATGCTTCGTCGGTAAGGTCGACCTGCCTGAATTTCTGAAGCAGAAGCTTCATCCAAAACAAGGAAAGATCATTGAAATTCAGGATAGTTTTCCGGCATATGCCGAATATGCTATGTTGCACCGCGAATTTCTGAAATCGGGAGAAGGTTTATCCAGGTTAACGGCTGACTTTCAATACGAGGCTGAGAACGGCAGCTTCCTGGGCCTGCACAACGGAGCACATTTTTACACCATTGGGCAGCGCAAGGGTTTGAATATCGGCGGAAAAGCAGAGCCTGTATTTGTCATTGCCACCGATACGGACTATAATAACCTGTTCGTCGGAATGGGACACGGACACCCGGGCCTTAACCGCTGGGGATTGTTCATTCCCGCTACAGATATGCACTGGGTCAGGAATGACCTGTCACTCAGGACAGGAGAAACCCGTAACATGCTCGTGCGGGTCAGGTACCGACAACCTTTGCAGCAGGCGATTCTTTTCATGAGGCAGGAAGGCCTGCACATCGTCTTCGAAAAAAAACAGCGGGGGATCACGCCGGGACAATTCGCAGCCTGGTACGATGGCGAAGAACTTGTGGGATCAGGGGTTATTAAATGACTGGTGACTGGTGAATTTGCACAATGTCACACCAGCACGTTAGCACATTGCTGATTTTTTTCCTAAATTAGCTTACCATTAACATAAACTTTACTGTCATGAAAACTAGGTTTTTAATTTCCGTTCTGTTGATTTCATTTTGTCTTGTAAATGCCACACTGGCACAGGATAAGGCCAAAGCAAAAAGCGAAAAAGCCATCGTTTGGTACGGCATAGATTTTACGATGGCGAAATTTACACTTGTCACCGAGGATCCTGCAACCATCGTCAATCAGTATCTGGCCGCTATCAACACTTTGATCCAGATGGAGCCGGAGAAATATGACCTCAAGAAGTGGTTTAACAAAACAGAAGCTGCCATCGAACTGGACCAGGTTAATGCCCGGAACTCGAAAATCGACGCGGGGTCACTGGTAATCAGCGATGAGCATAGCATCAGCCTGGATGATGCCAAAAGTGTGATCGCAAAATATGATACAAAGGGAAAAGCCGGACTGGGCCTGATTTTTGTGGCAGAAAACCTGAACAAGGTTAAGCAAACCGGCAGCTTTTATGTGTGTTTCTTCGATCAGGCCACCAAGGAGATCGTTGATGCACAGCGATATGAGGCTAAGGCTGTTGGCATTGGCTTTCGTAATTACTGGGCAGGGTCGGTCTATAATATTATGAAGATCTGGTTGAAATAAATGTGCAACTATACTACTGCACACCTGCATGTTTTTTGATATTTAAACCTCAAATTATTATCTATGAAAAGAGCAGCTGTTACATTGCTTGTCCTGTTTTGCCTGGGATTGACAGGGATCCTGGCCAACAAGACTAAGGTAGAGATCAAAGCTCCCGCCGAAGTTAAGGCTGGTACTGAAATTACCGTTACAATTCAGGCTATCCACAGTGCAAATTCCAAATCGCATCATACCGATTGGGTTTACCTGAAGATCAATGGGAAAGAGGTGAAACGTTGGGAATACAAGAAGGATGCACTGCCTCCGGGGGCAACCTTTACGGTGGAATTTACATATGTTGCTGGTGAAGAACTTAAACTGGAAGCCGAAGGACATTGCAACATACATGGAAGCGCAGGTCCTGCCAATGCTGTGGTTAAGGTTGTAAAATAGAAGGGTATGTATTTACTCATTCTCCCCCTTGGAATCATCAACTTTGTCCTGGTGTTGATTCAAATATTCAGCGGGCTTAAGATTATTAAGATATCTTACAAAGCACACAGAAATTTCGGAATCGCTCTGGGCGTATTTGCTTTGCTGCATGGTGCCATTGCCATATTTTTCGTCTGAGAATGACGACCAAAGCACAGTAATGACTATATTTGCGCCCCGTAATGACTGACTTCATTACGGGGTGTTTTTTTTGACCATTGTTATCCTATGAGAAAAGAAGAACTGGTTTGTCGCACAGAAACCCAGGTCAGGTTCAGCGAAGTTGATTCGATGGGTGTTGTTTGGCACGGTAATTATGTCAGGTATTTCGAAGACGGCCGTGAAGCATTTGGCGACCTTTATGGTATCAATTATATGGACTTTTACCGTATAGGCGTGATGATCCCTATTGTGAAGATCACGTGTGATTATAAAAAGCCTCTTAAGTATGGAGATACCGCAATTATTGAAACACGGTTTGTGAATTGCGAGGCAGCCAAACTGCAGTATGATTATGTCATTTACCGAAATCATACCAGCGAAGTGGTAGCAACCGGCTCAACGATTCAGGTTTTTTTAAATGAGCATATGGAGCTTCTGCTGGATTTACCGGAATTCTTTTCCGAATGGAAGAAGGCGCACGGACTTATTCCGGCAGGTGAAAAGTGATTGTGGAAAGTGAGAAACGTTTACGTCATATCGGATAATATCATTTCTTCACTTGGATTTACCACGGAAGAAAACCTCAATGCATTTAAAGCGGGTCAAACAGGGATTAAGCTTCATGAAGAAGAAAGGATATCCCCATCGGCTTTCTGGGCATCTTTGGTTGACCGTGACAAGCTGGCAGGGGCATTTTCATACCATGCGGATCCTTCGGCATATACTCGTTTTGAACAGCTGTTGATCTGTTCCATTCAGGCGGCGCTCGGGAATACAGCCATCACGCTGTCGGGTGAGAGGGTACTATTTATTCTCTCCACCACCAAAGGAAACATTGACCTCCTTGATCCGAAAACAAGGGCCGGTTTTGAAGAGAGACGCATTTACCTTTGGCATACAGCGCAGCTTGTAAAACGGTTTTTTAACCTGCATAACACGCCCCTGGTTGTTTCAAATGCATGCATATCGGGAGCGCTGGCCATTATCATCGGTGCCAGGCTTATCCGCAGCGGACATTACGATCATGTTGTTGTTTCAGGCGGCGACCTGGTAACGGAATTCGTACTAACGGGCTTCAACTCATTCTTGTCCCTGTGCACAGGTCCCTGTAGGCCTTTCGACAGAGACAGGCAAGGTCTTTCGCTGGGTGAGGGTGCCGGTACGCTGATCCTTACCTCTGATCGCGGACTGGCAGCAGGCAACGATGAAATTACCGCAGGTCCGGGATACTCCAGCAACGATGCCAATCATATTTCCGGACCATCCCGAACCGGCGAGGGACTTTATGTCGCTGTCAGGCGAACACTGGCATTATCAGATCGGGGAGTAGACTATGTTTCAGCGCATGGCACTGCCACACCCTATAATGATGAAATGGAATCCGTAGCCCTTACCAGGGCAGGCCTTCAGAGTGTGCCGGTAAACAGTTACAAGGGCTATTGGGGTCATACGCTTGGAGCCGCCGGTATCATAGAATCCGTAGCCGGAATTCAATCGATGCGTCAGAACCTGTTGTTTAACACGCTCGGTTATACCCACCTGGGCGTAACACATCCCATTGCCGTGGTTGACAAAACAAGGCCGGCCAGCATAAAAACATTCCTGAAAATAGCTTCGGGTTTTGGCGGCTGCAATGCAGCGCTTTTATTCAATAAGTAATGGACAATTCCGGTATAATACGAGATTATGTCATTCTCCGCAGCGGGAAAGTAGTCCGGGGAGGCCGTGAAATTTTCAGCGGTGCAGATATCCCGGTCGGCGAATTTCTTACAGCCGTTTACAAACAATTCAGCATAAATTATCCCAAGTTCTATAAGATGGACAACCTGTGCAAACTTGGTTTCATGGCTGCGGAATTGCTGCTGAGAGATAAGAAAACAGAGGAGTCCTTTTCACCGGATGCTATCGGTATAGTCTTGTCCAACAGGGCCTCATCGCTGGATACCGACAGAAACCACCAGCGGTCCATTCTGAATCGTTCCGAATACTTTCCCAGTCCCTCCGTATTCGTTTATACCCTGGCCAATATTGTCATCGGCGAGATCTGTATCCGTTTCAAATTTTTTGGAGAGAACGCATTCTTTATTGAGGAGAAATTTGATGCAGACAGGCTGTATGCCTACGTTAAGCAACTGCTCGATGATAACATCGTGCAATGTTGTGTCACCGGCTGGGTAGAAGTTGATGGCGACACGTATGACGGTGTTTTGTATTTGGTTGAAAAAACATCTCCCGATACAGATGGATTTGCTATTTTTGACCCCGGAAACCTAACTGAAATTTTTTCCCGTAGAAGCTGACTTATGGAACAACTGATAGCCAAACTGAAAACTGAGATCATTGAGGTATTGAACCTTTCAGAATTAACCCCTGATGAAATTGATGAGCATGCACCGCTCTTTGTTGAAGGATTGGGGCTCGATTCAATCGACGCACTGGAACTTATCGTTCTGCTCGAAAAGAAATATGGTCTGAAATTGGGAACTGCTGAAGAAGGTAAAAAAGTACTGCGATCTGTCAGGTCTATGGCCGAGTTTATCGTTGAAAACAAAAAAGGATAAAATTCCTGCTATTGTGCCGCAAAGGGTATACGTTACAGGTATTGGTATCATTTCTGCCATTGGTTTTGGGGTAAAGGAAGTGATTGACTCCCTGAAAGGAATGCGGACAGGCGTCGGCCGGCTGACCCTGATCGATTCCGTCCACCGGGGTGAATTACCAGTGGCCGAGATCAGGGCTTCCGACAAAGAACTTTTATCAATGGCCAAACCTGAAATCCGGGGATATTTTACCCGTACTGCTTTGCTGGGTCTGGTTGCGGCCAGGCAGGCTGTGATTCACGCTGACATTGACCTCAATTCGCCCTGGCGTACCGGGCTTATCTCAGGAACTACCGTAGGAGGCATGGACAGAAGCGAGGTTTTCTATAAGACTTTCCTTCGTGATAAAACAAAAGGCAGGATCAGGGATGTTGCCGGTCATGATTGCGGGGATTGTACAGAAAAAATCGCGGATTGCCTTGGCATCAGTGATTTTGTTTCCACTATCAACACGGCCTGTTCCTCATCAGCCAATTCTATCATGCTGGGGGCAAGGCTGATAAGGCACGGAAAGCTCGACAGGGTGGTCGCCGGTGGTATGGATGCACTCACCCTGTTTACACTCAATGGATTCAACAGTCTGATGATACTGGACCACCAGCAGTGCAAGCCCTTCGATGAAAACCGGAATGGCCTCAACCTGGGTGAGGGATCGGGATTCCTGGTGCTGGAATCAGAGGAAGTGGTGCGCCGTGAAGGTAAAACCGCACTGTGTGAATTAAAAGGTTACGGTAACGCTTGCGATGCATACCATCAGACTGCCTCCTCCCCCGAGGGATTCGGAGCCTCGCAATCCATGATGAAAGCCCTTGAATTGGCGCAACTTTCACCGGAGGATATCGGCTATATCAATACCCACGGAACAGGGACAAAAAATAACGACTTATCCGAAGGTGTGGCACTGGAAAGCATATTCAAGGGAGCGGTGCCGCCCTGCAGTTCCACTAAATCATATACTGGTCATACACTCGGCGCTGCAGGGGCCATTGAGGCTGTTCTGAGTGTGGTTGCCCTGCAGAACGGCTGGATATACCCAAATCTGAATTTCTCAGCTCAAATGCATGAACTGCGGTTTGCACCGGTAACAGAATTCAGAACCGGCGCGGCTGTTAATCATATAATGTCAAACTCCTTTGGATTTGGCGGTAACAATTCTTCACTGATCTTCTCCAGGTACTGATATGGCAGCATATATCAAAGGAGCGGCAGTGATATCACCTCAGAAAACCTTTGGTGATCAAGGTTTTCCTGAAGAAATTGTGGGTTATCACCAGGTCAGCAATCTGAAATGCATCGAACCTGTTTACCGTGATTTTATCGATCCCATGGTGGCAAGGCGTATGAGCAGGATTGTGAAGATGGGAGTATGCAGCGCCCTCCAATGTATGCGCGACACGGGTATTTCAATGCCCGATGCAATTATAGCCGGCACCGGACTGGGTTGTCTTGAAGATACGGAGAAATTCCTTGCCTCTGTTTATACCAACGATGAGAAACTGCTGAATCCAACTCCTTTCATTCAATCTACACACAACACTCTTGCCGGTGCAATTGCGCTGGCTGTAAAATGCCATAACTACAACGCAACGTATACCCACCGCGGCTTTTCATTTGAAGGCGCCCTGACTGACGCTTTCCTGCATCTTGAGGAAAATCCGCAGCTGAATATTCTGGCAGGAAGTTTTGATGAATTGACGACCCACTCTTATCAAATCACCAGCAGACTGGGACTTTGGAAGAATCATCCTGTCAATAGCCTGGAACTTATGCATGACAGATCCAGGGGAAGTCTGCCTGGCGAAGGCGTAGCTTTTTTTATGCTCAGTGGCAAAAACAGCCCAACCGATTTGGCTCTGCTGAAATCGGTGGAAACCTTTTACAAGCCCGGCAATTACAAAGCAATTGAACAACGGATTGATCATTTCCTGGCCGGACAGGGTTTGAAGCCAGTTGATATTGACCTGGTTATTACCGGTATCAATGGTGATACCACCCGCGACCAGGTGTACCACCAGCTGATGGACCGAATGTTAAAAGGTCGTCCTTTTACCTGTTTTAAAAACCTTTGCGGCGAGTACGATACATCATCATCATTTGCACTTTGGCTGGCAGCAATGATCTTAAAGACGCAACGTATACCGGAGGCCATACAGCCGGGCGATCCAATACCCGGTGAGATCAATAGGATACTGATATATAATCATTTACGCGGAAATAACCACGTCCTGTACTTAATCGAAAGATGCTGAACTATAGGAACACCCTCATTGTTTTCATAACTGCACTGATCCTGGTTGCAGCGACCGATTATTTCATACCGGTCAGTCTGGGTTTCTATATTGGAATTGTTCTTGTCCTGCTCCTTTTATTGACCTGGGGCTCTATTTCAATCCGCGCTGGATTCTATATGAAATCAGCTTGTTGCGGGAAAAGCAGCAAAAACGCCATAGTACTGACATTTGATGATGGTCCGGATGGCCTGGTAACCCCGATATTGCTTGACATTCTAAAAGAGTACAATGCAAAGGCAACCTTCTTTGTGATCGGCAGCAAGGCCGAAAAACACCCTGAAATACTGAAACGGATCGATAATGAAGGACACATCATTGGCGGGCATAGTTATTCACATCATTTCTTCTTCGATTTATTTTCGTACCGGAGCATGAGACAGGAATTAGCCCACACATCAGAGATCGTTTACAGGACGATCGGTAAAAGGATCAAACTGTTCCGACCTCCTTACGGCGTTACGAATCCTGTTATTGCCAAGGTGATCCGTGACCAGCAATATCATTCCATAGGCTGGAGTCTGAAATCGAAGGATACCGTTATGAAGAACAATGATCAGCTGATCAGCCGGCTTAAGCAAAATCTAAAAGCGGGCGATATCATACTTTTTCACGATAGCAAGCCCCGGAACATCAAAATCCTGGGAACCTTCCTGAAATATTTGGATGAACAGCATATTGCCGTTGAACAGATTGATAATTTTCTTAATATCAGGGTTTATGACTATTAAATTAAGGCTTATAATGCCGTTGGCATGCGCTTTATTTTTTCTCAAGGTGCCTGCGCAGGTGCCCGATACGCCCATGAAGGACATCGCCGGTTTTAAAGAAAAGCTGGTTACCATGTCGTCCAGGGTGAATACAATCGAAAGCGATTTTGTACAGGTGAAGAACCTGAGTGTGCTTGCCAATAAAATCACCTCAAGAGGAAATTTCTGCTACAGAAAGGAGAATAATATCCGCTGGGAATATCTCCAGCCATACCGGTATCTCATCATCATCAGCAATGGCAAAATCTTCATCAAAGAGGATAAAAGCCAAAAACAGTACGATATACAAAGCAACAAGATGTTCCAGGAGATGAATAAATTCATCAGCGGCTGCATTCAGGGGGATATCCTTAAAAATGACAAAGAATTCAGGGTGGAATATTTCGAGGACGATAAAAACTATTTCGTAAGCCTTGTGCCACACGCGGAAAAAATGCGCGAGATGCTGAATGAAGTTCAGATCTGGTTCAGCCGGAATGACCTGACTGTATCAAGGATTACAATGATAGAAGCGGGAGGTGATTACACAAAGATTGAGTTCACGAACAAGAAGCTGAATACAGATATACCTCTTGAGAAGTTCAGTTTTAAATAAATCCTTTGCCCATTCCGGCAAACAAGCGGGTATGCCTGGCAGGGACAGACACATGAGTCTGTCCTTATGCCTGCTGTGGACACTGACGCTGCTTTTTGCAAACGCCTGTTCCCTCTCTCTCTTCCCCGGGTATCATCCCCAACCGGATACCCGGACAGTTGCCCCGGTTTCCTGGTTTCAGCCTGATTCAGGACATCTCCTGTTTAATACAAAGATTGACCTGATGAAGAAGCACTTCAGCGGACTGATGGTAGTTCAGCCCGATTCAGGATCTGCATACCGCGTGGTTTTCCTTACCGAAGTCGGACTGAAGATCTTTGATCTGGAGTTTTTGCCCGACAGGCAGGTAAAGGTTCACTATGTTCTGGAAGCTATAAACAGGAAGACGCTTATTCATACTTTATCCGGAGATATAAGCCTGGTGCTGATGAACGGGCTGTCACTAACTGAGCCTGAAATCCTGGGACACAAAGATGGCCGGGATGTAATATTCCGCTACAGGAACGGGAAAGAGAGAAACTATTATTACGTGAGTGAATCCACTGATAAGCCTTACCAGGCAAGACAAACTGGTTGTGTCACCAATAAAGTAAGGGCCGAATTTTACGGAAAACCGGCGACGGGACTCGATTCCATTAAAATCAAACATGATAACCTCCGGTTGAGCATTGAACTTTACCGGATAATTGAAATCGAATATGTTGCAGAATAAATTATACTACCTTTCATTCTTTGAGGTGTCAGAAACGGGGGAAAAGATCTCAGCGCAAATCCATCTGAATAGGGAGCACCCGGTATTCGAAGGTCATTTCCCCGGCAATCCCATCCTTCCGGGTGTTTGTACCGTGCAGATTATCCTTGAGTTATTGGAAAAGGCATTGGTAAAGGAACTCATGCTCACCAGGGCGGGAAATATCAAATACCTGGGATTCATTAGTCCTGAAACGATGACAGAGGTCCGTTTTGATCTGGTGCTGAAGAAAACAGGTACAAATGCACTGAGTTGTTCGGCTTCGGTTCTGGCAGGTGGGAATGTGGTGTGCAGCTTTAAAGGAGAGTACCTCGAAATTTGAAATTGCCAGCGGTAAAGGTGGATTTTCACAATCACTTGCCCAAGATCCTCATCTCACAGGCCGCAATAACATTCTTTTCCAAAAACACCCTGCCCGTAACAATCGTAAATCCTACGATCTCATTCTCTACAACAATCTCCGACTGAATCACAGCCTCCACAGGGGGCATGGCTGTGATCACCAGGTTCTTGATAGCCCCGATATATCCTTCGCTGACTTCACCGCTTTTCATTTTATTCCTGTAACCGGTGAAGGCAGCTGCTGTTTGTGCAATAAATTCAATGAGCCCCGGTTCACGGAGCCGGCCATTCTCGCAAAATAAGTTGTCAGCTGTGATGTGGAGAATTCCTTTGGCTGACCGGTCATCAGCATATACCAGCCTGTCAATCATTTGTATGGGACGACGCTGGGGAATTAAATCGGATATGGTAAAATCGTCAGGTTTCATGTTTTCCAGAAATCAAAGTAATTGAACCATTGGTTCGGATATTGCCTTACCTTTTCTTCTAAGGCTTCAATGTAATCGCTTATGATCACCTTCAGCATATCGTCTCTTTTGGCAAGGCTAGCCTGTTGTGCATAATACCTGGGAGGTGTGGCATAAAAGTGATAATGCCTGCTGCTGTCCTTCATGGCAAAAACAAAAGAAACCGGCACACCATATTTCATAGCCAGGTAAAAGGGTCCGGTCGGAAAGTTGGCTTTCCTGCCCAGGAAGGAACAGGTAAGCGTTTTACTCCCCTGCATATACCTGTCGCCATGAAGGCACAAGATCTCGTGGTTTTTGAGTGCCTGGCTGATCTCGTATACATGGGCATTGTCTTCGCTGATGGGAATAATGTGAAAGCTCTTCCTTGTGAAAGTCGAAAGGTATTCTTTGATCTTCTGATGCTCAGCATCGAGCATGATGATGTTGATACTGGTATCAAGTCGCTCCAGCATATGGCCTGCCATTTCAAAATTACCAATATGGGCACTGATGAGGAGCCCTCCTGATTTGTCGGCTACCAGAGCTCTCAGGTGGTCTTCACCTTCGAAATTAAAAGTGAACCTGGTATCGAATCCACCCATGGTGGCAAATTTATCCAGGATTACCTGCCCAAAGGCATAGTAATTCCTGTAAATAGCAGCAACAGACCTGAAGAAACCATAGCCCAGGCGGTGGTGAAAGAAATAGTAGATATTTCTGAAAGAACCAGGGGCAAAGGTAAAAAAGTAAAAGGCGACAAATCGCAGTAGGAAATAGGCAAAGGGAAGTCCCAGGTATTTTAGTACGGCAATGAAGATCTTATAGCCGGTGATGCCGCCGCGGGTTTTACCTTTCCATTCATCCACAACAGGCTATTTCTTATTTATACAATTGAAAATGTAGTCATACAAGTCATTCAGTGTCCTGATGGCAGTCATTTCTTCCCCTTTGAGGGTAAGCCCGAATTCTTTCTGAACGATAACGGCAATGTCAACAAAATCAAGGCTCTCGAGACCGAGGTCATCTTTAAGATGCGCTGTAGGTACTATTTTCTGCTCCTCGATCTCAAATTCCTCAATCAGAAAAGTCTTGATGATGCCGGCAATTTCTTCTTTGGTCATATTGTGTGTATGGATATGGTTTAATCTTACTGGTATTTTTTAATGATCAGGGATGAATTGGTGCCTCCGAATCCAAAAGAATTGGAAAGGAAGGTATTGATCTCTTTGTCGATGGTTTTATTGGTAATATTAAGTTTTGCAGTGAATTCATCAGGCTCTTCGAAATTGATATTGGGTGCCACAAATGAATGCTTCATCATCAGCATGGAATACACCACTTCGCTGGCTCCCGCCATCCACATTTCATGCCCTGTCATCGATTTTGTTGAGGATACAAGTGGTTTCACCCTGCCGAAAATATGATCGATGGCCTTGGCTTCATTCTGGTCTCCGATAGGAGTTGAAGTGGCATGCGCATTGATATAATCAATTTCTTCCGGTGTCAGCTGAGCATCATTCAGGGCCATGCTGATCGCCCTGATGGGACCATCCACATCGGGGACGGAAATATGCTTTCCATCGGAGGAGAAACCATAGCCGATGATCTCGGCCAGGATAGGTGCGCCTCTTTGAAGGGCGTGATCCAGACTTTCCACAATTACTGTAGCGGCACCTCCACTTGGAACAAGTCCGTCCCTGCTCCTGTCAAATGGTCTGGAAGCACGTTCAGGAGCTGATTCCAACTTTGAGAAAGCACCCAAAGCATCAAAACTGCCTACGCAAAACAGGTTCACTTCCTGGGAACCGCCGCAGATCACCATGTTCTGGTAACCATGCCGGACCATGTGAAATCCCATGCCGATGGCATGGGAACCACTGGCACAGGCCCCGCTGAGTGTGAAATTGACACCTCTGAGGCGAAAGATAACCGAAAGGTTCATGGTTACCGATGAATTCATGGATTGAAATACGGCACCTGAACCTACAAGAGATGTATCCCGCTTTTCACGGATAATATCGGCACTCTGAATTACCGAGGGTGTTGAACTGTCGTTGCCAAAAATGATGCCCACTTCGTGCGTATCGAAATACTCTTCCGTAAGGTTTGCAATCCTGATGGCTTCGGAGGTAGATACATAGGCATATTCAGCTTGATCGGGCATGCAAACCCGTGCACGCCTGTCCAGCACTCCCTTGAGATTAGGCCGTTCAAGCTTCCCGGAAAGACCTGACTGGTAACCATAGGATTTTCGTTCCTCATCAAGGATGATTCCTGATTTACCTGCATAGAGCGAGTTCTTTACCTCCTCAAGGCTCTTTCCGATGGAGGAGTAAATACCGATACCTGTTATAACTACCCTGTTCATATAAGATTAGAACAACAAAAGTTATGTGTATAACCCGCCATTTACCGAAATCACTTCTCCCGTAATATAGGAGGCTTTTTCAGATGCCAGGAAGCAAACTGCATCAGCAACCTCTTCGGGTAAACCAAAACGGTTCAATGGTATCAGGCCTTTTAATTCATTTTCATCCAAATCCCTGGTCATGTCGGTTTTAATAAAGCCAGGAGCTACCGCATTCACAGTAACACGCTTTTTCCCAATCTCCTGTGCAAGTGCCTTTGTGGCCCCAATAATTCCTGCCTTGGCCGCTGAATAATTTACCTGTCCCGGCAGCCCCTTTAAGCCGGAAAGGGATACAACGTTGACAATTCTCCCGTATTTCTTTACGAGCATGTCCTTTAACAGCATCCGGGTGACAAAAAAGAACCCGTTGAGGTTGGTATTTAAAACTTCATTCCAATGATGATTCTCCATCCACATCAGCAGTGTATCCTTTCGTATACCTGCATTATTGATCAGCACCTCAATATACTGCCCGGGATTTTCAGTCTGCCAATTACCCAGCGTACTTTCAACCTGTGCACAGTCGGCTACGTCAAATCTCATCAGCATACCGTCACTTCCTTTCCCCCTGACGAGATTGAGCGTATTATTTGCCTCTTCCTCGTTCGAAAGGTAATTGATCAGCACAAAATAACCCATTTCGGCCAGCCTGACACATACTGCCCTGCCAATTCCTCTAGATCCTCCGGTTACAAGTGCGTATTTCATTATATAACTGATAGTTACAAACCTACTCGAATTTTATAAATTGGTTGCAAAGGTAATCTTTAATTCTCTTTATTTCAATATATTTTATCGTATCCTCCTCGAAACGCGGGACCACCATTCTCAATTGATGGTACTTTTCGCGGTTGAAACCGGATAACCTGGCTTCAATATTAAGATGATCAATAGCCTGGATAAGGGTTATCAACTCGATCGATAATACCTGGTAGGTGTTTTCGATCACCTTCCTGGCAAATTGCGCCGAATTGGTACCCATACTTACAATATCCTGGTTATCATTATTGTTGGATATGCTGTGCACATAATTGGGAAATGAGAGGGTCTGGTTTTCAGCAACTGTTGAAGTAGCAGTGAACTGCGCGCCCTGCATGCCAAAATTCACACCTAGTTTTCCAAGGTTAACAAAAGGAGGCAGCTTATTGTTCAATCGGTCATTTAACAGGTAATTGAGTTGCCGTTCGAGGAGCATGGACAACTTGGTCATGGCAATCTTCAATTTGTCCATTTCCAGCGAAATGTAATCCCCGTGAAAATTACCGCCATGGAAAATATTTTCATGTACGGCATCGATAACAGGATTATCACTGGAGGAGTTGGCTTCGTCCAAAAGCACTATTTCAGCCTGTTGCACAGTGTCGAGTATGGGCCCGAGTATTTGCGGGACACAGCGGATGGAGTAATATTCCTGAACCTTGTCTGCTATTACGTACTCCTTTCCCTGCTTGCCGTTAAAAAAATGTTCCTCACGTTTGCGGATCAGTTTACTGTCATTCAGGATGAACCGCTCAAGTTCGGCTACTTTGTTTTGTCCATAATGTTTTTTTACCCCGTTCAGTTCTGCAGAGAAATAGTCATCAAATGACCTTACCAGCTCATTGATCATGGTTGCCACAACAACTGACCAATTGACAAGGTTCCTGGCGTGAATCAGGTTCACTATTCCCGTACCGGTCATGAAACAGGTCCCGTTTATCAGCGACAATCCTTCGCGTAAATGCACTGAGATGGGTTTGAGATCATGCCTTGCAAAGGCTTCAGCAGTGTTGATAATCTGGCCGTTGTAAATAACCTCTCCCTCACCAATAAGCACCAGGGCTATGTGAGCCAGCTGAACAAGATCACCGCTGGCACCTACACCACCATGTTCTGGTACCATGGGCACGATGTGAAGGTTAACCAGGTCCCTGATCAGTTCAACCACCTCCGGATGAATTCCTGAAAATCCGTGTGAAAAATTGCTCAGCAGGGTGATCATTGCAGAACGGACATAAAGAGGATCAACAGGATCACCGGATCCTGCTGCATGACTCCGGATTGCATTGTAATGGAGTTTAAGTCGGTCCGCCTCGTCTATCTTGTACTGGGCCATGGGACCCAGGCCTGTGTTGATACCGTATATTATTTTATCCTGGTGGAAAGCTTCGAGAAAGCTATAGCTTTTTCCGATCCTTTCAATCGCGTCTTTATGTATATCGACTTTTTCGCCTTCCAGCAAAACGTGATGATAATCCTCCAGTGTTATTCTTCGTTCGCCAATATTTAGCATTTTATAGAATAGAATTAAGGCAACAGCGCAGTTAATTAGTTCGTTTTTAGGGCTTCGGGTTTTTAAGAAATCGGCTGCAAAATAATAAAAAATTTAGTTTTATTTCAATCCCTGATCAGCCTTTTGGTATACTCCGTATTTTTAAACGAAATCTAGGATAATTATTCTAAGTTAAAAATGATAATATTAGTGCTATATTTAATCCCGGTATCCTGGTACTGTTTTTATAATCATTTAATTAACAATCATAAACTACCCTACCATGAAAATAACCATTTCTTCAGATTCCTTGTCCGGCAGGAAGAATACAGCAGCACTTTTACTCGCAATGATTTTCCTGTTACAGGTGGCAATTGCACATTCGCAGGAAACCGCAGTTAAAAAAAGTGCTGTTTACCCTACATTCGGAGTAGGTTTCGGGTTCTTTCACCCCGGGGATGTAAATGACTATATTGCGCTTGACCTGCCTTCAGGATATATCACCGAGTACGGAACCCAGGAAATGTTCATGTTCTTTGATATTCACGCGGGCGTTACTTTCAGGATGAAACAATTTGATGTATCTGCTTTGTTGGAGTATGATATTGCACCTAAGTGGATCATGATCTCCGACGGAAATAACTTGAACTATATGTATTCAAGGATAGCACCCGGCGTTACGGCCAATTACTATGTCCCTGTCGGCACCGGTCGGCATGCTTTTTTTATCGGTGGCGGGATAAATTACAGCTTCATGAAATTTGAGGAATTCAGTGCATCTTCACCGGGATTCAGGTTACAGGCGGGTTTCAGTTTGCAATTCGGGACTTTCAATCTGCAGCCCTTCGGTGCTTTTAACTATGCCTCTGCAACTGATACGGACAACCAGGATTGGGAAGATTTTAACCTGAATTACACCAACGGGCAAATAGGCGTAAACTTCTCGTTTCACCCGAAGATTAATTTCAAATAATTTATATTTGCAGCTTTGCTTTGGCGATTTAATGGTATGACTCCATGAACTGGTGTGTCGTTATTCCAACTTACAACAATGAGAAAACACTGGAAAAGGTTATTCGTGATGTCCTTCAAGCCACACGCGATATTATTGTGGTGAATGACGGGTCAACCGATGGAACGTTGGCTATCCTGCAACTTTTCCCTGATATCATGATTGTAAGCTATGACCGGAACCGGGGGAAGGGATATGCCTTAAGAAAAGGATTTGAAAGGGCACTTCAGGAAGGATTCACCCATGCTGTTACGCTTGATTCGGACGGCCAGCATTATGCTTCCGATATCGGATTATTCATCAGCAAGGCAGCGGAAGATCCCGACGCTCTTATTGTGGGCAGCCGGATCCTGCCGGAGGAGAAAATGAGAAAGGGCAGTGGATTTGCCAACAGGTTTTCTAATTTCTGGTTCAGGGTAATTGCAGGCGTCAGCCTGCCCGATACGCAGTCGGGATTCCGCCTGTATCCCCTCCTGCTGATCCGGAACATCCGTTTTATTACACAAAGATATGAATTCGAGCTGGAGGTCCTGATCCGGTCTGCCTGGACAGGTATTCGGCTTTCGAATATTCCGATACGTGTATATTATCCTGCAAAAGTAGACCGCGTAAGTCATTTCAGACCGGTTACGGACTTTATCAGGATTACCCTGCTGAATACTGTCTGTGTATTCATCGCGCTGTTTTACATAAAACCTTTTTCCTTTCTGCAATACCTTAGAAAAGACAGCATTAAGGGTTTTCTCAGAAAACAGGTTCTGCAGACCGGTGATTCGGTTGCCAAGGTGACCCTTTCGGTAATGTTCGGGGTTTTCATGGGAATAGTGCCCATATGGGGATACCAGTTGATTACAGCCGTTGCTTTGGCTTACCTGCTGAAACTGAACAAACTCATTGTTATCGTAGCCGCAAACATCAGCATACCTCCCATGATACCCATAATCCTGTACCTGAGTCACCTCACCGGAGGTTTTATCCTCTCCGCAGACAGCCATCCTGTATTCAGCAGTGAGATAACCATGGCCTGGGCACGGGATAACCTGTTCCAATATATTGTCGGCAGCCTGGTTTTTGCATTGACTGCCGCGGTTTTCTTCGGATTACTGACTTATATACTGCTGAAGATATTCCGGAAAAAACCTGTTTTAATTGGTTAATTTATGGAAGTATTTTTCCTGTTTCTTTACAACGTCTTTAAAAGAAAAAGACTGGTCCTTTTTATCCTGGTAGCATTGCTCACTGCTGCAGCTGCTTTCCTGGCTTCGCGCATCAGGCTCGAAGAGGATATTACACGAATGATTTCCGGTGGCAATGCACAGAGCGTTATGAGCCAGGTGGTTGAGCAATCCAAATTCCTCGATAAAATAGTCGTTACAGTCACCTCAGCTGATACTGTGCATCCGCTTTCTGCTGAAGAGCTGATCCTTGTTGGTGATCAACTGGCGGACAGCCTGCAGTCAACCGCCTTTTCAGAGTTTGTGGCGGGACTGACCTATAAGGTCTCTGATACCCTTGTAGAAAACCTTTTTACTATCGTATACGAAAACCTTCCTTTATTTCTTGATCAGCCAGATTATGCCAGGATTGACTCCATCATAAGTCCGGAGAATATTCAAAAGGCTTTGGACAATGACCTTAAAAACCTGCTTTCTCCTGCAAGCTTTGCCATGAAGCAAATGATCATACGCGATCCCGTTGGCATTGGCTCAATGGCATTGGGGCGGCTAAGCGCCTTCCAGAACGATGAGAATTATACCATCCTGAATGGCTGTGTCTTCTCACGCGACAGGCAAAACCTGATGATGTTCATTACTCCGGCATACTCTTCCAATGCCACTTCGAAAAATACCCAGTTTGTAAAAAAGCTCGATCAAGTGACCCGGTCGATCGCCCAGTCAACGGAAGGAAGGTCAGGGATTGAATACTTTGGCTCGGCCATAGTGGCCGTAGGCAATGCGGAGCGACTTAAGAAGGATATCCGATTCACCCTTACCATCACCATCATTTTACTGGCTCTGATCATTACCTTTTCAATAAAGAAGAAGAAGCTTTTTCCTTTTATATTTCTTCCTGCTGTGTTTGGCGGATTAGTCGCCATGGCGGTGGTCTACCTGATACAAGGGAAGGTCTCGGTAATCTCACTCAGCATCGGTTCTGTAATTTTAGCCATTACCGTGGATTATGCCCTTCATATCACCACCCATTACAAACACAAACATTCCGTCATCAATACGATCAAGGATGTTTCCTTTCCTATCATCGTATGTGGGTTTGCTACGGCATTTGAATTTCTGACACTTGTCTTTGTATCCTCTGAATCGTTGCACGAGCTCGGAATCCTGGCTGCCATCAGCGTCATCACAGCCGCTTTCTTTACCATGGTCGTTCTGCCTCATATTTTGGAGGTCACGCACCAGGAGACCGATGAAACCGAGGAGAAGAATTACCTGGAGCTTTTACTGGATAAGGTAACAAATTATAACTTTCACACGAATAAGCTGTTATTGCTGTTCATGGTAATCGCTACCCTGGTGTCCCTGTTCTTTTTTAACCGGGTAGGCTTTGAGACCGACATGATGAAAATGAATTATATGTCGGATGAATTGAAACAGACCGAGCAAAACCTGAACAGAATAAACAATGCCCGACTTAATTCCATTTATGTGGTGGCGTATGGCAGCAACCTGCAGCAAGCCCTGGTCAGCAATGAAAGAATTCTGAAGAATGCTGCTGATCTCAGGCTCGCCGGTATTCTGAAGAGCTATTCATCCCCCAGTTCGCTGCTTATGTCCGATTCACTTCAGCTGCAAAGGATCAGACATTGGAATGAATATTGGAACGAACAAAAGAAAGCGGATTTCCTGGAAACCCTTAATAATAGCGCCGTGACTGCCGGTTTTAGGCCCGGTTCTTTCGCGGGCTTTACAGAACTGATGCAAAAGGAGTTTAAGGTGGCTGATTCTGCCGTGTTCAAAGCGCTGGAGAAAATTTTCTTCGTGGATAACATCGCTGTTACCCCTGCCATGGCATCGATTGTCACCGTACTTAAAGTAGACAACAAGGGTAAAGACCAGGTTATTAAAAGCTACGACAAAATGAACGGGGTGGTGGTGATCGACCGCAAGTCAATCCTGTCACAAATCGTGAATACCCTGGGACAGGACTTCAATTTTATTGCAAATGTAAGCCTTCTGCTGATCCTCGCTGTGCTTATTATTGCATTCGGGCGTATCGAACTGGGTGTGATCACTTTTATCCCGATCTTCCTGAGTTGGGTCTGGACCCTGGGTTTTATGGGATTGTTCGGAATAAAATTCAACATCTTTAACATCATCATCTCTTCCTTTATCACAGGCCTGGGTATCGATTACAGCATTTACATCATGCAGGGCCTTGTTCAGGGATATAAGACCAACAATACCAACCTGTTGTCCTATAAAACCTGTATTCTGGTTTCAGTAATGATATCCTTATCCGGAACAGGCGTACTAATCCTGGCTAAACACCCCGCCCTGAATTCAATTGCCCTGATTTCAATCGTCGGCCTGTCATCCATAGTGTTGATTTCCTACACCCTCGAGCTTATTTTCTTTTACTGGCTGGTTTCAAAGAAGAAACAAAAGCGCTTTTTGCCGGTTACATTTTCTGATATTGTACTGACCATTCTTGTATTCTCTATCTTCCTGATAGGCTGTGTGTTCATGAATGTAATGTTACTGGTTGTGATCCTGCTTCCCTTATCATCCAGGAAAAAACGATTGCTGATGCACCGGGGCATGGTACTATGGTGTAAAATTCCGGTTTATACCATGCTTCACATTAAAAAGAAGGTAGTTAACCTCAGTGGAGAAGATTTCAGCAGGCCTGCAGTAATCCTTAGCAACCACCAGTCACATATAGATCTTTTGCTACTGCTGATGCTGAATCCTAAAATTATCGTATTGACCACAAAATGGGTATGGAACAATCCTATCTATGCCCTGGTGATCCGTTACCTCGATTATTATCCGGTGACAGGTGGATACGAAGAGCTGATCGGTAAACTGAAGGCAAAGGTCGATGAAGGCTATTCCATCCTGGTATTTCCCGAAGGAAGCCGTTCCCCCGATTCCAGCATCAGGAGATTCCACAAAGGGGCATTCCTCACGGCTGAAAAACTGGGTCTTGATCTGATACCGGTATTCCTGCATGGCGTGGGCGACTGTATGAACAAGGGAGAGAATCATTTAAGAGGCGGTTCGATCACCATCATGATCTATCCAAGGATCAAAGCAAAGGATAAAGCGTATGGGGAAGATTACCATGAACGCACAAAATCAGTGCTGACATTCTACCGGAACGAATATGCCAGGATCAAAGAGGAACTGGAAACACCCGACTACTTCAGGAAAAAGGTGATCCGCAATTATATTTACAAGGGACCATTCCTGGAATGGTACACACGCATCAAGCTGTCACTTGAGGACAACTACACCCTTATTAACAGCCATGTACCACATGAGGCCAGGGTTGTGGATATTGGTTGCGGATACGGCTATTTAGCTTACCTGCTGGGTTTTGTTTCGCGCCGGAGAAAAATCCTGGGCATCGATTATGATGCGGACAAGGTTGAACTGGCAAACAACTGCATCTCGAGGAATGACAATATTGAATTTGTCAGTGCCGATGCCGCAGAATATTCCTACGAACCGGCCGATGTATTTATCCTGAGTGATGTTTTGCATTACCTTCCCTATGAGAAGCAGGAGATACTGCTTGAAAAATGCATCTCACGACTGAATCGGGGCGGCAGGATACTAATTCGAGATGCCGATCGTGATATGGAAAAGCGGCACCGTGGAACCCGGTATACTGAATTGTATTCTACCCGTTCAGGATTCAACAAGTCAGTTCAGAACAGGTTGTATTTCTTCTCAGGTAAATCCATTCAGGATTTCGCTGAGAAACATGGATTGCAAACCGAGGTAATTGACAATACACGATTCACATCGAATGTGCTTTATGTGCTGACTAAACAACAATAACCCGGTTGATCCTGAAATCCAGCCGGTATTTCTGTAACTCTTATCGCTATAACCCGTAACAAAGTGGTGCTGTTTATTATAATTTTATAACTTAACTTATTACAACCATGAAAAAAAATGTTCTTCTCGTCCTGATTGTCGGGCTGTTTACAGGGCTTTGTGCAAATGCACAGAAAATGGTTCTGAAAAGCGGTTCGTTCGAATTTATCAAAGATCAGAAAACTATTCTGGTTCAATACGATTACAGTAATCTGGGTGTCGGAAAATATGACAAGGAGGAGGATTATGTAGCTAAAAAAGTGGAAGACTACAACAAAGATGAAGCCGGAAAGGGTGAAAAGTGGAAAACCGACTGGTATAACGACAGGTCCAAACGGTATGAACCCAAGTATGAGCTCCTGTTTAATGAAAACATGGCCGGAAGAGGGCTGAAATGCGACAAAGCAGCCTCCGATGCAAAATTTACCATGACTGTTCATACCACCTTCATCGAGCCAGGCTTCAACGTCGGCGTAACGCGTAAACCTGCCTATATAAATACGGAAATGATTTTCAAGGAGACGGCATCCGGCAAAGAGGTTGCCGTGGTAACCGTTCAGAACTGTCCGGGCCGTGATGCCATGGGATTCGACTATGATACCGGCTATCGCATAGAAGAAGCATATGCCAAGCTGGGTAAATCAATGGCATCCTTTATCAACAAAAACGTGAAGTAGATTAAAACAACGAGTAACGAGTAGCGAGTAGTGATTGACTGGTGACTGGTGACTGGTGACCGGTAGCTGGTAAATCGTTCGTTACTGGTTACTCGTTATTTTCACTGATCAGGTTATCCTGGGGAACCTGTCTATTTTATAGGTTTGCACGAGCAAAGCCAAACCTCACGGCACTAACAAATAATCAGCAGGGCAGCTTGTTCTGCGGATGAAAACATAATTGCCATCATTTCTGCTTGAATGGCTTACATTTAAAGTCTTTTCCATCCTGTATTCTTCCGACGGAATTGCCCGATTCCGGGTACGATCCTTAACCTGTCATGGATGTGAGATCTTGATTAGCTGCCGGTTACAGTATTTTCCTCATAAGGAATGGAGGTTGTACCTGCTTGAAAGCCGTAATGAGAGAACAGGGAAAGACTGTGAAAAACCTGGTCCTCCCATCAGTCCGATGATCAGAACATAACTGTCTCCCTGCGCAGCGGTCAGGCCTCCTGTAGCCGGGATTGTGAATGGTAAGGATAAAATGCCTTCGACTTCATGAGTAATAAAAGGATGAATCTATACAATTGATATAAAGACAACAAATGGGTGAAATATAGTTTATACTGGAGAACTTCTTAATTTAGCTCAAAATAAAAGAAATCCTATTCCCATGGAAATGCTCAATTCACCTTATTTCGATTTTGTTATTCTGCCTTTGTTCATTTTTGTCCTAAGGATCTTTGATGTGACACTTGACACCATGCGCATCATATTTATGACAAAGGGATACCGCAGACTGGCACCGATTATTGGCTTTTTTGAAATCCTGATCTGGATCGTTGCCATAACCCGGATCATGCAAAACCTGAACAGCTGGGTTTGTTATGTGGCCTATGCTGGTGGATTTGCCACGGGCAATTACGTTGGCATGCTGCTCGATGAGAAACTGGCCATAGGCCATGAGCTGATCCGCGTTATTACCAAAGTGGATGCCGGTGAACTGGCCAATGCCTTAAGAAGCTCGGGATACGGGGTTACAACTGTCAGGGCTACCGGGATGCAGGGAGAGGTGGGAATAGTCTTTGTGATTGTTAACCGCAGGAACCAGAAACATGCCATTGAGATCATTGAAAAGTACAATCCCAATGCCTTCTTTACCATCGAGAACATTCATTTTGTCAACCGTCCTGTTGATAAGAATATTTCAACTGGTTCGGGTTTGTTTGCAGGCAGGCAGGGATAAATATTATCTGAAAATGATATACAACCCCAGGCTGATCATGAGCAGCCCTGAAAAAATATAAATTCCTTTCAGAATCCTCGCGTTGATGAAAGCGCTTAACCGATAGGCAAAATAGGCTTTGAGCAGATCGGTAAGCGCTACCACGCTCAGGGCAGATGCGAAGTACAAAAAAGTCTGACGGCCGGTAAACCTGAATTGTGACAGTGCCAGTGCCACAGCACCAAGCCAGAATATCACAACTGAAGGATTCAGCAGGTTAATAAAGAAACCGTTCATGAATAACCTTGTATTGCGGCTTTTTGCTCCTTGTGCAGCATCGTTTCTTTGTCTTGAAAAAATATAATTCACGCCAAATCCCATAAATACCAGTCCTCCAGCTAAATTGAAATATGTGTTGTGAACAAGAGTCTTGGTGATCCAAGCTGTAAAGAAATATACAGTGGTGATAATCAGGGCATCGCATATCAGAACTCCTGCATCAAACCACAGGGCTGCCCTGAAACCACGTGTCATACTGGTTTCAATCAGCATGAAAAAGGTGGCACCGATAAAAATGCTCAGGAAGAGACCTGTCAGTATACCTTTGAGAATGATATCCATGTTAATTCAGATATTGCCTTACAAACTCATCCCATTCAACGTAATGGTTCCCAATTACACGCGGGAATTTATGCTGTCCGCCTTCTTTGCCCTTTATTTTCATCCAGTCGTAAAAGGCTTTCACCGGTAATATTTCCACTATTACGTCCTTCAGGGCAGCTTTCCGTTCAACAGCATAATCATCATTCAGTACAGCAAGTGTCTTATCCAGCAACTTCTTCAGACCTTCCAGGTCAGCAACCGGCTGATCAGTACCGAGATACCATTTGTGTGCAAAAAGTTTCTGGTGGGGTATGCCGGCAACAGTAAATTCTTTGATGCCGATATTCAGTTTTTCCGATACAATACTGATGGCCCTGGTCATGTTGTCCACGCTGAGATGTTCGCCGCAAAGACTAAGGAAATGCTTGGTACGACCGGTAATCACTATCTCAAAGTCTTTTACGGAGGCAAACCGGATGGTATCGCCGATCAGGTAACGCCAGGTCCCGGCATTGGTGGTGATAAGAATCGCATAATCCTCATTTTCTTTGACCTGGTCGATTAAAAGTGTCTGGGGCTGCTCAACCATTTTCCCTTCGGGTGTGAAATTAAGGGCATTGAAAGGTATGAACTCAAAGAATATTCCGTTATCCAGCACAAGTTGCATCGGATGGTCCTTTTTACGCTGGTAAGCAAGGAATCCTTCCGAAGCAAGGTAGGTCTCCATGTAAAATACTTCTCTCCCCATCAGCTTTTCAAAGCTTTTTTTGTACGGTTCAAAATTCACACCACCGTGGGTATATACCCTGAAATTTGGCCAGATATCATGAATAGTGGATAGGCCGTAATAATCCACGATCCTTTCCATCATGATCTGCACCCAGGCAGGTACACCGGAAATACCTCCGATATCCCATTCCCTGGCTTTTTTTACTATTTTGTCGAGTTTCGTGTTCCAATCCCTTTCCTTGGCGATGACACCCGGTTTGTAATAAGTTCCGAACCAGAAAGGCAGACGACTGGCGAGTATTCCACTGAGGTCGCCCTCAAAATACTTCTCCATTTTCACAAGCGTGGTGCTTCCACCAAGCATCAACACGCTTTTTTCGTAAAAATACGGGGGAAGCTCAAGTTCGGCAAGTGATAATAATTGCCTGATCCCTGTGCGACGTATGGATTTGATCATATCACGCGTCAGGGGGACCCGCTTGCTTGAATCGTTGGCTGTGCCGGATGTAAGACCAAAGAACTTGACCTTGCCGGGCCAGGTTATGTTGGACTTTCCCTCAAGCAGTTTATGCCAGTAATCCGTATATAACTTCTCATAATCATACACAGGCAGGTTCTGCTGAAAACTCTTTACAATATCATCCGTTTTCAGGATTTCACTGAATTTGAAATTCTGTCCGAATTCCGTGTTTCTTGCTTTATGAAGAAGTTTATGTAGCGTCTCTTGCTGTATATCGATGTTGAGTACTCTTTTTTCGAGGTTACTCTTCTTCTTCTTGATCACCTCGTGCAAGATGGTACCTACAATTGCCATATAGGAAAGTATTTGAGATTTTAGCGAACCAAAAATATAAAAAAAGTGTATTGGTAGCTATTATACTAGCTTAATTAAGCAATATTAACATCCGGATCAACCTGCAGTTGCGTTAATGATTCATGCTGAACAGGTGCACCGCTTTTTCTCCCGCTT
Source organism: Bacteroidales bacterium UBA5072 (assembly GCA_002415855.1). Taxonomy (GTDB): domain Bacteria; phylum Bacteroidota; class Bacteroidia; order Bacteroidales; family UBA10428; genus UBA5072. The sequence goes on from DIAS01000017.1 coordinate 40,462, forward strand.
CAATTCTGGCAGGCAGGATGTTCGCGCGTAAGGGAAGCGGACATGTGGCATAGGGCGTGAATGCACAGGGTGGATTATAAGCCCTGTTGAAATCGATGATGACTTGATTATCTTCATCAGGACCGTCAGTATAAAGGAACCTTCCCGCCGGATAAGTCTCACTGCCATTCGTCAGGTCGCCGAAAACAATAAAAAAGCGATCCCCGGCCAAAAATGGATACAAGGTCATTTTTTTACCGCTGATGCTGAAAGTAAGCATCCCGGGAACCAGGTTTTCTTCCTCAGTACCAATAATGGTGGGCACCATATGTTTTTCAGGAACTTCAAATCGTTTGAAATCAGCCCTGATACGCCAGCTGTCGCTTATTTCAAAGCAGGGAATCTCCTTCAGGCTGTCAATCATGGCACTGGCATAGTCCCGCAGTCTTATACCATAACGGTCTCCTCGTTTTATAATGTGCCATGCCAGTGTATTCAGTGTCATTACATCAGGTTTATCAGAGGCATCCGTGTTGAGCCGGGTGTTTCCGGCCGGAAGACTGTCAATTAAGACCTTTGCTGCAGCAGACCTAAGGTAAACCGTATCGTTCCTCAGTTCCAGAATTCCGATGCGGGCAGGAGCAATAGCCGGGAAAACAATGGTGTTGGAAGTGTCCGATCCGAAAGTGTTCAGCCCTTCGTGCAGCCAATACAGACCAGCCAGATTCAGCCAGCCGTCCTTAGCCTTCAGGTTGGAAATCCTATTAGCCTTCCAGGCTTCGATTTCCGCCTTGTAGGCAACAGGGTCGGTTGCAGGCAACGGATTCCGATTGCAGGATAATAATAACAAAACCCCTATGCAAGTAATAAAAATACTATTCTTCATCCTTCATTCTTCATTATTCATTCTTCATTGTTCATTCTTCATTCTTCATTATTCATTATTAATTGTATATACCTTTTCCCCGTCGACAAATGTTTCCAAAATCCTGACCCTGGGGATCACGGCTTCGTTAATCAGCATAATATCCTTGTCGAGCACTACAAAATCAGCCGATTTACCGGGTTCGAGGCTGCCGGTTGCAGTTTCTTCAAAACAAGCCCTGGCTGCCCAAACAGTCATAGCCAGCAGGGCTTGTTTTCTGCTAAGGGCTTCCTGCATCTGAAAACCCTCGGATGGATTTCCCTGTAGGTCTTTACGACTTATGGCTGCATAAAAACCATACAGCGGATTGATCGATTCAACCGGGAAATCGCTTCCATTGGGCAACCATCCGTTGAGTGCAAGCAGGGTCCTGTATGCATAGGCGGTTTTTAACCTATCAGAACCGAGTCGCTCGCCGGCCCAGTCCATGTCCGAAGTGGCATGAGTGGTTTGTACACTTGGCACGATACCATATTGCACAAACTTCGGCAAATCATCGGGGTGAACTACCTGGGAATGCTCTATCCGCCAACGCAGATCATTGTGCTCAGGTAAAATGCTGCTATATATATTCAGCATCAAACGTACCGCAGAATCGCCAATGCAGTGTGTGTTCACCTGATAACCCTTTTCATAGGCCATTTGGCAGATCTGCTTCAGGTAGGCAGCGGTACTGACCTGAATGCCCGTGTTGCCTTGATCATCGTTGTATGGTTCGATCAGCAGAGCCCCCCTTGAACCCAGGGCGCCATCTGCAAACAATTTCACCGACCGGACACTTAATTTGCCGGTCCGGTAGATCCCATGATCAACAAAGTGTTCCAGGTTTGCACGGTTTGGATTCAGCATGGCATAAACCTTCATTTTCAGCTGACCCGCTCTTTGAAGGGAATCTATCAGCATAACAATGTCCTTGTCAAGTCCAGCATCGCATACCGTTGTCAGGCCGGCCTTGAAGCAGTTCCTTTCAGCAGCCTGCAAGGCCCGGATCTTTTCCTGCCGGTCAGCCTGGGGAATATGTTTTTCTACGAGCGCCATAGCATTGTCCAGAAGAATCCCCTTTAATCCCCCGGCATCATTCAGGATCTCCCCGCCGTCAATGACGGTTCCGGGTTGTATCGCAGAAATGGTAAGGGCTTTTGTATTTACCCATGCTGCATGTCCGTCTACACGTGTCAAATAAACAGGTATATCGGCAAAGGCTTTGTCGAGCATATGCCTGTCCGGAAACTCTTTCTTTTCCCAGTTGTTTTGATCCCATCCTCTGCCCAGGATCCATTGGGAAGGATAATCTTCCTGTTGTTTTTTAAGTCGTGCGATGACTTCCCTGACCGATCTGGTACCAGAAAGATCAGCCTGTCGCAGCGACTGGCCATACCCAAAGAAGTGACAATGAGAATCAATAAAACCAGGGAAAACGGGGTTCCCCAGCAGATCACGTTCCGCGGCTATTTTATACCTTTTCCGTAAATCGCCGGCGGTGCCTGTTCCAACAATCTTTCCCGCTTTGACCACCATGGCCTCAGCTACCGTAAATTCAGCATCCAGGGTATAAATCACCCCGTTATAGCATAACAGATCAGCATGTTCTTTCCGGCAACCTGCAACCATAATTAAAGCTGTAATAAGAATGGACCTGAACAACATTGTTTTTTCAGTACAAATCACTATCAATCCTAATCGATCAGTTCCATCATCTCCTTCTCCACCTTTACCCTGGCAACTTTCATCAGTTCAATAGCCTTTTCGATCTCAGCTTCCTGATGGGTTGCCATCAGCTGAAACCGGAATATTGCTTTGCCTTTTGGAACTGCCGGAAATTCAACCAGGTTGATCAGCAATCCCTGGTCAAACACATTCCTGAAGATCATCCTGGCGATTCGCTCGTGACCGATGAGTACCGGAACGATCTGGGTAGGTTTTCCATTCACGGTAAAACCGTTTTTATGGAATTTATCTACGGTGAAATAAACCAGTTCCTTGAGCCGGCGACGAAGACGTGATCCTTCCTCGGAAAAGATCAGATCGAGGCTCTTGCTGGCGACATGACATTGCAGGGGGGACGCACCCGTAGAGAAGATATAGGTCGGGGACATGATGGTCAACTGTTTGCGGATTTCCTCGGGCCCGGCGACAAAACCGCCATTGGTCCCGAAAGCTTTGCTGAAGGCACCGCAGATAATGACATTTTTCTCATTGTGCATGTCATAGGTCTCCAGCAGCCCGAGTCCTTTTTCGCCAATCACACCCAGGTCGTGGGCAGTATCAATGATCAGAATAGCCTCGTACTTGTGGACGAGTTCCATCAGCCGCCGCAGATCAGGCGCATCTGAATTCATGGAGAAGAGCGTTTCGGTAATAACGAACAACCCGTTTTTATCATCCATCTGCCTGCTTTTTTCAAGGATCTCCTCCAGGTGGGCCATGTCGTTGTGATTGAATTTATACAGGTTCTGGGAGGACAGCCGGGCAGCCAGCTGGAGGCAGTTGTGTGCAAGTGCATCCATGACAATGGTGTCTTTCCCGTTGATTAACCCGGAAACCGCACCAAAACATGCCATCCAGCCTGAGGGAAAAACAAGGCAGGTTTTCTGTTTCAGGACAGCAGCCAGCTTTTCCTCAAGCTGATCGGTCCATACTGTTCTCCCTGTGAGGGTAGGGGAGCCTGCACTGTGTATGATCCCGTGCTTTTCAATGAATTCCCTTACCGAGTTGATAATGGCTTGATTTTGGGAGAAACCCAGATAGTCCTGTGTTCCGAAATTCATTGCCCTCCGGCTGTCATGGGTCAGGCCAAAAGGCCACAGGTGCTGTTCTTCCCTTAACATTCCCCATTGATTGAAGGGGGCATATCTTTCTGCAAGGGTCTTACCTGAAAAATTCATGAAATTCAGACCGCTGCCCTCAAACGGTCCTAATATCTGTAAACTCATATGAATTATAATAAAACGTCATTAAAAAATAACTTTAGGGAATAACCTATTAATCACCCAGTTCACCTTTTTGAACCGAGAAGATTTCCTCGATGATCGTCTCGTACCGGGTTGAAAGGAATTTACGCTTCAGTTTAAGCGTGGGGGAGAGTTCGCCGGTATTGGGTGTCCATTCTTCCTGAACCAGTCTGAACCGCTTTATTTGTTCTGTTTGTCCAAGCTGGTTGTTCATTTCGTTCACCACGCGTTGAAATCGCGCTAAAACCTGGGGGTGCTGTATGAGTTCAAGATTATCGCGGAAATCGATACCGTGTCTCATCGCCCAGTTGTGTAAAAAGTTGAAGTCGGGTGAGATGACGGCACTGGCGAATTTCTGGTTCTCACCGATTACCATCACCTGTTCAATAAATACGGATTCCTTAAGCTTGTTTTCAATAACTTGCGGGGCAATGTATTTCCCATTGGAAAGCTTAAACATTTCCTTTTTACGGTCAGTAATTTTCAGGTATCTTCCCTCTATCAGCACACCGATATCACCGGTGTGCAGCCAGCCGTCCCCGTCAATTACCTCGCGGGTGAATTCAGGCTCCCTGTAATAACCTTTCATTACATTGGGCCCTTTGCACAGTATCTCCCCGTCCTCTGCAATCTTAACCTCAACTCCTGGAATTGTCGGACCAACCGTACCTATCCTTATATCTCCCGTTGAGGGTTCACGGTTTGCTGATATAACCGGTGAGGATTCAGTCATGCCATAACCCTCAACCACAGGTACACCAGCTGCGTTAAAAATTATCCCCAGCCTGGGCTGTAAGGCAGCACCCCCGGTCACGATCAGCTGAACATTTCCTCCCAGCGCCTCACGCCATTTGCTGAAAACAAGCTTATCAGCGATTTTTAGCAGAAGCCTGTAAACAGGTCCATTGCCATTTGGTATCTTGTACCTCATACCCAGGTTGACAGCCCAGAAAAAGATCTGCTTCCTGATACCACTGAGATCCCTGCCTTTTTGGATGATCTTGTCGTAAGTACGCTCCAGCAACCTGGGTACGGATATGAATACATGTGGTTTGATTTCTTTCAGGTTTTCTGCTATGGTACCCATGCTCTCGGCATAATACACGCTCAATCCCACACTTTGAAAATAGTAATTGATGGTCCGCTCAAAAACATGACTTATCGGTAGAAAGCTCAACGTACGATGCGTATGGTTAAAATCGTAAACCTGGGAAATCGATTTGACATTGCTCATGATATTTCCATGCGACAACATCACTCCTTTTGGGTTCCCTGTCGTTCCTGAGGTATAGATGAGCGTGACCAGGTCATCCGGAGTGATCTCATCTTTTGTTTTTTTGAGCAGCGGACCATACTTTTCAGCATGCTGGCGGCCCATATCAGGGATTTCCCTCCAGTTCTTTACGCCATCAATTTCATTGTAACTGTAAATTCCCTTAACGGAGGGTATATTTTCGGCAATAGGCTTGATCTTGTCGTGCAACGACCTGTCGGATACGATGACCAGTTTCGGTTCACAATTGTTCAGGATGTATGTGTAATCATCTTCACTGATGGTGG
>DIAS01000152.1 GCA_002415855.1 Bacteroidales bacterium UBA5072
AGGTTGGTTGTGTGATTGTTCCGACTGTGGGAGCTGACAGCTTTGCCGGCGCTGCATCGACAACCACATTGGCTGAGGCATCCGAAGTGCAGGCATCCACAACAGCTACGGTAAATGTATAGGTAGCAGCTGCCGGCAGGTCGGCAACGGTATAACTGGTACCGGTGGATGAGTAAGTTGTTCCGCCCGGGGTTCTGGTCAATGTCCAGGTCCCGGTGGAGGGCAGACCGCCCAGCACCACGCTCCCTGTATTTACAGCGCAGGTTGGTTGTGTAATGGACCCGACGGTGGGAGCTGCAGGAGCTGATGGCACTGATTCAATAACCACATTGGCGGAAGCAGCGGAAGTACAGGTTGATGCATTCGTTACGGTAAATGTGTAGGTAGCCCCTGCCGGCAGATCAGCAACGGTATAGCTGGTCCCTGTGGATGAGTACGTTGTACCGCCAGGGGTTCTTGTCAATGTCCAGGTCCCGGTTGAAGGCAGATCGCCCAGCACTACGCTCCCGGTATTTACAGCACAGGTTGGTTGTGTTATTGTTACGACCGTAGGAGCGGTTGGTTCGGTGCATGCCACCGTTCCGGCCAGATTCAACCAGGTGGTATCACCAGCAGTGAAGATCATGGATCCTGTTCCAACAACGGTGACATTGATGTCTATGGCTTCGACACCCTCGCTGGCATCCCATATCTTAACCGTGGCCGAATGTCCGGATGTGTATCCGTCTACCACCGTAGTGGATACACGCTGGGATGTAATAATAGGAATAGTATCAGCAGGAATTGTAACAGCCGTGACACCGACACAATAAACATCGTCATATATGGCAATTTCATCTCCAACAGCAAGGTCAATTCCATTCAGGGTTGCCGATATCACACTGAAGTTCATTTGCTCAAAAGCGTCCCCTGACCAGACCTGTGTGAAGTGCGTCTGGGAATACACAAGGCCAAAGTTGCCCAATAAAATAAGTAACAGAAGCAGCACTTTTTTCATGACCTTTCGGGTTTTAGGTTATTGTTATGCTTATTGGTACTTATATTTAATGCATATCAATTACTTCAATTTACTTCGCAGAGTCTGTTTACCCAACAACCAATGTTCCCAATGCCATGTTGGTTCCCATTTTTTAATTGTAAGCATAGACTTTAACAGTATTGCTGGATTCAGCCCCTGAAAAAAATGAAAGTTGACGTGTTATTGTTCAATCAGGTTTCTTTGATCGTATGGCCCAATGATTCCCGTTCATTGGGATAAAAAAACCACAATAGCGCATTAGAAATCAAGTTTACCAAGGCTGCAGAACCGGCGCCAATTCTGTGGAAGAAATATTTGCTGGGGCCAAGGATTTTCAGGTCCTGAATATCAATGATACTAAAATATACATTGATCTTATTCAGGATCCTGGCTAGCATCCCTGCCTGTTTATAAGCTGAAAATTTGTATGGTGAATCCTGAAAAGTCATATTTACATTGACAAACCTAAACCGAATGATTGTATTATAATTCAATAAAAAACACTTTTTTATATGAAACAACTTGTATATTTGATCTTTAAAGTGATTAAGCGAAGAAATTCCAGTCTCCGGAAATGTACAGGTTAAAATAGTAAATTGGAACGAGATTGGCTAGGAATTATTTCTGTATTTAACAAGACTTAAGATGTCCCCGCTTTTTTTCAACGATCAGTCTGCATTAAGAACATGGTACGAGCAGCATCACCTGCATGAGACCGAGTTGCTGGTGGGCTATTACAAAGTAAAAACCAACAAGGCTACAATTACCTGGAGTCAGTCGGTGGATGAGGCTGTCTGCTTTGGCTGGATTGATGGCATTCGCAGATCTATTGACCAGGAAACATACTGCATCAGGTTTACCCCCCGCAGACCGGGCAGCAACTGGAGCAAAGTGAATATCGCAAAAGCCGAAAAGCTCATCCGTGAGGGACAAATGTTTCCGGCCGGCATGGAGGCATTTTCCAGAAGAAATGCAGGAGATTCAAACGGATACAGTTATGAAGCCAATCAATCTTTCTCACTGGATGAGACCTTTCTCAGGCAATTTCGTAAAAATATACCTGCCTGGACATATTACCAGTCGGAAACACCCTCGTACAGGAAAATAACCACAAGGTGGGTGATGACCGCAAAACAGGAAATCACACGCAATAGCCGGCTCAAGGAACTAATAGGATGCTGTGAGGCAGGGGAAAGGATCAGTGCCATGAGAAGCAGGAAAAAACAGTATCCCTAACGCGTAGATCTGATCTGGATCGTACCCTCTGTCATTCGCTCTCCGGCTGCCTTAAGGGTGATCATTCCCGTTTTACCGGTAGGTCTGATAATGGCAAGTGCCCTTCCCCGGAACGCAGTGATCACCTTTTTTCCAAAACTATTCATATCATAGGGACAGGCATTCCCGGTACCTATCAACTCCCCGTCACCTGTGAGGACCAGGCTTACTTTTCCGGTAGCATCGTCCACCAGTTGTCCGAATTCATCCACTATTTCTATACTTACATAACAAAGGTCGTTGCGGCTGGCCCTGACTGGATTCCTGTCAGCGATAAGCCTTATTGCTGCGGGAGCGCCACTTGTCTTCAGCACTTTAACGGCTGCATCTTTTCCATTTTCAATGGCTATCGCCTTGAGTTCCCCGGGTTCGTAAGGCACATCAAATGATGCAGTCAGCTTTGTGCTTTCCGATACCTCTTTCTGTCCTATTATCCTGCCGTTCAGTTCAAGCCTAACCGAATCGGCCCTTGCATATACCGAAACCCGCAGTGGTTTGTCCTCATTGCCCATCCAGTTCCACGATGGCCACTCATCATACCAGCCCCAGTAGCTTATCTTTTCGGTCTTTCCGGCAGGTACCGGTGCATGCACATTGATCTCGAGCCTGCTGTTTCCCCAAAGCACATCGCGGTAAATCATTTGCGGCTTCTTGTTCCCGGTGATATCAATATCTCCGCACCAGGCATTGAACCAGGGCCAGGTCATGGCAAATGCATCCTGCTGTCCCTCTGTAAAATACTGTGTATGTCCGATCCCCGTTTCACCAAGGTAGTCCATCCCTGTCCATACAAAATCACCGATTACATAGGAATGTTTTTCCACCTGCTGCCAATTTCCGAAGGCGTCCATCGGAACGGACTCAGTGCCCATCATGATACGACCGGGGTATTTCTCATGATCCGCTTCATAACGGAGAAACTGATAATTGTAACCCCCCACGGTAAGCAGCTCAAATGCAGGAGCCGTTGCGTCCCAGGGCTTGCCGGGGATATCCCAGAATTCACAAATAGCATTTGTAAACGGTCGGGTGGTATCAAATTGCTTTATGAATGAAATAAGCGATTTTGCAATGCGTATTCCGCTGGTATCGGCTCTTTCATTTATCTCATTCCCGATACTCCAGAAGATAACGCTTGGATGATTGCGATCGCGCAGAATCATGGCCTCCACGTCTTTCTTCCACCACTCCTTAAAAAAGCGGTGGTAATCCATTGGATTTTTTGGCCGTTCCCACATGTCAAAGGTTTCATCAATCACCAGCATTCCCAGCCGGTCACAGGCATTCAGAAAAGCTTCTGATGGCGGGTTGTGGCTTGTACGGATAGCATTGAACCCATTGGCCTTCATGATCTCCACACGGCGTTCCTCTGCCCGTTCAAAGGCAGCTGAACCGAGTAATCCGTTATCGTGGTGCATGCAGCCTCCTTTCAGCTCCAAAGGTTCACCATTCAATATGAGGCCTTTATCTGCGGAGATCTGAACTGATCTTACCCCAAAGGTCTGCAGATACCGGTCCGTAATCTTACCATTCACCTCAACTGCAATATTAGCCTGATAAAGATTGGGTGTGGAAACAGACCAGGGCAATGGATGAACTATTGCCAGCCTTTGTTTGATCATCTTCTTCCCCGAGGCATCAATGGTTATCGTATCACGGACTTCAGCCGAGATCTGATCATCCGGTCCTTTTATGCTGGTGATTATCTGTGCAAATACTTTTTCTTTGCCATCGTTCTGAACAGTAACCGACAAACCGACGCCGGCCGATTCTTCAGTGATCTCATGGGTTGTTACCTGGATTCCCCACACCGCCACATGTACCGGTTGTGTTACAGTGAGGTGAACATTCCTGTATATACCCGATCCGGAGTACCAACGGCTGTTCCGCCCTTTGTTCAGGACTTTGACGGCAATAACGTTCTCCTCGCCGGGTTGGTTCAGCAGCGCTGTGATATCAAACCAGAAAGGAGTATAACCATAGGCATGACTGCCTGCCTGTTTACCGTTCACCCATACTTCCGCCTCCATGTATACTCCGTCAAACTTTAAAAGGACAGTCTTGCCGTCATCATCCCGGTCTAGTGTAAAGTGCTTGCGGTACCAGCCGGTACCACCCAGCACATAGCCTGTGGAAGTGGCTCCGGGGCTGCTTTTGGAAAATGGTCCTACCTGATCTTCGCTGTCACCGCCAGGCAATGCGGCAATGCTCCAATCGTGGGGCAGATCAACAACCTGCCAGCCTGCGTCATCGTAGTCAGGCTTTGCAGCGTTAATCACACTATCCTTAATGAATTTCCAGTCATCGTTAAACAACCTGTCGCGTTCAACCCCACTGAACTGATCAATGGATCCGCAACTCGACAAGAAGAACAAGAATACAGGAGCAATTATGAAACAAGCATGGCTAAAACTTCTCATGGCTTTATAGGTTGGGTTTAATACGGTAATTTACTACATTATTGTCAATGCTCATCCTGCAAAATCATTTTTCCAAGGTCAATCTCGTGCTTTTCACTGTCAGCCTCTTTTCAGAGGCAGGTAACCGATCAGCCGGTCAACTCTTTTTGGCCTGTCATGAAAATAGATAAAAAAGGCATAATCATTACTGGTTTCATAATAACTGCCTTCAAACGGAGTTTCGTCAGCAACCCCGGTTTTGGGATCTAAAACAGCATAGCAGTAATCATAAAATCCCTGTTTGAGCAAAAGGGTGGCTACAAGGTCGTCCCTGAAAGGATCGTAGATCATCTTGTTTGCCTCCTGCAGCGTCCAGTCAGAGAATCCGCCTGTTACAAAGATATCCGCATCGGCATAATGAACCGGGGCCTTAAAGCGGAATTGAACATACACGTAATCTGCTTCGGTATGCTTATCATCCGATTTTTCCAGATCAATAAAATATGCCCCGTTCAGATCAGGTTTGGTAAAATAGGGTTTGCGCGACCGGTCTTCATCAGTTTTAAGGTAAACATGGTAATAAGGCTTTTGAAATTCAATACGCGCAACGTTCTCGGTCTGGTATTTCATGCTTTTTAAGTCGAGATTCCTGAACTCGTTACCGCCGTTGAAAACCATTTCCGGCATATCCTTGAATTCAAGTATTCCTGGTCTGGAAAAGGAAGGTTTCCGGATGGTTAAGCTGTTGTCGTCACGGTTATTCTGTTTTATCACGATGATCAGGTCCTGTAAGGGATCCTGTATCACACTTCCGGGGTAGTTAAGTGTTAGATCCAGTTGCTGTCCCGACTCAGCGAACTCGCCCGATAAAGGTTGCATTAGCCGGGCTGATCCCTGTATAATTTTTTCTGTAACATAAAATCGTCGTGTCAGGATAATGTTCGAAGGATCTTCGTTTTCATAGACGACGATTGCATAATTCCCGCTCAGCAGGGGCATGCAATCCGCTTCGGGAAATGACAGACGATAATGGATATAGTGGTAGGTTGTATTGAATGAGGATGAAGACTCATGGATGATCCCTTGTCCGAAGCCGGAAAGGTATTCCTGGGGTGCAAGGTCCGATCGCTGCCAGTAGGCATCACAGTGTACCAGCGTGTAACCAAAATTCCGGTTGGCGCCTGTAAGGTCATCAAAGTGCAACTCCAGCAATTGTTCCGAACCGGATTCGATCAGGGGAGAGGATAATTCCCAGGTGGCACTCCGCAGCAATACGGTATGGATGTCCGGGGAATAGGTCCTGTTGTAAAAAGTATCCGGATAAGATTTTTCATCTGCTGTTAAACCAAAAACACTTAGATATGTTAATTGAATAACAATGGAGAGGAGGAAAGATACAGGTGTTTTTTTCATATCCAGTGGTGTAGTGCTGACGGAGATTTGAACATGCTCTGAAATGGCCGGTTTTTACCTCGTAAAATTATGAATAAAACAGGATTTTAACGTCATCTGCCTTAACAATGAAGGGTAACAAGGATGTCTGTTTTTATTACCCTTGCAATTATGTGAATCATATAACGTAGATTCATATTTAAATGAATATTTATTTTTTTGCCATTGATTCACTTTTTAAAAATATATACTTTTAGCATTTGAAATTTTAAAGCATTACTGATGCCCAAAGTTTTTAAAATCAGAAAGGGTTTGAATATTAACCTGGCCGGTAAAGCGGACAAGTTTTTCGGCAAGACAAATCCATCGGAGTTCTACGGCGTTAAACCCGCAGATTTTCATGGTCTGGTTCCCAGGCTTGAGGTCAGGGAAGGATCGGTGGTGAAAGCAGGTTCTCCCTTATTTGTCGATAAGAATAATCCTGAACTCCGGTTTACCTCGCCGGTCAGCGGTACTGTAACTTCCATTAACCGGGGTGAAAGAAGGGTGATCCTCGAGGTAATTGTAAAAGCAGACAATACGTTGGAATATGAATCTTTCCGGACCGGCAATCCGCTGGCAATGTCGCGGGAAGAAATTACCGACAATCTGCTGAAAAGCGGATTATGGCCTTGCCTCAGGCAACGGCCTTACAACATTATTGCCGTTCCGCATGATATACCCAAATCTGTTTTTGTTTCAGCTTTTGATACGGCGCCACTGGCCCCCGACTACGATTTTATTGTACAGGGAGCTGAAGCCGATTTTCAAACCGGCATCAATGCCTTGTCCCGTTTGACTTCAGGCAAGGTTCATATTAATGTAAGCGATGAGTATCCCGCCTCACCGGCATTTACCAAAGCACTGAATGCACAGACCAACTATTTCAGAGGGCCTCATCCGGCAGGCAATCCGAGTGTCCAGATCCAGCGGATTGATCCAATTAACAAAGGAGAAGTCGTCTGGGTTGTTTCTCCACAGGATGTTATCACCATCGGCAGACTTTTTACCAAAGGTGTGTATGATGCCTCAAAACTTATTGCAATGACCGGTTCGGAGGTCAATAATCCCCGGTATTACAGGATAATCGGCGGAGCTTCGATAAAAAGTCTTACGGACGGGAACGTCAGTAAATCTGTTCACAGGTACATCAGCGGGAATGCACTGACCGGTACGAGGGTCTCTCACAACGGATTTATCGGGTTTTATGATGCACAGATCACCGTACTGCCCGAGGGAGATCACTATGAATTTCTGGGCTGGGCTTCACCAGGCTTTAACAAGTATAGCTTTTCCCGTTCTTTCTGGTCATGGCTTTTTACAGACCGGCAGTACAAACTGGACACCAACTTAAACGGGGGGCACCGGCCTTTTGTATTGACCGGATTATACGAAAAGGTATTTCCGATGAATATATATCCGATGCAGCTGCTAAAGGCTATCATTGCGGAAGATGTGGATCAGATGGAAAGGCTCGGTATCTATGAGGTTGTTGAGGAGGATTTTGCCTTGTGTGAATTTGTGTGCCCTTCCAAAACGGAGATGCAGGTTCTTTTACGCAAGGGACTGGACCTGATGAAGCAGGAAATGAGTTAAAACAATTAATCATCCCAAATTCATGAAGTCATTACGAAAATTCATTGACAGAATAAAGCCTGATTTTGCTGAGGGAGGCAGATTCGGGAAGTTCCGGTCCACATTCGATGCATTCGAGACCTTTCTTTTCGTTCCCAACAAGGTAACGCAATCCGGTGCGCATATACGGGACAGTCTGGATATGAAACGAACCATGACGGTAGTAATTATTGCCCTGATCCCTGCTTTGCTTTTTGGAATGTACAATGCCGGGTATCAGCATTTTCTCTCGCTTGGAGAAACCGCCACTTTCCGGCAGGTCTTTGGATTCGGTTTTCTGAAAGTTTTGCCCATCATTATTGTATCCTATGTTACCGGTTTGGCCATCGAGTTTATTTTTGCCCAGGTGCGGGGACATGAAGTGAATGAGGGATTCCTGGTAAGTGGTATGCTGATACCGCTTGTAATGCCTGTAGATGTTTCACTCTGGATGGTTGTGGTGTCAACGGTTTTTGCCGTTATCATCGGTAAAGAAGTCTTCGGAGGTACCGGAATGAATGTTTTAAACCCGGCACTTACTGCCAGAGCTTTTCTGTTCTTCGCTTATCCGTCTGAAATGACCGGCGATAAAGTATGGATTGCAGGACTGGCGAAAGGAGAAAATGTAATCGATGGTTTCTCCGGTGCTACCCCACTCGGAAACCTGGCCCAGGGGATCACAGAGCATCTTCCCAACAATCTCGATGCCTTCCTTGGATTTATCCCGGGTTCGATTGGTGAGACTTCCAAGGTGGCAATTTTGATCGGGGCATTTATTCTTTTATATACTGGAATCGGCAGTTGGAAGATCATGCTGTCAACATTCGCCGGGGGGCTGATTATGGGTCTTATATTCAATGCCTTTCCGGCAAATGATTACATGACCCTTCCTGCTTACCAGCACTTTCTTTACGGAGGTTTTGCCTTTGGAGCCGTATTTATGGCGACGGACCCTGTAACCGCTTCTCAAACCGAGACCGGCAAGTGGATCTATGGGTTACTCACAGGGATGCTGGCTATCCTTATCCGCGTGCTCAACCCCGCCTATCCCGAAGGAATGATGCTTGCCATCCTGTTGATGAATGTTTTTGCGCCACTGATTGATTACTATGTGGTGGAATCAAATATCAGCCGTCGATTGAAACGACTGAAGAAGGCAACGGTTAAGAATGTTAAATAAACGGTAAATGCACAGACCATGAAAGTCCAAAGCAATTCCTATACCTTTCTTTATTCGACTGTAGTTGTCCTTGTGGTGGCCACCGGACTGGCCATTGTATCTACCGCACTGCAACCGGCACAGGTAAAGAATGTTGAAATTGAGAAGAAGCAGAATATCCTCACTTCATTGCGTGTGTCATCAGACAGAAACAACGCTGAAAAATTGTATAAAGACTATATTAAGGATAGTTATACGCTTAATGCCAGGGGTGAAAAGGTGGCAGGGATAGATCCTTTCGGGATTAACCTGCGCGAAGAAATGAAAAAGTCGGCCGGTGACAGGAATCTTCCTGCCTTTGAAGCCGTAAAGGGCGACAGCAATTTCCTGGTGATACCGGTTTATGGGAAAGGACTGTGGGGACCCATCTGGGGATATATCTCATTCCGGAGAGATACGGCATCAGCAGCAGGACTTCCCCATTACAATACCATCTATGGTGTGATGTTTGACCATAAAGGTGAGACTCCCGGTCTTGGAGCAGAGATCAATCAGCCCTTTTTCATGTTGCCGTTCCGGGGTAAAAAGATCTTTGACCCCAAGGGAGTGTTTGTTTCAATTGATGTTGTAAAGGGTGGGGCTGATCCGGCATCGGAGCATGAAGTAGATGCCATTTCCGGCGGCACCATTACCAGCAAAGGCCTGCAGGCCATGATCGATTCATGCCTTGTAAGCTACCAGACTTACTTTAAAATGAACAATTGATGATTATTGCCCTATGAAGAATCTGAAATTACTGATCAATCCGCTGAACAACGAGAATCCGATCACGGTACAGGTATTGGGAATCTGTTCGGCGCTTGCAGTCACAGTGCAAATGAAGCCTGCCATTGTGATGGCACTTTCGGTAACGGTAGTGACTGCTTTCTCCAATCTGATCATTTCACTGGGCAGGAATACCATTCCTCCGCGCATCAGGATTATCATCCAACTTGTGGTTGTGGCTTTCCTTGTCATTGTAGTCGACCAGATCCTCAAGGCATATGTGTATGATGTAAGCAAGAAATTATCCGTCTTTGTCGGTTTGATCATCACCAACTGCATCCTGATGGGTCGCCTCGAGGCCTTCGCGATGAGCAACAAGCCCTGGGAGTCCTTCCTCGACGGTATAGGGAATGGCGCGGGGTACGGACTTATCCTGATAGCCTTGTCCACCATGCGGGAATTATTGGGAAGCGGTTCCCTGATGGGATACCAGGTTATCCCGGAAAGTATTTACAATCTCGGCTACAAAGACAACGGCATGATGATCTTGCCCCCCATGGCACTTATTACGGTAGGTGTCATCATTTGGATACAGAGAAGCTATAACAGGAAACTCATTGAGAAATAACTGTCAATTAACTTGAATCTTCAGGTCATGGAAAATCTGTTTAATTTATTTGTGCGGAATGTTTTCACGGAGAACATGGTATTCGCCTATTTCCTGGGCATGTGTTCCTTCCTGGCTGTCTCAAAAACCGTTAAAACTTCTGTGGGTTTGGGAATCGCGGTTATTTTTGTGATTACGGTCACGGTGCCGGTAAACTGGCTGATGGAAAACTACCTGCTCAAAGCAGGTGCTCTCAAATGGCTGGGCCCGTCTTTTGAAAACGTAGATCTCAGCTTCCTGAGCTTTCTGCTGTTTATTGCTGTAATAGCCGCTATTGTGCAGCTGATCGAAATGGTGGTGGAGAAAGCGGCACCCGCACTTTACAACGCCCTTGGTATTTTTCTGCCGCTGATAGCAGTGAACTGTGCGGTTCTGGGTGCGGCTCTGTTCATGCAGGAAAGAGAATACGGCACTATTGCTGAAGCCACCGTGTACGGCTTTGGTGCTGGTTTTGGCTGGGCGCTGGCTATCGTCGTGCTGGCCGCAATACGCGAAAAACTCAAGTATTCGAATATTCCGGCACCTTTAAGAGGCCTTGGTCTGGCTTTCATCCTGACCGGACTACTCGCAATAGCCTTTATGGGATTCAGCGGAATTAAGATCTAGTAGCATTACATTGAAAACGATTGATTTATGGGCCTTGGACAAATTATCCTGCTAAGCATCACCGTCTTTCTCGGAATAACTCTCCTGCTGGTCGGGATGCTGTTGTATGCAAAGTCAAAGCTAACAGCCGGCGGCACGGTAAAGCTGAAGATAAACGATGAGAAAGAACTGGAAGTTGCTCCCGGTTCAACCCTGTTGTCTACCCTTTCGCAGGAAAAACTCTACCTTCCTTCGGCATGCGGTGGGGGTGGTACCTGTGGTTTATGCCGTTGCCAGATCACAAGTGGCGGGGGTTCAATATTGCCCACAGAGCTTGGCTTCTTTAACCGAAAACAGGTACACGACCACTGGCGCCTGGGTTGCCAGGTGAAAGTCAGGGAAGACATGGAAATTCACGTTCCCGAAGAGGTGCTGGGTATCAGGAAGTGGGAATGCGAAGTGGTTTCCAACCGTAATGTTGCCACATTCATAAAAGAATTTGTTGTTAAGCTGCCCCCGGGTGAATCACTGCATTTTAAATCGGGGGGCTATATCCAGATTGATGTTCCGCCCTATACAATGAGCTTCCGCGATATTGAAGTGGAATCCCAGTACAGGGATGAGTGGGATAAATACAGAATGTGGGACCTGGGGATGAAAAACACAGAGGAGACCTTCAGGGCATATTCCATGGCCAATCATCCCGCCGAAGGCGATATTGTGATGCTTAACATAAGAATTGCAACACCTCCATGGGACAATTCCGCAGGTACATTTAAAAACAATCCGCCCGGCATCTGTTCATCCTATATATTCTCAAGGAAACCCGGTGATAAAGTTGTTGTATCAGGCCCATACGGTGAGTTTTTTATCAAAGATACGGGACGCGAAATGGTATACATCGGAGGAGGTGCCGGAATGGCACCGTTAAGGTCACATATCTTTCACCTGTTCCATACCCTGAAAACCGACAGGAAGGTTTCCTATTGGTATGGTGCAAGATCAAAACGGGAAGTTTTCTATGAAAAGGAATTCAAAGCAATCGAAAAGCAATTCCCGAACTTTAAGTTCAACATTGCATTATCCGAACCTGTTCCCGAAGATAAATGGAAGGGATATACCGGATTTATCCACCAGGTGCTTTACGAAGAATACCTGAACAAACATGAATCTCCCGAAGATGTAGAGTTCTATCTTTGCGGACCTCCCATGATGAATGATGCGGTGCAGAAAATGCTCTATGATCTGGGTGTTCCGGATGAGATGGTGGCTTTTGACGATTTCGGAGGCTAATTATCATCTTGGAAATGAAAACCAGGAAATTCTTGTGGCAGCTTGCCATTTTCACCAGTATGCTACTTCTGGCATCTGTGTTCGTCATTTCTTCGAGACACGGTGAATACAAAAGCATGGCAGGTTTTGCACAGGGAACAACTTATCACATCACCTATGAAAGTAAGAAAGGAGAGGACCTGCAGGCTCTGATTGATTCCCTGCTTGCTGATTTCGATATGTCCCTCTCCGTTTATCAACCCCGTTCCTTGATCTCAAGAATCAACCGGAATGAACCCGGGATTGCCGTTGATGATAAATTCAAAGCCGTCTTTGATAAGTCGCTTGAGGTTTACCGGAAAACTGACGGAGCTTTTGATATCACGGTAGGACCCATCGTGAATGCCATTGGATTTGGCAGTTCCGATACGGTAAGTGTGGACAGCATGCTGATCGACAGTCTCCTGCAATTTGTGGGAATGGAAAAAGTCAGTTTACAGGGAAAAACACTGGTGAAAAAGGACAATAATGTCATTCTCGATGTAAATGCAATTGCACAGGGGTATTCGGTCGACCTGGCCGCTGCTTTGTTTGAAAACCTTGGAATAAAAAACTATCTGATCGAAATCGGCGGTGAGGTCAGGGCAAAGGGCAAAAATGAACGGAACCAGCGATGGCGGATTGGCATTGACAAGCCGGTTGAAGGAAATATGATTCCAGGAACGGATCTGCAGGCAATCATAAGGTTGAAAAACCGTTCCCTGGCTACATCGGGTAACTACAGGAAATTCTATGAAAAGAACGGGATCAAGTTTGTGCATACCATTAATCCCAAAACCGGATACCCGGTTATCTCCAGCCTGCTGAGCGCAACAGTTATAGCACGTGATTGCATGACTGCGGATGCTTATGCGACAGCTTTTATGGTATTCGGATTGGACCGTTCCATTTCATTTCTGAAAGAAAACAAGTATCTGGATGCCTACCTGATTTATGCCGATGAGGAGGGGAAGTTCCGTGTATACAGCACCAGGGGAATGCAGGAGTTTATTGATGAACAGTAAACAAATGCATTTATTCTGCTGTGTTAATAAAGGACCTGATCGCCTCCAGGAACGCCACCGGCTGCTCAGCATGAACCCAGTGACCGGATCCGGCAATGGTAATAAGCTGCGCCCGTGGAAAAGTATGCCTGATGGCTTCTTCGTCACGTCTCCGGATATAGCCTGAATATTCTCCTTTGATAAACAGCAAAGGGAAGTCCTGAATAACCTGTTCGCCTGAATTTTCGCCAGGGATCACACCGGCAAAAATCGCCGGCAGATTGTCTGCAAGTGCCTGTATATTCATTGCCCAGTAAAAGCTGCCATCTGCGGATCGCTTGAGATTCTTCAGCAGGAACTGACGTATAGCAGGCGGGGCAATTGTTTTCAGCAGAATTCTGTCAGCTTCGTCCCGGCTCGAAAGTTGCTCCGGATGCACCGATAACAGCGACCGGATAATCCTTTCGTGAGTGACACTTTCTGTTGAATCGGACCGGCTGCTATATTGCAGGGGTGAGATATCAACAACGATCATTTTTACAATCATTTCGGGGTACTTGATCCCAAAGGCAAGTGCTGTCTTCCCGCCCATGGAATGACCCATGATAATTGCCCTTTCAAGGTTGTGCTTTTGCATAAACCCATGAAGGTCTTCCCGCATTACATCATAGTTGTGGTCAGCATGGTGGGGTGAATGACCGTGATTTCGCTGGTCGATCAGGTATACGGTGTGGTTCGCCGACAATTCCCGTGCAATGGAATACCAGTTGTCCGATGATCCGTACAAACCGTGCAGAATTATCAATGGATCACCTTTGCCGGATTTCCTGAAAAACAATTCCATCAGGCAATCTGTTCGAGATAAAGTTGAATGGTCTTTTCAAGCCCATAATATAGTGCGTCGGAGATGAGGGCATGACCAATGGACACTTCAAGCAGTCCCGGAACATGTTGCCTGAAATATTTAAGATTTTGGAGGTTCAGGTCATGCCCGGCATTCAATTCCAATCCCAGCTCGGCTGCTTTGCTGGCAGCCCTCTCATAGGGCCCGATTGCTTTTATGGGGTCAAACGGGAATTTACTTGCATAGGGCTCTGTGTAAAGCTCGATCCGGTTGGTGCCGGTGGCCGCAGCCCGCTCGATCTGCTCCAGATCGGTTTCAATGAATAACGAAGTTCTTATACCGTTGCGCTGCAGCTCGGCGATGACATCCTTCAGGAATTTTTCGTATTTGATGACATTCCAGCCCTGGTTGGAGGTGATCACGTCGTGTGAATCGGGAACCAGGGTAGCCTGATGGGGTTTTACCTCCCTTACCAGATCCAGAAATCTTTGGGATGGGTACCCTTCAATGTTGAATTCTGTTGTAATGACTGGCCGGATATCCCTGACATCCTGGTACCGGATATGCCGTTCATCGGGACGCGGATGCACCGTGATCCCCTGAGCTCCGAACTTCTGACAGTTAATGGCAGCCTCGGTCACGTTTGGGATGTTTCCACCCCGTGCATTCCTGATCGTAGCTATTTTGTTGATGTTAACACTTAACCTGGTCA
>DIAS01000192.1:0-1041 GCA_002415855.1 Bacteroidales bacterium UBA5072
ATATTTGCCAAGACGGTATAAAGCCACAATAGCCAAAGTATAGACCAACCTTGCGCGAAGATCTTCTATCTTAAAGATGTTTTTTATTGTCTGAACAAGTCTCATGAACTTATAGTTTTACGACAGTACCCTTTTGGGCTTCAATTGCTTCGACTGCTGATTTACTGAATGCGTGGGCATGAACCTCTATTTTCCTTTCAAGAGTTCCTTTTCCGAGAATCTTGATCAGATCATTTTTAGACACAAGTCCCGCTTTGGCAAGGACTGCCGGATCAATCTTCTCAATATTATTCTTTTCAGCTAGGTTTTGCAGGGTAATAAGGTTAATAGCTTTGTATTCTTTACGGTTAACATTTTTAAATCCATATTTTGGAACGCGTCGCTGAAGCGGCATCTGTCCTCCTTCAAAACCTATTTTCTTCTTATATCCTGAACGCGATTTGGCTCCTTTATGTC
The DNA here is from genome assembly GCA_002415855.1 of Bacteroidales bacterium UBA5072. Taxonomy (GTDB): domain Bacteria; phylum Bacteroidota; class Bacteroidia; order Bacteroidales; family UBA10428; genus UBA5072. Next base: position 457 of record DIAS01000192.1, read on the forward strand.
CCCTGGTTGATGTACCACCTTTACCGGATCCTTGTCCGCGCCCAAGACGTTTACTTCTTTTTGTTGATCCTTTTGCAGGTTTTAAGTTACTTAAATCCATAACTCTATAAATAAAATCGTTTATATCTTAAATATTTTCCACTTTGACCAGGTGTCTTACCTTTTCAACCATTCCCAGTATCTGGGGTGTAGCTTCGTGTTCAACACTGTGGTTCAGTTTATGGATCCCCAAAGCCTCAAGAGTTCTTTTCTGTCTTTCGGGCTTTCCGTTTTTGCTTTTTACCTGGGTAATACGAATTTTTGCCATAGTGGTATACTTTACTATCCGTTAAATACTTTATCCAGAGTTATACTCCGGTGCTCAGCTACAGAGATTGCATCGCGCATCTCGAGAAGCGCAGCAAATGTTGCTTTAACAAGGTTGTGGGGATTGGATGATCCTTTCGACTTGGCAAGCACATTTTTTACTCCGACACTTTCAAGGACAGCACGCATTGCTCCTCCTGCTTTTACGCCGGTACCTTCGGTCGCTGGTTTGATAAATACCTTTGCTCCGCCAAACTTTGCCACCTGTTCGTGAGGAAT
>DIAS01000192.1:1416-2778 GCA_002415855.1 Bacteroidales bacterium UBA5072
ATTCCATCTTCATTCCCGACCACAACAATGGCTGAGAAGCTGAAGGTGCGTCCGCCTTTTGTAACTTTGGTTACTCTCTGGATGCTTACAAGCCTGTCCTTAAGCTCGAGATCGCTGGTTTTTACTTTTCTTATACCGTTTCCCATATTATCAGAATTTTAGACCGCCTTCGCGGGCCGCGTCAGCCAATGATTTAACTCTTCCATGATATTTATATCCGCTCCTGTCGAAAACAACATTCTCAATCCCTTTTTCCTTGCATTTTGCAGCAAGTGATTTTCCGACGAGCTTTGCCTGCTCAGTTTTCTTTATACCGGTTTTTTCGGCAATCTCTTTTTCCTTTGAGCTGACAGCCAGCAGGGTAACTCCATTCAGATCATCAACAATCTGAACATAAATCTGTTTGTTGCTGCGGAACACTGCCAGACGGGGTTTTTCTGCAGTCCCGTTTATTTTTTTACGGATCCTCATCTTGATCCGTGATCTTCTTTCCAATTTTGTTAAAGCCATGATTCCTTAAATTTACCCGGATTAAACACTAGCTGACTTACCAGCTTTTCTCCTGAGCTGTTCGCCCACAAATTTGATTCCTTTTCCTTTGTATGGTTCTGGCGGACGAAGTGATCTGATCTTTGCCGCAACATGACCTATAAGATGCTTGTCAATACTTGTCAGTGTAATGACCGGATTGCTTCTTCTTTCAGTTTTGGTTTCAACCTTAACCTCATCAGGAAGCTGTAAGATAATTTCGTGTGAATAGCCAAGGCTCATTTCAAGCTGCTGCCCTTTTGCCTCGGCACGGTATCCGACTCCAACAAGTTCAAGCTCTTTCTTAAATCCCTGTGAAACACCGACCACCATATTTGCTAAAAGTGCCCTTGAAAGACCATGAAGCGATTTATGATTTTTCGATTCTGAAGGTCTTTGTAATATGATAGTGTTGTCCACAATTTCAACCTTCAGGTCCTTGTCAATTTTCTGGCTCAGCTCCCCTAAAGGTCCTTTCACGCTAACCACATTGGCATCACTGATATTTACAGTTACTCCTTTGGGCAGGTTTACAGGTAATTTTCCTATTCGTGACATTAAACTATCCTCCTAATTAGTAAACATAACATAAAACTTCACCACCTATTTTCTCTTTCTTCGCCTCCTTGTCAGTCATCAGACCTTTCGAGGTTGAAATAATTGCAATTCCCAGTCCGTTAAGTACCCTGGGCATCTCATCCACACCAATGTATTTCCTCAGTCCCGGACGGCTGGCCCTTTCTATTTTCTTAATGGCCGACTTTTTACTCTTAGGATTATATTTCAAGGCAATTTTCAGCATGTTCTGCTTGTTCTCTCCATCCACTATCTTAT
>DIAS01000139.1 GCA_002415855.1 Bacteroidales bacterium UBA5072
AGCTCTGTAAGCCAGGAAAGGAAAGAGTTCAGGTAGAAACTCAGGGCAAAAAGTACTACACCAATATAAAGGGGTAATTTGGGACTTATCCTGTCAGAGATCTTGCCGGCAATCGGTGCCGTTACGCCCTGGATAATGCCGACCGGAAGAAATACTGCACCAGCCTGGAATGCGGAATACCCCAGGGCATTCTGCAGGTACATAGGCAACAGGAAGGTACTTCCGAACATGCCAAGGCTGAAGAGCAGCATGATGAGACTGGCAATGCCGAAGTTATGATTTTTTAATAGCCTCAGGTCCAGTAGCGGCTCTTTTACAGTAAGTTCAGCAGTAATGAAAACAGCTAGCGCAATAATGGAAATGGCAGCAAAGGCAAGGATATGAGGGGCATGCCATCCTGCGGAGTTTGAAACCGCATTGCCCTCAGAAAGCGCATACAGTGAAAGCGGCAGAAAAATAGTCACGGAGATGAATCCGACCAAATCGAAATTTCTGGCCCTCCTGTTCCTGTATTCACTCTGAATTATCACAGTCAGGAGCATGGCAATGATACCGATAGGTACATTTACATCGAAGATCAGGGGCCAGCTGAAACGATCGATGAGAAATCCGCCAATCAGCGGTCCAAATGAGACGGATGCTGCGGCCGATATACCCCAGAATCCCAGCGCCACGCCTCTCTGGTGAGGAGGAAATTCTCTTGATATGATGGCCATGCCCAGGGGTTGAACCGTTCCGGCCCCCAATCCCTGAATAATCCTCGAAATGATCAGCATGTTCTCTTCAGTAGATCTGCCGCACAGCAGGGATCCCAGCGTAAAAAGGAATAATCCGATGAAGTAAAGCCTCTTATAGCCAAACTTGTCGGCCAGCCAGCCGGATGCCGGGAGCGCCACCGCCATGGCCAGCATGTAGGCTGTAATCACCCATTCTATCTTGTCGAGACCTACCCCGAACGTGGCCATGATCTTGGGCAGACTGACATTCACGATAGTGGCATCCAGAACGGCCATAAAAGTTCCGATCATCACATTACCCAGCAAAAACCATTTGTAAGAGCCGTGACTCGGATGAAAACCAGGAGCCGCCTTCCTGGCCAATTTCCGTAACCTGTGCGAGGGTGTTTTCTTCTGTGCCATGTCTAATCCCTGATGATCTTCACAACAGCTGACATTCCTGATAAAATACTAAAGTCGGAGATATCCCTGTTATTATCGGCATGATCAATGGATATCCTGATCGGGATACGCTGGGTTACCTTCGTAAAGTTACCTGAAGCATTGCTGGCCGGGATCAGTGAGAAGACCGATGCAGTTGTTGAACCCATCAGGAATATTCTGCCTTCGAACCGCACTCCGGGGAAGGCATCGATGGAGAATTTGACCGCCTGACCGGTATGAATTTCGTACATTTTGGTCTCCTCAAGGTAAGCCACAACCCATAAATTCCTGCTTATTGTAAGTGTGACGACCGATTGGCCCGGCTGTGCAACGTCTCCTGACAGGAGCCACCTTTTTGAGATAATCCCATCCCCCGGGGCATAAAGCTTTGTATTTTTAAGTTGTGTATCAAGAACTTTTACCTGTGCCTCAGCGGCCTCAGCAGCTGCTCTTGAACTGGATATCATGGACCGTGAAACCAGAAGTTGTGTTTTACCGGCATCTAACTGGGCTACAGCTGTTTCATAGCTTTTCCTGATGTGGCTGAACTGCTCACTGGTTATTACTCCCCCTTCCGATTGTTTCTGGGCCCTTTCAAGATCATCAGCCGCCCGCTCCAGGTTTATCTCAAGAACTCTGATGCCCTTCTGGTCAGAGCTGTATTTAACTTCTGATTGTGACAAATTGGCAATTGCCTGTGCCCTGAGCGCCAATAACTGATTTCTCTGCGCAACCAGGTCTGAACTGTCAAGGACTGCAAGAAGTTCGCCCTCCTTAACGGTATCTCCCTCATTCACATAAACAGCAACAAGCCTGCCGAGTATTTTTGAGCCTATGCTCACATTGTCAGCATCCACATGTGCATCATCAGTGGTTATATACCGAGTATAATCCTTATACCAGTACCAGCATCCTGCCAGTACCAATACAACTACCAATGCCAGAGGGATATAAACTTTCAAGCGTTTTTTATTCGATTTCGGTTTCATCAAGTAAAATTTTATGGATAATTAATAATCATTATCATAAATTAAAGGATTTCAACCCTTTGATAAATATGTCAGTAAATAGCCTGGTCTTTTCAAGCAGATTTTCATACTCTTCCTGGTCAATGACAAGTTTTCTTCGATCGGTTAAAACTGATACTCTCAAACCCTTGAGGAGATCCAGATACAAGGAGGCTATTTTTTCGCTGTCGTTCACGCTGAATATTCCTTTTTCAGTTCCCAGCCTGAAGATCTCTTTTACTATTTCCATTTCCTTTTCCAAGAAAATCCGGCTTGCTTCTTTTAGGACAGGCTTCATGCCGGAGAAGGTTTCTGCCCTTAACCTGCTCAGATTCATCAATTTACTGAAATATTCCAGCCTCATTACTGCATACTCGCCCAGCATTTCTTCCGGATAACTGATCCCCTGAAGTTTTTCTGAGATCTTTGAAATAAACTCAGTCTGCTCCTTTTCAAGAACAGCGATATACAGACTCTCCTTGTCGGGAAAATAATAATACAGGGATGCTTTTGACAGGTGCAGTTCCTCTGCTATCTCATACATCGAAACTTTCTCCAGACCATACATTCCGAAAAGCTTCTGTGCAATCTCGATAATCTTGTTACCCTTGTTCGGACTTTTAGATATTTCTGCCATTCTCTGCCTCTTGATAAGGCGATGCAAAGAAAAACAATACTTCTGACCTATTTGTTTAAATGGTCAGCTTTTTTGAGAAGAAGTGCAAGTTCATTCGCCATTACATATTTCTTTCAGTTACTTTGTAATGAATGTTTCTCACCTTAAGGTAACTGAGAATGAACTTGAAACATGCCGGAACTCTCCCTACCAGCTCAGGAGGGAATACTCCCTTTTCGGTAAATAGCTTATTCAGGATCATTTCGGCGGTTCCTGTGGCGGTGAATCCGGTAGTTCTTGCCATGGAAGAGAGCTTTTCCCTGGTATCAAACTCATCATACAATTCATAAATAACTTCCTTGTGCACTCCTTTTTCTATTCCTCTCAGTATTACACGCATGACGGTGAATTCAGGCTCCTCCGCACCAAGTTTCCACGCCTTGAACAGAAGCTGTGAAGTAAAATCAAAAGGAACAACCTGTGTCCCCTTCATGATAAGGGGTTCCTTGTCAAGAAAACCGGCAGCCTGCAGATCCCTGACAAGTTGTATATGTCCCGGGTACCTGAGCGTCTTTTCTTTCATTCCGGGAATGTGCTTCATGGTATAGACGAGCGATCGCAATCCATCGGTATTAAATGCTTCCAGGGTACCAATCGAATCGAAATGTACATATTCCGCTTCACTCATTGCCGGTTTCACCATTAAACTGCCATTTTCGACATAGCGTGCAGGGCGTGTATATTCCTCAATCACATCACATGGAGAGAATGGAGCCTTGTATTCAAAAGGTAACGTCCTGATTTTGGGCAAGCCGCCAACCATATATTCCACCTCCTCGATCTTCATCTTTTCATTGTGATACCCCACAATATAATTAGGCATTCCCGGAGCAACCCCGCAATCCATCACAACCGTCACCTTGTTTTCCTTTGCCATTGAATCCAGGTACAGAACATCTTCAGGCAGGAATGAAATATCCACCAGGTCTTTCCCATTCCTGATAACCTGTATCATTGTCTGTAAACCAAGGAATCCCGGAACTGCTGAGATCACCAGGTCAAAATCCTTGATGATCCCGGCTAAAGCATGGTGATCCGTAACATCCATCATTTCGGTTTGAATATTGTTTTTATTCTTCAGCAGATCCAGGGCATCCTTGTCCAGGTCAACCGAGGTAACCTGATGTTTTTTCGACAGTTCAAAGGCCATGGCCCTACCAACCATGCCTGCACCCAGGATGATAATTCTTTTCATATGTCAAATTGTTTAGCCCGTAATAAATATAAATAAACGACAGCACAATCAAAACCTTATATACTAGAGCCCTGCGAAAATAAGGATCCGGTATGTTGACCAGAATTCATTAGATTTATTGTACCGTCTGACAATTGCCTATCAGTTCTTTATAAGCCGGAAAGCAAAACCATCCACCATCATGATATAAACACCAGGGGACAGCATGCGTACGTCGAGTTGGTTGTTAACCACAATAGCATCTAAGCAAAGGTTCCCCAGCACATCGAACAACTGAATATCAAAAGTCCTGGCAGTGCCTTGGTTTATATACACCACCTCATTACAGGGATTCGGAAATATTTTGATATTGTCTGTCCCGGTTTCCGGAAGTGCCGAAACACCATTGACAACAAGGCTTTGCGAAACATCCGGGGCAGCTGCGTAGCTTTCATCGCCGGCTTGTGATGCCTGAATGGTACAGGTGCCGGCCCCCGAAACATGTATTTTGCCATTTACAATAGTCGCTACATTCTGATTGCTGCTGTTATAGGAGACAGGTAAACCCGAACTGGCAATGGCACCAGGGTTATAATCGGCATCTCCGGTACGCAGGGTGGGCAATTCATTGAAATGAATACGCTGTGGAATCTTGTTCATGTAGTCGAGTACAACCACCGTATAGGCGTTAAGAGAATTAATGGTGATCTCGGCTGAATCACCAGCCATGGTATATCCAAGTTTCTGATAATACGCAAAATCAGGCGAAGCAGCCCATACAGAGATCGGTTCCTCATCAGAAAAGACACGGATTTTGAAATTACTCCTGGTAACCAGGTTCCTGTTTACATCCAGTTTCTTGTTGATCAAATGAACGATCTGCTTTGAAGCATGCTGCTGATTATCATATTGATAAAGACGGGTGGAAACAAGCTTGTCTTGCCCCATGAGATTGACATGCTGCTGGGAAATCCAGCTTGAAGTCAGATAAAGGTCCCTGTTTGCATCATACCAGCTTATCAGGCTTTTTATTGAGTTCCGAAGTGCCACTGATGGCTGATAGAGATTCCCTCCGCCCGATGCCGGCCAGGCAAATATTCCGCCCGAAGCAAATACTTCAGGGGCATAGACTCTGAGCCATAGTATCTGATCTTCAACCGGAATTTCGTCAAGGTAAGGCATTCCGGTACCCCAGTCATGGAAAACAACGAGGGGGATATCCCTGTTTAGGTTGATCATGCTGTAGTTCTTTATTTCCCGCCATTGCGACACATAGCTCGGTGCAATGTCAAGCCTGCCGTCTTGTACCTTCCAGTTGTTCCATACCCCTGTTGTCTGGAAGTCCGTATAGTTGCTGTAACCATTCATGGTAACCAGAACTTCCTTACCCTTGCCCGCACTGTAATTTTTAAGGGATGTGTACAGGTATGCGCATGCCTCCGCGTTCCGCTTTTCCGAATAGGTTCCCTGGTAATTCCAGGGATCACCGAATTCATACCGCAAGGCAAAGTTGTGCAAACCCGGATCCTGATCATACCCGTTTCGAATCAGGAATTTCCTGTAGTCAAAGGTGCTTATGGTGCCATCGGTACAATCGAGGTCGAAACTGATGTCAAATATGGTCTGCCACCGGGCATCATTTACTGACCAGTCCAATTGATCTACATACTTCTGAATCAGGAATTTGTTGAATTCTCCCATGCTGTAATCGCTATAACCGGTGTTTTGCATGGGAACGGCCATTATACCATCGAGGAACAGGGTACTTGCCCCTGCATCAATTTGCTGATAGAGCCATCCAAGCTCAAAATCGAGGTATTCCTTATTCTGGTAATCCCCATGATAAAACCCCGAACCCGGATCTCCCATGAAAAACATAGGTTCATTCCGGGGTGTCCGTTCAACGATTCTCAGAAACTTCGCATTGTCTACTTCACCGGGATACAAAGCCTGAAGTCCTATCCCTCCTCCAAAATAAGCATTTTGCTGAAGTGATTGTTGTGCCATCCAATTCCAGGTTGTATAGTTGAAGGTGCCCCAATTGCCCCATTTAAACCATCCCCGTGCAATTACATCGGGATTGTAAAACAAAGCCGAATTAAGGTCCGTCTGGTTATACACCTGGTCAAACATCGTCCAGATGAATTTATCCTTCCATGCTTCAATACTGGCATCCGAAGCGGTCTCATAAATGGATAGCGAACCTGTTGCCGTACCCTGGAAAAAGGCATCAATGACGGTGGCGATGACCTTATAAGTACCCGGATTGACCGGCAGGGTCGCCGAACCGTTGTAAGTGACCTGCACTGCCATTCCCACCGGATCGGTAACCGCGGTTATCTGTTTCGGGTTGCCGTCATATACTTGCAGGGTATTGCCCAGTGTGATGGTTGCCAGGGTTTTCCCTACAGCAAGTATACCGGAAACAAAATTACTTCCGTCCCAGAAACCACCGCCGTTGGCATTGTATCCACCGTATTGATAGCTGCCTCCATCATACTGGATCCGGCTTGCGTAATAATAGATTCCTTCAGGCAGGCTGCTTCCCAAGGAGGTGAAATATTCATCCACACCATCGTAATCGAAGTTGAAGCTGGCGGACTTCCAGTTGGTCCAGGTTTTCGGGTTGGTATTGTCGGTGCTGTAACCGAACCAAACCGAAATCCGGGCATCCTGTCCTGCCGGCGTGGTTATGCCATCCTCATAACACCTGGCATATAAGGTCACGCTGCCCCCCACCGCTATATTTGCCTGAGGAGGCCATTGCAGGTTGAACCAGTTTACATGGGGTGATTCTGTTTCAAGAGCAGACAGGGTGACGACTCCCATGTTTATCACCATGAGTGTCAGTGATGTCAAAATTCTTGCTGTCATGTTCATTGCATCTAATCAAATATAACCATTTTTCCTTACCCTGCTAAGTTCGATTGTCATCACAGAGAACAAATTCTTAGAACATCTCAAACTTTATAACCAACCAATTGTTTCTTTCGGGTATTCACTTACCTAAAATTATCCGGAATATGAAAACCATGATGAAGATTACCCAATCGATATTGTTTCTTAGCATGTTCGTATTTCTTTCAGTTAGTGCGAAGAGCAATAAGGCTGCATCAATCAGAGAAGAAAACGTAACCTATGTTGCTGGTGGTGTCACCGTGAACGGGTACGTTGTGTATGATGCAAACATACAAGGCAAGCGACCGGCAATGCTTGTTGTACATGAATGGTGGGGACTGAACGATTATGCAAAGAGCCGTGCCCGGCAGCTGGCCGAATTGGGCTATATTGCCATGGCAGTGGACATGTACGGGAACGGTAAAACCGGAGCCAATCCCCAGGAAGCCCAGGCCCTTGCCATGCCGTTCTATCAAAATCCTGAACTGTCCAAGACAAGGCTTGACGCAGCTCTGAACAAGATCAAGGAATATCCCCAGACGGATGCAGCAAACATTGCCGCCATCGGGTATTGTTTCGGAGGTTCTGTGGTACTGAATGCTGCCAAATTAGGTGCTGATCTCAAGGGTGTGGTGAGTTTTCACGGCGGACTGGCAGGCGTTCCTGCAAATAAAAGCTTGCTTAAGGCTAAAATTCTGGTTTGTAACGGGGGAAGCGACAGTTTTATCTCTGAAAAAGAAATAAGTAACTTCCGTCATCAGCTTGATTCCATCGGAGCGGATTACACCTTTAAATCCTACCCTAATGCCACCCATGCCTTTACCAATCCGGCATCCACCGAAACCGGCAAAAAGTTCAATATGCCCATCGAATACAATGCGGAAGCCGACAAGATTTCATGGAATGATATGAAAATGTTTTTTGCAACTTTGTTCAAAAAAAGCTAAGCGTCTTCATAATGCACCGTTTGGACTTTGCACTCAAAAACGCATAAGTTGCTAAGGCTGAAACATTTTTACTCAATGAGATTGATTTATCCGCTTTTATTTCTCCTATTCCTGTACAATGCCTGCTCAAGGGAAAAAGAAATAATTGCTGTTGCATACAGGCCTGTTGCTGAAGGGAGATGCAATGCTGATACAACAAATGCCTATCATTATTTGCTGCCCGGACATCAGGCAGGGAATCTCCCGTTACTGATCATTCTTGATTCGGGCGGGGATGGGTTATTGGCGGTTCACAAAGTCGCAACTGCTGTTTCCCGGATACCTTGTGTTGTAATTGGTTCTGATCTGGTACGGAATAATTTTCCCGGCTATGTGCTGGCAATTGATATGCTGATAGAAGACGCGTGTCAGAAATTCCCGGTAACGAAGGAACAGGTGTACATAGCCGGATTTTCAGGTGGTGCCCGCATGGCTTTTGAATATGCGCGGTATCATCCGGTCAAAGGGGTGCTGATGTGCGGGGCAGGTCCTACAGTGAAATCCTTTCGGGAATTACCCTGTCCTGTTTATATGATCGCCGGGACAACCGATTTTAATTTCGCTGAAATGTATTACAATCCTTGGAAAACATCGGGACAGCATAACTTCTTAGCGGACTATTTCAAGGGTAGCCATGAATGGCCTCCGGCGGATAAGCTGATGGAAGGTTTGCTGTTTTTAATAGGCAGATCCGTTCAGGGCGGAGAAAGCCTGCTGAAACTGGAATCGGATGAACTCACTGAAGATGCAGATAGTTTGATTGCCATGGATGAAACCCTGCTTGCAGTGAAAGCCGCAGAAAAGGCACATATTTTCAATCCAAATAACAAGGCGGCCAGGAAATTATTTGAAAAAATAAGGACCAACCGGAAATATGTCAGGAATATGCTTGCGATTGAATCCGATCTGGCCCTTGAAAACAAAATCAACCAGGCTTATTCCCAGGCTTCCGTGGAACAGGATTCAATCTGGTGGACCCGGGAAATCAGGCAGTTATCGATTGAAATCACCAACAATTCCGGGGACAGGAAAGATCACTTCCTGCGGATAAAAGGATTTTTGGGCATCCTGTTTTATTCACAACTCAATACTTTGATCCGTTCACAGTCAGACAGCCCTCAGATTGTGCAACTGTTAGCTGCATACCGTATGGCGGAGCCGGAGAATCCTGATGTTTACTATGCTTATGCTATGTACGCCTGGAAGCAGGGAGATGAGCAGCTCAGCAGAAAGTATCTTAAGATGTCGCTTGCGCTGGGGTTCAGGGATACCGTAAAACTTGAAAGTGATTTTCCTGCTGCAGTCCTTCATGAAATTGTTTCTCAAGAATTTGCAAAAGCAATCCACTAGGAAATCTTAAGTCTTTTGATCAGGGAAACCAGGTATCTTGATTTGAATTGTTGCGTGGCCAGGACCTGCTTTACCGGTGGCAGTTTGAGGATTACCCCCAGTATTGCTGCCATGGCCCTGTGGCTGAAGATCGCCTGGTTGTCGAAAATCAGGTTCTGAAGTTTTCCCCTTTCAATGGCCATGGTCACAACCCTGTGAACAGAATTGACCGGGGTAATGACCCTTTCATCGCGTGAGCGAAGCTCAAGAGCTTTATTATTGCAACCCGCAAGACAAACGCCACAACCCAGACAGACTTCCCCGTTCAGCTTCGCTTTCTTTCGGTTCGGTTCAATCGGATTATTGGCCGATACAAGCGTCATGGCTTCCACCGGGCATAATGCCATGCATTTTCCGCAGCCGTTGCAGTTTTCTTCGGTAACGAAGGGAACATAATTGGTGGTATGAACAGGATTTAGAAATCCGAATCTTCTGGCCGCGATCAGTGCTTCACAACAGCATCCGCAACAGTTGCAAATGAAATTCACCCGTTCCTGCACATTCTCACCAAACTGGACCAGGTGATAATACCTGGCCTTTGCCAGCAAATCCAACCCTTCAGCAACATCTACCCTTCTGGCTATTCCATGCCGTGTTAATGAATCAGCGCTGCTGTTGAAGGTCATGCAAATATCCTGGGGAGCTTCACAGTTCTTGCCAAGATGTTGCATCTTATGCCTGCAATAGCATATCCCTATACCAATGCAGGATGCAGTTCTTATTACGTCTGATGCCCGCTCATAGTCCAGTACATGAAGTGCATTTTCACGCGTAAGCACTTCCTCGTTGACAAAAACTCTTCCCAATTGTGTTTCCCCCAATGTAAAGAGATTCTTGATGAAGTCCTCCTCCACATTCATATACTGATAAAATAGCTCAGACAGGGCTTTCTGATCAATATCATTTCTGTAGCGCATGAGTGAAAACTCAAAAAAGCCTGCCATAGGAGGGGGCATGGAATATAGTACTTCACTGTTTTCACAGCTGTCAATCAGCAGTCCTCTGTCAGCCAGCTCATTTAAAATACGCCCTGCTTCGGTTTCCCTGATTTTCCATATTGCCGCTGCTTTCCTGGCAGTGAAAGGCTTGATGGGCAAGGATGAGACAAGCTCCGCTTCCCTTTCCGAAAAGAGGATCTTTAATATCTCAAAAAGCAGTCCGGAGGCAACCGCCCCTTGTGGCATGAGATTAATTCTATCAGTCAGCCTGTTATAACTGCTTTCTTTGATCGTGAGATGGTGTGCCATACCAGTTAAAACTGCTCCCTATACTTTCTTCAATGCATCAAGCAGGCGCTCCGGTGTCATCGGCAACTGATACATCCTGGCACCTGTTGCATCAAAAATTGCGTTTGCCAGCAGACCGCCCATGCAGATTATCGCAGGCTCCCCTCCACCTTGCGCCGGCTGATCATGCTGGTCGAGAATAACCGTTTCAATTTTCGGTACCCAGGAAAACCTGGGCAGCGTGTATGAATCGAAATTGCGGTTATGGATCTTTCCTCCCGTAAACTGAATTTCCTCTGTAAGGGCATATCCCAGTCCCATGGTTATGCAACCTTCCATCTGAATAACAGCCCCTTCAGGATTGATGCACAAACCCATATCCTGTGCACAGGCCACGCGTACCACCCGCACATGCCCGGTGGTTGGGTCCACCTTAACTTCCGCCATATGGGCTACCCAGGTGCCGGCATCGGTGCCGCATGCAATTCCGTAACCCCTTCCGCTCGGACCTTTGGCCGGCGTCCAGCCGAACTTATCCGCCACAGCCTTCAGCACTGCGATCATTCGTTCGTCTTTGAGGTTCTTCAGCCTGAACTCCAGAGGATCCATACCTGCCCTGACAGCCAGGACATCGATCTGCGACTCCCTGGCAAAGGTATTGGTATTGTTTCCGGGCGCACGCCAGGGCCCGGTGGCAAAAGGATGCACTTCAGGGGCAGTCCAGCCTCTTCCGTAACTCGTGGTTCGGCTGTGGGGTACGTCATAAATGGTGTCGGAACCGCGTTCACCTGCAAAATACACGCGGTAATCCCACAGGTTGATCCGGCCTGCTTCGTCGATCCCCGAGGTCACTTTAACCACGGCAGCCGGCCTGAAGCTGTCATAAAAGAATTCCTCCTGTCTGGTCCAGGCTACCATTACTGGTTTGCCCGCCAGTTTAGCCAGCCGGGCAGCTTCAATCATCTGCGGATTAACGCTCTTGCCGCCAAATCCGCCGCCTACGAACGGGGTTATTACCCTGACCTTTTCCAAAGGCATACCCAGGGCCTGGGCCACAGCTTCCTGCGCCGGAAAAGGGGTCTGGGTTGATGCCCGAAGGATCATCCGGTCGCCTTCCATATAAGCCAGGGCAGTGTGCGGTTCCATGGGAGCATGCGCCACGTAGCTGTTATAAAATTCGCTTTCCACGATCGTTCTGCTAAGGGATCTTCCGGTATCGAGATTTCCCGCTTCAACTACTATATAGGGTTCAGGTGCTGATTTCAGCAAATACCCGAAAATACTTTTATCATCCACTTCCTTTTCGGTAAAACGATATTCCCCTTTTACCTTAACCAGGGCTTCAGCAGCTTTGTCGGGCAATTCATGCAGCACGGCAACCAGATCGCCATCCCGCACCACGATGATGCCTTCAATCTTTTCTGCAGCTGAGGTGTCGGCTGAAACCAGTTTTGCCCCATGTGACGGAGGTCTGAGTATCCTGGCATACAGCATGCCCGGCATGTGAAAATCACCTGCGTACTTAGCCTGTCCGGTCACCTTGAGCAAAGCATCCTGCCTCAGGTACGACTTCCCCATGATCCTGAAATCACGGAAATCCTTTACAGGCGGCTTTGTATCCAGGTACCTTTCAATCTTCTTACCCTTGGCCAGCGTTGCATAACTTACCTGCTTATTCCTGTCAAGGGTATCCATGATTATGCCTTCCTTCACCTCCAGTTGTGAAACAGGAACGCCCAGCTTTTCGGATCCCAGCATCAGCAGCGCAGCTTTTGCCTCCGCAGCAGCAGCACGGAAAGGCGGACCGAAAACACGTGTGGTCAGGGATCCGAAGGTTCCCATATCCCAGGGACACAGGTCGGTATCACCCATTATCATTTTCACCTTGTCATAGGCCACATCCAATTCATCAGCCAGCATTTGCACAAGGGAAGTGACCGGTCCCTGCCCCATTTCAATCTTCCCGGTGAACCCACTCACCATACCGTCTTCCCCTATCCGCAGAAAGGCATTGTAGTCGGTTGGCAGGGTCCGACGGGTCTGAGGCTGGAGTGCCAGCAATTTCATTGCATCCCAGGTGCTGAAAAAGATGAAAATGCCTCCGCCGAACAATTTGAAAAACCCTCTTCGGGTCAATCCTTTTGTCTTCATGGCTATTTCCCTCCTTTCATTTCATGGGCAGCCGATTCCACGGCATCGATGATCCTGGCATGTGCACCGCAGCGGCACAGGTTGTTTTCCATACCAACCACAATTTCCTGTCTTGACGGTTCAGGATTTTTCAGGAGAAGACCATAGGCATTCATGATCATGCCCGGGGTACAATAACCACATTGCAGGGCATCATGCTTCATGAAAGCATCCTGCAAAGGGTGAAGATTACCGTCGTTTGCCAGTCCTTCAATTGTGAGTATTTTCTTACCTGCAACATCACCCACCGGAACAGAACAGGATCGCAGCGGTTCATTATCCACCATTACGGTGCAGGCACCGCAAAAACCCACCCCGCAGCCGTATTTTGTACCTGTGAGACCAAACCGCTCACGCAGGACCCATAGCAGTGCCAGTTCAGGGTCAAGGAGAACTTCCTCATTTTTTCCGTTCAGTTCAAAACGAATAGTTTCTTCCATATCTGCTTATTTTGATTGTGTTAAACACTTGTAATCATCAGGAGTATCAATATCCAGCAGTATTCCAGGTACTTCCACTTCTACTTCAAGAACATCCCCCGGAAACATGCGTAAAAGTGAACGTAACCCTTCATCATGACTGAGCAGGCCAACAGCCTGCCTGTATTTTCCGGTGATCAGCAGGGGATGCCCCCTTTTGCCGCTGAATACCGGGACCACAATCCCCTTCCCCGATTGCCTGCAGGCCCGGCAGAGGGTACCGGCCAAATCTCCCGGGATCCGGGGCTGATCACCCGGATATACCAACACAGTGTCCGCCGCATCGGGAATATTGCGAAAACCACATTGCACAGAGGACAGCATGCCTTTTTTATACTCAGCATTATAACAATGCAATACGGGCAGCGTGCTGATCACGGGGATCATGTTGGCCCGGAAGGCCCCCAGTACCACCAGGATATGATCAACTTCAGGCTGCATGACATTGCGGATCACTGTCTCAATCATGGTTATACCATTAACCTGCAACAGCAGCTTGTTGGTTTTCATCCGGGTTGACTCCCCCGCTGCCAGTATGATGGCCCAGGTCTCAGCCATGCGAAGGGTTTTTATTGTTTCTCACCTGTACAAGCTCGGCAGCAATGCTTATAGCAATTTCCTGCACCGATCTGGAATGGATTCGCAATCCGACAGGTGCATGTATTTGCTCCCATTGCTGTCGGGTAGCCCATCCCTCCCCTGTGAATTTTTCACGCATCAGCGCAATTTTCTTCAGGCTTCCGATCATGCCGATATATGCTGCTCCGGTTCCGATGCAGGCTCTGAGTGCATCCGCATCATCCCTGTGCCCGCGCGTCAGGATCACCACGTAGGTGTCCGTCGTTTTCATTACCTGTTCCATGACCTGTCCAATATTTCCTACAACCACGTGATCGGCATCAGGGATGTTGATGCTGTTTGCATATTCTTCCCGGTCATCGATCACGGTAACCTCAAAATCAAGCAGGTTTCCAAGGTGTGCCAGTGCTTTCCCGATGTGCCCTGCCCCGGCAATTACAAGGTGCGGCGCGGGGAACACATGTTCCAGGAAAACCAGTTCATCCTCCCCCTCCTGTAAAGGTTCCTCTGTTGACCATCCAGGATCGGTCCGGGCAACCCACAACCGGTCGATATAAACCGGATGATCCGGCTTAATGGCAACACGGGTGGCCAAAACACCCGGAATGCCTTGTTGCAGGGATTTTACCAGTTGTTCAAACACAGGGCGGTGAATGCCCGGGTCGGCATCAATGAGAATGTCCATATGTCCTCCGCAAATGGCATCCTCTTCAAGGCGTATGTCTTTGTCAAGATCGAAACGATATAGCCCTGATCTCTTAGCCGGAAGCGATTTGCGGACGATCTCGGTTACCTGGTTTTCCACGACGCCACCACCAATGGTGCCAGCCAGAAGACCATTTTCATTGAAAACTGCAGAAGTCCACTTTTTCTGGGGTGTTGAGCCGAAAGTGCATGTAACTGTGGCCAGAGCCAGGGCTGGACATGTGTCCAGATTCTCCAGTACCTTCTGATAAATAGGTTTCACGGTCGGAGAAATAAGAATTTACTAAATATGGCATAGTGAAGATAAGGATTATTCTGAAAAAAGGCAATGCTGAATTCAATACGGTTAAAGCGTGAAGGTATAGGTATACTTAAAAAGAATAGACCGGTTGTTAACCGCCGGTAAGGATGGTTCTTCAAGTTCGCGGTAAGTGTTCCGTCCTTCATTGAACACAATATAGAGATCATTCCCCTCTCTTGGATTATAGCGAAATCTGAGATTGGTGGCAATGTTATTTTCCGTACTGTTATACTGAACAAATGAACTGACCGAGAGCTTGGTGGTGAACATCACCAGTGCCTTGAAACGGGTAATATTACCGGTAAAATCCTGTTCGCGTTCCGGAAATTTCACGCGGTTATATTCGTAACCAAGACTCAGTTGTACCGATGATCCAATGCTCCACTGAGGTTCCAGTCCTATTGTAATACGTTTCCCGTCATAAAAATCGCCGGCTACCGCATCCAGATTCATGATCAGGGTATTGGACTGCGGAGAATGAAGATGTGTTTCAAAATAGTAAAAGCTGTATTTGCCTGCAGGAACGTTGGCGTCCTCCGAGAAACTGAAGTCTTCTTCAACATTTTCAAAACTGTTCTTTACTGCCACCATACCGTTATAACCCGATTTAAAATTGAATTTGTAGGCCAGTTCGGTCTCGGATGATTGCACATCACCACTGAGGTTGTCCGAATACACTTCTGCATTGAGTTCAAATTTATGGTTCATCAACAAAGCCCCTTCACCTGGTATCCATCCGTATTGCAGACTGCCGGCATAAAAGGAATAATCCGATCGCTGCTGGAATCCCATTTCCGGTTTAAAATCCTTTCCACTCCGGGTATACGTGAAATCATACCCGAGACCCTTGTCATTGTATCTTTTCCAGTTAAAAAACAGTCTGGTAGGGTCAAGCGATCCGGGTTTGTTTGCAGCGTTTTCTGCCATTACCTGGGCCAGTTTGAAATTGAAATAATCATTTTTGAACAATTTGAATATTCCGTCAACACCGTATGAAACATTAAACGACCCATCCATGCCCAGCCGCGAGGTGAGAATTCCACCCACGTAACTGTTTTTATTGATCACCTGCCGGCGTAACCGCAACACGCCAAAATTCTCAGAAGGGAGGGAGCTTTGTGAGGTATCCGACGGATCAAAGGAATTCGTCTGCAGATCGAGAAAGCCGATGTCCCATTTCCCGGCCATCCCGGTGATCCTAGCCCCTCCCAGGATCGGAACCTGCTCGCCTTTGTTGAGACCGATGCGGCGGCTGTAGAACAGGTTAGAGCGTCCTTCGAATCCAAAATTGAAAATACTGGAACGTTCCTGGAAGAAGGTTCTCTTTTCAGGGAAAAACAGGGAAAAACGCGTGAGGTTGATCTGTTCATCATCGGCTTCCACCTGGGCAAAATCAGTGTTCAAGGTCACATCCAAGGTCAGGTTGTTCGTGAGTCCGTATTTTGCGTCCAGTCCCGCGTTGAGTTTCGGACTCGCATTCATTTCATAAGCCGTTCCCGCTTCATTCAACACATAATCCTGCTGATACCCCGCTATGGCATAAGGCGTTATATAAAAAGGCTTTTTGGATTCCAGGCCTTCGAATAGCACCTCCTGTGCTTTGGAGGGTCTGTATTTGCTGTATTCTCCCCATTCGGGAGGGATAGGCGGAAAAACATCGGTTTCATTCTTATGCGCGATCCTTCTGGAAAAGATCACACCCATCACCACGTTGCCGTTGTTCTCTTTGAAACGCATGCTCGAAGACGGAATACGCATTTCCAGATACCAGCCATTGGCATCCCGGGTGGTCTTCACATCCCAGAAAGTGTTCCAGCTTTCATTGGTCGGCGGGTTCCGCGGATTCGTGGCAATGGCGTCATTCAATACGGTAAAATCGCTCCTTAAACCACTCGGGGTTGTAGAAAAGGCAAGGGCATTTTCCTTGTCGTTAAACGAATCAAAAATAATGGTAAAGGCTTCGTTGCTGCCTGAAATTTCGTCACGCTTTTTAGATGTCACCAGCATGTTGGCAGCTTCTGAGTCATATAGCCTGGCCCCCACATAAATGTAGGTATTGTCATAGCCGATCATCACTTCGCTTTTTTCGGTGGGCGGATTGCCGAATACGGGGGTATGCATGACCATGGGTAAAGGCTGTAAATTTTGCCAGCAGGCATCATTCACCACCCCGTCGAATTTGAATTCACCCTGAATTTTAGGGATTGTAAGGGATTCCTGTGCGTTAGCAAAGGTTAATGAAGCAGCAATTGCCGTCATCGATACCCATATTTTTATGACCTCAGTTTTCATTTCAATGATATTTATTGATTTCCACGATAAAAGTACGCGGGAAACCGGCTGAAAGGCTTTAAATATCAGTGAGGCTGATGATTTGAGGGGTGAAATGACGGAAAGGAGGATTGAGATTTTGAATTACCGGAAAAGACCAAAAACAACGAGGGTGTCTCAAAAGAATTTAAAACACGAATAGTCAATATGATATTTTCCGATACAATTTATAAGGAATCATTTCCACAAAATTTGGAATCACTCCGGCATCTTCA
>DIAS01000007.1:0-35960 GCA_002415855.1 Bacteroidales bacterium UBA5072
GTTCAAACGAAGGCGATAGCCGGAGTGCGTTCAAACCGTCAGTCTTCTTTGGTTACTTTCTGTGACGACAGAAAGTGACTGGAAAAAGAAGTAAACAAACACATATATGTAGTATCTATGTTTATGTATGATTCACGATATTCATTCTATTTTTTAATGTAATCCAGCTGGATTAGTTCGCTGGAGCTCCTGATCCCTTTTGGGGCGATCCAACAATAAAAAAGATGCAGCACAAAGCTGCTTTCATATCTTATTTCCAGGCCGCCTTTTAAGCCTGGCAGCTTGAGGTGCCCCGAAAATAAGAAATGCCCCCTTCGGGGGCATCTTTTTTATTGTGATCCAGCTGGGATTAGCTCACTGCCGCGAGGCCATGCCCTGCAGGCGGTTCGTGATCCCAGCTGGTTTACAACATATAAAAAGGCCGCCATAGGCGGCCATCATCATTTGTGATCCAGCTGGGATTCGAACCCAGGACCCCATCCTTAAAAGGGATGTGCTCTACCTGCTGAGCTACTGGATCGGTTATAAAGAGGCTCTTTTTAAAGAGTTGCAAATATAGTATCTAATTCTTAACCTAAAAATAAATTTTACCAGAATTTTCCCATAACGGATAAAAATCAACTGGGTTCTTTGTTTTACTGTCAATAATGGAACATTACGAACGTTATATCGTAAAAGCACAAAAACTAACTGTAATTCTTGAGCGATATGAGAAAGACTTATAAAACAAAATTATTGCTTTTCGCAACGGTGTTACTATTTGGCCATGCCAGCCTGTTTGCACAGATAGAATTAATCGGCAGCATGATGGCTGCCGGTCCCGAAGACGCACAGACCTTGCTCCAGCCATATATTACACCGGCTGCTAATGCGTTCGGGGCTGCCCTGGGCAGTGGCTGGTACAATACGGCGGAAACACATAAACTGGGCGGTTTTGATATTACTTTTACTGCAAATGCAGCGATAATTCCGGATAAGTACGAGACTTTCGACATCGATAACTCCAAACTGACCAGTCTTACGCTGAATGACCCGTTATCTGCTGAAACCCCGACCGTGGCAGGTTCCAAGGACTTTGGACCCCAAATGGACTATACATTTGACGGCTATTCAGGCCGGGCATTCGATATGCCGGGCGGTCTGAATTCAAATTACGTTCCTTCCGCCATGGTCCAGGCCGGGATCGGTCTCATCAAGGGAACCGAAGTAATGATTCGTTACATGCCCAATGTCAAATACAAGGAAAATGAGCTTGGATTCTGGGGGATCGGTGGCAAACACGATATCAAACAATGGATTCCGGGCTTGAAAAAGCTTCCCGTACTGCAGTTGTCCGTTATGTACGGTTATACCAAGCTGCATACCTATATTGATGTTAACGTTGATCCGGATGATATCAATGCCGGATCTTTACCCGGTGCGGATGTCAGCACCTGGGACAACCAGAAAATGAAAATGATTACCCAAAGTCATACAGCCAATATTATAGTCTCCGCCAACCTTCCGGTCGTTTGTTTTTATGGCGGTTTGGGATTTGTATCAACCAAGACCAACCTGAAGCTGGAGGGAGACTATCCGTATGTGGATCTTGATACGGACGGCATAACTCCTATTATCAAGGCGTACACTGACCCGATCGACATGGAAATTAAGAACCAGGACGGTGGTATTACCAAACCCAGGTTCAATGCCGGTATGCGGTTAAAATTCGCCTTTGTGACCCTGCATTTTGATTACAGCTGGGCTAATTACAGCGTGATGAGTGCAGGTCTGGGATTTACTTTCAGGTAACATTGATTGCTTACAACCTGATTGCCCAACAGCCTAAAAATAAAATCCGAATTTAAGTATCGGGTTAGAATAAGGGGAATAATCATTCTGGGTAACATCCCACATGATTAACAATGAAATAGCGAAGCGGCCGGATATGGTTTGCACAATGCCTCCTCCCAGCAGCAGGTTGTCAATCCATATCCGGCTGCCGAATTCATAGTATCCGGTATTATAATAGTACAGCGGCTCAACATTGATCAGCTCATTCTCAACATGAAGCACGATGTTCCCAAAACCCATGGAACCGCCTTTCTCCTGGCCTTTGATCACCACGAATGAAGCGATGGCCTTTGCCCCGTAGGTTGAAGTCTCTAAATTTACATCCTTGTATTTCTCATAAATATAAATAGGTCCCAATCCGGCCACCAACCTGGGTGTAATCCGGTATCCTATCACTGGTGCCAGTTTAATGTAGGTGATTGTCCCGAAACTTAATCCAATATCACCTCCAAACACCAGTCTTTCTGAAAACTTCTGTTTTTCTTTCTGGCCGTCCTTCTTGGGACCAACAGATTCTTCCACTTGTGAAAAGAGGTTGATTGTCAGTGCAAAAAGGCTGATTATTAAAAACGATCGCTTGATTAGCATATTCTTTCTTATCTTTATACATAGAACGCCGTAAATGTACAAATTCATATAATCATTTCCACATGGTAGTGATGATTACTGGCACAAGCCGCGGAATTGGCTTCGAAACCGCCAGGTATTTCGCAGGGATGAGTAATTTCGAGATTTTTGCCCTTTCACGCAACAAGGTGGGGCTTGACCGGCTGGCGGATGAATGTTCAGCCCCGGGTCATTCATCGCATTTGCATCCCCTGGTGTTCGACCTGGATTCTTTTCTCGACAAACCTGGCTCACTCCTTGAAATGCTTTCAGGGAAAATCGATCACATCGATATCCTTATTAACAACGCCGGTATGCTCATTAACAAACCCTTTCAGGAAGTCAACAGGGTCGAAGCCGAAAAGCTCTTCCGGGTCAATTTTTTTGCACCTGTCATGTTGATCCGTGAGTTGTTGCCGTTGATGAAGGGGCCTGACACAACGCATATCGTTAATATCAGCAGCATGGGAGGTTACCAGGGGAGTACTAAATTTCCCGGGCTGGCATATTATAGCGCCAGTAAGGCTGCACTGGCCTGCATTACAGAATGCCTGAGCGAGGAATTCAAAAACATCGGTATTGTGTTGAATTGTCTGGCCCTTGGCTCCGTTCAAACCGAGATGCTGGAAGAAGCTTTTCCTGGTTACAGGGCACAACTACATCCCAAAGAAATGGCTGAATTTATCGGGCATTTTGCCCTCACCGCGCACAGGCATATGCGTGGTAAGATCATACCTGTTTCGCTGTCAAATCCTTAGTTCAGTTCATTGAAAAACCTGCTCGATTACACACCGGTCGGAACAATCACTGCGGGCAGGTTAGCACGTTCAATTTCCATCTTTCATCATTTCATCCTTCTCGCTGTCCCTGGCTTCCCAGCAAGGGAGGTGCACATTTACCATCGTGGATTCATCGTATTCCTTCGGCTTAATTTCACCTTTAAGGACCATCAGTCCGTTCATTGCCAGGGCATGCATCTCGTCTTCACCCGGGTAAATGACCACAGGTGCAATAAATGACACCATTTTTTTAATATATTCAACAACCATGGGATTGTGAGAAATGCCACCGGTAAGAATAATGGCATCCACATCACCATGAAGGACAGCGCACATGGAGGCTATTTCCTTCCCGATCTGGTAAGACATGCCATCCTGGATAAGACGTGCTTTGTCGTCTCCGTCCTGTGCAAGCAACTCAACCTCGTAAGCGCTGTTTGTTCCCATATAGGCAACATAGCCACCTTCACCGGTTATCATGCGCTTAATTTCCTCAAGGGTATGGCTCCCTTCAAAACAGAGTTTCGCCAATGCTCCTGAAGGAAGGGTCCCGCTGCGCTCCGGGGAGAAAGGTCCTTCACCGTCCAGGGCCTGGTTCACATCGATGACCTTACCTCTGCGGTGAGCACCCACTGAAATGCCACCACCCATGTGAGCGATAACCAGGTTGAGTTCCTCATACTTGCGGTTCATCAGCCGGGCATATGCTCTGGCCGTTGCCTTCTGATTCAGGGCATGAAAAATGGAATATCGCTGAAAATTCGGATGACCAGCAATGCGCGCGACATCCTGTAATTCATCAATTACAACGGGATCAGCAATATAAGCATGGCAATTTGGCAGATCCTTAGCGATGTCTTGTGCAATTAAGCCTCCCAGGTTACTGGCATGCTCTCCCATAACGCCCTCAAGCAGGTCATGCCGCAACCGTTCGTTGACGTTATAAACACCTGACTCGATAGGATGCACAAGCCCACCGCGACCCACTATCACTTCAATGGTGCGGACATCAATGTGGGAATCCTTTAACTCTTTCAGCACGATATCTTTTCTGAATTCGTACTGATCACTGATTCTGTTGAATTTAGCCAGCTCATCAGGATTATGCAGGATGCTTTTCAGGAAAACGGGCTTTGCATTATGGTAGACTGCAATCTTGGTAGAAGTCGAGCCAGGATTGATGGCCAGTATTTTATGATTCATAACAGGTTTATAATCAAGTTAAGAGCTTACGCGCGTTTCATTCAGGAATAATGGCTATGCCAGTGCCACTGACAGAGCAATTGACAAAAACTTGCTTTTATCCTGATCCGCCCTTGATGTCAGTACCACAGGCACACTCGCTCCTGCAACAATTGCAGCCGCAACAGCTCCACCCAGGAAATTAAGCGACTTATACAGCATATTGCCGGAGTTCAGATCGGGCGTAACAAGAATATCAGCGTCGCCGGCTACCGCTGAGATCAAACCTTTATGTCGGGCTGCATCGTATGAAACAGCCACATCCAGCGCCAAGGGGCCGTCAATCAGGCAACCTTCTATTTGATTCCGTCGCTGCATCTGTGTAAGCATTGCACCATGAACGGTGGCTTCCATTTTAGGATTCACGGTCTCGACAGGGGCCAGAATGGCCACCTGTGGTGTGTCGATTCCGAGCCTATGATAAATATCCACTGCATTCCTGACAATTCCGACCTTATCATTGAAGTCAGGACTGATATTCAGTGCCGCATCGGTAATGCACAGGAGCTTATGATAATTGGGCGTTTCAAAAAAAGCCAGATGACTGAGCAGACTTCCCTTCACCAGGCCAAATTCCTTATCGAGAAGGCTCTTCACCAGTATACCTGTACTCACCAGGCCTTTCATCAGAATATCCGCCTGACCTCCTCTGATCAGTTTAACGGAAGTCTCACAAGCCGACTGTCGGTCAGATTCATGGATGATCTCAACTGTTGACAAATCGAACAATGCAGTTTCCGCTGCCCTCCGGATGTCATCTTTGTCGCCTACCAGAATTGGTTGACAGATTCCGGCTTTCATGGCTGATTTCAGGGCTACGAGCACATCCTCATCCTGCGCAACAGCAACCGCAATTCTTTTTTTGCCTTTTTGCCCTGCTATGTCAACGATAGTGCCCAGTGTTTTAATGGTCATCATGCGCCGTACATACTTATAATTTGGAAACGATCCTTACCGTATCCTCGGCAATTACCAGCTCTTCATTGGTGGGTACGACCATAACGGTCACTTTTGAACCTGGCGTGCTGATGATGGCTTCTTTGGAACGAAGACCTTTGTTTTTGGCGTGATCCAGCTCAATGCCCAGGAATTCCAGGTCCCTGCATACTTCTTCGCGTGTTTCCGGTCCGTTTTCACCGATCCCCCCTGCAAAAACAACGACATCAACTCCTCCCATGGCAGCCGCATAGGCTCCGAGGTACTTCTTAACCCTGTAATGATACATTTCCAGTCCCAGACTAGCTCTTTCGTTCTTGTCCTTGAAAGCAGCATCTTCAATTTCCCGCATATCGGACGATATTCCCGTTATTCCGAGCATACCGCTTTGTTTGTTCACAAGGGTACCGATTTGTGATAAACCGAGCTCTTCCTTGTCCATGATGTAGGTGAGAACGCCTATGTCAAGGTCCCCGGAACGCGTTCCCATGATGAGACCTTCGACAGGCGTAAAGCCCATTGAAGTATCAACGGATTCACCGTTTTTCACGGCAGCCATGGATGCACCGTTACCCAGATGTACAGTAATGATACGTTGTGTTTTAATATCCACATGCAGAATCTCACAGGCCCGTTTGCTGATGTAAAAATGACTTGTGCCATGGTACCCGTATTTTCTGATACCGTACTTCTTGTAAAGCGAATAGGGGATGGCATACATGAATGCATGCTTGGGTAAGGTCTGATGAAAGGCCGTATCAAAAACACTTACCTGAGGCTTGCCAGGCATTAGCAGTTTGATGGCGTATACTCCTTTGAGATTTGCGGGATTGTGCAGGGGAGCAATATCAATGCATCTTTCAACTTCCGATTGCACTTCATCTGTAATCAGCACACTTTTGTTGAATTTCTCGCCTCCATTCACAACCCGGTGACCCACCGCATCAATTTCATCAAGGCTACGGATGCAGCCATGTTTCTTACTTGTGATGATACCAAGGATGTATTCAATCCCGGTTTGGTGATCCAAAATTTCTCCTTCAAAGCGGATTTTCTCTCCGTTTTCTTTTTCCAGTTTTACGAAAGAACCTTTCATCCCGACTTTTTCTGCAATACCCTTGGCCATGGTTGATTTATTTTCCATATCAAATAACTGGAACTTGATGGAGGAACTGCCGCAATTTAAAACCAATACCTTCATTTTTAGGTTACTTTTGACTTTATTTGTAGAATGCCTTTTTCAATAAGAATATTAACCGATTTTCTTTCCCGATTCATCATAAGAATAGAAACCCACGCCTGTGGATCGTCCGTATTGGTGAGCCCTTACATGCCTTTTGATAACAGGGGATGCCTTGTACTTGATGTCGCCGAATTCACCATAGAGATTATCCATCCACCTTTCCACCTTATCAAGACCCACCTTATCCGCCAGCTCAAAGGGCCCGAGAGCCAGGCCAAGACCGACCCGCATCGTGGTATCAATATCAGCTTTGGTACCAACTCCTTCCATCAGGATTTCGCACGCTTCATTGACCATGGTGACAAAAAGCCGGATACTGATGAGTCCCGGAGATTCCTGAACCTGCACCAGGGTCTTGCCCATCATGGTTATGAATTTACTGACCTTGTCAAAAACCTCGTCGGAAGTATAAAGGCTCCGAACCGCCTCAATCATTTTTGAACCCGGGGCATTTGTAAGAAAATGCAGGCTTACACAACGTTCCTTGTGCTCAAGTTCAGAAGACAGCTCGGTTATCGCAATGGTTGTGGAGTTTGTAGCAATAATGGTTTCGGGCAATACGTATTTCTCAATATTCTTGAAGACCTCTTTCCGGCATGTAATTCTTTGCTCACGCGTTTTAGAACGGATTGCTTCAATTACAAGGTCACAACCGCGAAGGTGCTCATATCCTATATGTCCGCTGATTCTGGACAAGATTGCCCTTTTTTCACCGGGTGTCATTCCCCAGCGTCCAATCATGTTGTCAAGCTCCTCCTCCATTTTTGAGAATGCCGTATTGACTTTTTCTTCGGACAATTCAATGAAGATAACCTCAAGCTCCTTCTGACTGACCAGCAGTGCGATGTTCTGTCCCACAGTACCACATCCGACAATGCCGACTTTTGAAAACAGGGTCCTTGAGCGCGATTTCTGGCTAAGACCATAATCTTCAATTGATTCAACAATAACTTCTGCCATATATTAACATTTAAATTGTTTCATTCGCTACTTTGAACCTATGGCCTGATTAGCCGTAATCGCTATCAGGTCAACGATATCACCAACAGAGCAGCCTCGTGAAAGATCATTGATCGGGGCAGCCATACCCTGCAGTACAGGACCGATGGCTTCTGCATGACCCAAACGTTGAACAAGTTTATAAGCAATATTCCCGCATTCAAGGTTTGGGAATATCAGAACATTGGCTTTGCCGGCAATCTCACTGCCGGGCGCCTTCTTTAATCCAATTGATTCAACAATGGCTGCATCGGCCTGCAGTTCACCGTCAATTTTAAGGGATGGATCCATTTCTTTGGCTATCCGGGTAGCACTCACAACTTTGTCAACCAGTTCATGACTTGCGCTTCCCTTGGTTGAAAAGCTCAGCATGGCCAGGCGGGGCTCAAACCCGGCAATAGCTCTTGTGGTTTTGGCAGTGGCTACAGCAATCTCAGCCAGCTCCTTATCGGTAGGATTAGGGTGAACTGCACAATCGGCAAAAACCATCAGGCCATTCTCACCATATTCCCTGTCCTTCAGGAACATTAAGAATGCGCCGGACACAACGGTAATGCCAGGCAGTGTTTTGACATACTGAAACGCGGGCCTTAATACATCACCGGTGGCATTATCAGCACCGGCCACTTCACCGTCAGCATCACCATATTTAATCATTACGGTAGCAAAATAAAGCGGATTCTGCAAAAGCTCCAGTGCTTCATCCTTTGTTAATCCCTTTGATTTGCGAAGTTCTGTCATCATGTTGGCATAGGCTTCACGTTTTTCAGATGTCAGAGGATCAACCAGGGTGGCTTTGCCTATATTCTTTAAACCGAGCTTTCGGGCATGCCCCTCAATGTCTTCTTTTTTCCCCAGGAGGATAATGTCCGCTATACCATCTTTCAGAATGATATCGGCGGCTCGGAACGTCCTTTCTTCATAACTTTCAGGTAAAACTATCCTTTGCCTGTTTCTTTTTGCTTTTTCTTTAATTTGCTCGATCAGATTCATTATCGGTCAGGTGTTAATTGTTTTAAACATATTCTAAAGATAGTCAAAATACCTCTTTTTTGCTGCAAAGGAACGATAATTTATAGCATCCTGTCGCACCGGCAGCGCAAATTAAGACTATTTTTTTCAACAGAGCGTGATAAATGTCAAGCGTATGAATATTGTAAGGTACAAGGTAATGGGTAAATCATTAGTTTTGTGGTATTCTGAAGAATTTCATATACACGTTGAGATACCATGAAAATGACAATAAAAACAAGGCTTCTGAATTACCTGACCAAAGAACTGAAGGGTGATCTGTTTACAGACGTGACCAGCAGGCTGCTTTATGCCACGGATGCATCTGCTTACCGTGAATTACCACTTGCGGTTGCCCGTCCTGCCAGCGTTGAGGACATTCAGAAACTGATCCGGTTTGCTACTGATAATGATACTACACTGATACCCAGAACGGCAGGTACATCGCTGGCCGGGCAGGTGGTCGGCAATGGAATTGTCGTGGATGTGTCCAGGTATTTTACCGAAATACTCGAGGTTAATGCCGGCAGTGGTTATGTTCGCGTCCAGCCGGGGGTTGTGCTTGATGAGCTCAACCTCAGACTGGCTGAGAATGGGTTGTTTTTTGGTCCCGAGACTTCTACATCCAACCGCTGCATGATTGGCGGCATGGTTGGGAACAACGCATGTGGTTCCCATTCGCTGATTTATGGCAGCACACGTGATCACCTGTTATCGGTAAGTGCACTGCTCAGCGACGGTGAGATGGCGGTTTTCGAACCTTTAGATAAGAATGCATTCTTTGAGAAGCTGGAGGGCAATCGTCTTGAAAACAGGATTTACCGTAATATCCACGAGATCCTTTCATCACCCGGTAACCGGGAAACGATATTGCGGGAATTCCCTGATCCGGCCATAAAAAGGCGTAATACAGGATATGCACTGGATTTGCTGATCCCTGCCAGTCCTTTTACCGAAAATGGATCGCCTTTTAATTTTTCAACCTTGCTGGCTGGCTCTGAGGGTACTTTGGCATTCAATACCGAGATCAGGCTCAACCTGGTGCCGCTGCCGCCAAAGGCAAAAGGACTTGTATGTGTGCATTTTCACACGCTTGAGGAGGCACTGCATGCCAACCTGATCTGTCTGAAACATAATCCGGGTGCAGTAGAACTTATGGACAGCACAATTCTTGAATGTACCAAGTCCAATATTTCACAGCGCAGAAACAGGTTTTTTGTTCAGGGTGATCCTGGTGCCATACTCATTGTGGAATTTGCCCGGCAAACAACCGAGGAGATCACGGACATAAGGGAAACCCTGGAGCGGGACCTCAGGAAGTCCGGATTAGGCTACCATTTTCCGCTTGTGACGGGCGACGATATCAACAAAGTATGGGCGCTTCGTAAATCAGGCCTGGGTGTTCTTTCCAATATTCCGGGTGATGCCAAACCCGTATCACTGGTTGAAGATACTGCAGTACGCCCTGATATGCTGCCAGATTATATTCGCGATATCAAGCTGATTCTGGCACAATACCAGCTCGAATGTGTTTTTCATGCCCACATCGGCACTGGGGAGCTGCATATGCGCCCTGTTCTGAACCTGAAAGATCCAAAGGGGGTCGATCTGTTCCGGAAGGTCGCCACAGAGGTTGCCTGGCTTGTAAAAAAATACCGGGGTTCTTTAAGCGGAGAGCACGGTGATGGAAGGCTGAGAGGTGAATTTATACCGATTATCGTAGGTGATTCGAATTACGAGCTGATGAAGCAGGTAAAGGGCGCCTGGGATCCCCGGGGAATATTCAACAGGGGCAAGATCACCAATACACCCGCCATGGATTCGTCATTGCGGTATAGCAGCAAAGGCACCTCCCGGGAAATCAAACCGGTTTTTGATTATTCTTCCTCCCTTGGCTTACTAAGACATATCGAACAATGTAACGGTTCGGGAGATTGCCGCAAATCTGCGTTGATGGGCGGTACCATGTGTCCGAGCTACATGGCAACCCGGGATGAGAACACCACTACACGGGCAAGGGCCAATGCCTTACGGGAATATTTAATCAACCCGGATAGGAACACAGGCATGTCTCTGAATGCGGTATATGATTTGCTGGATCTTTGCTTGTCCTGCAAGGGATGCAAATCCGAATGCCCTTCCAATGTTGACATGGCCAAACTTAAAGCCGAATTTCTACAGCACTATTTCGACAAGAAAGGTGTTTCCATGTCTGCCTGGCTTATCGCCCACATTGGTCGTATTCACAGGATCAATTCAAGATTCCCGGCATTATACAATACACTGTTCTCCAGTAAAATAATTTCCGCACTGGTTAAAGTGGTCATGGGATTTTCACAGGAGCGTCATTTGCCCTTGCTTTCTTCAAGAAGCCTCGAATCATGGCTGAAGCAGAATGGATACCTGGGTGCTTCACCAGCCAGGGCAGTCGTGAATAAACCTGAGGTCTGTCTTTTTCTCGATGAAATCACGGATTACCTGGATGCTGAAAAAGGCATGGCTGCCGCAAAACTGCTTGTCCACCTGGGTTATGATGTCAGGTTTTCACCTGCGCTGGAAAGCGGAAGGACTTATATATCCAAAGGCTTGTTGCGGAAGGCCCAGGCAATTGCCCGTAAAAATACCCGAATATTCCAGGATCTGCTGGATGAGAACCATCCATTGGTAGGTATTGAGCCTTCCGCCATCCTGTCGTTCAGGGATGAATACCCCGATCTGGTTGGCCAGGAATTAAGGGAGAGTGCCCGTCGTATTGCCAGCTATTGCCTTACCATCGAGGAATTTATCGCCGCAGAGTACACTGCAGGCAGGATTGATCGTGATTTGTTCACCCTTACGTCAGCACATATTAAATTACACGGCCATTGCCAGCAGAAATCCATTGCCAGTACCGCGGCTGCAAAAATTATGCTTTCAATTCCGCAAAACTATACGGTTGAAGAAATTAAATCTGGATGTTGCGGGATGGCAGGTGCATTTGGATATGAGGAACGGCATTATGAATTATCCATGAAGATCGGGGAAATGGTTCTTTTTCCATCGGTCCGGAATGCTGCACCCGGCACAATTATCAGCGCAGCCGGCAACAGCTGCCGTCAGCAGATTCTGGATGGAACGGGGGTGCAGGCTTTGCATCCGGTTGAAGTCCTGTATAACGCTTTAAAGCAGTAAGGAAGATACATTAGAATTCGCTCAGCGTGAATGACCTATCAGGTTGAGCGAAGTTTATACCGATGGTTGCGACAACTATACCTCGATCATCTTGTGCTTGATGGCATATATTACAAGACTCGCAGCATTCCTGGTATTGGTCTTGGTCAACAGACTAGCGCGGTGGTGATCAACTGTGCGCTTACTGATAAAAAGCTGATCGGCAATTTCCTGATTCGACAGTCCCTTGCAAATGAGCAACAATACCTCAAGTTCCCTGTCAGACAGTGCAATCAGAGGTTCTGCCTGTACGGGCTTGGATTTAAACCGGTTCACGAGCCGGTACAGGATCTCTTCCGTGAAGTAATTGTTTCCCTGTACCACAGCATTTATAGCCTTCTTCACCTCTGAGAATTCAGAATTCTTTAACAGGAATCCACAAACACCTGCGTCCACCATCTTCTGGAAATACTCCTCATCACCATACATCGACAATGCCAGGATCTTTAAATCGGGAAACAATTCGAGTGCCTTACTGGTTGCTTCAATACCATTAACCTTTGGCATCTCAATATCCATTAATACCAAATCGGGCCGGCAGGTTTTGATCATGCTGAGAAATACCTCCCCATCCGAGGCTTCCCATACTTCGTTCACCTCTTCCAGATTCTTTAACAGTATTTTAAGTCCCTCGCGAAACAGCTTATGGTCATCAACGATCAAAAGATTAAGCTTTTCCATGTGAGGCTGTTTTAGTTTTTGTTTTTAATACAATGCTGGTCATCATCCCATTGGGCCTGATCCTTTTAAATTCAATATCACCGTTCAATGCCTTAAGTCGCGAATGCATATTCGATATTCCCATACCGCTCATCTGGAATCCATCATCCGGATTAAAACCTATACCATCATCAAAATACTGGATAATGAGCCTGTTTTCATGGCTGTGAATCAGCAGCGAAACATTGGTTGCAGAAGCATGTTTGACGGTATTTTGAAAAAGCTCGCAAATGATCCTGTACAAATTGGTTTCAACCTGACTCTCAAAACGAGTATTTTCGATATTGCTGCTGAAAGTAATCTCAATCTTTCCCAGACGGGTAATATTTTCAATAAAGGAGTTTATGGCACTTGTAAGTCCGAAACTTTCGAGAATATGGGGACTTAAGTTGTTGGATGTATACTTCAGCGAGGTAATGGATTCATTGATCAGACTGCTGATGTTGTCAATGACTGTTCGGTTGAAGCCGGTAATCTGCGACTTGTCCAAGGCGGAAACCGACATTTTGATGTTCGACAGGAGGGGACCTATACCGTCATGAAGATCTTTTGCGAGCTGTCTTCTTTCCTTTTCCTCGGTTTGCATGATAGCCTGCAGTACTCTGTTTTCAGACTCCCGGCGAAAATCATCAATACGTTTCAATGATTTAAAAAGCTGTTTGATAAATAAAACCCCTGCCAGCAGCAATGCTGCAATAAGAATTTCAAGGAGCCGGTAAATGAGGTATATTTCTGCCTGTACCTCCTTATAATAAAAAGGGACAAGATCGAGGATCCCCCGCAGGGCAATCAGCAGAAATGCTATGGAAATAAAGATCCAGCTTATATTGAACTTGGTTTGTTTGGTAAGGCCAAGCGCTATAAATGCTGCAATAAGCTGAAATACGATCGAAATGATTAAAGCTGCTTTCATCAGGTTCAACAGTAATGCCCCCTGCAAATGTAGCTAATTTTAATTGCCTTAAGCAACAGCCGGTTTTTTGGAAAATACCAACAATTGCTGTGAAAAAGTTTTAATTATCAGCAATTGTATTTAAATTTGAATAGTACAATGAAATTTAATACCATGCAAGAGGAAAAGCCTTATCGGATCAAGTTTGATTACCGTGAAAAATACCTGTTTGCACATGTTTTCGGAGAAAAAGATTCACTCGATATTTCTCTACAGTTTTGGCAGGAAATTTTCAATGAATGTGAAGCAAAAAACTATAAAAGAGTGCTGATTACTGAAAACTTCAGGAATAATATCTCTGCCATTGATATGTATATACTGGGGGAGAAACTCATAGAAATGGCATCGAAAAACACCTGTGTGGCTTTCGTCGACAGTCAGATCCAGCAGCTTGAAATGAATAAGTTTACCGAAACGGTCATTTACAACAGGGGGGGTAAGGGAAAAGCATTTGCCGATATAAAAGAAGCTGAAGCCTGGTTACTTGACCAGGAGGGATAATTTCCAGAAAGCCCTTGTCCTCGTATACCTGAAACCTGGCAATCTCACCCGGACCTTACCGGGAATAATCATTTTAACTTTTCACCGGTTATATCGTATAAAGAACTGTCAACGACCAATTCTGTTGGTATGTCTTTAGAAATCAATTATTTAATTATTTTCTGACTTAAAAGGATCTTGTTATGGTATTTGACCGGATGAAAGAAAAAGTGAAAATCACCTGTTTATCCTGTTTGTTCTTGTTTGTATTGTCGACCGGAACCGCCTCGCCTCAGAACTCTTCCAACCTGTTTACCGCTGAACTCAACATAAAGTTTGACGGTGCTGAGTTGAAAAGACTGGAGCGGGCAGCAGATCTCCTGAATGATGCTGACCTTCTGCTTGCGGAGGCTAATAATCAATATAGTGTTTTGACCGATCTTGAGAAGAAGGAAAGAGTGTCCTCATCTTACAACAGCGCGCTTAAAAAGCTCTTTGAAAGCTCTGAGACTTATAAAGAAGCCTACGGCCTGGCATTCTCCGTTTTTAATGATAAGAATCAGAACTTCTGGCAGAAAATGAACCGTTCCAATCATCGTGCATCTGGTATGGAAAAGGCAAGGTATTATGAGGGATCGGCATTAAAATGCCAGAACCGGTCCCTGATCAGACGCCAGCAGGTCATGGAAAGTGATCGTTTTGAATATTCCCTTGAAATCATGAATGATGCTGTTGAATATGAAAAGCTAGCCGTAAGGGATCAGGGGAGGGCACTCCAGATCTGTGTTGACTATCCTGTAGAATACAATTATGGCTGGGATGATGATAAAAGCCTTGAGGAAATTGTTCAGATCATGAAAGATCCGATTGTCCATGAACCACCTGAAGACATTTTTGCAACAGTGAACACTGAAACCAAGGTGGATTCCGCACTTTTGAAGGAAATCATTTTCAAGGTTCAGATCGCAGCACACACAGTACCGCTCTCAGCCGAGTATCTGAACCTGATTTACAAAGGTGATATCCCCATTGACATGATCTATGAGGAAGATTGGTATAAATACTCCATCGGGAGGTATAAAACACTCGATGAGGCAGAAGCTACGCGACGCGAAAGCAATATCAAAAAGGCTTTTGTTGTAGCCTACCGTGAAGGCAGAAAGATCAGCACGCAGGATGCCCAGCTATGGCTTGAAAAACAGAAAACAGCTGAACCCTGATTATAATTGGTCTCCGGAATTGGTGATGTTGCCCTCCAGTTGTTTCTTAGTCGACAGCATGCCACACGCTGCAAAAATGTCCCTTCCCCTGGAAGCCCTGATCGTGGTCAGCAAACCTTTTTCATTCAGCCTTGATTTGAACCACTGAATGGTTTCCTCATCCGAAGTTTCATAGGGAACGCCGGGAATTGCATGATACCGGATGAGATTAATCCTGCACCGCAACCCATTCAATAACCGGGTCAATCCATTAATATGCCGGGCTGTATCGTTAATTCCCTTGAACATAATGTATTCAAATGAAATACGACGCTGCCTGTCCTGACCATTCATCTTCAGGAAGTCAACCACTCGCTTAATTGGAAATATTCTCTCCACCGGCATGAGGCCGGCACGTTCCGAATCAAAGGGGGAATGCAAACTGACGGCCAAGTGGCACCGGCTCTTGCTCAGGATCTTTTCAAGACCCGGAATGATCCCTATCGTTGACACAGTGATACGTGATGGACTGATGCCAAGGCCATATGTGGACGTCATTATTTCTAAGGCTTTCAGGATGTTTTCCGTATTGGCCAGCGGCTCACCCATACCCATAAACACATAGTTGGTCAGTGTCTCTTTTTCAGGGAGCGACATGACCTGGTTCAATATTTCACCCGCTGAAAGGTTCCCCAGAAAGCCCTGTTTCCCGGTCATACAAAATGTGCAGCCCATTTTGCATCCTACCTGAGAGGATAAGCATAACGTGGAACGGTCATCATCGGGTATTAAGACGGTCTCAATGAATTTGCCGTTTTTAACAGGAAAGAGATACTTCTTTGTGCCATCAAGTGATACCTGGACATCAGTAAAGCCACTCAATCCGATTTGGAAGTGTTCCTCCAACAGCAGGCGTGTGGCCTTTGGCAGATTCGACATATCACTGAAAGCGGTAATGCCTTTTCTATAAAGCCAATCTGTTAACTGAACCGGAGTGAAAGATGGAAAACCGAACTTCTTTGATAATTCACGGATCTCATCCTGCGTTAAGCCTATAATATTTTCCTTTTCTGTCATTTACTAAAAATAACAACCGGGTTTATGTTGCCTGCAAAGGTATCAAAAACCCGGTTGGAATAGATGATAACAGCTGATTTAATAAAGCCTGATCTGTTCGGTTGATCTGACAACTATTTCAGGACTGCCTTCATATTGTGTCACAAGGCCGGTGATGACCATATAGTCCTTCTCAAAGTATCTCTCAGGCCAGGGGCTGTATTGCCTGGCTATTTCTCCGGGTAACACGGCTGTAAAGTCATGGTAGGGGAAATAGGCTCCAAAATAAAGCAGGTATTCATCGGTATAACGGGAATAATAAACCTCATACACCCTGCCGTAGATGTTTACAATCTCGCCCCGATAATGCATGGCATCATAGGCCGATATATTCATAATACGGTATCCAATAGGATATTTGTAGTAGGCGATTGCCGGATACAGGGCAATATATTCAAAACGCAGCTGGGGTGTCCAGAATAGGTTGAAGTGGACAGGTTCGCGGTAAGGATCATGAATTCTCCTGTATTCCCTTGATCTGGGAGGTGCGGAATAATGGTGGATTACCTCTCTGCCCCCCCTGAATTCCCGTGATGAAGCATAGTGGTCAGTATGTGCAGGTACGGGATGGTCAACATGTTTAATGTCACGGGTTTCGTAAGTTTTCTTTTTCGGATCAGCTGACCTGGTCTTGACGGAACCGGCGTTATTTATCTTGGTATCGTTTTTATTGACAGGTACATCGATATTGGCTTCCCTCCTTGAGGTTTGTCCCATTGCAGTTGCTGTCATCAACATCATGGCCAATACAACAGCGTAATTTTTCATGGCTTGCGAATTTTTAAATTCCTTACCATGTGTAACACAAATAGCCTGCCAAAACCATCCGGAATTTCAGCATAAATTTCCGGCAAAAAAATCTGCTTATAATTTCAATATCCGTGTGGAATAAACATCATTACCGGCAAGAATCCTGACAAAATAAACTCCGGATTCCCAGCCGGATACATCCAGGACAGCCATGCTCCCTTCAACAGGTTGGTTTGCCTGGTAAACCAGCGTACCGGAGGAATTGAACACATCGAGCCGGATCTGGGTAAACTGAGACAAGGCATCCCCTTTCAGGAAAACGAATTGCGAGGCAGGCTGGGGATACGTAATCACAGGCTGGTCTTTCAACTCCTCGGTCCCGGATACCACTAGCTCATAAAGGTGGATATAAAAATCATCCTCCAATCCGCCGGCACTTCCATCTACCTGGAGCCAGTATGTCTTTCCCGGATGCACGGTAGCCGAGCGGATACTGGGCGTAAAGTCGGTATCAGTCCGGTCGTCATTGGCACCCTTAAGTTCATAATTATCATTCAGGATATCCGATTCACTATCTGCCTCATACAAAGCAATCTCGTTGTCCATTCCGGTTGAATAAACCTTTATTTTGCCACTGGGGGGCGCGATGAACCTGAACCAAACACTGTGTTCAACTATATCAAGCCCCGTGCCGTACTCATCGCACCATGATAATTGTGAGGTGCAGGAAGTATAAGGCGGTATGGGTTCACCGGGTTCAATAGTGGCGCATATGTTGGTAAATAAATTGCTCTTGCCGTAAGACAAAAGGATCGCATTTATAATTTCATCGTTGGCAGGTTTCAATACTTTGTAGCTGGTGTGCACGGTATCCACGCACGTACCGTGAATGCCAACCGTCTCAATATTAAAGATGTAACCCGAATCCGGTGCAAAACCCGAAACCGGACGTATCAACGCTGAATCCATGCTGACAGTGATAAATTCGACCTTATTCGTATCCTTGGGGACAATATTCCAACTATAAGTGTCTGCTCCGGAAGCCACAAACTGCAATTGTTTGAAATCACACTGGCAAATTTCGTCAGCCGGATTTGAATTAACGGAAACATCAATTGTATTCCCGGCCAGGGCTGCGTTGAGCAGACGCATTGAGTCGGCTCCGGCAGCATTGCTGATTGTAAGTGATACCGTATAGATGCCGGCACTTTCGAACTCAACCACCGGACGCGCGGATACCTTGGATGTGCCATCGGTAAAAATGTAGGTTGATGGTGTAATGACCCAATTCCTCTCATAGGGCCCGAAAACCGAATAATCCTCCAATACCACTGGTGCATTCAGGCAAACCTGGTAAGTGGGCACGGTGAAAAAAGCATCCGGAGGGTTGGTGGCCGGACTGTAACCATCAAGTTTACTGATACCTGTGTGGTCAGGATCAAGAAAATCGCTCATTAACGGATAGCCAGCTGGTTTGTTGTTCCAGCTGAAACTCAACTTACCGAAGAAATCAAAATTCTCATAAGATCCGTGCAACTGACCGATGATCTGTTTTTGCCTGTTGAACAGCGGTGATCCAGATGAACCCCGGTCAGTTATGCCGTTGTCAAAATCAACTACCCAGTGGCTGAAAGGGGGTGACGGAGGTCCTCCGCCTTCCCATGTCATCTCATCGGGATTGGAAAAAATCGTATCATAATCAATTGCGATCTTTTTGCTGAGACCCATCGGATGGTGTATGCTGTAAACATATTGTGTGGCGATGTCATTGACATCCCAGCCGGCATAATAGGGCTGTGCGTAATCCGGCGGGGTGGAGTTGAGCAGTAAAAGCGTATAGTCAGAAGAATCAGCCGTTGTTAAGAGACTTGAGCCGGTGAGGGTTACCGGCGTCATTTCCGGACCCTCGCAACCGGCGTTTTCATAATTGAAATAGGCAACCAGTGTGGAGGCTTCATCGGACTGGCTGATACAGTGATGTGCTGTCAGAAAATAAGGTGTTCCGTCATTTCTGGCATTGTTGATGAGTGACCCGGAACATTTGTAACTGTAACTTCCTGAATTAAAAGTGATCTTGCATGCGGCATGTTTTTCCAGCTGTGCGTCTTTCCCGGCAGGGCAGTTGATATTAAGATAATAGTCATAGCTCTTTGTGTCCAGAAATTCCTTGTAAGCCTGGGATAAGGAGCCAATGATTATTTCACCGTTAAATTCCGGATTTTCAGGCTCAAAATACTCCACGATCATGGAATTGCCCGGAAAATCAGCCAGGATAAAGGTGGAATCCTTGTGCATATTCTTCCGTGTAAAAGCCCCGTTCACCTGCGTGTGATTTTCAGTATATGTAAAAACGCTTGCCCCTGCAGGTAATTTATATTTACTGAATATGATTTGCATGGATTTAGCTTGTGAGGAATAGATCCGAAGACGCCAGATCCTCCCTTTTCCCGGAATAAGGTCCGATTTTCCAGCGGTTTTGAGGTTAATCAAGGTATCCTCAAATACCGCGTACCGGAATGGAACAGGCTTCAACTGGTCTTCAGCCAGCAACAGGACCGTATCCATAGTCTTTAAGGTAACTGTGGGAAGGGAAAGAGAACTCTTTAAATTATTGAAATTAAATGAATGAGGCTTTCCGCCTTCAGAAATCTGTGCGATAAGGTTAGTGGAGGTCAGAACCAAACAAAGCAACAACTTGAGAGATTTTCGCATTGTATTGTTATTATTTAAGAATACAAATGTATAAAACCATTTATTATGTTCTATCATGTCGGTAAGATTAGATAAAATAGTAACATCCGGTTATACCGGATTTCTTTTTATGCTCACCGTAATAAACAAACTGGCTCTTTAACTTGTTTAAGAAGCATAAACAACAATACACATCAGCATGCGCATTTTGTTTTTACTTTTAACCTTTTTGCATATGGCATGTTCCTCATCAGGACAAAAAAATAATCATGATATGCCGGATACAAATCAGCTCAAAAAAACGAATGCAGAATGGAAAGCCGTTCTGACACCCGAACAGTACAACGTATGCCGCCTGAAAGGAACTGAATTGCCGGGCAGCGGAAAATACGACAAGTTTTATGAAAAGGGCTATTACCGTTGTGTAGCTTGTGGAAACAGACTATTTGATTCAGACACCAAGTTTGATTCCGGCAGTGGCTGGCCTAGTTTTTTCGATTCACATAATAAGTCAAACCTTTCCTTTCAGGTGGACAGTAGCTATGGGATGATACGCACGGAAGTAACCTGTTCAAAATGTGGTTCTCACCTGGGCCATCTTTTTGAGGACGGACCACAGCCCACGGGGCAGCGGTATTGCATCAATTCATTGGCGCTGGAGTTTGTTCCTGAGCACAAAAAAGAATAGCCCGCACCTGAACCGGATTGGCAAATTATTCCTACATTGCCTTCAATTATTCATTTGCCATGAAAGCTGCCAATAACCGTGGTTTTGCCAGTGATAACAATGCAGGTATACATCCGTTGTTGCTCAAAGCGATTGAGGAAGCCAACACAGGCCATGTAGTTGCTTACGGGGATGATTTTTATACTGAAAGTGCCGTCATTGCGATAAAAAAGTTTTTTGGTGAAGAAACTGAGGTATTTTTCGTACTTACCGGCACCGGTGCTAATGTACTGGGTCTGGCGTCGCTTACGAGTTCCTATCATGCTGTCATTTGTGCCGAGACCGCCCATATTCATGTTGATGAATGCGGGGCACCCGAAAAGTTCTGCAGCTGTAAACTGCTTACCGTAACTTCGCCAGACGGAAAGCTGACTCCTGATGCTGTTAAAAGCCACCTGCATGGCTTTGGATTTGAACACCATGTTCAGCCTAAGGTAATTTCGATAAGCCAGCCAACAGAAATGGGGACAGTATATACGCCTGGAGAGATAAAGGAACTGTCAGATCTGGCTAAACAATACGGCATGTACCTGCACATGGATGGGGCAAGGCTTGCAAATGCGGCAGTTTCGCTAAACATTGATTTCAAACAATTTACGGTCAGGTCAGGTGTCGATGTTCTTTCTTTTGGAGGAACCAAGAACGGGATGTTATTTGGGGAATCGGTGATCTTTTTCCGGAAGGACCTGGCTGAAAACTTCCGCTACCGTCGTAAGCAGGGAATGCAACTGGCCTCAAAAATGCGGTTCATCGGAGCACAATTCGAAGCCTACCTTTCCAGTAACATTTGGCGGAAGAATGCCATGCATGCCAACAATATGGCCAGGTTACTGTTTGAGAAAGTTTCCGCACTGCCTGGTGTTCAGGTTACCCAGAAAGTCGAAGCCAATGCCGTTTTTGCCATTGTTCCCCAAGAGATCATCAAACCCCTGCAGGACAAATACTTTTTTTATGTATGGAACGAAAGCCGTCATGAAGTTCGCTGGATGACCTCCTTTGATACTTCGCCTGAGGATATTGACGGTTTCACCGGTTACTTAAAGTCCCTGCTCTCCCTGAAACGTCAGCTTACCTGAAGAGCAGTGAGCTGTCTCCATAGCTCAGGAAACGAAAATCATGCTTTATGGCATACTCATAGACTTCTCTCCATGAATCACCAATAAAAGCAGCAATTAAAAGCAGGAGAGAACTTTTTGGCTGATGAAAATTCGTGATGAGGGTATCAACAACCTTGAAATCATATCCGGGAACAATCATCAGACTCGTGGAAGCCCAAATTTCTTTCCGCCGCTGTTTAACCATCCATTCACCTAATGCCTCAAATGCATGTTTCATGGTGTGCTCCTTTGGCAGATCATAGGGTTCCCATTGGTCAATCAGAAGTTCCTCATGCAACGCGCCTTTGTGCACAATAGCTTTGACACCGAGCCAGTACATGCTTTCCAGGGTACGAACAGAGGTTGTGCCCACACAGGCGGCCCTGCTGTTCATACCAACCAGAATCCGGACCAGGTCTTCGGTAATCTGAAAAACCTCTCCGTGCATCCGGTGATCCTCTACCTTTTCGGTTTTAATGGGTTGAAAAGTTCCTGCTCCGACGTGAAGGGTTAGTTCATGGCAGGCAATCCCGCACAACTGCAATTGCTCGAATACATGTTCGGTAAAGTGCAGGCCTGCGGTTGGGGCTGCCACTGATCCTTCCTTTTTTGAATAAACCGTCTGGTATCTTGACCGGTCGAATGCCGTTGCTTCCCTTTTAATGTAAGGAGGAAGTGGTGTTTGTCCCGCTTCCGACAGGATGGTGGCAAAACTTGTTGATTCATTCTCCCAGGAGAACCTGACAACTGCTGTGTTGCCGGAGCGACTTAACATTTCGGCCTTCAGGTTGACTGGGACGTGATCGACCATAACATTCAGGTTTACAGGGGCTGCATGAAACCGTCTCATATTGCCTACCATGCATTCCCAGGTGCATGATCCGGTGGAAGAAAGAGCTCTGGTGTATTCCGCGGGTTGAACGGGACTAAGACAGAATATCTCAATGCGCGGTCCGGGTGCCTTCCGAAAAACAAGTCTTGCAGGGATAACCCTGGAGTTATTGAGAAATAGAACCCTTCCACCTGACAGGTAACCCGGCATGTTTCTAAAAATATCCTCCCTGAGGGTTCCATCCTTAAACCTGATGACAAGTTTCGAATTATCACGGATACCGGCCGGAAAAAGGGCGATACGGTCATCCGGCAGGTCGTATGTAAATCGCCCGGTACGGATATCTTCAAATGGTTTCAAACGCATAAGATTTGGCCCGCAAAAATAACTATTTTTGCAATCGCAAACAGTTAAGGATGGATCATGAAATTTAAATGCGGTGATAAAGTAAGATTTTTGAACGATACCGGCGGGGGTGTAGTTAACCGGATCGATGACCGGGGGATCGTGTTTGTCTTAACGGATGATGGCTTTGATATCCCTGTACCCGAAAAAGAGCTTGTTCTTTCCGGTGGTTTTGCGATAACTGAGGACCCTGATTTTGAAAGCACTACAGTATCTGAAACTGCACACGAAGTAAAGAGGACCTTTCGGCAAAAGCCATCCCCAGCCCAGAGATTACCAAGGAATGTTCCTCCGGATGCGCCGGTCAGCATTCTGTTGGGTTTTATACCTGAGCGTTCAGGGCCAGTATTCAGCAGCAATTTAGCTTTTTACCTGATCAATGACTCGGGATTTGCCGCTTATTACCACTTGGGAACCAAGGAAAGCGGAGAATACCAATATCTTGCCTCAGGTATGATTGAAGCAGAGACGAAAAACTATATCAGCAGCTTTGATCAGACATCCATCAGTAAAATCAGCGATATACATATTCAGCTGATTTTCCTGAGCCTGGGAAAATACAACAGGACGGAACCGGTTGATGCACTTGTCAACCTGAACCTGGTGAATTTCAGCAAAGAAAGCTACTATCGTGAAAATGAATACTTTAATGAAAAAGCTCTGTTATTCTCTTTGCATGCAGGCCATTTGGAAGACAATTATGATATGATCACGGTTCCGGAAGATGCAAGAGAGCAGAAACTGGTGGCGGATAATCTCCTTGAAACCAGGTTAAAGAAAAAAGAACCCGCTGCAGATACCCTTGAAGTGGATCTGCACATGGATGAAACCGACCTGCAAAACACCCAGCTGGCATCGGCAGGGATCCTGGCATTGCAGATGAGCCGGTTTCATGATGCGATTGATGAGGCCATAAGTAAAAGGTTACGCAGACTTGTCATCATTCACGGTCTGGGGCAGGGAACTCTCAAAATGCAAATCAGGAAAGAACTGCAGGAAAAATATCCACAATACATATACCAGGATGCCTCCTTCAAGGAATATGGTTTTGGGGCCACTCTGGTACATCTGACAATTGAAAAACAGCAGTAAACCGTTCTATCGCTCTCACCTTGCCTGCAGGGTGGGAGAGGAAAGTCCGGACAACACAGAGCGCCGTACTTCCGGTAAGGAAGATGTCCGCGAGGGCATAGTAATGGAGAAGAGAATGACAGCCCCAATGAGTCGGGGTGATGGTGAGAAGGTAGGGTAAGAGCCTACCAGCTGCGGTGGTGACATCGCAGGCTGTTCATCTTGCGGGTTGAAAGATCACGTATACCGGTGCCAGAGGGCTGCTCGCCCGATACCGGGGGGTAGATCGACAAGACAAATGATAGGAATCCAGCTTCCGAGAGGAATATGGGAACAGAATCCGGCTTACAGGTTTACTGCTTTTTTATTTCCAAACACAGACTGCTGCATATTTTTTATATTTGCCATCCCCTTCAAATATAAAGCTAAAAACAGAACACTGATTCGAAAATATTCGTAGTAATTTCGTTAAAGACAACAAAGGGAAATGACTAGTCGGATATCCGCCCTGGTAATTTTTTTATGTGTTATGCTTCCGAGAGGAGCATGGGGTATTCCTATTGATGATAAATCAGCCGACAAGCCTATTCTGGCCTCAGAGAAAAAGAAAATTGAACAGCTGATCAAAAAAGCATCCTACTTCGCTTCCATCAAGCATGACAGCTGCCTGATATATGCCTTACAAGCCATAAGTCTGGCGAAAGCAAACAACTCAATAGTACATGAAGCCGAAGCACTTGATGTCTTATCAGGCTATTATTATGACATTGAACAATATCATGAGTCACTGGATTACCAGAAAGTGCTGCTGGAACTTTACACACTCATGGGCGATTCCCTGAAAAAAGCCCGTGTTTATAACAAAACTGGAGTATCCTATTTCAACGTGGGGATTTATGATGAGGCCACACGGTCCTTTCATAGTGCCATGGAACTCGCCATGGAGGAAGATGATAAAGATCTGCTGGCATCCTGTTATCAGAATATCGGTGTGCTGTATGCCAAAATTAACCGGTACAAGGAAGCCAAGGAATATTACAGGAAAGCGCTTAATCTTTATCGGGTTCTTAAAAACAGGCAGGATGAAGCCGGAATACTTCAGAATATGGGGATTATCCTGGATGATGAGAATAGTGAAAAAGAGGCCCTGGGGTATTATCTTTCGGCATTAAAGATATACAATGAATTGAAAGACAGTCTTTCAGTAGGAGAAATGTATCTCAACCTGGGAAGTTTATACGAAGAGCAGCGGGATTATCCCAGAAGTCTGGACTATTATAACCATGCGTTGCCAATCTTCCTGAGAAACGATTACAAATTTGGTATTGCTTATGCTTATATCAGTTTGGGATCAGTTTACAAAAAGACAGGATCCTATGAAAAAGCACTTGACTACTTACAGAAAAGTCTTGTTTTCTCCCGGATGATTTCGTTGGCAGAAAATGAAGCAGACTGCCACCGGGAACTTGCAGATGTTTACTATGCCTTAAACGATCACAGGAGTGCATTTGAGGAACTCAGGGATTATGAGATCCTGCGTGATTCCTTATACAGCGAGAAGGTTCAGCAGAGAATCCTGGAAACAGAGATGCGTTATAAAACCCAGATAAAAGACAAGGAAATTGAGAACCTGAGAATTGAAAGGCAGAAAGCCGTGAAGGATATGATACGCAGAACCATAGGTTTAGCTGCCATTGTAAGCCTGA
The DNA here is from genome assembly GCA_002415855.1 of Bacteroidales bacterium UBA5072. GTDB lineage: Bacteria > Bacteroidota > Bacteroidia > Bacteroidales > UBA10428 > UBA5072. The sequence goes on from DIAS01000007.1 coordinate 25,606, forward strand.
CCCTGATCGTTATTGTAATTACCATATATTACAGCAGGATACTGAAGAGAGCAAACGACCGTCTGACAGGTGAGGTAGAGGAAAGGTCCAGGGCTGAGAAGGAACTTATCAGCATAAAGGAAAGCCTGGAAGAAAGGGTTATCCTGAGGACACAGGAAATGGAAAAGGCGCTGATCAAAGCAGAGGAATCAGACAGGCTCAAAACCGCGTTCATCGCTAACATGAGTCATGAAATCCGTACTCCGTTGAACGCCATCACGGGTTTTTCAGGTTTGCTCCTCAGAGAAGACATTTCCAGGGAAAAAAGAAAGGAATACAATGATCAGGTTATTAAAAACAATAAGATTCTGGTCAATATGATTGAAGACCTTATTGATACCTCCAGGATTGAATCGGGCAGCCTGCAGTTACACCCGTCCAGGATTCACGTTGGGCATTTTCTGAGCCAGCTTTATGAACCGATTATCGAGAATATGGCCCGGAAGAACAAGCCCTTCATTGAGATCATCCAGGATAAGCATGACAACAAGACAGAAACGATTATCACCGACCCGGTCCGTTTACAGCAGGTATTGTGGCATGTTCTGGACAATGCCGTAAAGTTCACGCGATCAGGATCAATTCATTTCGGGGCAAGGGAAAACCACCAGCACATGGAATTCTATGTGGATGATACCGGAATCGGCATACCTGAGGAATACAAGGATGTTGTTTTTGAGAAGTTCAGGCAACTCGACGAATCTGCAAAAAGGAAGTACGGTGGAACCGGACTTGGCCTGTATTATGCACGCCGTATTGCAGAAATTATGGGTGGTAAACTCTGGTTTGAGGGCAAGAAGGAAGGAGGGTGTATATTCTACCTGTCTATTCCCATCAGCAAAGCCTGACAAGAAATGATCAGGAAAATAATAAGAAAGCCTGCCCGGAGAGGGCAGGCTTTCTGCTAATATGGGTCAAATCGTTAGGGTTAATGTTATGTAAAAATATAAAAAATGTTAATACATGCAAATTTTCTGCGCAATTTTAACCGCCGAATTTTATAAACAAATTATTAATATACTGTAAAACTGTATTTTATAAGAAAAAAATTAATTAAGTTTTTCAATTTCATTGATCGTTTTTCTGATCCTGACCAGTTTTTCCAGCATGAATTCCAGAAGATCTAGCCTGAGCATGTTGGCTCCGTCTGATTTTGCCAACATAGGTTCCGGATGGGTTTCGAGGAACAGCCCGTCAGCTCCCACAGCTACCGCAGCTCTGGCAAGGGTTTCAATCATATCCGGCCTGCCTCCCGTAACTCCGGAATGCTGATTGGGTTGCTGAAGCGAATGGGTGATGTCCAGAACCACCGGAAATCCCAGCTTTTTCATCTCCGGAATACCTCTGAAATCAACCACCAGGTCCTGGTATCCGAACATTGCCCCGCGGTCGGTCAGGATTATCTTCTTATTACCCGCATGAACCACCTTCTCGCAGGCAAATTTCATGGCTTCAGGCGATAAGAACTGTCCCTTCTTGATATTGACCGTTTTACCTGTTTTTGCCGCAGCTACCAGAAGGTCTGTTTGCCGGCAAAGAAAAGCAGGTATTTGCAGCACATCTACGTATTGTGACGCAAAATATGCTTCTTCTGCTGAATGAATATCTGTTAGAACGGGGATTTTCAACTCTTTCCTAATATCCCGAAGAACTTCAAGACCAGCCTTGTCTCCAATACCTGTAAAGGAATCAACCTTTGACCGGTTCGCCTTCTTGTAGGAACTCTTATAGATATAAGGTATTCCGAGCTTATCCGTAATTTCAATGATTTTACGGGCAATCTCAAAACTGAGATCGCGACTTTCAATTACACAGGAGCCGGCGATCAGGAAGAAATTGCCGCTTTGTGCATGTCTGATCTGGGGAATTGAAAGAATGGTTTCCATAATATCCTGGTTACTTAATAATTGTATTTTTCTTTCCAGAGCGCTGAGAGTCTGCTTCTGATCTCTTTTTCACGTTGATTATCCTGCGGTGTGTACAATACCTTATTCAGGATTTCTTTAGGCAGGAAGTCCTCCAGGGTGAAGTTGCCTGCATAATCATGGGCATATTTATATCCGTTCCCATAGCCCAATTCCTTCATTAATGCGGTGGAAGCATTCCGTATATTGAGCGGAACGGCCAGGTCACCTGTTTCCTTGACCAGTGCAATTGCCCCGTCAATCGCCAGATAAGAGGAATTACTCTTGGGTGATGTAGCCAGGTATATGGCTGCTTCTGAAAGGATAATCCTTGATTCGGGCCAGCCGATCAGGTTGACAGCTTCAAAACAGGCTGTGGCCAATAAAAGTGCATTTGGATTTGATAATCCGATATCTTCGGCCGCCAGTATCACCATCCGGCGAGCGATGAATTTGGGATCTTCACCTCCTTCAACCATGCGGGCAAGCCAATAAACAGCTGCATTCGGATCGCTTCCACGGATCGATTTAATGAAGGCCGAAATGATATCATAGTGCTGCTCACCGTCCTTGTCATACAATGCAATTTTCTCCTGGATGATTTCCTGCACGTTTAGGTCGGTTAAGACAATTTCTTCAGGATGGGAAGCTGAAAGCGTATTGATTACCAGTTCCAGGATATTCATCAGTTTCCTGGCATCGCCGCCCGATAAACGGAACAATGCTTCAGTTTCAACCACCTTTATCTTAAGTTCTTTCAGGAAGAAGTCCTGCTGCAAAGCATTGTTCAGAATAACGGTGAGTTCTTCCTTGCCCAAAGGCTTTAGAACATACACCTGGCACCTCGAGAGCAAGGGTGAAATTACCTCGAAGGAGGGATTCTCGGTTGTCGCGCCTATCAAGGTTACAATACCTTGTTCTACGGAACTCAACAGAGAATCCTGCTGCGATTTATTAAAACGGTGTATCTCATCGATAAAAAGGATGGGGGACGGTGTATTGAAAAAACGTTGCTGCTTGGCCTTTTCAATAGTCTCCCTGACATCCTTGACACCGGAATGAACCGCACTAAGCGGATAAAAAGGGCGATTCAGCCGATTGGCAATGATCCTGGCCAGTGTCGTCTTGCCAACGCCGGGAGGTCCCCATAAAATGAATGAGGGGATGTTTCCGCTCTCCAGGCTTGCCCTGAGTATTGACCTTTCACCGACAAGATGTTGCTGTCCGATATATCCGTCCAGGTCTTTCGGTCGCATGCGGTCGGCGAGTGGCTGGTTAGTCCCAATCATATAAATGATGCAATTGCCTGGTAAAATTATCATTAGTTTTATAATTGCTGATAAAAAACGTGGCCAAAGATGAACGGGAGTTTTGTTTTTGCTATTTTTAATGAATAATCCGTATTCCAAATGAAGGACAAAGTTGTTATCGTTACTGGGGCCTCATCGGGAATTGGCCTGGCAACCGCAAGAGAATTTGCAGAGCAGGGAGCAAGGGTTGTTTTGGCAGCCCGAAGCTATGATTTACTGAAAAGTATCGAAAACGATTTAAAGGCTGCCGGACACGAAGTCTTGGCCATTACTACCGACGTTACTATCGAAGAGGATTGTCATAAGCTGGTCCAGTCTACCCTTGAAAAATACGGCAGGATTGATATTCTTGTCAACAACGCTGGAATATCAATGCGTGCTTTGTTTCGTGATGTTGACATCCAGGTACTCCGGAGGTTATTCGATGTAAATTTCTGGGGTGCGGTGCATTGTACAAAATACGCCTTGCCCTATCTGATAAAAAGCAGAGGAACAGTGGTCGGCGTTTCATCGGTTGCAGGATTCATAGGATTACCCGGAAGGACCGGATATTCTGCTTCAAAATACGCACTTCATGGATTCCTGGAGACGCTGCGGATTGAAAACCTGAAGAACGGACTCCATGTGTTAATCATGTGCGCCGGATTCACAAAATCAGACATTCGCAAAAAAGCACTTACCGCTGATGGAAGCCCTCAGGGTTTTACTCCCCGGGAAGAGGAAAGGATGATGCTTCCGGAAGATGTGGCCAAAGCCATTGTACGAGCCATAAAACGTAAGCGTAATTATGTCATTTTAACACTCGAAGGAAAAATGACGGCCTTGGTAAAGCGCATTGCGCCACGTTTTCTCGAATACGCTGCATACCTGAAAATGGCCAATGAACCTGAATCTCCATTAAAGTAATATCATGTTTTGTTTCGAAAGTCATATCAGGGTTCGTTACGGTGAAACCGACAGAATGGGGTACCTCTATTACGGTCACTACCCGGAATATTTTGAAGTGTCGCGTACGGATATGATCCGGTCCTTTGGATTAAGTTACAAAGAAATAGAGGAAATGGGCATTATTATGCCGGTCAGGAGCCTCAGGGTGGATTACCGGATACCCGCACAATATGACGAACTGCTTAAAGTCCGCTCCTGTTTAAAGGTACTTCCGGAGATCAAGCTTGATATTGATTATGAGATCTTCAATGAGCAGGATAAACTGATATGTACAGGCAATACAATTCTGGCCTTTGTGGATGTCAGAACGCGACGACCCAGGCGCGCACCTGAATTCTTCCTGGAGAAGGTAAGGCAATATTTTTAAAATAAGGGATTTTCATTTGCAGTGCAGCCAATTACTGTGCTCACGACCGCAGGAAGAAATCAGTAATAACAAAATACAGATGTTTCGTTGAGCCTGCCAGCTGCCGGCAGACTCAACTTGAAACATAATGGTTCACTTTTGACATTAACCTGCTACGATGCTGCTATTCACCCGGGTATTTGAAAATCTCATCCGGAATATCTTCATTTACAACAATTTTAGTGAATTTGATCACCTGAACACTCTGACCATTCATGTGACTGTCCAGATTAAACGGCATGATCAACCCATTTCCGACATCCTGGTAGTCGCTGTAAAAAACCTCGACTTCCTGTGATCCGGTCTGCGGATTATTAGCTGTTTGCCGTGTCATAACCGGAAGATAACTCTCACTGTCAAAATAATAGCTTGAAACAGATTCATCAGCCCCCTGACCCTTGTTACGGATAAGTTTAAGAATGTGGCATTTGCTGCCTTCGAGATCGCTGGTGCCTTCATAGGTAACTTCATAGCCCTTGGTGGCATAATCAATAAAAGGATCCTCAAAAATTGCCTCTTCTTTCAGTCCTTTTGCCTGTTCTTCAGGTAATTTCTGGGCATCCGGATTCCCCGTAAAGGGATTGATCGTCCATGCGATTTCACCATCAAAGGCCTGAGGAATAAGTTTTTGACCCATCACGTCCACAGACATCATAAGTTTATTGGGAGCTTTCCGGTTCATTTCAAAGGTGAAATCACCCTGCGGTGTGGGCAACTGACCGATCATTTTCATGGTTTTCAGGGCTTTCCATTTATCAATCCCGCCGATGTTTTCAAAGTACTTGCTTAAGATTTCATCAACGGTTTGTGTGGTTGCTGTTATACAAAGCACTGAAAACAGCAGGATTGTGAAGATTTTTTTCATGTTGATTAGTTTTGGATTGGTTAATCTTTTATGCAAACAAAAGTAATATTTCCTTCCCGGTTTGCATGGAATAATGCACTTAATTATTAAAATTCACGCTATGCAACAAATAAAACCTGTCCTGTGTAATTTTTCCCTGTGACAATCGTCTTAAACCGGAATGCTGGCAGAATGATATAGTCAGTCAAACCATTAACCCCAAAAACAATTCATATGAAAAAGATTATTATTGGATTGATCGGCGTCTGTTTAACAGGGATGACATTCGCGCAGAAAGATGTGGTAAGTGCTGTTTTTGACAAATACGCCGGAAATGAAGGCTTTACAACGGTTAATATTTCCGGGGATATGCTTAAGCTATTCGCTCAGGCCGAAGAGCAGCGCAGGGATACGACTTTTACCTCCAAATTGTCAGAAGTCAGAATACTTGCTCTTGAAAAAGACTGTGATAAGCCTGCTACCATTGATTTACGCGCCGAAGTATATGACAAACTCGACAAATCGGTATACAAAGAAATGATGACGGTCAAACAAAGTGACGAGGACGTCATTATCCTTGTAAGGGAATCCAACGGACGGATCGCTGAGTTGCTCATTATCGTGGGTGGTAAGGATGATAATGCGCTGATTCAGGTGAAAGGCGACATGTTGCTCAGTGAAATGGCCGACATGGCGGGACAATACCAGATGAAAGGTTTTGATCACCTCAAAATGCTTGAAAAATAAATAACTTTGGGTATATCATGCAGGTTTCTTCCGGGATTCGTTCTTAATGCAGGATGGCAAATATGGATGCAAATCAGTTCAAGGAGATAGTACTGCCCATGAGTGGAAAGCTGTTCCATTTTGCCAACCTGTTGCTTCATGATACCAGCGAGGCTGAGGATGCTGTTCAGGAGGTCTGTATGAAATTATGGAAGATCAGGGATTCTTTGGATAAGTACAACAGCATGGAAGCTTTTGCCATGAAGGTGACCAGGAACTGGTGCCTCGACAGGCTAAAAGCCAGAAAACCTGTTTATGTGGGGAATTACAGCGCATTATACGACAGCAGGTCAGACGGGACCGACCCGCACAAGCTCATGGAGAAAACCGACCGGGCAAACATGCTGAACAGAATACTTGACCGATTACCTGAACAGCAACGGCTGATCATACAGTTACGTGAACTTGAAAGCCTTGAATTTGATCAAATTTCTGAGATCATGGATCTAAATGTCAATGCTATCCGTGTCAGCCTTTTCCGGGCGAGAAACAAAATCAGGGATGAATTTTTAAAGTATGAACAAAATGGACATCAATCAAATAAGGCTTCTGCTGGCAAAATACTTTGAAGGGACCACAACCCTTGAGGAGGAGCAGACCCTGCAGACGTATTTCACCACAACAGGTGATATACCTGATGAGCTGGTTTCATACAAGCAGCAATTTGTTCTGCTGAATGATCTTGCTGCTGGTAAAGCTATACCAGAGACATTGAAACAAAAGATCGCCGAAAAAATTGACAGCCTTGTTTTGGATGCCAAGCCCGCAAGTCAAAAACCGCTGTTCAGCCTTTGGCGTATTGCTGCTTCAATAGCCATTCTGATCGCCATTTCCGGGGTCATTTTCTACCAAAGTCAAAAATCAGAAACCAAGGATACTTATACCGATCCGCAACTTGCCTACCAAGAGGTGCAGAAGACACTTCTTTATGTTTCTCAAAAGATAAATACAGGCATTGAACCTTTATCCAACGTTGAAAAAATCAGCACGGGAACCAGGAACCTCAAATCGCTTGAAAAAATGGATGAAAGTCTCGGCATGCTGAATCTGGTATCGTTTATAAACAAATCGTCAAATATGAAAAAATAAAAGTACCATGAAGAATATATTGTTTCTATTAGGATTGCTGGGCTTCACCACAGGAATGAATGCCCAGAGTATTATGGACAAGCTGTATGATAAGTATTCCGGTGTTGAGGGATATACCTCGGTGTATATTTCAAAGTACATGTTCGATATGTTCCGGAACGAGGAGGCAGGTGTCAAGACCGAAGACGACATTAATGAGGTGATCAGCAAGTTAAACTGTATTAAAATCCTGGTTACTGACGATGATCCGGCCACACCGACTCCGGTCAATCTCTATCAGGAAATCATGAAAGTCTTACCTTCATCGCCGTACAAGGAGATCATGGTTGTCAAGGAGAAAGAACAGGATATCAAGTTTTATGCCAAGGAGGCCAACGGCAAGGTTATTGAATTGTTGCTGGCTATTGGCGGCAAGGAGGAGAGTGTGCTGATCAGCATACAGGGTGAGGAGATAGATATGAAGAACATATCAAAACTGGCAAAAGGAATGAATATCGAAGGTATGGAGCAGCTGGAGAACATGGAGAAGAAATAGGAAACCCTCGGCAGTGGATAGCCCTTGAATGGTTGTTATCCCTCGAAAGGGTTATCATCCCGGAAATCAGGCTTATAGTAATCAGCACTCTCATATTGCTGTATCCACCCCTTGGTGAAGCCAAGGTCTTCCATGGCTTCCAAAACTTCCTGGTATTCTTCGGGCCGTAGCTTTCTGTTCAAAACAGGATGATCCGACACTTCCCGGGTGGGAAAGTATTGTGACATCAGTGAAATGCTAACAGAAGGTGACAATTCACCGGCTATCCATCTCAATACATCGATGCTGTCGCGGACCTGGCCAGGCAATACAAGATGCCGGATAATCATTCCTGTCACGGCGATTCCCTGATGATCGAGGACTACTGTGCTGCCTTTTTGCCGGTACATCTCGCGGATCGACCGTTTTACAATGTCGGGATAATCATCTGCATCGGAGAAGCTACTGGAGATTACAGGATTAAAGTACTTAAAATCTGGAAGATAAACATCAATTAATCCTTCAAAGCTTTGCAGCACCTTGGTTGAATCGTAGCCGTTAGAATTGTAAACAGTAATGGGCGTGTATCCCTTCTTGTGCAGACCGGAAATTATGGCCTTCACATGGGGGGTGAAGTGAGTGGGCGAGACAAAGCCGACAGATTCAATGCCCCGGTCAAGTATTGCCATAATATCCTCAATTACCTCCTCGAGGGTATACCGGAAGTTTTCAACCTTTCCTTTACGCCGGCTGATCTGATAGTTCTGACAATAGATGCACTGCAGATTGCACCTGGTGAAAAAAACATTGCAAATTCCCCTGGGTCCGCTGACAGGTGGTTCTTCTCCCCGGTGAATGCAAACCGATCCAATGTGGTATCCGGCATCGCTTCCACAATAGCCCAGGTGTCCGGCATTACGATTCACACCGCAGGCTCTGGGACAAAGCATACAATGATCGAATTCCTTCAAAACATTCCTGATATTTTCGAAACAAAATTACTGCTTTGGGAGAAACCAAAAAATAAAGCTTGGATTTTTCGAAATATTGCTAAATTTGCACCCGCTTTCGGTCCGTAGCTCAGCTGGTAGAGCACGTGACTCTTAATCATGGGGTCCGGGGTTCGATCCCCCGCGGACCGACAAAGTGATAACCCGGAAGAGACTTCCGGGTTATTTTATTATCATATACAGGATAAATGGATATTAATTTCCTGAACAAAAATTGCGTTGCTCTTGTTAATTAGGCAGAAACCTAAATCTTTAATCTTCAGCGGCAACATGGAGCAATTCAGCAACGAGCGTTATTTCCCGTCGGAAACGGTATTACAAAATGCAAACATTACGGAGTACGATCAGAACTACCGGGAATCACTTGAAAACAGAGAGAATTTCTGGGCGAAACAGGCAGAGCACCTGCACTGGTTTCAAAAATGGGAAAAAGTACTGGATGATTCCAATCCTCCTTTCTACAAATGGTTTACGGGTGGCAAAACAAATATAGTATACAATGCACTGGACAGGCACCAGCAAACAGCTGTACGCAACAAGCTGGCACTCATCTGGGAAGGAGAACCGGGAGACCTTCGGACTTTTTCGTACCATGCGCTGAACCGCGAAGTATCCCAGTTTGCCAATATTTTAAAAAGTATGGGCGTAAAGAGGGGAGATGTGGTGACGATTTATATGCCGCAAATACCCGAGCAAATTTTTGCCATGCTTGCCTGTGCGAAAATAGGCGCGGCACATAGTGTGGTTTATGGCGGATTCAGTCATGAAGCCCTGGCTGACCGCATCAATGATGCAAACAGTCGCGTCGTCATCACTGCAGATGGCGGTTACCGGAGAGGGAAGATCGTAGAGCTGAAGAGTGTGGTTAACAAGGCCATGGAATTGTCACCCACCATGGAGATATGCATCACAGTCAAGCGTACCGGCCAGGAGGTTTATATGGAGAACGACCGTGATTACTGGTACCACGATCTGAAAGCCTTGCCCATTGCAGGCAATAAATGTGAAACTGAGCAGATGGATGCCAATGATATGCTTTTTCTGCTGTATACTTCCGGTTCAACCGGTAAGCCCAAGGCCCTTGTACATAACCACGGCGGCTACAGCGTTTATACATCCACCACTTTGAGGATGGTTTTTGACATAAAGCCGGAGGACAGGTATTGGTGCGCGGCAGATCCTGGTTGGATCACAGGACACAGTTACATTGTTTATGGCCCGCTCATCAATGGTGCCACCATTATGCTTTATGAAGGGGCCCCCAATCATCCCTATCCCGATCGCTGGTGGAAGATCATAGAGAAATACGGTATTAATATTCTGTACACCTCCCCGACGGCGATCAGGGGACTGATGCGTTTCGGGGAATCCTGGCCCCGTCGTAACGATCTCAGTTCATTGCGCATATTGGGATCAGTGGGAGAGCCCATTAATCCCGAAGCCTGGAAATGGTACTATAAGCACATTGGCCAGGAGCGGTGTCCCATCATGGATACCTGGTGGCA
>DIAS01000007.1:36212-45468 GCA_002415855.1 Bacteroidales bacterium UBA5072
GATACCTGGTGGCAGACCGAAACCGGAGGTTTTATGATATGTCCCCTTCCCATTACCCCCTTACGACCAGGTTCTGCTACCAAGCCATTTTTTGGCAATGAGGTGGCTGTTGTGGATGAATCAGGGAAGGAGGTCAATACTGGAGAAGAAGGCAATCTGGTGATAAAGTCTCCCTGGCCTGGCATGACTGCCGGTGTATATCGTGACCCGGACCGGTTTATTGAAACCTACTGGAAGAAATACAAAAAACAGGGCTGGTATTTCACGGGGGATTCGGCCAAAAAAAGCGAAGACGGTTATTATTGGATTATCGGCAGGGTAGACGATGTTATTAAAGTAAGCGGCTACAGGCTGGGTACGGCCGAAATAGAAAGCATAATGGTCAGTCATCCGGCGGTTGCCGAGTCAGCAGCTGTTGCCATCCCGCATGATCTTAAAGGCAATGCAATCTACATCTATGCCATCCTGAGGAAGGGATTTGAGGCATCCAAGGAGCTGGAACACGAACTGGCCAATCATATTGTTGATCATTTGGGACCCATTGCGCGCCCCGAAGCGGTAAAATGCACAGATTCTCTTCCCAAAACGCGGAGCGGAAAAATCATGCGGCGTGTACTCAAGGCCAGAATACTTGGTCTGCCGGAAGGGGACCTCAGCACCCTGGAAGAATAGTCAGGCTAATGATGGCAGAAACTGCGGCATTTTCCGGTGTTTTGTCGCCTGTTCAAAAGCAAAAGCCAACCTGATCAGCATCGGCTCGCTCCATGCGCCGCCCATAAAAGTGATACCAACCGGCAACCCATGGACAAAGCCAGCCGGAACGGTAATTGCCGGATATCCGGCACAGGCTGCTGGAGAAGAACTTCCACCCGAGAAATGATCCCCGTTGACCCAGTCGATTGTCCAGGCAGGTCCGCCTGTCGGGGCGATAATGGCATCAAGACGGTTCTGCTGCAAGGTGGTATCTATTCCGTCCTTGCCGGCCAGCCGTTTCAGGTTTGCCAGTGCACCGGTATAACGCTCCTCTGTCAGGGGACCCTTTTCTTCAGCACCCATGAATATTTCCTGTCCAAACCATGGCATTTCCTTGTCACGATTGTCCTCGTTAAAGGTGATCAGGTCTTTCAGACTCCTGACCTTCAGATCGCCCGGCAAGGCAGATAAATACCGGTTCAGATCAGCCTTGAACTCATACAGGAGCACATCAAATTCAATTTGTTCCATTTCTCCGGTTGTTCCGATGATTGCGGGGTCCACAATCTCAGCACCCATTTTGCGCATCGTCTCAATGGCATCTTCCATGAGCCGGTCAACCGCCTCGTGAAAACCGAAGAAATTTCTTGCCACCCCTATGCGGGCATTCTTCAGGCCTCCTGGATCAAGGAATTTTGTGTAATCGGGCTGTATTCTTTCCCTGCTATCGCGGGTAGCAGTGTCCACAGGATCAAAACCGGCAAGTAATCCCAGCATGATTGCACTGTCGGTAACATTACGTGTCATGGGGCCAGCAGTATCCTGGCTATGGGCTATGGGAATAATGCCGCTTCTGCTCAACAGGCCCAGGGTTGGCTTGAGCCCAACAATACCGTTGGCGGAGGAAGGACAGACAATGGATCCGTCGGTTTCCGTACCAATGGCCGCTGCGCACAGATTGGCAGATACAGCGACCCCTGATCCGGAGCTTGAACCGCAAGGACTCCGGTCGGTGACATAAGGATTCCGGGTTTGCCCACCCCGGGCACTCCATCCGCTTGACGACCGGCTCGACCTGAAATTGGCCCATTCGCTCAGGTTGGTCTTTCCAAGCAGAACGGCACCTGCTACCCGGAGCCGGTTTATGATAAAGGCATCCTGTTTTGCCATATGCCCGGATAGCGCAAGAGAACCGGCCGTGGTTTGCATTTTGTCAGCCGTTTCAATGTTATCCTTGACCAGAACAGGTATGCCATGCAAAGGCCCCCTGATCTTTCCGGATTTTCTTTCCTGGTCAAGTTGCCTGGCAATTTCATGTGCATCTGGATTGATCTCAATAATGCTGTTAAGTGAAGGGCCATGCTGATCCAGGTCCCTGATCCTGTCAAGATAAAGTTCTACCAGCTTTTCGGAGGTGTACTTTCCGGTTTGCAGATATTCCTGCAACTGCAGCATGGTGACCTCCTGGAGTTCAAAATCGGCAAGGGAGTGACCTGAAGTTTTCTTATCCTCCCGGGCAGGGGTACAAGATTGCAGCAAGGGCAGACCGGTGGCTGCGATACCTGCAACGGCTCCCCCCTTAATAAAACTACGTCTCCTCATAAATTGATTTTTATTGCATCGAGTTTTGAATCGCCTGTTCCATATCGGCCAGGATATCATCAATCTGTTCCAGCCCAACCGACACACGTATCATGCCGTCGGTAATGCCGGATGCTTTTTTTTCATCAGGCGTTAATTTGGAATGCGTGGTAGTGGCCGGGTGGGTGATGATGGAACGTGTATCCCCCAGGTTGGATGAAATCGACATCAGTTCCAGGGAATTTATAAACCTGTGGGCTCTTTCTAAGCCTCCCTTGAGCTCAAAGGTAACCAAACCTCCACCTAGTTTCATTTGTCTCTTCGCGAGCTTATATTGAGGATGAGAGGGCAGAAAAGGGTACTTTACCCAAATCACGTCGGGGTTCTTTTCCAGAAACCGGGCAAGCACCAATGCATTGCTGCAATGACGTTCCATACGTACCGCAAGGGTTTCGAGACTCTTAGACAGGATCCAGGCTGTATGCGGTGACATCACCGGTCCGGTGATCTTTGACAGCAAGCGCACCTCCTGTATGACTTCACGGTTTCCAAGTACAGCCCCGCTGATGGTTCTGCCCTGGCCATCAATAAACTTGGTGGTTGAATGGACTACAAGGTCAGCTCCATATTGAAGTGGATTCTGCAAATAGGGAGTGGCAAAACAATTGTCGATCACCAGGTATATATCGTTTTTTTTGGCAAGCTTTCCCAGCCATCCGAGATCAATAACATCCAGACCCGGATTGGAAGGCGACTCGGCATAGATCATCCTGGTAGTGGGCATGATACAGTCACTCCATTCCTTCTGATTATTGATATCGGCATAAGTATGGGAAATGCCCCACCTGGGAAGTACCTGGGTAAACAAGAGGTGCGTGGTGCCAAATATTTGCCTGCTGGCCAGGATATGATCACCCGGGCGCAGCAAAGCAAAAATGCTCAGGAACACTGCAGCCATGCCCGAAGCAGTAGCTACTCCGTCCTCAGCGCCCTCGAGGGCGCAAAGCTTACTGATCAGCTCATCTGTATTGGGATTGGCAAAACGAGTATATATATTGCCGGGTACCTCATCAGCGAAAACCGCACGCGCCTCTTCAGCAGAGCCGAAGATAAAACTGGATGTCTCAAAGACAGGTACGCTGTGCTCATGGTGTGATGAACGCTGGGCCTGCAGACGCACCGCGAGGGTTTCAAACTTTCTTTTCCGATCCATGCCTATTCTTTGGTATCAGCCTTCTTTCTGGTCCTGGGTTCCTTTTTTGCAGGTGTAGCAGCTTTAGGAGCCTTAACAGGAGGAACTTCCTTGACTTCCTTGACCTCCTTGACCTCCTTGGCAACCTTTGGTTCCTTAACGGCAGCTACTTCCTTTACCTCTTTACTTTCCTTTGCTTCTTTTATTTCTCTTACTTCTTTGACTTCCTTTTGCTCTTTGACCTCCTGCGTTTCTCTTATGCCTTTGGCCTTAATCACCGGAGCGGCAACAGGTATTGCTGATTTGGCCAATTTCCTGCGACGGCGTACGCCAAAGGATCCCTGGAACAGTTTTCCCCTTCTGGTTTTTTTGTCTCCTTTTCCCATAGTATAGTTTATTAGTGGTTGAATCGTGCTTTTCGATTTATCATTCTATATTTGCCTCCAATTGACAAAGGATTATAATTTCTTAGATTATAAAAATAGCATATTTGCAGCAATACACAATGAATTCTGTATACAAACATATCATTTTTGATCTGGACGGCACCTTGTCCGATTCGCGTGAGGGTATCTTCAATGCTTATGATCATGTGATTGAAAAACTCAAGATAAAAAGTCCCGGGCAGGAAGCACGCATGACCCTGATAGGCCCTCCGTTGCAAAAAGGATTTGCTGACGTTTTCGGACTAAAGGGAACCGACATTGAAAGTGCTGTTAAAGTATTTCGTGAATATTATGCAACTAAGGGATTATATGAGAATGTCTTATACAATGGGATTGAGAATCTGCTTGGCAAGCTGAACCTGGCCGGAGCGATTTTGTATGTCGCCACTTCCAAATACAGTGCCTATGCCAACCAGGTATTGAAGTATTTCGGGATTGATGGATATTTTAAGGAAGTTTCCGGTGCGGATTACAATGGATTTCACGCCTCCAAGGTCGATCTGGTTGCCGGAATCATCAGGAGAAATGACATCCGTGATCCATTGGAAGTGGTAATCATCGGGGATACACGTTATGATATTGAAGCAGCAGCTGAGTTGGGCATTGATTCCATTGGCGTAACTTATGGATTCAGCTCTCTTGCAGAAATAACGGCGTTTGACCCGGATTATATTGTCGAAAGCGTGGCTGACCTGGAACATCTCCTGCTCGATGATTGAATGCCTATTGAAAGTTGACCCGTTGCAGTTTCTTCAGGATCCTGTTTCCCCGGCTTCTGTAACCCGCGGAAGAACCAGGAAGGTTTTCCAGGACAATATTACTTAATACGATACCAATCTCAGGATTCTTCCGGCTCAGGTTGTACAAAATTTCCATACTGTATACCTGAATCGCCACAGGATATCTACCCGTCAGGTAGTCAAAGCAGATGTTCATCAACCGGGTCCTATCCTTTGCGGTCAGTTCTAGAGGAACTTCTGAAAGTATCTTCAGGTAATTCCTGAGCGTACCTTCAGAGCTCAGCTCCTTCAGTTTCCTGATCACTACTCTTTCAAAAGGTTTAAACAACTCCGGGAAATTGCAGCAACAGATGCTCACCACCCGTGCTGCCCGCTGTGACAGTGGATCCCTGTCCAGCCATGACACATCAATTAAAGCTTTAAGTAATGATGGGTTATCATATACCATGCTGGCTGTTAAATCAGCCAGATGTCTGCTGGAATCAACCAAATGCTGTTTGATTTGTTCGGTACCCAGACCTTTGTTGTTCCAAGGATTGCCGGATTTCTGAAGGGACATAGGTTAATTCCATTTTTGCTAAAATAATCCAAAAATTCTTATCATCCCATTCACAGCAATTCCATTGCGATAGAAAGTCAAAAAGCGCTACCTTTGTAACTGAAATATACATGACCTATGGCAGGGAACAGGCCTGATGAACTCCTCGAATGCAGAAACAAATTCGAAAAGCTGGTTCGTTTAATCAGAAGGAACAAGGAGATCCATGATTATTCAAGGTTACGCAAGGTATATGATCTGCTGACTTCCGGATTGGGCGGGTCTGATACTGTCAGGGTGAAAAGCGAGGTTCTGGCTGCCATTGAAATTTCCGAGATCGCTGTTGCTGAGATCGGACTCGGCATGACATCAGTCCTCAGCATCTTCCTCATCCGACTGCTCAGAAAGGGTGGCACAAGCCTTCCGGAGATTGAAAAGGGATTTGACAGACCTGTTGCTGTCATAACTGCGGGACTCAATTCAATTCACGAACTGGGCAGCAAAGCAATGGCGCCACAGGCAGAGAATTTCAGGAACCTTTTGTTGAACCTGGCCGGTGATGTCAGGGTCATTCTCATCAGAATAGCCGAACAATTGCATGCAATGCGGTCGATGAAACATTTGCCTCAGGAAGATCAGATCAGGCTGGCCGCTGAGGCATCCTACCTTTATGCTCCTCTTGCTCACCGTCTGGGTTTCTATATCATCAAATCTGAAATGGAGGATCTGTCGCTCAAGTTTACAGACCGCAAGATCTACGATTCCATAGCCCGACAACTTGCACAGACCATGCGAGACCGCAAACAGTTCATCGAAGAATTCATACAACCCATTGAAGAATCGTTGCGAAAACAGGGTTTTGATTTCGAGATCAAAGGCAGGCCCAAATCCATCCACTCCATCTGGAACAAGATGGTGAACAAAGGAGCTGCCTTCGAGGATATCTATGATCTTTTTGCCATCCGGATCATCCTGAACAGCGAACTGAAGAATGAGAAAGCTGACTGCTGGCAGGTGTACAGCACAGTTACGGATTTATATCAGCCGAATCCGCTCAGGTTACGCGACTGGATATCCATTCCCAAGACCAATGGTTATGAATCGCTCCATACTACTGTCGTTGGTCCCGGTGGACATTGGGTGGAAGTCCAGATCAGGACAAAACGCATGAATGAAATAGCAGAAAAGGGGTTTGCCGCGCATTGGAAATACAAGGGTCTGGAAGCCGAACAGGGACTTGAGGAATGGCTGAAGCGCATCAGGGAAGTGCTGGAAACTCCGGAACCCGATGCACGTGAATTTCTCGACGATTTTAAGCTAAGCCTGTATTCCAAGGAAATATTCGTTTTCACACCCAAAGGCGACCTGAAGAAGTTTCCTGCCGGTGCTACCGTGCTTGATTTTGCCTATGACATTCATTCCGAGGTCGGCTCCACATGTACCGGTGCCAGAGTAAATGGCAAGAATGTACCGATCAGACATGTTATGCAGAACGGAGACAGGGTGGAGGTGCTGACTTCCAAGAACCAGACGCCCAAAATGGATTGGCTCAATTTTGTGGTCACATCCAGGGCAAAAACCAAAATCAAGTTCAAGCTGAACGAGGCCCGCGTCAAACAGGCAGAAAACGGGAAGGAAATGCTGACCCGCCGTCTGAAGAACTGGAAGATACCTTTTTCTGATGAGACTGTCAGAAAGCTGCTGAAAGCTTATAAATTTAAGATAGCACAGGATCTGTATTACCAGATAGCCACGGAAGATATTGACCTGGCTCAGATCAAGGAATTGCTTCAGGAACCTGCAGCAACCCCTGAAAAGCCATTGGCCGAAGCTGAACCGGCCACACAGGTGCCTTCGGAAACCGTTGTCAGATCGGACGACTACCTGGTCATTGATGATAAGCTGGCCAACGTGGATTTTAAACTGGCCAAATGCTGCAATCCGATCTTTGGTGATGAAATATTCGGCTTTGTAACCATCGGTGAAGGCATTAAAGTGCACCGACTGAACTGTCCCAATGCAGCCCAGCTGATTTCCAAGTACGGATACCGGGTTGTCAAAGCGCGCTGGACATCAGGCGGTAAGGAAACCTTATTTACAGTAGAGATTAAGGTCACCGGAGAGAATGATCCCAACATCCTGAACAACATTTCCAACCTCCTGACCAAAGACCTCAAAATTACCCTCAGGGCCATCAGTTTTGATACGGATAACGGAATGCTCAACGGCAGGCTTAAGATTGCCGTAAAAGATACGGCGCATCTTGAATCACTGATGGTCAGGCTTTCTTCGATCAAAGGCGTGTACCGGGTAAACAGGGTGGAACGGTATGTGTAAATAAAATTTCTTGTTATTTTTGCATGAAAATACTTTTAAACTAAACAAAAATATCATGAAGCTACTCGAAGGAAAAACCGCCATTGTAACAGGTGCTGCCCGAGGGATCGGGAAAGCCATTGCCCTGGCTTTTGCCGAGGAAGGTGCTAATGTGGCGATAACCGACCTCAATATCAGCGAAAATTCACTGGAAGTTGAAAGGCAGCTTGGTGCCATGGGAGTCAAGTGCAAGGTATATGCCTCTGATGCAAGCAATTTCACGGATACAGAGAAAGTGGTCGAACAAATAATGAACGATTTCGGTACCGTCGACATCCTGGTGAACAATGCCGGTATAACCATGGATACCTTGTTGCTCAGGATGACCGAGCAGCAATGGGATACCGTGATCAATGTCAACCTGAAATCGGTGTTTAATTTCACCAAGGCTGTGCAGCGGATCTTGATCAAAAAGCAGGGTGGTTCCATCATCAACATGAGTTCAGTGGTCGGGGTTGGCGGCAATGCCGGACAAGCCAATTATTCTGCCTCCAAGGCCGGAATGATCGGTTTCACCAAATCCATAGCCATGGAGCTGGGTTCACGCAATGTCCGCTGTAACGCCATCGCACCTGGATTCATCATAACGGAAATGACCAATAAATTACCGGAGGATGTAAAGAAAGTGTGGGAGGAGAAAATTCCCCTCAAACGTGGCGGGACACCGGAAGAAGTAGCCAAAGTTGCTCTTTTCCTGGCCTCAGATCTGTCCTCTTATGTTACCGGGCAGGTGATCGGGGTTTGTGGCGGAATGCGTACCTGATTGAATACTGTTCTCATCAGTGTGCTCGAACCAGCTATTGTCAATATTCGGGGCAATATTAAGCATGTTTCCGTATGACCTATAATATAGTCTTCGTGATCCTCGTGGTGATCATTGTAGTTGATTATGTCCTCGAACGTATTCTCGATTACCTCAACAGCAGGAAATGGAGCAATGTTCTGCCAGATGAACTAAGGGATGTATACGATGCCGGACAGTACAGAAAACAGCAGGAATACAAAAGGGTGAACGACAGATTTTCATTACTGACCAACACGTTCAGTCTGGTCCTGATCCTGCTGATGCTCTTCCTGGGCGGATTCCGGCTTGTCGATGAATGGGCCAGGGAGATCACACAGCAGTATATCCTGCTGGTTCTGGTATTTTTTGGGATACTGGCCATTGCTTCCGATGTCCTGAACATTCCCTTCAGTTTGTACGACATATTTGTAATTGAAGAAAAGTTTGGCTTTAACCGTACAACCCCAAAAACCTATCTGCTGGATAAAGTAAAAGGGTGGTTTCTTGGGGCTTTGATTGGCGGGGGTTTACTTGCACTGGTGGTGTGGTTTTACCAGGTAACCGGACCCGCATTCTGGATATACGCATGGGTTATGGCTTCGCTGTTTGCAGTTTTCATGGCCATGTTCTATTCATCGCTGATTGTACCGCTCTTTAATAAGCAGACTCCCCTTGAACCGGGCGAATTACGGGATGAGATCAATGCCTTCAGCGAAAAAGCAGGTTTCAGACTTGACAATATTTATGTGATCGACGGTTCAAAGAGATCCACAAAAGCCAATGCTTATTTTACCGGATTGGGACCCAGGAAACGGATTGTATTGTATGATACCCTGATAAAGGACCTGTCAACCCACGAGATAGTCGCCGTACTTGCTCATGAGATCGGCCATTACAAGAAAAAGC
>DIAS01000075.1:0-1466 GCA_002415855.1 Bacteroidales bacterium UBA5072
ATTAATCTTTTCTTCTTAACAATGCATCACCCTCACTTTCACTGTCGAAATGGTAAAGTTTGGCTATTGTGATCCGCCTGGCGAGCAGGCTGCAGGCAACACTTGCGAGCAGCGCTCCTGTCAGTGGACCGATAAGATAGATCCACCATCCTTCCCACTGTCCGGAAATGAGTGCCGGACCAAGACTGCGTGCAGGATTAGTGCTGGTGCCTGAAATGGCCGCCTCCAGGGGAACCATGATGGCATAAAGGAATGGAAACATGAACGGAGTAAACTGGCGAATTCGCCTGAAACCGATGAATATAATGAGAAGTGAGACCATAGTAAACGTGGTATTACTTCACCAAGAAAAACCGTTTGGGTGGAGAATCCCTGGCCGGGCAGTGTGGCGCCGAAAGCCACACTTCTGCCCATCCGGCTCCAGACAAGCAGGGGAAGGCAACCAATAATTGCACCGGTCAGTTGCGCCAATATGTAGGTAATGGCAAGGCGTCCTTCGATCTTGCGAAACAACCAGAAGACCATCGTAACAGCCGGATTGATATGTGCTCCGCTGATTTTTCCTATAGGGGATAGTGCAATTGAAGCACCTATAGATCCAAACAGGAAACCGGTTATCACCTGACGCAGCTTCACATCAGGAATAAGCTGCGTCATGGGGCTTCCGGATCCAAACATAAAAATGACTATCGAAAGTCCTCCAAGCAATAACAGAGCCGTGCCAAAGAATTCAGAAATAAAAAACTTTGAACGGTATTTTAGATATTTTGCATTATTGGAATCATCGACATCATTCATGAATTCAAGTACATTTCTTGTTAAAAAGAGCTGCTGGAAGCATGAACAGGCTAAATATCACGGAATTGTAATATCTCCTTTTTTTTCAGTATTTTTCCTGATCAATTCCGGTAATTCATTTAATTCTTTAGTCAGGAAATAATTCAGGAATGTCCTTATTACTGCAATAGCACCAAGCTGAATAAGATTTTCATATGTTGGAGCAATAGTTGTTTTAATAATATCAGAAGCAAGTTGAAACTCAAGTGCCAGAACGAGCCATCCGCCAAACTTTAGCCTCAATCTGTTTCGTAATGGGGAAAATTCCTTTTGCCCGGATTTAAGCAAGAGGATCAAAGTTGCCACAAAACCAACCAATATACATAAAACTGCGCCGAATTCCAGTGTCAGTGAAACCACCCTGACGATAACTTCTAAAAGTGTTTCTGCTGTTTCCATAAATTCCTGATTTTAATTGCAGAGCGTTGTTTTAAAGTCATGAAATGCCATCCGGGCCTTATTTTTAGGTACCGGTAAATGCTTCGCTCTGTATTTTTTAATTCCTGCAGAATTATAATGCCAGCAGGTTCCTGAACTGATTATAGATGATTAAAAGTCCCAGTGCTACCTGGACTATACCGAGTATTGCACCCAGTAAAGCAAGAATGACGGCAAGGACTTTAAAAATA
>DIAS01000075.1:1784-2953 GCA_002415855.1 Bacteroidales bacterium UBA5072
ACAATACCAACATATAGTTTGAGATCAGGGAACATAGCGAGAAATATTATGACTGCTGCAATTCCATAAGGAGTAACTATTGTAGGAAAAGCAAGCGGATTTATAGCCATATTCATTGTTGGGGCAGCCACATTCTCTTCTTTGACTGATACCGGGGTAAACTGATGAATTATGTTCAGAAGGGCTACAAGAAAAAGGATAATTCCACCTGACAGGCCAAGAATAGGCAGTGGAATACCATATTTGCTCATAATACTCTGGCCCAGAAAACCTGCCATCAAAAGGGCAATACTGGAATAAATAATTGCATTGATAGCTATTTTCCGGGTAAGTGCCGGATCTGCTCCCTGGGTAATTTTTGCAAAGGGACCAATTATTTTGAATGGTCCCAGCATCAGGAAGAGAAATGTGAAGATTTGCATTTTGGCGTCCATGGCTGTCTTATTTATTAATAAATAAATCGTTACAATTTAGAAATTTTATTGGATCAGATTTCGGAGAATTGAATGACAACCTTGATGTCATCCGGTTTCCTTTCGAGAGCGCTCATGAAATTCTCAGGCTTTTCGCGTCGGGTAATGATCTTTGCCAGCCACGAACGGTCAGCCTTTGCCAGAGTTTGTCCTGCCCTGAACCATTGCCGTCTATTGGCATTGACACTTCCGACAATGACATTATTTCTTAATACAGCTGCTGCAGCTACATCGGCCAATACACCAGCGCCAATAGCGCCTCCCTGTCCGACGCCAGTGAGACAGATGATTCCACTAGGCCCTATTTTATGAATACAATCAGCGATTACCTGTCCGACACCGGTGCATTCAATTATTGCATCAGGTTCGAATTCCAGATCAGCAACTCTTCCCGAATGATATGTGGCACCAAGATCACGCACCAGATCGGGCTTGGATCCTGTTTCCATCCTGTCGAGGACATGTACTTCTGATATTCCCCACAGCTTCAGACTCAGGGCAGCCAATAGTCCTATCGGTCCTGCGCCTGTAACCAAAATGGTTTTAGGTTCCCAATATGACCTCCGGCCAATCATGCCTATCTGTTCCATCGCTTTGGTCACCACCGTGGTAGGCTCAAGGAGAACGCCAAGTATGCCAAGAGAGGGATCAACTTTTACAGCATATTCTGATTCGATCCTCCACCGCTCCGACATA
>DIAS01000075.1:3221-3456 GCA_002415855.1 Bacteroidales bacterium UBA5072
TATACCCGTGTATCTCCTTGATGCCACGTTCTGTGTAAAGGCCATTACGGCACATATCCCATTCACCTACTGCGCAGTTGGGGCAGGGGACAGGATCAGGCCTTCTCACAATTCCTACAACCAGATCGCCTTTTTTAAAACTGGCAGATGTACCAGGATCTATCACCCGGCCAAGTGATTCATGACCAAGGACAAGATGCTTCTGTCCCGGAGGGGCCCAGCCATATTTTCCTTC
>DIAS01000075.1:3725-9511 GCA_002415855.1 Bacteroidales bacterium UBA5072
ACAATTTCAACATCGGTACCGCATACCCCGACGGCAACAGCTTCCACGAGTATCGATCCGTCACGCAGATCCGGTTCAGGTATATCCATCAGCCTTGCGGTTCCCGGTTTTTTTGGTTCAACTGTAATAGCTTTCATAAAATATTCTCTTATTTTTTAGTTTATTTCCGTTTTATTATTTCTTCAATCTCACCAGGTCTCCAACTTTTGTTAAACCATGTTTCGAGCGGATCATATAGACGAAATATCATAAACCAACGCTTTCCCGGTAAGGTCTTCACCCAGTTATTCTCCTTTCCCGGAGGAACCACCGGGCCAAACCAGGCATCTACCGAACCATCATAGTTCACAACCAGTCTTTTACAATTACTATGTACAGACGGCCATGACTGATCTGTTCTGATCATCAGGCATGTCTGGCTGTCATAGACAATTACTGACCAGAAGTTACTGGCAGGAATATCCGGTGGTAAATGCAATACATAATTCTTATCGCCTTCCAGCGGATTACCCTTTGCGTCGGTCGTTCGGATAACCTCTTCTGCCATTAATTTCAATATTAGATCGTAACTCCTGATAACTTCCTCATGAATTTGTCTGAGAAACACTATGTGAGCGGGACATCATTCCGCCTGATAACGTCCTGGCCATGAACCCGTTTTGCAGTAGGATCCGTGTTGCGTAGTAGGCCCGCTGTGCAGAACGGCACAAGACGTAGATTTCACGGTCACGAGGAAGTTCACCCAGGCGCTCCCTCATCTGTGGCAGAGGGATGTTTACTGCACCCGGAACTGACTCTGCTGTAACTTCAGGGGGATTGCGCACGTCAAGAATGAATCCGTCTCCCACTGATTCCCAATGCATGATCGGCATGTCACCGTGAAGTACATCAGCGGCAACCATTCCTGCGAAATTGACCGGATCTTTTGCGCTTCCGTAAGGTGGCGCATATGACAGCTCGGCTTCTTCAAGGTCATAAATGGTACATCCCATCTGGATAGCCATGGCAAATGAATCGATCCGCTTGGGCACGCCTTCTTCTCCCAGAACCTGAGCTCCTAGAAGGAGTCCGTTGGATTTGCGGAACAGGATTTTTATAATGAGAAGTTTGGCATCAGGGTAATAACCGGCATGAGAATTGGGGTACAGGTAGATCTTTTCGTAGTCGGTGTCACCAAGCTGTCTGAGAGCCTTTTCACTTGTACCGGTTTGGGCAATGGCCGCATCAAAGAGTTTACAGATCGAAGTGCCCTGGGTGCCACGGAATCTTGAATCACGGCCTGCAATCACGTCAGCTGCGATACGTCCCTGCCTGTTTGCAGGTCCTGCAAGCGGTATGAGGGTCCACTGACCGGTAACGAAGTCCTTTACTTCAATGGCATCACCTACAGCATAAATATCCGGGTTGGATGTGCGCATGCGCTCATCAACACGGATTCCTCCCCGCTGGCCAATCTCCAATCCTGCCATTTTCGCCAGTGCCGTTTCCGGGCGTACACCTATAGCCAGGACCACGATGTCTGAAGAATAAGCTTTACCTGATTCGGTGAGAACTTCCAGGGACCCATCTTCCGTTTTGCGGAAACCGGCAACGCCGTCATTGACCTTGACCTTTATCCCATGCCTTTTCATGTACCTCTTTACGATACGAGCCATTTCCGGATCGAGCGGAGGCATGACCTGGTCCAGTTTCTCAATCAGAGTTACCTGAAGCCCCCGGTGAATAAAGTTTTCAGCCATCTCGAGGCCGATAAATCCTCCGCCGACCACTACTGCCCGTTTTGGCTTCGATACAGTGTCAACACCGGTAAAAGAGTTACCTACAGACCTGTCCTTGTCCCTGTCCAGCCATTCTCGTATATTCCTTGCGTCAGGTACTGTTCTTACTGAGAATATTCCCGGGAGATCAATACCGGGAAGAGGCGGACGTATAGGAGCTGCTCCGGGAGAAAGTACGAGTTTGTCATATTTCTCGCTGGTTACCTCACCGGTAAGGTGATTCTTGATCTCGACGGTTTTTCTATCCGGAGAGATACTGATCACCTCATTGTTAGTCCTGCAGTCGATATTGAATATTACCCGGAAAGACTGTTCGGTTGATACCAGCAAACTCGCCTCTTTTTCAATAGTACCACCAACATGGTACGGCAATCCGCAATTGGCGTACGACACATAGGGCCCACGCTCCAGCAACAGTATCTCGGCCTTTTCATCAAGCCTGCGCAACCTTGCAGCACATGATGCACCACCGGCTACTCCCCCAACGATAATTACTTTCATAGTTTTAATTCTTTAGATATTACTGTCTTAATTTTTAAAATTCTCTCGTTTGAAATATTTAATTATTCTACCTGCTTTTTCAGGGGAAGTAATAATCAACTTATACCGTTTACCTTAAATATGATCCCCAGAAAAAGAATGATCCCGATGGTCGTAATGATTACTGAAATAAAAAGAGAGTATCTGGGTCGCTTAATGTCATATTGCTTCCTGTAGAACCTGATTGTCGATACGTTTTCAACAGTACCCAGTACCAGAGAGATGATACCCATACCTATCATTAAGAGTCCTATCACTTTAGGGCTTGAAATACTTGGCATTACCTTGTTCAATGCCTGAAGTTCCTCTCTCTGATATTCAAGGAATTTATAGATAGTAAACCCAAAACTTATGAGCGACAGACCGGTACGCACCCATGCCATCAGCGAACGGTCAGCGGCCATCACTGTCCGTTCAACCGCCATATAATTGCTGTTAACCGTGGAATTCGGCTTTAAGCCTTCCTGATCATTGTTTATTAATGGTTTTTCGTTTTCCATAGTAACAAGTTATTAGTTATCTGTTTCAGAAATTAAATCCCAGCCTTATTACCGGGCCAAATTCGTCTGTATTAAATATAAATTGTCCTGCATCTGTGTCTTTGTTATAATCTATTGATATGATCCTGTAACCTGCAGTCAGCTGAAAAATCTTCGAAAACCTGTAACCGGCATATGCCTGAAGCTGCCAGGTAAAATCTGATCCGGCTCCAAACCCTCCCAGGTCGCCCCTGAACTGAAAAAGCCACTTGTCGCGGATGTCGGCAGTTAGCCTGGCTATAATGATCGGATCATACCATGTTGTTGTATTGTCTCTGTTGACTTCTTCGGTTCCCCCCGGAAATACATTTCGGCGCACATCCATCCCCGTACTGAGATGGTTAAGCCTGCCACCTGCGCCAACTTCGAGGAACGAAGTGATCCGGAAAAGTCCAACAGCTTCCCATATCCCCTGGTTTGCAGTAACAGTCCCTGAGTTCAGGATGGTACCCGGAGTAACTTCATTCTCAAGGTTCATAAAAACAAGATCTGATGTAATTGCCCATTTTTTTGTTCGGGCCTCAAAGTATAACATTCCTCCAATCTTCAGCTTACTGAATATGTCTCCGGGGTTAGCATCTATTGGAACTGAGACGAGATCGCCAATACCGGTTTCCCCTTTCATATTTGGGAATAGCAGGTAAACCTCCGTTAGAAATTTCCAACGCTTTTCCGGCTCCGATATTTGAGCTGAAACAGAGCTTATTCCGCTTAAAAACGAAAACAAACACAATACTGCTGAATTAATTATATAGTGTTTTTTTATTATATCCATCACGGTAACCTAGCTCCATCATAAAATGTTCCGTTTTCAGCAAAAGCCAAACTATTGATTCTTCGGAAGTTTCATTAACATTATATCAACATTATAAGTAAATGGCAATCCTGAATTCTTCCAGCCGTTTTTTAACCGCTGACCAATAAAAACACTTTCAGGATCATCAACCGTGTCGCCTTCCACGCCATCTGTTATATTAAACACATTTTTAAAACCTGCTTCAGCCAGCTGATTCACGGCCATTGCACTTCGTCCGCCTGACCGGCACGTGACAAGCAGAGTATCAGTCGGAACTGCGACTTGTTTTACCTGGGAGATGAAATCAGGATTAGGTTTCATCGGAAACCTTTTCTTATCTGCGTCCCACTGGTAGATCTGAAAGAGGAGCGGAATGTTCCATGCCATTGGTGCATGACCGACGAAGAGATATTCTTCAGGTGTCCGGACATCAATTATCTTAATATTTTCAAGATCAGCTTTCCATTTTTCGTAGGCTTCCTTTGACGTAACATACAATCCCAGGATTGTTTGTTTTTCTTTGGGAAGTTCGGGTTTTGCAACTTGTGCATTCGCATTTGGTTCGGATAAAAGGATGAATAATGCAGTCACGAAGATGAATGCCTTAAACCGTGGTTCAACCGCAATTAAAGATTTCATAAATTTTATTTTAATTGGATAAAATTCAACGTAATTTAAATATTGGCTTGCGTTTTTCATCCCATGCCAGACAGCCAGATATTTCTCTAATTACCTCTTAATTCATAATAAAGGTCTCCCGGGGCGCAGCACATGCGGGGCACGGTTTTTCCCGAATCTGCATTTTCTGAATAAATGACATCAACAGCTTTCCGCAATGGCACCCTGTGGTATTTTTCTGCCGGATATCCTATTACAGTGGTTCCGAACGGTACATAACCTTCAGGCATTCCAAGTAGCTCAATCAATGGTGGATATGTCTGGGCAGCAGTATTGATACTTCCTGTAAAAGTTGTTCCCAAACCCAGCCCGGTAGCTGCAAGTTGCAGTTGACCAATAGCAATCATTGCTGCCGGCGGGGCTGTCCGTTCATTTTTTGGCGCACAGGCAATGATAACGCACGGTGCTCCTCTGGAGATAGGATCCTGACCTAAATCCCAGGGTCCGACAAACAAGTCCAGTTTGGCTTCCTGGTAAAGAGCAGGATTTTTCTCCTTTACCATTATCATCCAGTCGACGGTCATCTGGGCAATCTTATGCACCTTTGCAGCATCATTAATAACAATCCACTTAATAACCTGTCGGTTTGCCCCATTGGGCGCATACCGGGCAACATCGAGCAGTTGCATTATTTTGTCCTTTTCAACCCGCTTATTGATATAGCCTCTGACTGAACGTCTGGATACAAGGAACTGTTTAACCCTTTCCCATTTTGGTATAAGCTGGATGTCAATAGGTTCACATTCCTCAGGGCTCATTGTCCTTTGATGCATGGCCCCGGTAGGACAGATGGCTACACAATGGCCACAATCGATGCATAAATCCCATGCATTTTCAATGGGTACAGGGAAATCCTTTTTTGTGATCAATCCACCCGGGCAGGCCCTTATGCAGCTGCCACAATTAATACATAAATCTTCATCAACTTTGATGATCGTATCCAGTTTGTAAGAAGTGTTCATTTTCTCTTCATAATTAGTTTTAAGGCAGTTAAGGGCGACAAATCCGTAAATATTGCAGTTTGTCGCCCTCTTTTACCAAGCTTCAGTATCAGATTACTATTTACCTGAAGCATTATTTTCAGAATTTTCTGACCGACTACCCGATACGTCGTCCTGATTGAAGTGCCTCAGCAGGTTCAGGAAGTTTTGATGTAGTTACTTTTTTCCATTGAATTTCCAGCAATTCCCTGGCAGCCTGTTCAATGATATCCGGTGCAGCCCATTCATATACATCAAAGTCGTTCTTGATGTAGCCATGTTTCAGCATGAAATCCTTTCCAATCGCAACTGATACCAGGTTCTGAGGCGACAGGTTGGGAACCAGGTCGATTGGTTTAATTCCTTCAAATGTATCCTCTACATCGAGGTAGAAGGTCTGCCTGTCGAGGATGCCTGCTGCGGCATGCTTGTTTTCGTTACTCCAGCGCCCTACCCTGATCATACCTTTCATAAA
>DIAS01000075.1:9763-10103 GCA_002415855.1 Bacteroidales bacterium UBA5072
TCATACCTTTCATAAATGCAACTGCTAGTTCGCGGTGCTCATTGTACATCACATCGGAGCAGGTAATTGCAGCCGGAATATTAGCCACCTGGAGAGTCCAGTCGGGATACAATGACAAATCTTCAATAGCCTTGAATTTGCCTGTAGCTTCCTGAAGATGCTGGAATGGTTTGCTTTGCGTATAGCAAGCATCGATAATCCCTTTTTCAAGTGCGGTTTCCAGCGGACGAAATGCCAGGTCGTGCTTATGGTCACGCTGCAGCCATAAGTCTGATGGATTGTACATTGGTTCCAGCATTACCGGATCGTTATACCAATCATCGGCATAAGGGAATTCTAC
>DIAS01000075.1:10374-15448 GCA_002415855.1 Bacteroidales bacterium UBA5072
AATATCTTTCATGGTCATTCCGTTCATCCTGAGCATCAGCTCAATACCCTGATGTTCCTGAATGCGCCACCAGTCGTTCTTGACCTGGTTCATACTCTTGGAAATCCCTACTTTTTTCCCTTTTAATTCGCTCATCCGATAAATGTCATCCCGAGCGCGAACCATCATACAGCCGCCTTCTTTTGGAGCATGGGTTACTCCTAAAAGCTTTGTCCTGCGTATATCTGCATGAACATGAATTGGCGGAAACAAACCTCCGAAGCGAATGAGATTGTCCATGTTATGAATGTAGTGTGGATACCAGTCGGTCTCGCGCGTGCAACGGAAATAGTCATAGTGTACGCCAAGTTTTTTGAACTCCTCCCTTGTCCAACCAAGTTCCTGATCCACATTGCTTGCTGAAATAAGCGGGCAATTGGTGTAGTACACTTCTTTCCAGTTTAATGGGGTCACATTTAGTTTTGTGTTTTCAAAAGTTGTCACTTTGATTTTTTTCTCATCATTTGCCATAGTCATTCATTTTTAATGTTCAAAATTCAAAATAGTATTAAGTAATTTATATTCAACCTTTAAGACAGATCAAAGTTATGTCCGCCTGATGCGCCGGTCAATAGCTATTAATCAGTATTTTTTTATATTTGTAGAATGTTTCCGATTATAACCGGCTTTAAATCAGATAACAATGACTGATAGTCATAATTATAGCTTGTTTCTCAAATTCTTAGATACTTTTTTGCCGGCAGGCTATAAAGGGATTAATCTCAATGATCCTGTCATGCAGCAGCTGGATATACTGATGGAAGATAATGATCAGTTTTTCTATGTTGCTGACGCAATCCAGATGAAGGTCATCTTTACCAGTAATCGCAGCATACAAATGATAGGTATTAAGCCGGAGGATGTAAGCCCTTACCATTTTATGGAAAGTGCACATCCTGATGATATTCAAAGGCTTCACCTGGGAAGATCTAAAATCGTTAAACTGGCACAGAATCTCTTTATCGCAGAGGAGGGCTATTTGTTAATGTCAACTAACTTTAGGTTCCGAAATCCTTCCGGAGGATATTCTAATATCCTTGTTCAGGGATATTTATTTTTTACCCCGGTGCCTTACAAGACAGTCTTTTTCTTTAAACTCCATACCAACATAGACTGGTATAAAAAGATAAATAAATGTATTCATTATTACATTGGAAACAATCTGTCTTATTTCAGATATCCTGATGAAGAACTCATGCAGACAGGCAAGCTTTTCACTCTTCGTGAATTTGAGATCATCAGGCTGATAGAAGCAGGACTTAGCAGTGAACAGATTGCTGAAAAATTATTTCTGAGCCCTCATACAATTAATACTCATCGTGCCA
Organism: Bacteroidales bacterium UBA5072; assembly: GCA_002415855.1. Classification (GTDB taxonomy): domain Bacteria; phylum Bacteroidota; class Bacteroidia; order Bacteroidales; family UBA10428; genus UBA5072. The sequence goes on from DIAS01000075.1 coordinate 11,739, forward strand.
ATATTCTGGAGAAGAGCGGCAAAGCCCATATTTCTGATCTGATCTATGACCTTAAGGAGAGCGGATTGCTTTAGAGAAAAGGATTCTCTCCTTTGAAAAATTCAAGTCAGATCAACGAATTTCTACCCGTGACAATATGATGATTTATTATCTGTTTACTTCTTCTTTCTTGCCTCTTCATCCTTCAGAAAGCAGTCAAGCTGATCCTTCAGTGCCGACTTGTGCAACTTAAATTCATACGATCTGACGCCTTCGTCTCCCTTCATGTCGATCTTCGCTTCTTTAACTTCAAACTTCGTCATGATATCAATATCCTTCTGATCAATAAGAAAAAGCATAGCCATGACTGTGTCATTCTCGATATAGCGGGTGTCATAATGTTTTAACGTGTAGGCAGTGTCATTTGACATAGTCAGTACAAGGTCTTCCTTCAGCTTGTTCCCGGCAGGTTTTTCAGGAAACGGAATAGGACGCAATAAGAGAAAGTAATTTTCCCTGTCAGTGACAATGCAACCTTCCAGCGATTTTGTTTTTGTCCAATAAAAATTCACGGGTTGCATATAATACTGCATCGAACCGTCAGGTGTCATGCGGTGAAGTATTTCACATTGCGGAAACGATGCGATTGATACAGATAACAGTACCAGTGATAAAGCGCCAATTCTTAATATTGCTTTCATATTGTTTTGTTATTATGTCGGTTTTTCATCTTCCGGTATCGCCGGATAAGATTATTGGTTGATCCGTCATGGTTAAATTCAAGAAGCGTGCTGGGATTTTCAATCTCAGGTATTATGCGCTGCGCCAGCACTTTACCGAGCTCAACGCCCCACTGGTCGAATGCATCGATATTCCAGATGACGCTTTGGGTAAAGGTGCTGTGCTCGTAAAGGGCAACCAGTTTCCCGAGTGTATCCGGGGTCAGCCGGTCTGTCAGGATCATGTTTGATGGCCGGTTACCGTTAAAGACACGGTGAGGGACAAGCCACTCCGGCGTTCCTTCAGTCCTGACCTGCCTGGCCGTTTTACCAAAGGCCAGTGCTTCGGCCTGTGCAAAAACATTAGCCATAAGGATGTCATGATGCCGTCCGACCTGGATCAACGGATTCACGAAGGCAATGAAATCACAGGGGATCAAACGGGTACCCTGATGGATGAGCTGATAAAACGAATGCTGTCCGTTGGTCCCGGGCTCTCCCCAGTAGACGGGACCGGTATTACAGGTAACTTTTTCCCCGTCAGTGGTAACCTGCTTGCCATTGCTTTCCATAGTCAGCTGCTGCAGGTATGCCGGAAAGCGTTTCAGGTAATTTTCATAAGGCAGAACCGCAATGGTCTGTGCGCCGAAGAAATTATTGTACCATATTGCCAGAAGTCCCATCAAAACCGGCATATTGCGCTCAAACGGCGCATTCCGGAAATGTTCATCCATCTCATGAAAGCCCTTTAGCATGCTCCGGAAATGCTCAGGACCGATGGCGAGCATTGTGGAAAGTCCGATCGCCGAGTCCATTGAGTATCGTCCCCCAACCCAATCCCAGAAACCGAACATGTTGGCCGTATCAATACCGAATTCCGAAACTTTTTTGGCATTTGTCGAGACTGCGACAAAGTGTTTTGCTACTGCCCCGGCATCAACCCCCAAACCCTTCAGAAGCCACTCTTTTGCCGTTTGTGCGTTGGTCATCGTCTCTATTGTCGTAAACGTTTTTGAAGAGACGATGAACATTGTTTCATCAGGGTTGAGATCGCGGGTCGCCTCCGCAAAATCAATCCCGTCGATATTGGAAACGAACCGGAACGTCAGGTTTCTGTCGCTGTAGTAGCGCAGTGCCTCATATGCCATTACCGGGCCGAGGTCGGAGCCGCCTATGCCGATGTTCACAATATTACGGATACGTTTGCCGGTATGCCCTTTCCACTGGCTGCTGCGCACACGGTTGGAAAAATCCGTCATTCTGTCCAGGACTTCGTGAACCAGTGGAATTACATTTTTCCCGTCAACCATGATCTTTGATCCTTTGGGAGCACGCAGGGCAACGTGTAGCACTGCCCGGTCCTCGGTGACATTGATCTTTTCACCGCTGAACATGGCTTCAATGCGGTTCTTCAGTTCTGCCTGGTTTGCCAGCTTAATGAGCAGCTTCAGGGTCTGGTCCGTGATCCTGTTTTTTGAATAGTCAAGGAAGATCCCTATATCTTCCGTCGTCATCCGTTCCCCCCGCCCCGGGTCATCGGCAAACAGTTGCCGCAAATGTTTTCGGTCGATATTTTTTTTATGATCAAGGAGAGCTTTCCACGCCCTGCTTTCAGTTAACGATAGGTTTCCCATAACATTAATGTAAACGACTTTAGACTTTCAGACATTAGACTTTCAGACTTTCAACTTCAAACACATGATAACCCCATGCCGGCAGGCTCAAAAAGAGCCCCCTCGATATAAGTTCGTTGCCGTCGCGGTCATAAACTGCAGGGCTCATCAGGTCAGAGAACCTGATTGTTTTATCAGCCATATCGGCAAAAGAAAGATGAACGAAACACTGGCTGTCAATAGGTGAATAGTTGACAGCAACCAGTGCACGCCCGGAATATGCTCCTTCCCAGGCAAATGCCAGGAAAGAATCCCAGGTGCCATTCCACTCCCATGCCGGTACGCATTCGAGAAGCCGCCAACGGCCACCGCGGAAGAGGGGTTTCTTAATTACGGAGAGCAATACGTCATAAAATTTCCGGATCGCTTCATTCAGCGGTTCCTGCGGGGCACGGACGAGATGAGGTGATATACGTTTCAATCTCCCTTCAAATTGTCCCTGGTGAAAGAATCTTAACCCGGGCGACAGGAATGTTATTACGGCAGCAGCTTCATGATTTTTCTGGTTGAATGTCGCTGCTGCACGCGGTTCGTCATGATTTTCAAGGAACCGGGCAAGCTTATCCTGGTAATCAGGTGAAGCATAAAAATGTTCACGTACAGCCTTTGCGTGGCCCTCACGCAGACGGTCATAAAGCCGTTTGTCATAAGCATAGTCAAACCCCTGCTGTTGCATGGTCCATTCCATGTCCCAGTAAACTTCAGCCATGAAGCAGAAGCCGGGAACTTTTTCACGGACGGCCTTTATTACCAATGGCCAGAATGGTTGTGCTCTTCGGCCCCATGTTTTTTCAAAAACCTCGGGAAGGATTAGCATTGCCATATCGCATCTGACGCCGTCGCACTGTTCTGAGACACGAAGAAGTTCTCCGGTCATTGCCTCTGCGGTTGCAGGATTGCTGTAGTCAAGCTGCAACGTATCTGGCCATCCGGCAAAGAAGGGATCACGTCCGTAGGCAAGGATCAGATCACCGTTCGTGCGTTTAACCCGGGTGTAGTTCTGAGGATATTCTGACAGGTCACTTTCCGTCCCGGACACAAAATATTCAGGATGCTTTTCAACCCATGGATGGTCCGGCCCCATGTGATTCGGCACAAAGTCGAGCATGAGTTTCATGCCCCGTTCACGAAGCCTTTCGCGGAGGCGTCTGAGGGCACCGTCACCCCCAAGGTCAGGATGCACATAATAACCGGTGACGGCAAACCCTGAACCGGCTATATCCTCCTCCTTCAGATCAGGCAGGGTTTCCTCGAAATCGCGCCTGAACCCTGCGTTTTCCCGTGAGATTTTGCGCCCAAGTTCACCCGTGCACCACACGCTCAGGAACCAGATCCAGTC
>DIAS01000075.1:15698-15928 GCA_002415855.1 Bacteroidales bacterium UBA5072
CGCTCAGGAACCAGATCCAGTCAAATCCAGTTTCTGCTAACCGGTCAAGTTCTGCATCAGGGATATCATCGAGTGTGGCCCTCCTGCCAAGGCGCAGGGACAGTTCTGTGAGCCATACCCTTGTATTGATCTGATAAAGTGACGGATAATTTGTGCTCATGAGCTGATTGTTTACGCGTTTTACAGCAGTGAAGTTAATGAATAACAAAATCATTGACCATACTTATCAA
>DIAS01000001.1 GCA_002415855.1 Bacteroidales bacterium UBA5072
CCGATATGGCATAAGGAAGCAGATCTGCATATAATTGACCTGCAGACATTAACGCCTTCATATATGGCTCTTAACAGCGATTTTACCGACAGCTATCATTCATGGTCATCAAACAGCAGGTGGCTTGTTTTCAGCAGCAAGCGAATTGATGGTCTGACTGCACGGTTCTTTATCTCCTTTATTGACGAAAAAGGGAACTCAGCCAAAGCGTTTATACTACCCCAGAAAGATCCAGAATTCTACCAGCGTTTTATAAAGAGCTTCAACCTGCCGGAATTCTCCGCACTGAAAGTTAAGGTGAATCCGGGAAAGATCAGGAAAAGAGCCGAAGGTGATGCCCTGCAGGCGAAATGGGTTGAGAATTAACAGGCAGATAAAGATAAAACAAATAATGACGAAGGACAAAACTATAATGAGATCGGTCATCAGTTTTTTGCCTTACCTGATCTTCTTTACAGGTTGTTTCTTGTTTTATGGATTCTTTGCTGACTATGTTGAGTTTTACCAGGAGAAGCTGGCTCTATTTGTTTTTTCACACGATTACCTCATCAGCAATATTAAACAACCAGGTTCTTTACTCTTGTATCTGGGTAGATTCCTGACGACATTCTTTTATTATCCGCTTGCAGGTGCCTTCATTATTTCATTAATAATCTGCCTGATTATTTTCCTGATTTCAAAAATTATATCCTATCTGTCAGGAAAAGAATCAATCTTTATTCCCCTTATTTTCGGCACACTTTTTTTTATCCTCCAGACCAATTACCAGTACCTTCTCTTTAACAATCTGGGAATGCTCCTGCAGCTAGTCTTTTTTTATCTGACAACAAGGTATTTGAAAGGTTATTTCCCTGTTATTATTTTCCCGCTGTGGTATTGGATTACAGGAGGATTTGCCTGGATATTTGTTCTTATGTACACTTTTTTCATTGCTTTGAAAGCAACAAAAAAAGAATGGATCAGGATCATTTCATTATTTGTTGTCAGTTTCCTGTTTATTTATGTTCTGAAGCAGTTCTTTCTTTTTCAGTCATTTAATACGCTTCTGATTTTCCCGTTATCCGGTGAAGATACAGGATCTCAGCTTACATTTTACCTTCCTGTTATTGCCCTGATTGCTCTTCTTCCATTCAGCTGTAAAATAAAGATCAGGCTACCAGGATGGTTAGGTAATCATGATAAAATAGTGAGATCTTTTTATCCCGTTATCCCAGTTTTGCTGATAAGCATCTCTTCTTTTATCTGTTTTGACAGAGTCCTCAAAGAATATTTCTATTCTGAAAAACTTTTTTACAGAGAGAATTACGACGACCTTACCAGGTATATAACAAAGCATCCGACCACAAACAGGCTTACTATTTTCCTGAACAATATTGCCCTCAGCGAAACCGGCAGGTTGAATGATCTTTTATTTCAGTTTCCCCAGAGCCCCGATGGCCAGACATTGTTCCTGAAGTGGGAAATGTATGGTGAGGTCCTTAGACGCGGAGGATATTTTTATTACACAACGGGAATGATCAATGAAGCGCACAGGTGGGCCTACGAGAACATGGTTATGAAGGGAATCACTCCTGAAGGACTTAAAATGCTGGTTAAAACGGAAATAATTAATGGTGATTACAAGGTCGCGTTAAAATATATTTCAATACTGAAGAATACACTGTTTTACAGGGATGAAGCCAAAGAGTATGAAAAGCTTCTTTATGATGATAATGCAGTTGAATCACATCCTGAATTAGGGGTTAAAAGAAAGGAGAGGATCGGGCATGATTTTTTTTCTATAACCGATGATCCATACGTGAATATCCAGAGGGTGCTTTACTTCGATTCACTAAACCGGAAAGTTTTTGAATATAAGCTTGCTTATCTGATGCTAATCAAGGATTATAAAGGAATTGCGGCGGGCCTGGCCAGGCTTGAAAGCCTGGGATATAAGAAAATACCTGTGAATCTCGAAGAGGCTGCAATGGTGTGCCGGATTTCCGATTCAGCAACTCTGCCCGATCTGGGAAATCTTAAGATAAATCCACAGACAGAAGCCAGGTTTAATATGTTTCTTCAAACGTTTCAGTCGTACGGAAACAGTTTAAAAACAGCAGAACCTATCCTTAGACAGAAGTTTGGGAATACGTTCTGGTACTGGGCGTTTTATCATTAGGACTGTAGAGGTGTTGCATGCAACGCCCCTACAGTCCATAAAAAAAGCCGGTCTTTTCAGGCCGGCTTTTATCATCTTTAGTAAATTATCAAACTTCGGTAATACTAATAGCCCGGATTCTGAACCAGCGCAGGTGCTTTTTTCATTTCATCGGTTGCAATTGGTATCCAGTAGTACTTATTGTTAGCCCATGAACGTGCATCAGGCATGGCACCCTTGTCATATTTCCACTCCATATCTCCATTATCAAACTGCTTGATCTTCATCTCATAAACATTCTCGATCACTGTCGGAGCGGTCATCCAGCGGCGCATATCATACCATTGGTGTCCTTCTGCAAAAAACTCAATATACCTTTCGTGGCGGACCCACTGACGTGCCTGTACCTGGTCGGTCGTGACCCTGTCGGGTAATCCTGCACGGTTTCTTACCTTGTTAAGGGCATCGATACCATTCTGAAGGTCAGCACCACCAAGCTCGATACAAGCTTCAGCATAGTTCAGCAAAATCTCCGCAAACCGGAACTCGACCCAGGTATTGGTATTCCTGTAGTACTGTCCCACTGTTTGAGGATCCATGAATTTCTTGATATAGTAACCATTTTTGGTCCCGTTCCATGATTCAATAAGGCCCTGCCTTGTATCAACGCCATATGCTGTTACCAGACCAGTGGCTTTTGAGTAGAAATGACCAGTTTGTGCCTTATTATAGGGATCAAAGGCAGCGGCGTCTGAAGGCCGATTCTGCCATGGTGCTCCATGATACAGTACTGTTGCATAGAAACGTGGTTCACGGCCAACATACGGATTTCTCTCAGGATCGGCAGTGAGTTCTGCAGCAGTTGCAGTTCTTAACTCCAGGTTCCCCGGATTATACTTATCCCATACAAACGGTGTACCATTGACCATTTCATACTGACGTACAGCAGGTTCTGTCGGGTCGTTGTTACCCCAGTTATGATAGCCGCATGGACCAAACCAGATGTTGGCATTGTTACCGTTACCTCCTGTCAGCGAGTACTGAATACCCCAGATGGTTTCCTTATTCCATGCACCATGCTGGTTAAAGATATTGAAATAGGTATTGGAATAAGATGTAACATCAGCATCGGTCAGAGTTGCCGGAGGATCGGTGTAAGTGCCCACGAGATCATATGCTCCGTAGGTGCCATCAATTACAGCTTTAGCTGCATCCCTTGCTGCTGTCCAGCGGGCTGCCTGTCCTGTTGTACCGAATGATACAAGATTATTCGTTGGTTCATAACCACCATTTACAAGAGGGCTGGCACAGAAGAGCAGAACCCTCGATTTAAGGGCAGCTGCTGCGCCACGGTTAGCACGACCCTGTTCCATACCTGTTGCCGGCAGGTTGGCAATAGCAGCATCAGCATCAGCGAGAACCTGATCGAGTGTCTGCTGCAATGTTGATCTTCCGATGCCGGAAACATCCTGTCCAAGCTGGAATGGTTCGGTGCTGATAACTGATCCTCCATAATTCATAAGAAGGATTGCATATTCATAAGCTCTGATAAAATAAGCTTCACCTTTCAGCCTTGTTCTGAGAGCTTCATCTGTTGTCGGCACCTCATCAATATTTGCCAGGATTGTATTGATGTTTTGAATATTGCTGTAAAGATGAGGCCAGCGCAGAAAACCTGCATAGCCTGTATTTGCAAAATATCCAAGCTGGTCAGGGCTTAGCGTTCCCTTCATATGTCCATAGTTGGCAGGACGGTGGATACACAGAGTCTGATCTGTACCCGAAGACAGAAGGTCTTCGCGCATTCCAAGGATACCATTATTATCGCTCGCCATGGTGGTGGAATTTTGAATCCCTCCCATTCTGTCGTAACATTTACCCAGGTATGCTTTTGTTACATTAATATCGGAGAATACTACCT
>DIAS01000094.1 GCA_002415855.1 Bacteroidales bacterium UBA5072
GGTAAAAGCCATGAATACCGAGATCTCAAAAAAAGAAGCATTCAGTGTGTCGAAGAATGGCCTGTGCTGCCGGACAAAATCCATCACGAATTTCTTGCTGATCAGGTTACCGTTGACCCTGATCCGCTCGCGGAAATCGAGCAGGTGGGGGGAAGTGTACAGGCCGACTTTATAACCGGCTTCCTGAAGGACTGATGCCAGCATATGTGAAACTGATCCTTTACCATTGGTTCCGGCAACGTGGATGGAAGGGAATGCCCGGTGCGGGCTTTTAAAATACGTATCCAGCGTGAGCGTGTTGTCGAGTCCTGTGCGGTATGCAAGCCTTCCGATACGCTGGTACATGGGAAGCTGCTCCATCAGATACGACAGTGTTTTCTGATAATTCATAATACTCTCCTTAGAACGATGAAATTAGTCGATTTTGAATTACCATGTTTCCAGGTGTATTTTTTGTTTGTCAAACCGTTCGGGTTTGCTTCTCTTTTCGGCTGGATGGCCCAGTGCAACTATGGAAAACCCCCTGATGTGATCGGGCAGTCTGAAAATACTCTTAATGGCCTCCATCCGCGGCTGACGGGGATAGATTCCTACCCATACTGCTCCCAAACCCATACTGTGCGCGGCAAGTAAAATGTTTTGTGTAGCTGCAGCACAATCCACAGGACCATATCCGATGTCGTGCTGCCTCTGCTCGTCCCAGCAAATCAGGATGGCCGTATTTGCCTTCAACAGCATTGATGCATTGGGGTGAACCTCAACAATCCGGCGCATGGTATCCTGGTTCCTGAAAACAATAAACTCCCAGGGTTGTTTATTTACTGCCGATGGGGCATACATACCGGCTTTAAGAAGTATTTCAATTTGTTCATCAGCGATCTGCTCTGATGTATACTGCCTGATACTTCGCCGGTTGAAAATGGCATCCAGTGCTTCCATGGTGATGTTAATAAGTATTAATAAACCCGTGACGATTTTCAGCAAAAATACAATAGTTTACGTTGCTTTAAAATAACTGCCGGCATTAAGCGTTCAGCATTCACCTGATGACTGTGAACTGACAGCTGACTGCCGATTATTAATATGCTTCTCATATGGCCCAGAAGAAAAAGAAAGTATTTGTCCTGGACACCAATGTCCTGCTGCATGATTACAGGTGCATTTACAACTTTCAGGAAAATAACGTAATTATTCCGATAACTGTTCTCGAAGAACTGGACCGGTTCAAGAAGGGCAATGATATTATCAATTATCATGCAAGGGAGTTTACGCGTGAACTGGATAAGCTTTCAGGAGACAGTCTTTTCAATGGCGGCGTGCCGCTGGGGAAGGGTTTGGGCAAACTGAGCATTGAAACGGGGAAGCCGTTTTCAGGGGCCATGCAGGTTTCTTTCCCTGAAAACACACCCGATCATCGAATACTGGCCATAGCGGATCATGTTTATCGCAACAATCCCGACAAATCGGTGATTTTCATCAGCAAGGACATTAACCTGCGAATGAAAGCCAAATCATTCGGCATTATGGCCCAGGATTATGAAACGGACAAGGTCAGGAATATTGATGAGATCTACAGGAGTGTCAGCATGCTGGAAGGCATGGATGACCGGTTGATTATGAAGATGTACGAAAATCCCGAAGGGATACCGGTGAAAGAATTCAAACTGCCCGTGGATCCTGCGGCGAACCAGTATTTTATATTCAAAGGGAACACATCCAGCGCACTGGCTCATTACGATCCGAAAGACGGAATGATCAACCGCGTCATCAAGCAAAAAACATATGGCATTGAACCGAGGAATGCAGAACAAACCTTCGCACTTGATGCCCTTCTGAGGGATGAAGTGCAGCTGGTAACCTTAACCGGGAAGGCCGGGACCGGTAAAACACTTCTTGCACTGGCAGCAGCTTTACAGCAACGACAGAAATTCACCCAGATCTTCCTCGCCAGGCCCATTGTTCCGCTTGCCAATAGGGATATCGGCTTTCTTCCGGGCGATATCAAGGAAAAGATAGGACCTTATATGCTTCCCCTGTTTGATAACCTGGATGTCATAAAAAACAAGTTTACACAGACCAGTAAGGAGTTTCAGAAGATCGAGGAAATGCTGAAAACCGAGAAGCTTATCATAACACCCCTGGCCTATATCCGGGGCAGAAGCCTTTCCAGGATATTTTTTATCGTGGATGAGGCCCAGAACCTGACACCTCACGAAGTTAAAACAATTATCACCAGGGCCGGAGAAGAAACGAAGATGGTTTTCACCGGTGATATTGAACAGATCGACTCGCCGTACCTCGATGAAAAGTCGAACGGATTAAGTTACCTGACCGATAAGATGATCGGGCAGGACTTATTTGCGCACGTCAACCTCGTCAAAGGAGAAAGGAGTTACCTGGCCGAACTGGCCAGTCACTTGTTATAGTGTCCTCTACAATTTAACCCTGTCAGCGCCCTGACTGGTTGTAATTCGGGTTTCGCAGGATATGCCTTTTTAGATCGAAATATGCATAAATGAATTACATTTGTACCGGTTACAAAAGTATTTTACATGAAGCATTTAAAAGTATTACATGTGGTAAGGCATGCAAAATCAGCCTGGGATGATGACGGTATTGCTGATATCGACCGTTCACTGAAACCAAGGGGAATCAGAAATGCCTATGAGATTTCCCGAAAGCTAAAGCTAAATAATATTTGTCCTCAGAAGATCATCACAAGTCCTGCCGATCGTGCGTTACATACTGCCGTTATTTTTGCCCGGGTGTTTGAATACCCGCTGGCACTAATGGAGATCAGCAATGTATTGTATGCATCATCTACAGAAAAAATCCTTGATCTGATCCGGGACCTGCCCGAGAATCAGAAATCATTGATGATTTTTGGACATAATCCTGAATTTACCGAAACGGTAAATCACTTTCTCAAAGCACCAATTGATAATATACCAACTGCCGGAGTAGTTACGCTTAAATTCAGCACAGCTGACTGGAAGGGGATCGACCGGAGCAACCTGGAAGAGCAGATATTCAACTTTCCCAATAAAGAAGAGTAATACTCCATTTCTGAGGATGATTTCATACCAATAAACCCGACATGAAGCACCCCAAACTAATCCATCGAGAAATCAGCTGGCTTTCCTTCAATGAAAGGGTCCTCCAGGAAGCCCAGGATAATGATGTGCCGCTGCTGGAACGGATCAGGTTCCTGGGTATATTTTCTAACAACCTGGACGAGTTTTTCAAAGTGAGGGTGGCTACCATCAAGCGAATGATCGATTATCAGCAGGGCCACAAGAAAATTGAGGGTGAGAAGCCCAAGAAGCTGATGAGCATGATCCAGAAGAAAGTGCTTCAACTGCAGAACAAATTTGAATATACCTTTCAGCACATATTGAACGAACTGGAGCGGGAAGGCATTTTAATCATCAATGAATTGGAGTTGAATCCCCTTCAGGCTGATTTTGTTAAGGACTACTTTGATGAGAATGTATTCCCGGTTTTATCGCCCATCATGCTCAGCAACGTGGAAAAATTCCCTTACCTGAAGGACAAATCAATTTACCTGATCGTGAAATTAAGCAGTACGGATCCGGATGTCCATACTGACTACGCGCTTATTGAAATACCGACCAACGTACTTCCCCGCTTTATCGTACTGCCCTCGGAAAATGATAAGAAATTCCTGATCCTGCTCGAGGATGTGATCCGTTACTCGCTGGATGATGTATTTACCCTTTTCAAGTTCGACATCTTCGAATCCTGGATTATCAAGCTGACACGTGATGCGGAGCTGGATATGGATAACGACATTTCAAAGAGTTTCCTCGAAGTGATCTCCAAGGGCCTGAACAGCCGCAAGACTGGACAACCTGTGCGTTTTGTCTTTGATAATGCCATATCGAGGGAACTGCTTGAAATGATTGTAGACAAACTCAACCTGGATGAGGATAATAACCTGATTCCGGGAGGGCGGTACCATAATTTCAAGGACTTCATGAATTTTCCGATAATTGGCAGACAGGAGCTGATTTACAGCAAGGATCAGCCTTTACCCCATCCTTTGGTGAAAAAGCATAAAAGCATCCTTCAGGTTATGGCACGTAAGGATTTTATGCTTCATGTGCCATACCAGGATTTTAATGTATTTGTCAGGTTACTGCAGGAAGCTTCCATTGATCCCCGGGTGACGGAAATCTCCATTACCATATACAGGGTATCCAAGAATTCGAAAGTAGTCAATGCACTTATCAATGCTGCAAGGAATGGAAAGAAGGTAAATGTTGTCATTGAGTTGCAGGCCCGTTTTGATGAAGAAGCCAACATCTATTGGTCGCGTAAGCTGGAAGAAGTCGGGGCAAAGGTCACTTTTGGTTTTCCGGGACTCAAGATACATGCCAAGCTGCTCAACATTGTCAGGAAAGAGGGCAGAAAAATGGTTAATTACGCCTGCATTAGCACAGGCAACTTCCATGAGGGGAATGCCATGGTATATTCCGATTTGTTCTTGTTCACCACAGATACCAGGATAACCTCGGAGGTAAAACGTATTTTTGATTTTTTTGACAGCTCCTACAAAAACTTCACCTACAGGCACATCATCAAATCACCACTCTACCTGAGGCGTAAAATGTACCAGTTGATCGATAATGAAATAAAAAATGCAAAGGCCGGCAAGGAAGCCTATATCATTCTCAAGCTTAACAGCCTGGTGGATAATGAGATCATTTACAAGCTTTACAAGGCAAATGATGCAGGTGTCAGGATCAGGCTTATCGTCAGGGGCATCTGCTCTCTGATTCCCGGTGTACCGGGACTGAGTGAGAATGTTGAAGCCATAAGCATTGTCGACAAATACCTGGAGCACTCAAGGGTATTGATATTCTGTAACGGGGGAGATGAATTGTATTATATTACATCGGCCGACTGGATGACTCGTAATCTTGATCGCCGCGTTGAGGTAGCATGCCCCATTTATGACAAGGATGTGCAACGTGAGATCCGTGATATGATCGGATTGCAGCTGAACGATAACTGCAAGGCCAGGATCATTAATCCTGTTCAGGATAACGGCTATGTGGCTCCAAACGGCGCCGGAAAAATCAGGTCGCAGGTTGAACTGTATAACTATTACAGCAAGATGCTGGATGCAAATACACCTATAAAACAATATGATGGATTATCAGGCGTTATCTCGGGCAGTAATTGAGATTGCTTCAGAAACAGGCGGTTACATTTATGGAAAGATCAGCAGTGTATCCATGAATGAGGTTGAGATAAAAGGATTGCACAACTTTGTAACCGAGGTCGACAAAGCTGCCGAAGCCATGATCATTGAGAAGCTCCAGAACCTGGTAAAAGATGCCGGGTTTATTGCTGAAGAAGGAACCAGAGAAACCAGGGGTGAACGGTACAATTGGATCATTGATCCGCTCGACGGCACAACCAACTTTATTCACGGCGCTCCACCGGTGGCAGTTAGTATTGCGCTGACTGAAAATAATATCCCGGTTATTGGGGTTATCTATGAGATATGGTTAAAGGAGGCCTTTTATGCCTGGAAGGGAAGTCCGGCTTTTCTCAATGGCAAGGAAATAAAGGTATCTGAAACGCCAACTGTCAAAGAAGCATTGATTGCTACCGGTTTCCCATATCAGAACTTCGACCGGGTGCAGGGTTTCATGAATACCATCGATTACTTCTTCACAAATACGCACGGCGTAAGGCGTTTGGGATCTGCCGCCACCGACCTGGCTTATGTTGCTTGCGGACGTTATGATGGTTTTTATGAGTACAATCTCAGTCCCTGGGACGTGGCTGCAGGGGCACTGATCGTCACACAGGCAGGCGGCAGGGTAACCGATTTCAGTGGGGGAGGTAATTATTTGTTCGGTCGCGAAATTGTCGCTGCCAATAATAACATTCACAATGCTTTTCTTACGGATGTGGCTCGTTTTATGAAATCCTAACCATTAGTGGCCGGAACAATGACTTCACTTTTATATTATCTCCTTTTTGCCTTCACATGGCTGATCTCATTGATACCCTTCTGGTTCCTGTACGGGCTATCCGACGTGTTATACATCATTGCATACTATCTGGTGCGTTACAGGAAGGAAACGGTCTTTGGCAACCTGAGAAGATCCTTTCCGGAAAAATCTGAACGTGAAATTGAACAACTGGCAAAGGCTTTCTACCGGCATTTCTGTGATTTCCTGCTGGAACTGATCAAATGTATCAGAATATCTTTGCATGATCTTGACCGGAGATTTAAGTATATAAATCTGGAAGTTTTAACTGATCTCGAAAAGGAAGATAGGGATTTTGCACTTGTTTCAGCTCATTACAACAACTGGGAATGGCTGATAAACCTGCCTTATAAACTTACCAATGATTTCCTTGTAATTTACCGTCCGCTGAAGAACAAGGCCGTCGACCGTTTATCCTCTTATATGCGGGGTCGCCACAAGCCTGTTCTGATTGCCATGGAAAGCATATTCCGGCACGGGCTGAAATACCGGTCAGAAGGTCGTCATTTTTCCATCTGGTTCATTGCAGATCAGCGGCCTCTCAGAACAAGCAGGTTCTGGACAACATTTCTTAACCAGGAAACCCCATTCTTCGAAGGGGTAGAAAAGATATCCACAAGACTTGGACTTGCCATAGTATTTATGGATATTCAGAAGGTCAGCCGCGGATACTATGAGGTTACCTTTAAGAAATTGTTCGATGATGCTTCACTAACGCAGGAAAATGAGGTAACACTCGCCTGCGTGAACGAAATGGAGGAGGAAATTCGCAGAAGGCCTGAATTCTGGTTATGGTCGCACAAGCGTTTCAAATATACAAAGCCTGAAAACATCAAACTTATCAGCCGATGAAAATTGCTGTGGTGATACTCAACTGGAACGGCCGGCATTACCTGCAGCAATTCCTACCTTCGATTTGCCGGTATTCCGATGTACCGGGAACCGAAATCATTGTTGCGGATAATGGTTCAACCGATGATTCGGCGGCCTTTCTCAGAGACAGCTTTCCTATGGTGCGAGTAATTGAGTTTGACCATAATTACGGATTTGCGATGGGTTACTGCAAGGCCCTGGAAATGGTTCAAGCCGCCTATTATGTCTTATTGAATTCGGATGTCGAGGTGACAGAGAACTGGCTGGTCCCTCTACTGGACGCCATGGAGACCAATCCTGAGCTAGGTGCATGCATGCCCAAACTGATGGCCTTTGATCGAAAGGAATATTTTGAATATGCAGGTGCATCCGGAGGATATATTGATCGATTTGGCTATCCTTTCTGCCGGGGCAGGATTCTGAACGTGCTGGAGAAGGATACAGGAAATTATGACGATTACAGGAACATCTTTTGGGCATCCGGGGCAAGCATGTTTGTAAGGGCATCTGCTTATAAAAAGGCAGGCGGACTCGACGGTGAGTTCTTTGCCCATATGGAGGAAATTGATCTTTGCTGGCGTATGCACAGGGTAGGGTATTCCATAGCTGTAGTACCCGCTTCACTTGTATATCATGTGGGTGGCGGTACGTTGCCTAACAATACACCACGCAAGCTTTATCTGAATTACAGGAATAACCTTTTTCTGCTTTTCAAAAATCTCCCGGTATTTCAATTGGTGCCTGTTGTCCTCATCAGGATGGTTCTCGATGGCATGTCGGCCCTTGTGTACCTCTCAAGTGGTTCGGGCAGTTTCTTCATCGCAGTTATCAGGGCACACCTGGCCTTCTACAGAAGAATTCCCCTTCTCATTAAATTGCGCAGTCAACTTAAGGGTAAGATCCGGACAGGTAAAATTGATGAAATCTACCCGGGAAGCATAATTTTCGACTTTTTTGTGAGGCAGAGACGCTATTTCAGAGAGTTGGAATGGTGACTTCTGAATATGCCGTCCAGTTGAGCCCGCACAACCAATGACATGGAGAGATCTGTCACGCCGGGCAGAAAATGCATGGATACTTGCACCCTGCCATTAATGTGAGCCTTTGACAACTGATAATATACATCGGCTCGGCCGTAGAATGTTGATTTGTAAAATCCGTCACCCGAGGTGATCACCTGGCTTTCTCCCGAGTAGAGGGTCCCGTGCAGACCAAATCCCTGATGAACGATCTCCATTTCAGCCAGGAAGCCCACCGGGAACCTGAAATCATAGACACCCCTGATACGGTCATAGGAAAAGAGCACCCCTGCCGAGAGGGTCAGCGAATCCAACCCGGAAACCGTTGAAAGATCGAGGCCGGGCATGACCGTGAAACCAGCATTGTCCCTGATGGGCTCATCCAAGGTGTCATTCAGGGAATGGGCCAAATGGGTCATCACGGCGTGGTGCTGGTAAATCAGGAGACCACGCCGGGCAAAACCTGAAAAACCAAGCAGAAATGATTCTCTTTTTTGCTGAGACTGGCGGCTGACCCAATCGATCCAAACATTATGCCGGAAGGAACGTGTTTTGAAGTCAATTAAAATACCTTCCACATTAGGTCTGTAATAAGGAATTGTATCGGACATCAACGCCATGGGCATCATGATATTATTGAGCCGCGGGAATGCTCCGAGATAAAGGCTGAAATTCCTGTATCGTCCGGTATAATATGCCGTGAGATCAGGGGCAATCCATTCGCCCTTGCTTCCGAATTCATACAAATAATTGGCACCGGCCATGATCCGGTTGTCCGCGTTAAAGGCATAACCAGCTTCAGCGTAAATCCTTGATCCGAAGATCGTCTGATCGTTTACAAATTCATTGAAATATTCCCGGTTATCAAAGAAACCATAATAACCGAATTGGTATAGAAAATCCTGTGCCATGGCCTGTGGGGCAGCAAGTAATCCTATAACGCAGATTAGCAAGGATTTGCCGGAATGTTTCATTTGAAGTGGTCTCGATTAAACTCAAAAGTAGCAATATCATCAATTCAAATTATGTCTGTGAATAAAAAATGAGGCACAGGAGGGTTACTTTTTCTGATCTCAGGGTATTAATAACGTATTTAAGCTGAACACCCATGAACCTCTGTGATACCCAAAATCTGATGACAATGAAATCCGTAGCAGCCTCTCCTGCATTTAACTGGAAGGGCAAAAAGATTCTTATCGTGGAAGATGATTATGCCAACTACCTCTTCTTTCATGAGATTCTGTCATGTGCCAATGCATGCCTGATCCGGGCCGTTTCTCTGCAGGAGGCGTTTGACATGATCACTTCAGCACTGCGTTTCGATTTGTTGATTATCAACACCAGCATCCCGGGCAATGAAAATTGCCGATCAATAAAACGCATCAAGTTGTTGTGGCCTGAACTGCGTGTCATTGCAATTGCCGGGTGCGAGTGCAAGGGGAGAAGCAGGCATTGTTTTCCGGCAGGATGTGATACACTGATCAATTATAACGTGGATGGCTATGAAATGATGGCCGCCGTTGATGAGTTGTTTGCCGGTTAAAAGAACAGGATCCTGGCCCTCCGGTCACTGCAAGGTTTTTGAAATTTGCAGCAGGTCAGGTCAAGGGTGCATTAGATATAAATCATTTAAATAGTCATTTCTCAAGATGATTCTTCCATGAAAATGTCGTATCTTTATTTATATTTAGTATAAATAAAAATAACGAGGAGGAATCGAAATGTCAAAATTTCTTATTGAAGTTCCGCACGGTGCGGACAAGGCTTCCTGCGATATGGCGATCAAGGTCTTTCTGCAGACGGGTTCGCATTTTTTGACGCATGCCGAATGGGGTTGTCTCGACGGCGAACACAAAGCATGGATTATTGCAGATGTTGGCAACAGAGATGAGGCGGTATTCATACTACCTCCCGCCTTTCGTTCAACCGCGAAAATAACCAGGCTGACTACCTTTACGGCAAAGGATTTGATTAAAGCGGATACTTATCACGTGCTTTGATCAGGCCAGGGAATGTTCAAAAATGGGAGGTTTTCCGGAAACCAGGCTTCTGAGTTGTTCGGTTTCAGCCAGCGTAACCGGTTTGAAATCCCGGGCCACCTCCGCAGCCTTCCAGAAAAACTCAGCATCTCCGGGAGGTATGGCTGCCGTTATATCTTTTGAAAGTGTATAGCGGAGGGCGATCTTTGCCAGCTGATCATCCTGTATCGGACGGTACCATACATTTTTATACGGTTTAACCTCCCCTTCCTTCAGCAAAGTTAAGGCCATAGCTTTAAGGGCAAGAATACCCATGCCTTTTGAATGTGCCATTTCATAAACCTGCGGGCCGAAATCGCCCTGCTCCCAGCAATTGAAGTTTAAGGGGAAAAGAATGGTATCGAAATCAAATTTATTCATTGCCAGGAGGGCGGCCTCGACCGAGTGTGCAGAAAACCCAAGGTATTTAACCTTGCCCTGCTGCCGCGCTTTTAAAAACAATTCCATAACACCGCCCGGTCCAAAGGCCTTTTCCACTTCCTCAACCGAGCTCAGGGCATGAAGCTGATAAAGGTTAATGTGATCGGTATTGAGCATGGACAAGGACTCATTCAGCTGTTTCTCAGCTGCGTCTGCCATTCGCTCCAGGGTTTTGCAGGCCAGAAAACACCTGTCCCTATATGGCTTGAGCGCCGGGCCAAGTTTACTTTGTGCGTTGCCATAGGAAGGTGCTATATCAAAGTAATTGATACCGGTGTCGAATGCTTTGGCGACCAACTCATTGGCATACTCCTGGGGGTTGTCATTCAGCATAATACCGCCAAAACCGATAATCGAAAGTTTCTCCCCTGTTTTCCCAAGGGTTCTCCTGGGTATTCCAGGTTCCAATAAATGTTCAGGGTTATCGAACGAAGACAACCCCAGCGCCAGGCTTCCAAGCGCTGCATTCTCAATGAATTTACGGCGTTCCATAGCTGTCTGAATATGTTATTTAATCAAATTTACAACAAACAAACAGCTTGTGCAATGCTATATTATTCCATGGTCGATCATGGAATTGGCAACTTTCAGAAAACCAGCAATGTTTGCACCCTTTACGTAATCGATATAACCGTCTGAACGGCGGCCATGTTTGACGCATGACTCATGGATAGCGCTCATGATCTCGTGCAGGCGTTTATCTACTTCATTTGCAGGCCAGCGCAGTTTCATGGCATTCTGTGTCATCTCAAGTCCGGAAACCCCTACACCTCCTGCGTTGGCGGCTTTACCTGGCGCAAACAGGAGTCCGTTCTTCTGAATGACTTCAATGGCTTCGGGGACCGACGGCATATTGGCGCCTTCACAAACGCAAATACAGCCATTTTTTACCAAGGTTTGCGCATCATGCTCGTCAAGTTCGTTTTGTGTGGCGCAGGGTATGGCAATGTCACACTTTACCTCCCAGGGATGCTTGTCCCTGACAAATAACGCACTACTGAATTTTCTGGCATACGGCTCGATGATATCTTCATTGGAAGCCCGGAGCTCAAGCATGTAATCAATTTTTTCACCAGAGATTCCGGTCTCATCATAAACATATCCATCGGGACCTGAAAGGGTAACGACTTTTGCTCCCAGGTCATTGAGCTTCTTCACGGCACCCCAGGCTACATTTCCGAATCCGGATACTGCGGCCTTTTTACCGGCCAGCTTTTCGTTACGGGTGGCCAGCATTTCCTGTGCGAAATAAACCGCACCGAAGCCGGTTGCTTCCGGCCGGATCAGACTGCCGCCCCAGTTAACGCCTTTGCCGGTAAGTACACCGGTATATGTGTTGGTAAGCTTCTTATACATGCCATAAAGAAAACCTATTTCACGCGCACCAACACCAATGTCTCCGGCAGGCACATCGGTCTCAGGTCCGATAATCTTCCAGAGCTCAAGCATGAAAGCCTGGCAAAATCGCATGATCTCAGCATTCGATTTACCTTTGGGCTGGAAATCGGATCCACCTTTACCACCGCCAATAGGAAGGGTAGTGAGACTGTTCTTGAAAATCTGCTCGAATCCCAGGAATTTAAGTATGCTCAGGTTTACACTGGGGTGAAACCTTAACCCACCCTTATAAGGACCCAGGGCATTGTTAAATTGCACCCTGAAACCGCGGTTTACATGAACATTGCCTTCATCATCGACCCATGGAACTTTAAAGGTAAGAACCCTGTCGGGTTCCACCAACCGCTCAATGATGCCTGCTTTTTCAAATTGGGGGTTCCGGTTGTACACCTCGGAAATGGATTCGAGAACTTCACGAACTGCCTGCAAATACTCGACCTCACCGGGATTTCTCCGCTCAAGGTCCTGAATTACATTATTGACTTCCATGATATTATTTTTAAGTAACAGTTAAAATTGGATAAAATTAACCAACTGTACTATGATAAATTTCAAGGAAGAAGCTTACTTTTTTCAGGTTTGGGAACACCGATCAATGCGACCTGTGCGCAGTTTTTAAAACCTCCATGATCTCACGGCGATTTGGAACAGAAGCCAGTGTACCCGAACGGGAGGCTGACAGAGTAGCTGCTGCATTGGCAAAAAGTACGGCTTCATAAAAGTTCTTTTCTTCGGCCAATCCAACCGCAAGTGCACCATTGAAAACATCGTTTACTGCAGAGGTGTCAACAGTCTTCATTTTAAAGCCAGGTACATGCTCGGCACCGCCATTGTCAATCACCATGGCCCCTTTTGACCTGAGGGTGATGATCACCCGGTTAAGTCCCCGTTCAAGAAGGATCCTTCCGGCCAGTTCAGCTGATCTTTCATCCGTAATATGTATACCGGTCAGGACTTCAGCTTGCAGTGCATCGGGAGTAAGTATGGATATGGACTTGAGAAGCTCATCACTGACAGGTAAAGCAGGAGCAGGATTCAGGATTACCTTCGCTCCGGATGAACGTGCCATGTCCGCTGCTATCCTGACTGTTTCTGTAGGTATATCCAGCTGCAAAAGCACAACATCAGCCTTATCAATGGCTTTCCGGCCGTGCAGGATGTCGTCTACTGACAGATTACTGTTTGCTCCCGCTGTAATGGTAATCCCGGTTTCACCGCGGGCATCCAGTATTATGGAAGACATCCCGGAAGCCAACGCCTTGTCCCTGATTACAAACGAAGTATCCACCCTGTCTTCCTGCAAAACCTTCAAAACCTGTTCACCAAAAATGTCATTTCCCGTTCGGCCAATAAAGACAACAGATCCGCCTGCTCTGGCGGCGGCAATAGCCTGGTTTACACCCCTGCCTCCCGGTGACATGGCAAATGAACTTCCCAGTACAGTCTCACCTGCCGCAGGTATTACCGGGGCATTAAAAATCATCTCCGTATTTGTACTTCCAATGACTGTAATATTCATGGCTGTTTGACTAAGCTTTTATCAAATATACGATTTTAAGAGGATAAAAGATTGTAAAATGTTTTACAAACTCATTACAAGCGATTTTCAAGCCTGAATCCGGTGCAATACCTATTTTTGATCTGAAAATCCTTATTTTCAGATTATTAGCGAATGATAGCCTCTTGAATTCATAATCTTAAAACCATGAACATGAAAAAACCTGCTAGATTATCGTTAGCCTGCGTCACCTTCAAAACAATAACGGATTTGCAAATCATGCCTAGGCGTGCCGGTACGAAATCCTGGATGATTCTCCTGCTGACTTTTGTGCTTTCACTGCCCCCTGTAATCAGTAATGATGGCATAATAAGCACAGACAATTCCGGCGTCATGGAGGCCTATGAACTTAGAATCAACGGGAAGGCAGATAAGGCGCAAGAACTGCTCACTGCATTGCTCCAAAGTGATAGTACAAATGCACTTGCTTATTTTGAACTGGCCAGAACAAAGCATCATTTATTCCTGGGTAGTTCACAATACTCTTCAGCGGAATGGGCGGACGTCATGAAGGCCATGCAGCAAGCAGTGAAGTATGCGCCTAAGAATGAAATATTTGCATTTAATTATGCTTATGACTGTTTCTTTAATGCTTTTATCAGCATGATGAGGCAGAATCCTGATGCCGGTGAAAATGTCAAGCGCAGCTGTGATGCCTTCAATGCTGTCTTGAAACTCAATCCCGACTGTTATGAGGCAATGCTTTACCTTGCGGAAATCTATGGCATGTTGCCAGCCGAGATGGGAGGGGATAGGGATAAGGCAAGTGCTATCGCTGCAGATCTCATGAAGAAAGATGCAGTTTTAGGAGCACTGGCAAATTCCATGCTTTTGCCCGATACGGCTGACAGAGTGCTTTTCTGGCAAAATACAGCCCGGACAACAGGAATGACTGCGCAGGTTCTGGAAGAGTTGGGAAGGGCCTTTCTTTTAAAATCCGATTCCGAGAATGGTACAAAGTACTTTCAGGATGCAATCGCCGCTGAACCATCCAGGCGACACCTGTATATGCATCTTGTGAGGTATCATATCCTTTCTGCTGGGCAGGATCAGGAAAATCAGGCAAAACATCTGGAGGAGGCTGAAAAACTTGCCAACCTTTACATGACTTCAGATCCGGAACTTCTGCCTCCATTGAAAGCCTATTGTAATGGAATACTGGCATTGATCAGGATGATCGGAAAAGACGATGCCGGCAGCAATAAATACAAAGAAATAGCTACCTCCATTGATCCCTTTTATTCCAAGGCTATGGGCATGCCCTCACTGATGCTTTATGGCAAGCCCGATGAGGTGAAGATTCAATACAGTTCTTTCTTCATGCCATTTTAAGAAGAAATCCTGATCTATCAGAATCCACCCAGCACCTGTTCCTCGATATTCCAGCCCGATATTCTGATATCGGGCTTTTTCGTAGCCGCAATGCGCAAAGGAACCTCTGCGGCAAGCGTAATGGATTCTCCGGGGGCTAATGTTATATAATTCGCTGACCAGCATGCAGGCAATACTTCCTCTTTATTGTCCATTAATTGTGCCCTGACAAAAAAGGCAAGCTGCCGGGAAGCGTTGGTGAGCTGAATCTTATAAGTTTTCTGTTTCAGGTTGTTTTCAGAGCCCAGCACTTTAACCTGAACAGCTGAGCGGGGCATTTGCTGAAGCGACCTGAAATCCCTGCTGCGCTCAAACCAGTAAGTGTTCCTGGAGATCACATTTCCTGAAGCATCTTTCAATCGTAATACAATAAAGGATACCCCCATGGCTTTGTCGAGAAAAGGTGCCAGCACAATGAGTTTCTTTTTGGCTTCTTCAGCCCCGATGTCAACTGAAACCGACCGGCTGAACAACGCTTCATTTTTCATGGAATAGGCTTTAGCCTCAATGGTAAGTCCACTGACAGGGTTATGTTTCCGGTTTATCACGGCTACAGCTGAATCATTCAGGTTGAGCTGTACATGCAGCGGTTCGCAGGCATTCTGCATAAAATAGTAACCGGCATTCGGCTGAAGGTACCAGTCGTAAATTTGCCAGACTACGCTGGGGAAGGCTGCATTCAACTTCCAAAGCATCACGCCACCGTTATCATTTAACTTGTGCTGGGCAGCTTCAAAAATACCCTGGTATCCTGTGGCGTTCATCAACTGCATTTTATCGGAGAAGTCTTCCATGCTTACCGGCTCACCATACCGTTTTATCATATGCTCATAATACAGGTCATAGCGGCCGTTGCCAGTAGCCGCATCGTGGTAGCCCCAGGTATTGTTCAACGGAAAAGGGGCATTTCTGTCCCATATCAGGTCGGGAATGATCTTGACAAGAGAATTGTATGGGGGTTGTGAGGGTATTCCGGTTTCATCTTTAAAAGCCCAGTCAGGTCTTTTCTCCGCCATGTTATAATATTCAAGCGGGTCAACCCATTGATAGGGCCCGCCGCTGTATACGCCTGATGCCTTATTGTCGGGCCATGATCCTTTCCATCCGGCCGGAAGCCTTGCGAATCCTGATGAGCTGGGAATAAATGGCCTGGTTCCGTCAAGTGCGATAATGCTGTCACGCATTGCATCATACAATTCTTTGCGGGCATGTCCTTCATTACCACCAGTCCACACCAGTAGGCTGGGATGGTTCCGGATACGGTAGATCGTGCTGGTCATATTGTTGATGAAAACCTTGCCTTCGAGCGGATAATCCGGAGATCCCTTGAATTCGCCCTGTGTATCGCCGGTTATCCAAAAGTCAGACCAGACAAGCATTCCATGACGGTCTGCCAATTCAAAGAAGACATCAGGCGGTGTAATACCGCCGCCCCAGATTCGAAGCAGGTTCACATTGGCGTTCCGGCAAAGGCGCAGTTCATCATCGTAACGGGCAGAATCGGTATTCAGCATCATGTCAGGGACCCAGGCTCCCCCTTGCAGGTAAACGCGTTTTCCGTTGACATAAAAATCCCGGTGAAAAGTCCTTGCGGTCTCAACTGTTTTTGAACCAACCGTACGGATCCCGAAAACTACCGAGGCCTCGTCGGAAAGTCCGCCGGAACCGGAAACCTGAATCGACAAACGGTAAAGATCTGGATTCCCGTAATGAATGGGCCACCACAAGTGTGGATTGCTGATTACCAACTGCTTCAGATTGGCCGGATTGAGGTCAATCAGCCTCGATTTACCGGCAGGAAGCGAATAATCCTGCGTAAATTGAAGGGTTTCACCAGAGAAGTTTTCCGGTTTGATCATGATAGTGATCTTCCCGCTGGTACTCATTTGGTTGTGGTTGGTGACCAGGAATCTCAAGGAAACGTTGGCGATGCTGGTGTCAGGCAGATTGGGCAGATCTGTAATCACCTGCGGCCTGCTGATGGTGACAGAACCTGTAGACCGCAGGTACACGGGCTGCCAGATACCCATATTCCTGTCCCTGACCGGAGGAATCCAGTCCCATCCGACAGAACACAACATGGTGACGTTCTTGCCAATATCGCCGGTTGGGCCACCATTGGCATAAAAATCGTCCAGGGCCTTCAACTGTTCCGCTGCAGGCAGGCCGGGGTAATCCAACGGGTATATCTTAACAGCCAGGGCATTTATCCCACCGGTCCTCACATAAGGAGTGACATCAAGAAAATACTCGGCAAACATCCCAGCCATTTTTGTGGAATCAGCAATCTGTTTTCCGTTGATCCAGACTGCGGCCCGGTAATTGATCCCTTTAAAGATCAGTTCAAAATGACGACCCTTTTCAGCCGGTAAGGTAAAGGTGGTCCGATACCAGTAGGGATGCTTCCAGGGATTGGATTGGTTGGGCAGAAAGCTGTATTGTTCAAGGTTGTATTGCCGGTTAAAACTGTCACAAGCATCCGGTATCAGCATGTTATTCATGCCGCTATAGGGGTCGGGGTAGATGCGGTTGGCTACCAGTCCGGTTAGCACCGTGGAGGGTACCTTTACCGGGAACCAGTATATCTTCGATGTGTAGCCGGGCAGGGATAACTGTGTGCCGTCTTCATGAACGACGGCACTTGACTGCAGTTCAAAATCACAGAGCTGTACCTGCGTAACGGAGGTATTTTGGGCAGAAAGGCCAGAAAATGCCAGAAGGCTTACTACTGAATAACCAGACACCAGGAACGGGAATATTTTCATGTTTAATTTTATTTGGGCATAAAATTAAACAATAATCTTAAAATGACTTTTATATTTTACCCTTTACCGTCTACTGCTCACCCCTTACTGCTCATTCTCCCGCTTCCAGTTCCTTCAGCTTGTCGTTAAGCGATTTTCCGGCCGGCTGGTCCGGAAGCAACTCCTCCACCGGTGGTACGACAAAAGGATCAGGATAATCGAAAAAAGGTGCCTTGTTTTTCCGGAGTTCTTCAAATGCTTTATTTGCTTCTTCCTGGGCTTTCTTCAATTGTTCCTGATATTCTTTCTGATGCTGCTGCCAGTATTCCTCTCTTTTGGTGTTTATTTCTTCCTGGGCCTGCCAGGCTTCCTCCTGCGCCTTTTTCATCTGCTCCCTGAACTCCTCCTGGTGCAACTTCCAGAATTCTTCGCCTTTTAGCTTCATTTCTTCCTGCGCTTTTCTGGCTTCCTCCTGGGTTTTTTTCATTTGCTCCCTGAATTTTTCATCCTGCCACAAATTTTTAAAATGATCAGGACTGCCATAGATCTGAGAAAGATCGCCTCTGAGCTGCCGGTCCAGTTCACGGAGTCCCGGGCTCTCGGGAAGCTCTCCCTCTGGACCGGTCATCCGTTCCCTGGCAATTTCGAGCTCCATTTGTGCCTCTTTCAGCTTTCGCTGTGTCTCCTCAAGCTCCCTTTGTGAGGATTCCATTTCCTGGTGTATTCTTCTGATCTCTTCCTCATAATCCTTCATATCCTCTTTTTTTACCGTTTTCCCATTGACGGTCATTTCCGTTATGGTATCATCCTGGAATATGATCTTCATCTTCTTCTTTGCACTGGCCTTTGCAGTGGAGTCGGGCTGTTCAAAGGCTTTTGTAATACCAGCTGCATTAACCCTTTCATTGAAAATACCGTCAGGCTTTCCTGTAAGAATTATGGTCATGGCAGATACGCCAACTGTGGCCAGGAACAGAAGAGTAACCGTCAACTTGAATGCCGGGGAGTGCTTGATTTCAGGCATTACCAAACGCTTGATCCGGTTAAGCAAATGATTGGATTTTCCTGTCAGGGCATTTGACGGGACAGAGCCCTGTAAATTCATTTCTTGTATCATGGTAAGTGCTTTTATATAGTTAATGGGATTGCTTTTCAGGTTCAATACGAAATCATCACAGCAGTTTTCACGTTCCCGGTCAATCTCCGGCAGGAGGAACCAGATCAGGGGGTGGAAAAAAAGTACCTGGCCTGCAATGGCCTGTACGATTAGAAATATATGATCAAACCTTCTGATATGGGCAAGCTCATGAACCAGGACCGCTTCTACCTGTTCGGTGCTGAGACCGGAGACGGCAGCTACCGGGATGATGACCAGTGGTTTAAAAACTCCGGTGACCATTGGACCAATGTTGCGGGTAGTGGTGTGAAGCCGGATAATTTCCGGAAGGTTCAGCATTTCCCTGATCCGGTCAAAGATCCCCTGCACCAGTATGTCAGGAGGTTCCAAGCTTCTGTAGATTTTCATTCTTGAAACCACTACCCCTCCTGTCATTCTGATCCCGATCAGCAAAAAACCCATGAGCCAACCTATTGCCAGTACCGGATAGGCAGGCTCCAGAATACTGAAAACCCAGGTAATAACGCGTTCAGGGGTCAATGACCAGGAGAGGTCGGCCCGATTATATGCCGTTGCTGAGTCCGTACTAGCTGCTACAGACCAGACCGATTGAAGAGACTGGTGATGGAACAGTACCAGGAATGTGGCGATAAACCCGGTCAAAAGTAAAACAAGACCGGAAAACAATACCACATATCTGAAACGGGCATTGGATTTCCCGGCAATACTCAGCAAGAAAAGTACGAGAACTGCGACGACAGTGCCCTGCCAGAGCGAATGTACCAGTGTCATCCCCAGGGCACGTATTATTTCATGATTGATATCCATACCGATCGGTTAAATTGGTTATATCACAATCAGGCCTGCTTTTGTTCTTTTTCAAGTTTTTCAATGAGCTCTCTGATCTCACGCAACTCCTCGGGTGTTGCTTTGTGGTTGCCCAGTGCCTGCAAGATCAGTTTCGTTGCCGATCCCCCGAAGGCAGCTGTAATCATCCTGTCGATCATGGCATTTCGGGTGGCCCCGGCCTGGATCATGGCCGAATAAATATGGGTGCGCCCCTGCATGGCACGGGACAGCAAACCTTTCTCCGTCATGATCTGCATCATCTTGAGGGTTGTTGTATACCCGACATTCCTGCCCTTCTGTTCAAGCAGCTCATTGACCTGGCGTACAGTTGCAGAACCTGTTTGCCAAATTATTTCCAGGATCTCGAGTTCTGATTCTGTGGGACGTTTGAGTATCATAAATGCTTCAATAAATAAAAATGAATTAATTACGAAGTTCTTCGTACAAAGATATACGAAATGTTTCGTATTTAAAAATATTCTTTATTAAAAAAAGTTAAAATTTAGGCCTTGTCAGGAAGTATAAGAGTTACAACGATAGATCTGAAAGCTGGGCAACAATCTCAAGTTTTTTGACTTAATTGCCAAAGCCAACATTTCTCAGCCAGGGTTGGATTAAGCATAATAATTCTTGCGGACCGGCGTCAGGAGGGTAATGTCATTTATAACACACGGAAAACGCTTTATTCTTTCGTAATCGTAAGCATCCTGCTGAAGCCGTCAATCTTCATGACAATAAAATAGGTCCCTGCTGACAGATTGCCAAGATTCAGATCAATCCGGTCATCAGAAATTCGTTCCGTCCTAGTCTCCACAACCTTTCCCTGGAGGGAGAGTATTTCAAGATGAATTTCCCTTTCTTTGGGACCTTCAAACAGAATGGTGATAAAACCGCTTGTCGGGTTGGGATAGACAAGGGCTTTTATGGCTGCATTATCCTCAAGCCCGGTGATCCTGACCACGGTGAATATCACAGAGTCAGCAGCTGATAGCGGAATGGAAGCGTCGTTGTCCGTAGCCCAGAAGACGATGGTATCACTGCCTGTCCAGGCATTATCCTTAACGGCAACAGTAGCTTTCCGGTCAACAATGGATACGTTCAGGTTCGTATTTTCCATAAATGTCCATACTATCAGATTGTCGGCTGTCTCGATATCATTCACGTAAAGATCGAGATCGATGACAGCAAATGATTTGCCCTTCTCCACACGCTGATCTGGAATATTGGTAACAACTGGTGCATCATTTACCGGCGTTACCATAACTGTCAGATCGAAAACATTACTGGTGGCTATCCCATCGGTAACTGTTACAGGAACAGTAAGTGTACCATTGTAATTCAATGTCGGAACGACAGTATTATTCTCTGTTACAGAATAATCGCTTCCACTGCCGACGCTGACTGTCATTTGGGCAGGAGTATTATCAGGGTCGCTGATGATCAGGTTAGCCGTTGCTATTTTCAGCGAATTATCCTCCGCCACTGTAATAGCATTCTGTCCGGTGATTTCCGGAACAGCATTGATTACAATTTCAGCAGATGCAGCTGAAGCACATCCCGATGCAACGGCTACAGTAAATGTGTAAGTTCCCGAGGCAAGTCCTGCTATCGTTGTGCTTGTTCCTGTTCCTGTTAAGGTTGTTCCGCCTGGATATCTTGTCAGTGTCCATGAACCGGTAGAAGGCAGTCCGCTCAATACCACACTTCCCGTTGCAAAGGAAGAAGTTGGCTGGGTAATGGTTCCGACTACAGGAGCTGATGGACCTGAAGGATTTCTGTTTATAACCACAATGGAGGATGCTGCAGAAATACATTTTGATGTGTTCGTTACTGTAAAGGTAAAGTTGCCGGCTGCAAGACCAGTAACAGTATAACTTATCCCTGTCCCCGAATAGGTTGTTCCTCCGGGTGACCTGGTCAGGGTCCATGTTCCGGATGCAGGCAGACTGCTTAATACAACACTTCCGGTTCCCACTGTGCAGGTCGGCTGTGTAATGGTTCCAACGATTGGTGCCGCAGGTGACGCAGGCTGACTATTGATAACCACGCTGGAAGATTCTGCTGATGTACATCCGGAGGAATTGGTTATTGTAAATGTATAATTTCCGGCCGCAAGTCCTGATACCGCATAGCTAATTCCTGATCCCGTAATGGATGAACCGCCCGGGTACCTCGTCAATGTCCAGCTGTTAGCCGGTAATCCGGATAAGACCACACCACCTGTTGCCACAGCACATGTTGATTGTGTAATCGTCCCAACAATGGGAGCAGATTGCACTGGCCGGGGATTGATAACCACATTCGCGGATGATGCTGAACTACATCCAGAGGCATTGGTTACGATAAATGTATAGGTACCTGATGGAATTCCTGTTACCGTATAGCTTGTTCCGGTGGAAGAATAAGGCAACCCGGCGGGAGTTCTGGTTATGGTCCATGTTCCGGAAGACGGCAAACCGCTTAATACCGCACTGCCAGTTGTAATTACACAAGTAGGCTGGGTAATGGTTCCGACAGTGGGAGCCATAGGTTTGTCCGGTGCAGCATCGATGATCACATTGGCTGATGCCGTGGAAGTACAGGATGATGTGTTAGTCACCGTAAATGTATAGGTAATTCCTGCAGGCAAACCCTGAACCATATAGCTGGTGCCGGAGGAAGTATACCTGGTGCCACCCGGTGTTCTTGTCAGTGTCCAGCCACCGCTGGAAGGCAGACCGCTTAATACCACGCTCCCGGTATTTACAGCACACGTTGGTTGTGTTATGTTTCCAACCGCGGGGGCGGCAGGTACAACCGGGGTGACATTGATTACTACGCTAGCTGAAGCAACTGAAGTACAGGTTGATGCATTGGTTACAGCAAAAGTATAGGTGGTGCCTGCAGGCAGACCAGTAACAGTATAACTGGTGCCGGTGGACGAATAGGTTGTTCCGCCCGGAGTTTTTGTCAATGTCCACATTCCTGTGGAGGGCAGACCGTTTAATACCACACTTCCGGTATTAACAGCACAGTTCGGTTGCGCAATGGCCCCGACCGAGGGTGCAGCAGGTGTGACCGGAGCAGCATCGAGCACCACAGTGGCAGAAGCAACGGAAGTACAGGTTGATGCATTGGTTACGGTAAATGTGTAGGTGGCACCTGCCGGCAGATTTGTGATGGTATGACTGGTCCCGGTGGATGAATAGGTTGTACCGCCCGGGGTTCTGGTTAGTGTCCAGATCCCGGTTGCAGGCAGACCGTTTAATACCACGCTCCCTGTATTTACAGCGCAGGTTGGTTGCGCAATGGCCCCAACCGAGGGTGCAGCAGGTGTAACCGGAGCAGCATCGATCACGACATTGGCAGAAACAACGGAAGTACAGGTTGATGCATTGGTTACGGTAAATGTGTAGGTGGCTCCTGCCGGAAGACCCGTGACGGTATAGCTGGTCCCCGTGGATGAATAGGTTGCACCACCCGGGATTCTGGTCAATGTCCAGGTCCCGGTTGAAGGCAGACCGTT
Organism: Bacteroidales bacterium UBA5072; assembly: GCA_002415855.1. Taxonomy (GTDB): domain Bacteria; phylum Bacteroidota; class Bacteroidia; order Bacteroidales; family UBA10428; genus UBA5072. The sequence continues at coordinate 22,923 of DIAS01000094.1, forward strand.
TAATACCACGCTCCCGGTATTTACTGCACAGGTTGGCTGCGCAATGGCCCCGACCGAGGGTGGAGCAGGTGTAACCAGAGCAGCATCGAGCACCACATTGGCAGAAGCAACGGAAGTACAGGTTGATGCATTGGTTACGGTAAATGTGTAGGTAGCACCTGCCGGCAGATCAGCAACGGTATAGCTGGTACCGGTGGATGAGTACGTTGTACCGCCCGGGGTTCTGGTCAATGTCCAGGTTCCGGTTGAAGGCAGACCGTTTAATACCACGCTCCCTGTATTTACAGCGCAGGTTGGTTGTGTAATGGACCCGACGGTGGGAGCTGCAGGAGCAGATGGTACTGATTCGATAACCACATTGGCTGATGCAACGGAAGTACAGACTGATGCATTGGTCACGGTAAATGTGTAGGTGGCTCCTGCCGGCAGATCAGCAACGGTATAGCTGGTCCCGGTGGA
>DIAS01000041.1 GCA_002415855.1 Bacteroidales bacterium UBA5072
CATGCTCAGAATCTGACGGAGGTGGCGGCGGCGGCCAGCAGGACCCATACCCTGCTTACTCTGTCTTTGCCTGGAATGATCTGGGAATGCATTGCCTTAATCCGAGCTATGATAAGCTTGTTATTCTTCCTCCGTACAATAATGTAATGGTCCAGGTTGTAAAAAGAGGGGATCCTCCTCAGATTGTAACATCAGGAATAACAGTATCATATAAGCTTACAAACAACACGTCATCTTATAATAAAGGAGCCTTCGGTGGATTCTGGGATAATTCCGTAAAGCTCTTTAATGTTGACCTTACCCAGAAACATGATATAGGGTTGAAAGACTATGGACTCTCAGGAAACATGACAGCAGCAAGCGGTTACTTTATTGCTGAGGGAATTCCTGTCGTTCCGTTTAATGATAACAGTACTGTGAGGAATGCTATGCAGGTAGCAGAAATAACAGTGAAAGATGGATCCGGTACAGTTTTGATTCAAACCCAGGCGACTGTGCCTACATCAGATGAAATAAACTGTGCAAAATGCCATGGTGCAAACGCATTTGATGATATCCTTTCAAAACATGATTCTGAACATGGAACTAATTTATCAGCAAATAAACCGGTTCTTTGTGCATCATGCCATCCCAGTCCTGCTTTGGGTATAAATACAGGACCGCAGATGTATCTTTCCCAGGCACTTCATGGATCACATTCCACGCGAAATGCAGCATGCTATGATTGCCACCCTGGAGCCACAACCAAATGCAACCGGAGTCTGGCTCATACGACAGACAACGGGAACTGTACTACCTGTCATGGAGATATGGCTAATGTTGCCAATACAATTGCACAAGGTCGTGTTCCTTGGGCCAGCGAGCCTGCCTGTGCAACCTGCCATACAGATGTTACCGGAGTAAGTACAGGTACTGCTTTGTACAGAAACTCTAAAGGACATGGAAATATGTACTGCTCTTCATGTCATGGAAGTCCTCATGCAATGTATCCGTCAAGGGAAGCTACAGATAATTATCAATCAAAACAATACCAGGGGTTTACATCGACGATAAAGACAATAGGAAGCTGCGGTGTTTGCCATGACGATTCAAGAGGCGGAGCGGGAGCCTCATTAGGAGATTTTTCGGAAGTACATGGAGGCACTAATCCTGAAAAAGTGATCGGTTGCATGGCATGCCATACATCTCTTCAAGCCGATGCAGCAAACTGGCCTCATGCACATACATGGAAGAATTCAAATTGATTATAAATAATCTTGTTAATATTAGAACCGGAAATGATAATCCGGTTTTTTTTCATGATAAAATGTCATGATTAAATTTCGGACATAAATTATTACTTTTATCAAAATATCCGCCTTTTAATCCGGCAGAATTTTCTTTGGAATTCCCTAAAGTAATTAATTATATCAATTGCATGGAAAATATTCAGGATGAGAGTAAAATCGAAATCGGACCTGAAGCTCTTAAAAATCTGGATGTCATCAGAAAATGGACGACATTTCTTTCCGTACTGGGTTTTATTCTTCTCGGATTAATTATTGTAGCCGGGTTGGCCACCAGTCTTTTTCTGACAACTTTCAAATCGCAGCAAGCGAATCTGGGTGTACCTGAATGGCTAATGATTGTAGTTTTTATTGCGATCGGGATTCTCTATTTTTTCCCAATTTTCTTTCTGTTTCGTTTTTCAAGGAACACACGCGACGGAGTACAGAACCGAGATCCCAGGAAACTAGCCAAAGGCTTCAGAAACCTGAGGTTATATTTTGCCTATTTGGGAATAATGGTGATACTTGTTCTTACAGTATATTTCATGTTATTAATATTTGCCGGTGCTTCAATTTCATTTCTGAAAGGAATGTAAAATATGCCCCGTGATATTGTTATAGTTTTTGACTGCGGAGCAACGAACGTAAGAGTTATTGCTATAAACAGGAAGGGGGAGATACTTGCCTCGGAATCATATGCCAACAATCCCCGACCCGATCCTTTCTATCCATCCTACAGGATATGGGATATTATTGAGATATGGAATAAACTGTGTCTGGCCTCACGGAAGGTTTTAAGCATGATCAGCCCTGATGAAATTCTTGGTGCAACAGTAACTACTTTCGGGGTCGATGGCACACTGTTCAGCAAGGATGGCAGAATGCTTTATCCGGTTATATCATGGCAGTGCGAAAGGACAAATCCTGTTATGGCTGATATCAGCAAGTATATTAACCTGGCTGACCTTTATAAAGAAACTGGTGTTTTGCCATTCAATTTCAATACCATAAACAAGCTGATCTGGTTTGCTGAAAACAGACCTGATATTTTAGAAAAAAGTCACAGGTTCCTTTTTATGCCTTCAATTTTCTCCTATCTGCTTACCGGTGAAATGGTGAATGACGTCACCATGGCCGGAACCTCCATGATGACAAACCTTAAAACCAGAAGATTCTCAGAAAATATACTTAACAAGATCGGTATTAGCGAATCGATCATGGGATCGCTGGCTGATGCAGGTACGGTTGTTGGAAAAGTCACTCAAAAGGCTGCAGGTGAATCATCGATACCTGTGAATACTCCGGTTGTTGCTACAGGGCACGACACCCAATTTGCTGTTTTCGGATCAGGAGCTGAAAAAAATCAACCAGTATTGAGTTCAGGTACATGGGAAATACTTATGGTCAGGGCTGAAGAATCCAAAACAGGGCATGAACAGCTTGAACTTTCAATTACCACAGAACTGGATTCTAAACCCGGATTGTATAATATCGGTAATCAATGGATTGCTTCGGGCATTATTGAATGGGCTCGCAGAAATCTCTACAATGATTTAAAAACTGATGTTTATGAAACAATGATATTGGGAGCTGAGCGGGTACCACCCGGAAGTAATGGAGTTAAAGTTATTCCGAAATTCTATGAAGAGCTCAGAGGCAAGCCGGGAGGACAAATCCATGGACTTACGATGGAGTCCACACGCGATGAAATTTTCAGGGCCGTCCTGGAATCTTTATCTGAAAAGCTTGTTGAAGGGAAGCGAGCGCTTGAAAATGCCGGCGGATATAAAACTGACAGCATCATATGTGTGGGCGGAGGGTCAAAAAACAGATTATGGAACAGATTAAGAGCTAATTATACACATGTACCGATAAAAATTATCAG
>DIAS01000034.1 GCA_002415855.1 Bacteroidales bacterium UBA5072
TAAGCATTGAACAGTTAAAAGGAGCAGACTACCTTGTGTTTGGTCGGATAACCTATGAGGGGATGGCTGCTTATTGGAAGACAGAAAAAGGTGAAATTGCCGAACTTATGAATGAAATTCCTAAACTGGTTTGTTCCCGAACATTGAACTCTTTGGACTGGAATAATTCAACTTTAGTAAAAGGAAATATATCAGAAGAAATTTCCAAATTGAAAGCCCAGGGTGGTGGTAATATGTATGTTTTTGGCAGTGCCAACCTTTCCAGGACTTTTATTAACGATAATTTATTTGACGAATACCGAATTGGAGTTTCTCCTATTCTTGCTGGCAGAGGAAGACCATTGTTTCAAAAAGGTATAGTCCCAAGACCATTGACACTGGTTTCCTTACAACAACTTTCAACTGGCGGACTTATTATGACATTCAAAGCATAATAAAAAGAGAGTTAAATTATTACAAAAATAAAACTCATCGCTCGACAATCTTACCCGATAAAAAGGTCTGCTGCATGCCTAATCCTTTAAAATAGCTGGCCATATCTGAAATATTCTTAATCCCCCATTCCCGTCTCGTCATAATTGAGCCACACACATCATATTTGACACTGGAGACACGATCATCCTATTAGTGTGGTCTTAATAGTCCAGAAAGGATCGTCGTTCTGGCCTTGCCCAAGGATGATGCGTTAAAAATCTGGTTTAATCCCACATTGTAAAATCCGTCCTTCTTTGACCACTTCAAAAGAAGGCCTGAAAGAGTATAGCATACATTCGGAAACAAAAAGAATTTAATTGTGCTCGAGTTCAGCCAACCTCCTATTGCTATCTGAATTTAAGGTTATGGCGATTAACACCATGATTTATTAAGAGGCAACTTAGTTTTATTTGACTTCGCATTCTTATTGGTTTAACTTGGATCAATATTCTGGACTTACAGATTTTTTGTTTAATCAATTAACCACAGATCAAGCCTCATGAAAGCACTATTAAGGATTTTATCATTTACAGTTATAGGTCTTATGCTGTTATCTGCCTGTTGCATTGCCCAACAAAAAAATACAATTAAAATACAGGAAGGTTATGCGGGAATGGTTGGGTACGGCTCACTAATGTCATTAAAAAGTATGGAATCAACGCTTGGACACCAGTATACCGACTCCGCATATATAATTCACTTAAATGGATTTATTAGAGCATGGACGAGTTATCGTCTTCTCAATGACCCTAAAGCAATTAACTCGAAGAACCCTAAATTTTTTGGCTATATTCTGGAAAACAATGATAGTATTCCATTTGATGGTATTGTCCAATTAAATGTTGAATCTCAACAAAATAGTAAGATAAACTGTATTTTGTATATTATCTCTGATAAAGACATTATCAATTTCGATAATAGGGAAGTCGGCTATGAGAGGATTGATGTCACCGATAGAGTTGAGGAGTATAATATTTTGGATGGCAAAGTATATGTTTATCAACAGGCACCAGGATATTATGATAAGTCCACATTAAACCTGAACAAGTTTATACTCATTGAGGATTATGTAAATATGATTACGAAGGCTTGTGATGAATTCGGAGAAAACTTTAGAATTGAGTTTGACAAATGTACTCTTCAACCCTCCTCTCAGGTTGTACCATCGCAGAAAGTAGCATGGAAAATAGTTAAATAGCCAAGTAAATTTGTCTTAAGCCCAGATAAGTTTGACAAATTTTATCCAAAACCTGGCCCAAAACTGGCGCAAAAGAAAAAACCACCCCTGTGAAATGCACGGAAGTGGTTGACATTCTGAGCTCCCCAGCCAGGACTTGAACCGATGCGAGCGTTAAAAAACGATCCGGTGGATCATTTTAGCGAAGCAGTCAGACTGCAGGGCAGGTGTTCAAGCCACATATTAAAATCAAAAACCGGTCTCTCGGACCGGTTTTCGCTCCCCAGCCAGGACTTGAACCTGGGACCCCCTGATTAACAGTCAGGTGCTCTAACCAACTGAGCTACTGAGGAAGGTATTTGCCTTTTAAAGCGTCGCAAAATTAACCGCTTTAAACGAATTAAGCAATATCTTTGGCAAAATTTTCCCAGATGAAGAAAATCCTGGGCATTGGCAATGCCCTCGTAGACGTGATGACAATGGTGCCGGATGACAACTGCCTCACCCGATTCGGCCTCCCGAAAGGAAGCATGACAATTGTCGATGCCAGGCGCTCCAGCGAGATTAAACAGTCAATAGCCTCATTACACAAGACACTCGCTTCCGGAGGCTCCGCAGGAAACACCATTTACGGCCTCGGCATTATGGGTATAGCCTCATCTTTCATCGGTAAAGTGGGTCTTGACGAACTCGGTAACTTCTATGAGAAGGATATGGTCGAGGCAGGTGTTGATCCGGTACTTTTAAGATCGAAGGAGTCACCTACCGGTACAGCCGTGGCGCTGGTGACACCCGACAGAGAGCGTACCTTTGCCACCCATCTCGGCGCGGCAACCGAGCTCACTGCCGATGAGCTGAAGAACATATATTTCAAGGGCTATCACATACTTTACCTCGAGGGTTACCTGATCTTTAACCTCCCGCTATTCGAACAGGCCTGCCGCCTGGCCAGAACGAACAGTATGTCAATAGCTCTCGACCTGGCAAGTTATAATGTGGTTGCAGATAAGCTTCCGGACTTTCGCAAAATCATGGATGAATATGTCGACATCGTCTTTGCCAACGAGGATGAAGCCCGTGCATTCACCGGCCTGGAGCCGAGAGAAGCACTTGACAAGATGGCTGAGAGATGCTCCATAGCAGTCGTAAAAACAGGCGTCAACGGTTCATGGATCAAAAGAGGCGACGAGGTAATCAGGGTCGAAGCTTTACCTGTCAGTCCGGCTGATACGACCGGAGCAGGCGACCTTTATTCTGCAGGGTTTCTGTACGGCTTTTCACACGGCTTCAGCCTTGATCAGTGCGGTATCTTCGGGTCAATCCTCGCAGGAAAGGTCATCGAAGTGGTCGGGGCCCGGATGCCTGAAGAAAAATGGCTGGAGGCAAAGGAAATGATCAGACTGGCAGCTGAAGACTAGTAAAACTTCCTCTTTGGCCTGTAGCCGTCAGGACAATTGCATTTGCCCAGGCGGATGAACCTGTAGCCAGCTCCTATTGTCACCCCTGAATTCCACAGAGTATGCGGATATTCTTCAGGTATGAAATGCAACATCGCATACTGGCTTCCGTATGCCCTTATCCTTATGAAGACATCGGATTTGAAGTTGTACTGAAAACCCGCCCCCACTGTGGCTCCCAGTCCTGTCAGCTCAGCATAGGCGTTGCCTGTACGAAGCGATGTAACCAGGCCCGCGTCAGCGAAAAACCACTTCAGGAAATCAAATCGCGCCGTAACCGGAATGATAATCAGTCCGAAACTGCCGGACACATCATCACCCGGTACACCGGGTGCAGGACTCGTATAATAATACTGATGCGAGTACCCTAACCCGGTTTCAAGACTGAAATGATCTCCGAAAAGTCTGCGAAGATCAATACCCGCGGTCCACATGCCTGTCCCTGTGACTGAACCGGCCCCGACAAGCTCATCGACCCTGAAAATGCTATTTGTGCCGCCTCCTGCAAAACCTGATATCTCGCCATACCAGGTCTTTTGCCCCATGCACAGAGGTGCCATTAGCATAAAAAATATAAACAGTCTGGCTTTCATTGCGTTACATAATTACGAATATTACAACTGCTATTTTCCGGATACGCTCTTCGCCCTGAAAAAGGCGTACCAGGCAATAAAAGCAAAACAAACCATCGGCACAACATAACTTACAGCCATTCCAGACCTCGCCTTGGTAATCCCGAGTATTTCCAGAAAGTGCTTGTTAGGTACATTAAGGAGACTGTGAGCCCCCCACAGTAGGAACAGGCTTGTGACAAGGATAAAAGCAACTATAAATTCGAGGGTCACAAGGCGCTTCAGATATTTTGAGATAATCTCACTGCTCATTTATCGGGTCTCTAACTTCAGTATTTACAGCCGGGAATAATTCAATGTTGGTTTTAGTCCGTTCGGAAATCAAAATAAGGTGTTCCTGCAGCCTTTTCCAAATCTGTTGCTCAAAACAATATATTTGCACTCACTAACCGGTCGTCAGGCCATAAACTTTATACCCATGCGGGCCTTTTTCATTATCAATACACTGTTGTTATCAATTATCCTCTCTTTTAGCGCCACGGCCCAGGAGACAGATGAACAGCTTCTCCTGAAGTCTTTCCATTCGATCAGCAGCGGCGATATCTCTGACTGGATGTCTGAATTATGCTCGCCAAAGTATAACGGAAGGCTGGCCGGCACACCGGAATATATGGCTTCTGCTGAGTGGGTTGCGAGAAAGTTTAAAGAGTGGGGAATTAAGCCTGCAGGCGATAGCGGCTCCTATTTCCAGTGGTTTGATCAGCCCTTCACAGTCGTAAATGATATCGGATCGCTGCAACTTAACATTCCCCAGAAGGATGGTACAACAATTGTCAAAAGCTACCAGGCGCCGGCAGATTACTATCCCGGTATGAATTCAGGCAGCGGTGAAGTGACTGCCGAAGTGGTTTTTGTAGGTTACGGCATGACAGCGCCTGAGCTCAACTACGACGATTACAGGGGTATTGACGTGAAGGGAAAGATAGTCCTTATGAACCGTGATGTTCCCTATAAGGATGTCCGTAATCCCGAATACGCAAAATGGGTAAAATACTGCTACCACCAGTATAAGGTTGAGAATGCGGCACGGCACGGGGCTGTGGGGATGCTCTATATCGACGGTAACAGCGCCAATCCCAATATTTCATATATAGACAGCATGATTGTCTGCGGAATAGGCCCGGTGCCGCTTGCAGACATTTTTGCAGGCCTCGGGAAAAATAATTCAACCGTTACCGCGCAGATAGACAAATCGTTGCAGGCTTATTCATTCTCCACGGGGAAGATCATGACCATAAAAACAAACACCACGCGTCACACTGAAGGCAGAACGTGTAACGTCGTTGGTATAATCGAAGGTTCAGATCTGGTTTTAAAAAACGAAGCAATAATCATAGGCGCCCACCTGGATGCGGTGGGCAATGCCGGTGGATTGCTCGTCGCTGGAGGCCTCGACAATGCCAGTGGGGTCGTCGACATTATGGCCGCTGCAAGAGCTCTTACAGAATCAGGTATAAAGCTTAAACGCACGGTAGTGTTCCTGTTCACAGGAGGTGAGGAAACGGGCCTGCGTGGAAGCAAGCTATTTGTTGCCAGCCCGCTCTTCCCGATAGAAAAGACCGTCATGTACGTCAACCTTGACATGGTGGGCAACGGAACAGGACTGGCATTGAGCGCTTCCTCGTCATGTGCCGCACTGACACAGTATTTTATAACGGCAAACAACAGGTACATTCACAGGCCAATGAAAGTATCGGCTGATGAAGGGTCATTTTATGGCCGGCCCCGCAGTGACGGCCTCGTCTTTCTTGCAAATGGTTACAGGACAATTGCTGTTTACACAACTGACGGGGTAAAACCCGTCTGGTATCACCTGCCCGGTGATAACGAAACGGCTGTCACACCTGAAATCATGGAAGATGTTGCCAAACTTATATACCTGGCTTTCACTGAAATAGCAAACGCTGATCCGTTGAATTATTAGAAGCCGGTACAAAATGATTATCAAAAACTTCTGATATTCAGGCCCCCGCTGACATCAAAAATACTTCCGGTCGAGAATTCCCAGTCTCCCCGGGCAAGTGAAGCTAC
>DIAS01000164.1 GCA_002415855.1 Bacteroidales bacterium UBA5072
GGAATATTGCCGATCTGCTGCCTCATAAAAGCAATTTTGTCGGATGCTTTGTCGACAACAAGATACAGAACGGTTTTTCAGATAAGTACAGCAATCTCCCCAGGCAGGTCTCGGAAAAGGCAGAAGCCTACGAGAATGGCATTGAATCAAGGATACCATTCATAAACAGGATGTACAGCTTTATTGATTCCAGGACAAACAGGTATCTGACCAAGAGGGCTGTCACCCGCCTCCTTGAGGAAAGTGGCCTGCAGATTATCGGTATGACTGAAGTAAACGGACTTACATATTTCTGGACACAAAAAACAAAACCAGCCGCATAGCTACCGGGCTGTTTAAAAAGTAAAGGCCCAGGACAGCGCCGGTGCTTGGCAGGTGTAAAGACGACGCCCTATCAGGGCGTCGCTGCTTTAATATAATATAACTTTCCGTAAGGTTTCTCCAAAATTTCTTGATGCTTCAAATCATTGATGGCTTTGGAATCAGTTTTGTTAGTAATTTTGCCTCCGTTAAAAATCAGAAGGGATTCTGCCAAACAGGTTTTGATACCTGCAAATGGCTGATAAAGTTAAATGAAACAGGAGCGAAGGAATATACCCGATTTTGATGACCTGGTATTTGAATCCAGGAACAAGGATTACGGCGCATACAGGCTGAGGAAGGATTATAAATGGATCCTGGCTGTCAGTACTTTCATCGCAGTCTTTATTGCATGCAGTTTAACGATAATTCCATTTTATATTGAAAAGTCCTCCAACAGGGTGACTGCTGTCGGCGCAAGGTATGTTCCGGTAGAGATGGATGATTTCATTCCTCCCAGGGAGGAATATAACCTGCCCGCACCCCCGCCGCCTTCGTCAGGCCAGATTCGGGAGATAAAATATGTTCCGCCTGAAGTGGTTGACACTATCATTTCCACAGCAACCACGTTGGTAACGGCCGATGAAGCACTGGCCCAAGCAGGCGATACCACAGTGCTGGGAAATGTTTCCACGATTGGTGAAGACCTGACATCAGGTGAAGGCGGGTCGGATTCGGGCGAGGCATTTCTAATTGTTGAAGAGATGCCCCGGTTCATGGGCGGAGATATAAATAAGTTCCGGCAATGGGTCATGAAAAGAGCAATCTATCCTGAGGAAGCAATCGAAAACAATATAAAAGGAACAGTTATCATCACCTTCATCGTTGAAAAAGATGGCTCGGTAAGTAACGTAAATATTGTGAGAAAGGTTCACCCTCTGCTCGACGAAGAAGCACTAAGAGTTATCTCTTCATCACCCAGATGGAGTCCGGGCCTTCAGCGTGGCCAGGCAGTAAGGGTAAGGTATTCTATATCACTTATCTTTTGACTTTTTTATCTCATTAAGAGTTCAAGCACTTTCTCTTTAAAGCGTGTGTATGGCGGGTAACGCACTGGAATATCTATGAGATTTGATTTTTCCATAACTGATTTCATGTTGGAGAATTCCTCGAATGATCTCCTTCCGTGATACCTGCCCATTCCGCTCGGCCCTATTCCCCCGAATGGCATGTTCGGCGAGGCAACCTGCATCACAGTATCGTTGACTGCTGCTGAGCCGCTTTGTGTCCGCGCCAGGAACTCCCTGACGAGTGTTTTGCTGGTCGTGAATATATAGGCTGCCAGAGACTTCGGGTTCCTGTTTATGATATCATAAACCTCACTGATATCGGTGAAGGTGATCACCGGCAGAATAGGTCCGAATATCTCATCCTGCATCACCGGATCATCAGGTCTGACATCAGTAATTATTGTAGGAGCCACATAACATTTCTCAGGATTTATGTTGCCGCCTGTAATGATCTTCCCGTTTTTCATCAGCGCTTCCATCTTCGCAGCTTTTTCCGGATTGATTATCCGGCAATAGTCTTCACTGTCAGCCGGATCTTCCCCGTAGAATGATTTCACTTCATTGACAATTAGTTCAAGGAACCGGTCTTTTACCTTTACATCGATCAGCAGATAGTCAGGAGCAATGCATGTCTGCCCGGCATTTATAAATTTCCCGGAGGCTATCCTTTTTGCAGCATAGTCAAGCCTGGCATCGGCGGCGACAACGCATGGATTTTTGCCGCCCAACTCAAGGGTGACAGGGGTGAGATTCCCGGCAGCTTTTGTCATCACCTTTTTCCCTACTGCCGGACTTCCTGTAAAAAATATGTAGTCAAACTTATAATTCAGCAGATAATCACTCAGCGAGTGCTCACCTCTAATAAGGGCAATTAGTTCTTTCGGGAAATGACAGAGTATTTTTTCTATTACCTCCCCTGTGTTAGCAGCTTTTTGCGAGACTTTCAGTATTACACAGTTGCCGGCTGCAAGTGCAGCTATAGCTGGCCCCATTGATAGCTGGAACGGGTAATTCCATGGAGACAAGATCAGTGCCTGGCCGTACGGCTGAGGCATGATATAGCTTCTTGCTGCGAAATTGACCAGCGAAGTTCTTACTCTTTGCCTGCCTGACCACTTCCTGAGCCTACGTATAGTAAGGTTGAGTTCAGCAATGATAAACCTGGATTCTGTTCCAAGCACCTCAAAATGAGGCTTATGAAAATCCTTGCAGAGAGCATCGCTGAGCTCCTCTTCATGGCTGAGGATCAGCGATTTCAGCTTCTTAAGGGTTTCAAGCCTGAAATTTATATCGAGTGTTTTGCCGGATGCAAAAAATTTCCTCTGGTCCTCAAGGATCAGTCCGATCTCTTCTTTTCCCATTCTGATAAAAGATGTGATGAAATTATGTAGTGCAAATATAGAAAGTTAAAGGAGAGAGATCAAAGCATGTTTAATGAAAGGTCATTCTCTCAGGTTTTCAGGAGAATCGTTCCAGGCAGGGAGTTTATTTACTTTTTTCGTTATAAAAGAATGAGAGTGCACCTGAGGGGCACTTTTTCACCTGTTCAATAATTTTTTCATTCGAGGCTCCGTTTGGATTAATCCACCTCCTGACAGCCGGATTAAATACCTCGGGCAACTGCCTGAAACAAAAGGTGGCGTGCCGGCATAACTCAGGCTGCCATACGACGGTAATATCATCATTTGCGTAATTTATCTTTTTCATTTTGCCTGCATTTAAATCAACATAAAAGTTGACGGTGTAAATATATAATAACAGAATAACCGCTGGAATTGTTTTCAGACAACGGTCAGCCCTGGTCAGGCCGGCTGACGTTACCAGGTTATATTATAGCACCGGAATTTATAATTTCTTTATGTCTGTAAGTCAATTCCTTATAAAGTCTTTATGGTTTTCAGTATACTTTTGACAGGTATAAAAAACTAAGAAAACATGAGTTGGAGGATTATTTTGGCGGTAATTACTTTCCTCATTTCGGTGGCAGGTATACTGTATGCTGGTCATCTTTTTATCGATTTCCTGGATAAAATATTGCATGATCATTAACAGTAATGCAAAGCCCTTATAAGTCGGCTGTTTCGCATGGTGACCAAGTCATATTAATTAATGGGCCAGGCTGTTGAATTTTACTTTCATCAGCTTTTTGAACAGGGCTTTCAGAATTGGTGACAGAAGGGACTGCTAAATGAGAACTAATGGTAAAACATACCCGGTAGTTTTAAAGGAAACGGGACACCTGCTATGGATGCTCGGTTTTATTTTTATTGTCCCCGCCATTGTCTCAGCATTCTACAGGGAATGGTATTCATTGGCAGGATTCATTATTTCCGCATTCATAACAATGGCTTTTGGTCAGGCGTTAAGGTACCTGAACAGAAAAGCTGACGAACCGCATTTTAATAATGCGCTGATAATTGTTGCATTCGGATGGCTTCTTGCAACCTTGATGGGGGGCCTGCCATTTTATGTAATTGCACGTATTACACCTCCTGATGTCCTAAACGGACTTGTTCCTGCAGGGGCTTCTTACCAGTCAAGCCTTTTGTATTTCAGCAACCCTCTTCACTGTTTCTTCGAGAGTATGAGTGCATATACTACCACAGGTCTTACCATGGTAGTCCATGAGCCGTCAGTGGGTAAAGGAGTGTTATTCTACCGGAGTTTTGCCCAATGGGTTGGAGGAGCCGGTTTTGTTATTCTTACCCTGGCGATTCTCAATCCCGGGTCGGGCCGCAGCTCAATTCTTCTGTACAGATCTGAGGCCACCGGAATAAAATTAAGGCCTAAAATCATCGAGACGACAAGAGGAATCTGGAAAGCGTATTTTCTGATTACGTTATTTTCGGCCGTATATCTGATTATCGGCACAAAACTGATCCTCCCGGATTATCCTATTGCCGATAACCTTTTTGATTCGATTAACCATGCCATGGCCGGCCAGTCAACCGGCGGATTCAGCACGCTGGATGATAGTATTGCTACGTACAAGTCCCCTATGATGGATATATTATATATCCTGCCAATGGCCCTGGGTTCATTTTCCCTGCCATTTTTCTACAGGGTTATCTTTCTGAAGCATTTCAAGGAGTTCTGGAAAGATATACAGACGAGGGGACTTATTATTTCATATTTTATCGGAGGTGTCTTGCTTGCCCTTTTGCTTCGATATGCTCAGATTGTTCCGAACCCTGTCCGTGAAGGTATTTTTCAGTTTGTAAGCGCTATGTCTACTACCGGCTGGCAGACTTCAAATATCAGCATCTGGGATACACCTTCAATCGTCTTCATTGTGTTTGCAGGTATGTTTATCGGAGGAGCATCAGGTGCAACTGTCGGCGGAATTAAAATGATCAGGGCCCTTATAATAGGAAAGGGGATAAGATGGCAGGTAAACAAGGCCTTTTTATCGCGTGAGACAATTAAAACCATCAGGTTTGACGGCAAACAAATCTTGCCTGAGGAGATGAATGCCCAGCTGGCAAACGCTGCTGTTTTTGCATTTCTTTTCCTGTTGATTATTCTTATAGGGACATTTGTTACATATTTCTTCATGCCGGATGGTTTTTCCTTTGCGGATGCGCTTTTTGAATCGACTTCCGCTCAGTCAACCGCCGGTCTCTCAACCGGGATTACGGAGCCGGGGATGAATCCCGTAATAGAAGCCACTTATATATTTCAGATGTGGGCCGGGCGTCTTGAGATAATTCCCGTTATTGCTCTGATCAGGGCATTGGTGATAGGAACAGGATACAGGAAGATATGAGGGGATCTTTCAAAAAGTAAAAGCTTTACTATTAACCAGCAATGGGTTAACTTTACAGACAATAAGACATTGAAAAGATGAAGAGGTCAATTCCTTTCAGAAAAGAAAAAACCCTGTTTATCGATTATCTGGCTGTATTTATTGTTGTGGTTTCAGTTGCCGCAGTCTGTTTTCTGTTTAAAGACACAATAGGCTATCGCCTGGTTTCCTTTATCCTCCTGTTTGTTGTTTCTATCCTGGCACTCTTTTTCGGAACCGGGCCCATCCTTCTTGCCTCGGCCCTTAGTGCGGCTGTCTGGGATTACTTTTTCATAC
>DIAS01000182.1 GCA_002415855.1 Bacteroidales bacterium UBA5072
ACAATAGCAGTGGATTTACAGCTCTGCCAGGCGGGATTCATGATGGTGGGATTATTGCTGAATATCCTGATTTAGACCTTTTTTATCAACTTGGTTATGCCGGAAGTTTCTGGTCAGCTGACACAATAACTAATTTGTGGGGTATGTGGGAGGGACATAGTTATTTTATTTTCGACAATTCCTTAAGCGATGGGGTATCGGGTAAAACCATGGGACATTCTATTCGTTGCGTAAAGGATTAATACTATACTGCCACTGCTGCTTTTCTGCACCTGCTGGTAGCACCTTATCCAGTCCACTTCCATTTCAGCAGGAAGCACGGAACCGTCCACATCCCGGAAGAGGGAGGAACTTATGTTAACGTGCACGGGGGTATGGGGAACGCCTTGGGTGGTTGAGCGAACGGGAACTCCGTTCAGCTTCCCGGTAAGTTTCTCCTTTGTTCATTCCAGCGAAATAATATTATGGAGACTTTTTTGCCGGCCCTGGCATTGTTGATGCAGGGCAGCATGAGCCCCGCGTTCGGCTCAGGCTGGAGCCTGCCTTTCAATAAGTCTTCCAAGCACAATCCAGCCTGGTTACCTCCAGCATCGAATCCATATCAGCATAATTGCTGGCACTCGAATACAGATAATCCTCAGGACGAGAAACGATTCCCGCACGTACATGATTATTATGTATATAATTGACTTTCTGGTCTATGAACTTCTGACTGAATACATGTTCTGCATGATTATCACGCGTCCATACCTGGTAGGTCTGATGATTTTTATCTTTACCGTGGTACTCAAAAACCAGCTTCATCCAATCGCGTCTGCTTTCAGTTGGGTCTTGAATTGCTTCAAGGATCTTTTTGCCGGTATAGCTTTTAAAATCACGGATTATTCCACTTAAGCTTTCATATTCACTTTGTGCCACCAAATGAATATGATTTGACATAATAACATAGGCAAATAAGTTTAGTCCTTTATTTTCCTGACAATACAACAGATTTTTCAGGACAATTTCACGGTATATTTTCCGGGTAAAAATATCCACCCAACCGACTACCTGAAAGGTTAAAAAATACAACCCATCAGTAGAAATTTTATAACCCGATGACATATAAACGGTTTCACCAGGTGACGATTATGACAGATAGATGATAGTATTTCCGGAATATCGAATAGTCAGGCAGAGCCTGAAAGGATATTGCGGCTCAGGCTGGAGCCTGAGCCGAACACAGGATACTGCAGCTTAGGCTGGAGCCTAAGCTGAACGCGGGGCATGAGCCAAATACCATTCTTCAGCGGCAAATAATGATTCTCAGCAATAAAGGCTTTTAAACCATTGGATGCTCCAGAACGGTATGAATAATTTCCAGAATTCATCCTTCTGAATCTTGCCTTTGGCCAGAAGCCTGAATCCGTCGGTCACCGGCCTATACACCGAAGCATAGACCAGAATTCCAATTACAAATTCAACTTTCATCCCTTCAAATAATAGTAAAGCTAGAACTGCAAGGGGTGAAATGATACTCAAATAATATACTAGTAAGTTTTTCATATAATTGAATTAGATATTTTTAATACCACATGCTACGGCTAATGCGGCAGCAGTGGCAGGTATAAAGGCAGTTTGAACGAATGCCCAGACAGATAAAGCGCCATGATTTCCATAAGCATCTGCCAAACAATCCATTGTATTTTTTCCCCAGCCCTGCAATTGATCCGTACTCTTTGTTCCATTTGGACAGAACTGTGTAAGAATTGTAGACGTCTGATTCTTTGTATCGATTTCCAGGGTTACCATGTCGTTGCTCTCCAAGCTGCAATAACTGATTGCTAAAATGTCATCGGATATTCTTTCGAGTCTTACTACCAGGGCTCCAATGATTTCATTATTGTGCTCGAAATAACCAATTCCGAAGTTTGTTGTTTCTGCAGCATTATAATCTAACTGGTTGGCAACAATTACATGACCTTGATCTCCTTGCATTGAGGCAATGGTAAGACTGTCATAATTGAAATCTACCTCTACATCGAGAGTGCTTTTTAATGGTCGAATACTACCATATTCACTTAAATTCCAATCCAGAATTTTTCTTTTGTAGGAACTGTTGTAAACCTTTTTATAAATAAAAGGTCCATTGTTAACACCTTGTTCTTGATTTTCTCCATCTTCTTTGGTACAGGATAACAGCACTGCTAACGAGATTGCTAATAAACTTCCAATAATTTTCATTTTTGCTAATTTTACTTAACGTACTTACTCATTCGCTTTTCAGTTTCCGCGACTTGCATTTTTTTTTGGTGGGTTGCCAGTTTCCTTCCCACACTTTGAAAATCGGGATGCCATCCCTTAACAAGCTATATTATAATCTTTAATAATTATATACTTGCTTTAAAACAAAAGTTATTATGTAAGTTTATTCTCAACAGTATATACATTCCAATTTCCAATAAGCTTACTAAATGATGTATATATATACTATGTTAAATCATACAATAAAAGTATCAAATGTTTTTAAAAAAATCAAAATTTAATAAAAAATTTTCACCATTCAGCCCTGTTCAGTAAAGGCCAATACCGAAATCGTTTCCATTCCCTCAGATTCCTCCTGCATAATGAAAATTCCAGGATAGGTATGAAAATGCAAACAAAATTGCAACTAAATCTCCAAGGTTTGTTTCAGTAGATGACAGATATTTATTCGAGTAGTACTTCAGGCAGAGCCTGAAAGGATATTTCGGCTCAGGCTGGAGCCTGAGCCGAACATAGGGGTTAATACAATGAAGTTGAAATAGTTTAACAAGCCTTAATAGAAATTAAATTGAAACAATCTATTACATTTTCAATGTCAAAAACTATTGACATTTTTTGAAAGATTTTGTACATTAGATATCATTTTGATACTGCCTATAAATTAACTATTAACAGCACATTAGAATTACCACAGAGTTCTGGGCAATTTTATGGCAAATTAGAGATTTCTGAAGTTATCCTAAATAAGAGTTGCTTTGGCTCTGTCAGAAGGTGTGGCTTTCATATATTAGTTACATTATCAAGCTATTTATTAAATGTACACCAGAAATGACTTTACTTCAATTAAATAACTAAATTGAGGAGGGGAAAAAATGGCCTTTAAAATTCGGGGAAATTATCAAAATTTTGGCGGAACAGAAGGAAATGACTTTTGGGTCATGAAGTTAAATCAAGCATCTAAAACCTGGTTTCATAATAGCCGGATTCCGGGCCATCGAATGGGAGCGGATTTTGATTGTAGTGGATTAAATTATCCAGCTAAATTTGCAGTGGTAGGGGACTTTGATGGTGATGGACATAGTGAAATTGCAATTGCCCCTGATGCTCCAGGTTCGATGGGTAATGATTTTTGGGTTATGAAATTTGATCCAACTTCTAAATCTTGGTATCATTTAAGTCAGATTCCAGGCCATCCAATGGAAGCGGATTTTGATTGTAGTGGATCAAATTATCCAGCTAAGTTTGCTGTGGTTGGGGACTTTGATGGTGATGGACATAGCGAAATTGCAATTGCACCATATATTGGATGGATTGGAAACATAATTATGCCATCTGCGGGTAATGATTTTTGGGTTATGAAATTTGATCCGGCTTCTAAAACTTGGTTTCATCTAAGTAAGATTCCAAACCATCCAATAGATGCCGATTTTGACTGTAGTGGATTAAATTATCCTGCTAAGTTTGCTGTGGTTGGGGACTTTGATGGTGATGGATGTTGTGAAATTGCAATTGCTCCAGATGCCCCTGGTTCGAAGGGTAATGATTTTTGGGTTATGAAATTTGATCCAGCTTCAAAAACTTGGTTCCACTTAAGCCAGATTCCAGGCCATCCAATGGAAGCGGATTTTGATTGTAGTGGATTAAATTATCCTGCTAAGTTTGCTGTGGTTGGGGACTTTGATGCTGATGGACGTAGTGAAATTGCAATTGCACCAAATATTGGATGGATTGGAAACATAACTATGCCTTCTGCGGCTAATGATTTTTGGGTTATGAAGTATGATCCGGCTTCTAAAACTTGGTTCCACCTAAGTCAGATTCCAGGTCATCCAATGGAAGCGGATTTTGACTGTAGTGGATTAATTTATGCACCTAAGTTTGCAGTGGTTGGGGATTTTGATGGTGATAAACGTAGCGAAATTGCAGTTGCTCCAAATGCCCCTGGTTCGAAGGGTAATGATTTTTGGGTCATGAAATTTGATCCGGCTTCTAAAACTTGGTTCCACTTAAGTCAGATTCCAGGCCATGCAATGGAAGCGGATTTTGACTGTAGTGGATTAAATAATCCAGCTAAGTTTGCTGTGGTTGGGGAATTTGACAGAAATGGTCAACAAGAAATCCTTATCGCCCCAGTTTCTGCGAGATACTCAACAGGAAACGATTTCTGGGCAATGAAGTTCGATAGGGCCTCTAAAATTTGGTTACATCTAAGCCAAATACCTAACCATCCAATAGAGGCAGATATTGACTTCAGTACATTTAGATTCGTTGTCAAATTTGCAGTTACAGGAGATTTTGATGGTGATGGCTATGATGAAGTTGCTGTTGTACCTGCTAGTTGGATTCGTGACGCAATAAAAGAAGCTTGTGATGCTGTAGATACCTTTATTACTGATAGTTCGCTTTGCTCTTGCATTCATGATCGTTGCGCAAATTCAACCGTAATTTGTGAAGATTGTAGTGATTCAACTATTTTGGGTTACAATAATAAATGGTGGTTCTTTGGATGGCATAAAGATGATGAAATACATCTTTGCATAAACAACATAATCGCCAACGCGGATTTAAGCGGTCTTGGGGAAATTGCTGTTCACGAATGGGCTCACAGTTGCTGTTGGGATGAAGGAGATGGTAAGGGTGTTCCAGGCGATAGTGGTTATTATCCAGATTAATAAATATTAAGGAGGTAAGGTTATGACAATGAAAAATAAACTAGCGTTAATGGTAGAAAAAATAATTATGTTATTCTTCCGTCGACATGTTGATTATTCACTACCCATGCATTTTAAAGGTCGGGTGGTGAATAAAAAAACAGGAGAACCGATTTCTGGCGTAAGTGTATTTTTTTTAGACACAAGCTTTGACCATAGAAGATCAAAACAGTCAGAAAAATATGCTATTTCATTAGGGGAGAGCGATGCAGATGGTAATTATGAAAGGTCCATAAATTATTTGTGGGGAGCGGAAGTTTTTTTTCTTAAAATTCCTAGAGTCGGTAAGAATTTCAAACTGAAATTTGTTAAGGAGGGATTCTTCGCTCAAACTTTTCAATATGAATCTTCCGAATTTCTTGAAAAGGTAAATATTATGCAAGCAAGTCTTATAAATGAAATTGCTCTTGATCCAAAAGACGTTAAATAGAAAAATTCATTGTTTAATTGTTTTATGTTGGTTATTGCTAATGAATTATTGTGCTAAACAATTGGCTCAGCAACAGATTCTTAGTTTGCATAGCCCGCGTTCGGCTCAGGCTCCAGCCTGAGCCGCATGTATTCCCCCATGTCAACTGACCTGGGCTACTCCCCCTCCTTGATCTTCAAATTCCTGAAGTATATCGGAGCACCGGCGTGCTTGCCCTGCAATCCGATATGGCCATGGGTGGCGAGCTTGGCAAAAGGCGTGCTGAGCCAGGACGGGATCTCGCTGCCGTCGGGATTGGTCTTTGCACTGGTCCACAACGCCATGTTCATTTCATTGACCTGTTCTCCGTTCAGCATCACTTTGATGTTCTGACCTTTGCAGGTAATGGTGAACCGGTTCCATTCACCCGGTCGCTTTACCATGCTTTTAACCGGGGCAAGGTGGCCGAAAATGGCACCGCATTGCCAGGTATTGGGGCTCTCTGCCCATTGTTTCGCATAATCATCAGCTATCTGGATTTCCACGGAATTGGGTATCCAGTTTTCAAGATTGGTGCAATATACGATTACGCCGCTGTTGGTTCCTTCAGCTGTCTTAAACTCCAGGTCGAGCACAAAATTTCCATAATCCTTTTTCGTCCATATGCACTGGTCCTCGCTGGCCGTCAGTATGCCATCCGCAAAGGTCCATACACCTGCCGGGAATTCGGCGTCGGATAAATCGGCCGCGAACAGGTCATTCCAATTGACGCTCCCGGGGTGGCTTCCAGCCGTTTCAAAGGTCTGCTGGGCAACAAGAAATGCCGGGCAGAACAGGCCAAGGATAGCCAAAAGAGTTGTTGCGATTTTCATAAGATTTTAATTAGGTGTAAATAATTCAAGATGGATAATCCTCAAGGCTCCGACAGCCTTACCAGAAAATTCCCGAGCCTCGATAGAACGTCCGAAATAATTCCCCGGTGAAGTCCGGCCTGTCCCTTTTTCCCTGATAATCCCCTGGTAAAAGCAGGCCCAAAGACATCTGTTCCCAGTGTGATAATTTTTTCAATGCCGTCTTTTCCGATGCGCTTCCGGAAATGACTGAAATCGCTGAAATAAAAGGGTGCTTTATGCTGAAAGTAAGTCTCCCCGCAAAAGTACTGCCAGTAAGGATTCTCCACCCAATGCAGCAGGGCGCTCTTATCACTGTAATGGTATACCTGCTTCAGCAGGATGAGTCCGACCATAATGCGTATGGGTACTGAAGGAGCACCCTTCGGACTGTAATAAACGGCGAGTTCCTTTTCTACGTTGGCCCAGTCTGCATTCCTGACCAGTCTGCAAAGTTCATGGTTGGGATCAATGAAATGAACCAGGGGTACTTCAGCAATGGTCAGTTGTGGATTCTTATCCGTTTTACCCAGCATAATGGAACGGGTTTACCACAAATTTAGCAAAATTCCCGACTTAAAAAAGAACACCCTTCAAAGGCCGTGACCATTTGAAGGGTGCTCCTGTTTATAACTTTGCCACCTGCTATGGTTGCTGGTAACACCGTACCCAATCCACCTCCATGTCTGCAGGCAGCACGGAACCATCCACATCCTGGTAAAGCGATGAGCTGATGTTGATATACATGGGTGCATGGGGTACCCCTTCGGTAGTGGCCTGCACCGGTACACCATTTACCTTCCACGTGATCTTTTCCCTGGTCCATTCCATGGAGAAGATATAATAATCATAACCATAGCGTTCCCGGCTCATCGAGGCTGATTTTTTATCCACGCCGCCCTTGACATTGGGATTTCCCCAGTAGCTGCCGACGGATATTTTCTTGCCCGCTCTTGCCAGATCGATATGCGGAAGCATCAGTTCAGAGACCATCCATATTCCGTGGTTTACCGGGAAATTGCGGTTAAAGCGCACCTTGGCCTCAAACAGTCCGTATTGCTGGCGGAAGGTATGGCCTGAATTGATGATGCCGGAAGTATAATCAAATTCCCGGGTGAAAAAGCCCAGGGCGGGATTCCAGACCTTGCCGGTCACCTTCTCGCGATGTGTGCGGATCTTCAGGATGCTGCCGGAGACCTCTAAGTTCTTATCGCCAGGATAAAACTGCTTTTCGCCGGCATTCACATAACTGTCTTTTAACAGGGCTTCACCCCAGTAATAACGCGTAAGCCATTTGCTGGCATCGAGTTTGTGCGACTCAAACTCATCGGAAAAGGTAAGCTGCCATCTTTTGACTTCCGTAAAACGGGAGGAGTCTTTAACCTTAAAATACCACCTGAACTTTTCCGAGCTCTTGAGGGATTTGTACTTCTCCTCGAGCCGGTATTCATCTGACATTTCGAGCTTTTTCTTACCCGGAAGCAACATGTATTCCTTCACTTTCAGGAAGTCGTCCGACTGGAGAAAATGTCCGAGCTGCTCAAACCCGGATATTTTCTCCGAGCCGATCAAGAGGGTGAAATTCACATAGTCCCTGGAATTTTTAAAGGCAAAATAATCCTTAAACCGCTTGGATTTTTTAAGGGCGATGAACTCTTGCTGTTTCTCGTATTCAGGGGTTTCCCTGAACTTTTTTCGGAGTGTCTTCTTTTGCTGAAGGAATTCATCGGAATGCACCAGTTTTTCCAGGGTATGGTAATGCTTGACATCATAGGAGTTCTCGAACTCCAGGAAATCTTTCAGCGCTACGGAATCCTTGGTGGCGTAATATTTTCTGATTTCCCTGCTCTTTTTCATGGCAAGGTATTCCTTTTCCTTCCGGTATTCGGGAGTTTCAGAAAAGCGCTGGGCGGCAATGGCTTTCTTCCGCCGGGCGAAGTCCGGGGACGTCACGGTTTTTTCGAGTTCAAGATAGTCTGCCAGCTCTTTTGATTGCGAAAAAGTCCTGAGCTCAAGGTATTCTTTCCTCAAAGAATCCTGCCTGGCCTCGTACTCGGCAGTTTTCGGAACCCACCCGAAAAGAATTCTGAAGTTGGTCATTGGTTTGAATAGATTCTGTTTCTGAAAACTAAACTCAATTTGATGCTATACATTGTGTGCAGCCTGCACTTTTTATGATAAATATACGAAAAAGTAGCTGTCGTGTTTAAATGAAATAATAAAAGTATACGGAAAAATCTGAAGGAGGTTGTGATTGTTGTGAGTGTTGTGAGTGTTGTGATTGTTGTGAGTTGGTTGCATGCTTCGACTCCGCTCAGCATGACATGACAGTCACCCTGAGCGGAGTCGAAGGGATGTCACCCTGAGCGGAGTTGAAGGGCTGTCACCCCAGTTTTTTAAAGAACATCATTAGTGCGAACCAGTATTCACCGTTGCCTGTATTTGAACTGCACAGGGCGCCGGTACCCCTCACCCCCTTGCTTTTTTCCGGTTTGAACAGGGTAAGCTGTTCGGTGGGTATACCGGCCAGCATTTTTTGAAGATAGGGATATTCAACCTGGGTGGCACAGACAAGCACCTGTTGTTTGATTTTCTTCACTTCCTCCCTTACATTCAGCACAGGCTGAAAATACTCCCCGGGACTTAACGCGATAACGGCCCTTACAAGCGGATTACCGCCTGCCGCCAACAGACAAAGCGAAGCCGAATAGGAACTCCCCAGCAGGATCACCGGTTGTTTGCTCAAACGCTGCACATACTGTATAGCAGCCCTGATATCGGCCGCTGCATCGAGGGGTTGCGTGGCACGTTTTTCCATCAGGGCCATGGTGGCTGTTTCATTTGTGATAAACCCCGATTTGCCGCCGGCCCTCAGGTCAATGGCCAGACAGTTGTAATTCAGGTTCATCAGCCGGGGGGCTATTTCATAGTACTCACTCCGGTTGGACCCGTCCTGGTGACAAAGGATGATAAAGGGTTGCTGAACGTCGTGCAGGTAAAGGTCGCCCCTGACCTTCACACCATCATCGGAGACGAAATAGACTGCTTCCTGACCGGCCAGGGTTAAAGTGGCCGAAAAGATCAAGAAAAGCAGCGCCGGTATTTTCATAGCAATAATGTGCCGCAGTGAATCAAGGTTATCAGCTTGTTACAGCCAGGATGGTAATGGAATTCGCCTTTACCTCGATGATACCGGAGTTGATTTCGATAAATTCCTGTTGGTCCTTTTCGGTGATGACCTTGATTGTGCCCTGTGTGAGTGTGGATATGATCGGGGCATGATTTTTCAGTACTTCAAAGGAACCCTTGGCTCCGGGAACCTGGACAAGCTTGACCTTTCCGTCGAAAAGCCGTTTTTCCGGGGTGATGATTTCGAGTTTCACGGTACCAGAATTGGTTTAGCCTTTCTTAGCCTGTTCAATGAGCTTCGCGCCTTTGGCAATTGCTTCCTCGATGGTTCCAACCATGTGGAAAGCAGCTTCAGGGTATTCGTCGACCTTGCCGTCCATAATCATGTTAAAGCCCTTGATTGTGTCTTCGATAGAAACCCATACGCCCGGGGTTCCTGTAAATGCCTCAGCAACATGGAACGGCTGCGACAGGAATCTCTGGACCCTGCGGGCGCGATGTACTACCAGTTTATCCTTTTCCGAAAGCTCATCCATACCCAGGATGGCGATAATATCCTGAAGTTCCTTGTAGCGTTGTAACAATTCCTTCAGCCGTTTTGCAGTATCATAATGTTCCTTTCCCAGCACTTCCGGCGCAAGGATCCTGGATGTGGAATCGAGCGGGTCAACGGCCGGGT
>DIAS01000045.1:0-245 GCA_002415855.1 Bacteroidales bacterium UBA5072
TCGAGATAGAAGTAATACTCTTTTACATCTTCACCGTGGTTACCCTGGCTGTTCGTCAATCCAAACAGCCGCTCCTTCAGTATCGGGTCTTTGCCGTTCCACATGGCCAGTGCAAAGCAGAGGTGCTGCTTCTCATCAGATATACCTGCAATTCCGTCCTCGCCCCATCGGTAAGCACGTGAGCGTGCCTGATCGTGGGTGAAGAAATTCCATGCATCACCATTTTCGCTGTAATCTTCCCTTAC
>DIAS01000045.1:530-1669 GCA_002415855.1 Bacteroidales bacterium UBA5072
CTCAGGTAAGGCCCCCATTTTTTCCACGGCGATATACCTTGCTTATCATCACTTAAGCGTTTCATTTCAACAGGAAGTTCTGTTGATGCTACTTTTTTTGCCTGTTTTGCCATATGTTATAAGAGTTATAGTCTTGATAATAAGGTCCAGAATATATTTTTATCCAGCCTTCAAAATATTCAATTCAAGATAAAGAGAGAATCAAGCTGCAATGCCTTATATTTTACTTTCTTAATTATACCCAGTAATTTAAGAAAAAAAATGGTAATCAGTGACATTCACAGGTAAAACTTGACTTCATCAACCTTGTGATTATTATTTGAACTTAAATAGAATCAGCTGAAAGGGGGGCCACCCTATGCTTTGGTGCCCGTGTTATAACGCAAACCATATGAATATGCTGGAAGATATATTTCATTGGCCTTTGAAGCTTTGAAAAAGTAAATTACTCATTTAGGCATTCCGGGAACTGATTGTTATTGTTCTACATATTTATTATTAAAAGCGTAAATCAAACTCACGTTCCATACAAAGTTTTTACTTGCTGTTATGTTAGTGTGAATGATCTTATTCATGAGTGTCGATACAGAAAGCGGAATCTTTCGGTTTGCCAATGTCAATACAGTGGAGAAGTAAAATCCATCCTGTTCATCCATTTTTAAATAATAAACCTGGGGATTGAACTTAAAATAAAATTTGAAAGGAAGCCTGATATTTGAAAAACCGGCATTAAGGGTAAGATAGTGGACATTCTTAATAACATCCTTTTCAAAACTATAGCCATACAGGTAATACATCCCCATGCTGATGCTTTTTGTAAAATAATAATTGGGAGAAAGTTCAAAGGCCACGTTGCGTTGAGCCCTGATTATTTCCTGTGAAACTCCGTTTACCGTGTCGGTTATGGTCCTGAAAAGAATAGCAGGATGGGCACCCACAGTAACCGCAACTCTATCGGTCTTTACAAGTTTATACCGCCACCAGAAAACGAAGGACCAGGGTTTTCCTTCCAGTGCAAACCTGAACTGTGGTTCAAAACTGAGCTTTCTGCCCACCGACATATCAAAGATCGCTGCCGGTTTACCCAATGAAAAAGTAGGGATGAATGAAATACCATTATTGGTAACTGACACAGCACC
>DIAS01000045.1:1991-6046 GCA_002415855.1 Bacteroidales bacterium UBA5072
AAGCAAAAGAAGCAAAATCAGGTGTCTGCATTGAACCGTGTGCATCATGAACTTTATTTTAAAGCTTATTATGATGAATATGCCTGTTTTCTTACGTAAAAACAAGCTGCTGATATTTCAGCCTAAAATCTCGAAAACAGCCGATCAATGCACCCAGAGAATGAACTTCGAAAAAACATGTTCATCAAGGCCTTAATAGATCAGGAATATTTGAATCTGCGAATTCTGTCAATTTTTGTAATTAATGATCTCCTCTGGATTCTTTCTGGGGGTTGCTCCTGAAACTGCATCAACACTTTTGTCGACATTGCCGATCCTCAGGACAACCACGGCCTTGTATCCTGGAGGGATCTGAAACAACTCTTTGCTGGAATTGATTTTTCCGGCCGGACTGCCGTATATGCGTGCTCCCAGGCCAAGGCCATGCGCAGCTGTAAACATGTTCCCGGTGGCCAGTCCGCAATCGAAATCGGGCGTGGTTCCACTCTGTGATTCAATGCCTGAAACAATGATCAGCACATTTCCGGGAACCGTGTTGTCAATTGCCTCCTTCATGGTGGCTTCGTCCTTAATCACCGTGAACCTCCAGGGCTGGTTGTTCCTCGCACTGGGAGCCCTGATGCCGCATTTCAGAATCAGATCAATTTGCTGGTCAGTCACAGGAACCGATGTGTATGCCTTTTCGGAGTAACCTGTAAGTAATACCTGAGTAACACAATTGTCAGTGGTTTGACCAATGAGTCTTGAAGTTGCAAGAAAAAGAATGACTACCAAGGAAAATTTTATTTTCATATTCTGACGGTTTAAAAGGTTTAACAGAATCGGCAATTAAATTATGCAAAATAATTGACTAATGTTATGCGGCATCAGTATTTGAAGAATTAGTCGCCAGGAGGTGCCTGTCCGCCGGCGAAGCAGCGTTAAAATGCAGATTCAGCCGGTCAAAGCATCTCAGGCAACAATCGCACAATTATTACTTCTTTAAGTTTAAAGTAAAAACATAAGCTTTCCAGGCAGGCTCATCCAGGTACAGACCCTTATCGTGCAGTGAAATGCCGTCCCTTTCATAGGTTATGTCACTTATCAGGTCATGAAACAACCAGTATCCGCCATCCAAACCATGAAAAGGGAGATTTACGTAACACTGGCTCCTGTCGGGCGAATAATTCACTCCAACCATTATTTTTTCATCACCCTCACCCAGCCAGGCGAAAGAAATATAGCAATCGTTTGACCCGTTTCCCTCCCAGGCCGGAGAACAATTGAGCAGTTGCCATTCACCGTTTCTGAAAACAGGTCGTAGCAATATGTCAAGAAGCTTCAGATAGAATATTTCCAGCCCTTCATTCACTTTTTCCTCAGGGGCTCTTCCCAGATGCGGAGAGATACGCTTTGTTCTTCCCTTGAACTGCCCCTGGTGAAAAAACCGAAGTCCGGGAGACAGGTAATTTATGATGGCAGCGGCTTCATGCATTCCCCCCGGAAAATCAGCGGCGACCCGTGGTTCATCATGATTTTCAAGAAATCTGGCCATTCTGGTCTGGTAATCCAGTCCTGCAAAAAAATGTTCCCTCACCGGTCGTGCATGGCCTTCCTTCAAGCGGTCGTATAAGCGTTTATCATAGGCATAATCAAATCCCTGCTGAATCAAAGTCCATTCAAGATCCCAATAAACCTCTGCCATAAAGCAAAATGCTGAATTTCTTTCACGAACCCTTCTGGTAGCTTCAGGCCAGAAGGGATTGCTCTTTATACCCCATGTTCTTTCAAATACATCAGGCAGGACCAGCATAGCCATATCACAACGCACGCCATCGCACTGTCCGGCAATTCTGATCAGCTCTCCGATCATTGCCTCCTGAAGGAGGGGATTTCCATAATTGAGCTGCAGTGTATCCGGCCATCCGGGGAAAAACGGATCCCTGCCGTGAGCGAGTATTTTCTCTCCCGATCCGGTTCCGACACGGGTATAATTTGCCTGTTCCCTCGCCAGATCCGATTCACCTGCCGGGATATAAAAATCGGTATGGCTGTTGACCCAGTCGTGATCCAGAGCAGTATGGTTGGGAACGAAATCCAGCATCAGCTTCATACCCCGGTTTGCCAAACGTTTTCGAAGACGGGATAATGCAGCTGCGCCTCCCAGACTCTCCGCCACCTCATAGCGGGTGATGGCAAATCCTGAACCTGCTATATCCTCTTCTGCCAGGTCAGGCAAAGTATCCTGAAATTCCCTGATCCATTCCGGGTTTTGCCTTGAGACCGTTTGTCCTGCCTTTCCGGTTTGCCACACGCTCAGGAACCATACCCAGTCGAAGTTGAAAGCAGCCAGTTTATCAATTTCCGATTCTGGAATATCATCAAGTGTGGCCTGATGTCCCAAACCAAGGGATAAGTCAGTCATTAGTACACGAGTGTTAACCTGGCACAATAAAGGGAATAGTGATTTTTTCATATTTATTAAATTGGTAGTTACAGTCAGGTTCTCTTTCTTTGAAAGATGCAATCCACTGCTGTTGCAGTTTTTTTGCTTTTGTGGTCATTGAGGAATAGACTCTCCCCCTTTATCCATAATGCTAATAAAGATAAGCCATTTTTGCCTGCGTTTATTATGTTCTTTAAAAGTACCGGGAGGCCTTTCCCGACCTGTTTATAAAAGGCATGTATTATTGCAGCTTATTTATGTTGAAGATGTGCTTAATTGCCTCAATATTCACTGGATTCACAAAACTCTTGGCTTCAGGCGTGTATAAATAGGCTATCTTATCCTGATGATAGGCTACGACTTTGGTTCTTACCATTTTTCCCAGACTATTTAACAGTTTATTGTCAGCAGTGAATGGTTCATCGAGTATGGCAACAGCTGCAGGTAGCCACCTGGAAGGGAAAAGGCCGTCATCTTTACCTCCCGGTTTATACTGGTCGATGACTGATCCGATTTCCTGAAGAACAGTTTCAAGACCCTTTGACTCGGAAAGACTGATATTATTGCGTTCTGCCCATTTTCCCAATGCCTCTGCATTGGGGACAAGCAGCGCAACAGTATACCTGTTCTGATTATTATACAGCATCATCTGGTCAATAAAGGGAGACCTGTCTGTTATGGTTTCCTCAATTCCCTCGGGGCTGTATTTTTCACCATCATCTGAAATAAGTAGACTCTTAAATCTTCCGAGAACATACAAGAATCCGTCCTCGTCAACATATCCCATATCACCGGTATGGAGCCATCCTTCCCGAATAGTTTCTCGTGTGGCCTTTTCATTCTTCCAGTATCCTTTCATTACATTTTCACCCCGGATAATGATCTCTCCCTTTTGCCCGGCAGGCAATGTATTTCCATCTTCATCAACTATTTTCAGATCGAGAGGTTTAACGATGTTTCCGGAGGTGCCCAGCTTATGTCTTTTTAAGACATTGGAGGAAATTACCGGTGAGGCCTCGGTCAAACCATACCCCTGTAACATGGGAATACCAATGGCATAAAAGAATTTCTGCAGTTCTATATCAAGCAAGGCTGCTCCCCCGATGAAGAATTCCAGTCTTCCACCAAAGCTGGACCTGATTTTTTTAAACAGTATAATATCATAGAGCTTATATAACGGCTTAAGAAACAGCTTAGTACCTTTCCCTCTATTCCATCCAATTCCGTTATAGCGATAGGCGATCCTCAGGGCGTGGTTGAAAAGCCTTTCAACAAGAGGACCCTTGTCCCGGATCCCTTTTTCAATCCCTTTGCGTATGTTCTTTGCCAGTGCAGGCGCGCTAAACAGGAAGACAGGCCTGATCTCCCTGATGTTTTCAGGGAGATGCTTAAGACTGTCAAGATAGGATTTACCTGACTGAACAGCGGCCAGGCTGGCCCCCGTGGCCATCATGATATATATTCCCACGGTATGGGCAAAGGAATGGTCCCATGGCAGGATAAGGAGTGTTGTCCACCACGAAGGAACATCCATCAGCGTGAGTGTCTGTGCAATATTGGCAATGTAGTTCCCGTGCGACAGGATAATTCCTTTGGGATCGGCCGTTGTTCCTGAAGTATAACAGATATT
>DIAS01000045.1:6286-8643 GCA_002415855.1 Bacteroidales bacterium UBA5072
TTGTTCCTGAAGTATAACAGATATTGGCATAATCATCGGGACCAACAGATTTTGTTGTTTCCATGAATTTATCATAATTCCTGCCCAGATATTCCTCCCCGATTTTTCTGACCTCTCCCATGTATACCTCATCCCGGGAATAGCTATCTCTCGGATCCAGAAGAATAACCTTTTCAAGATGCTTAAGATCCTGTTTAATTGAATTTATTTTTTCAAGCTGGTTGACCGAGACAATCACCCATTTTGATTCTGAATGGTCAAGTCTGAATTTCAGATCAGCACCCTCTTTGAGTGTGATGGTAAGAGGGACGCTTATAGCACCGGTATGCAAAATACCGAGCTCACTGATTACCCAGTCAGTGCGGGCCTCTGATAATAACGCAATCCTGTCGCCCTTTTTTATACCAAGTGCCAGAAGGCCCGCCGCCGTTTTGTAAGCCAGCTCTTTGGTTTCCTTATAAGTGAGGGCTTCATACCTGCCGGTTTTCTTCTCGAGCAAATAGGGATTGTTCGCATACTTTTGCACGCTGTTTTCAAGTAAATCGATAATTGTTTTCATCAGCATATCAATTTGAGTTTGGAGTTCAGAGATAGATGGGCTTTAATAAATTTACGAAATTTAAGTCAATTGACACGAGGGAATTTAAAGAACAAAGGATAGTGTACAAAAGCTCTCATGGTACGCCTCAACCAACGGCTGACCGCATTTGAACAAAACAGCTGATAATGCAGAATTGTATTATGCTTTATTTATTTTGAAATTGACTTTAACCTGAATATTTTTGACAAAAGAGAAGTGGAAATGAAAAAGTCAATGAAAAGTATGGCAAGGGTTGCAGGCATGTTTATTTTAGTTGTATCAGCATTGACCCTGCAGGCGCAAAACATCCCGGAATTCCCGCTCCGTATTGCTGTTGCCGGGATGACGCATGATCATGTGGCATTCATCCTGAACGATACCAATAACAGAGCCATAAAGTTGGTGGGTATATTTGAACCCAATCGAGAATTGGTGCAACGAGTTACCGGATCTTTTCATTTTGATCCGGGTCTTATCTATGACGATCTGGACAGGATGCTGGATCAGGTTAAGCCTGAAGCTGTCGCCGCATTCGGCTCCACCTTTGAACACCTGGCCGTTGTTGAAGCGTGTGCGCCCAGAGGTATTCATGTAATGGTAGAAAAGCCATTGGCCACCAATTTGAAAGATGCTGAAAGAATGTACACGCTTGCAAAAAAATATCACATTCACTTGCTCACCGATTACGAAACCTCCTGGTATCCTTCTACTGCAAAATCCTTTCAACTGCTCACCGACAGTAATTTTATCGGTGGACTCAGAAAAGTAGTCGTGCATGACGGGCATCAGGGACCTGAAGAAATCGGATGCAGCAAGGAATTTCTGGAATGGCTCACCGATCCCATCCGGAATGGGGGCGGAGCCATCATGGATTTTGGCTGCTATGGAGCAAACCTGATGACTTACCTGAGCCGGGGCCAGGAACCGATTTCCGTCACAGCAGTAACCAGACAGTTTAAACCTGAAGTTTATCCAAAAGTGGATGATGATGCAACCCTTGTACTTTCCTATCCGGGTTTCATTGGCATTATTCAGGCATCATGGAACTGGCCTTTTGGCAGGAAGGATATGGAAATATACGGTGAAAACGGATACATCATTGCCGAAAACAACAGGGACATGCGTTTGAAGAACCGGGAAACCGGTAAAGAACAAAGCAGACAGGTGACATCGAATGACGTTGCGGTATTTGAAAACCCGTTCACCTATTTTGCAGGCGTTATCCGTGGTAAAATCATCATGACAGATTATGACCTTTATTCGCCCGAAAATAATTTAAGGGTAGTCAGGATCCTGGATGCAGCCAGAGAATCTGCCGGAAGCGGGAAAACGGTTTCATTCAGGTAATCAGTTGAAAAAGCCAATGTAACCTGTTATGTTTTCATGGAAAGCATTTATTAATGGGTAAAGATTATGTTGCGTTCACCGTTATTATTCAAGCGTGAAGAGTGGCTTGAAGGTATACCATGCCAAAGCAGGAAAGAAAACAATCGGAACGGCAAGTCCGGGGAAAAGTTCAGGACTCTCAACGGATAAAGGGAGGGAGATTGATATAGGAATGATTATGGCTGCAAATGAAAGCATGGAAATCAGAAGATGGAACAAAATAACCCGTTTATTCTTGGTGATTTTGGTAAAGAAGTAATAAGCAATACTGAATAGTAAACAGACCATCAAATTCAGACTGACCATGGTCCCCGGGTTAATGATCCCCGAAAAATCTGCTTCAGTAGCAAAAAAGTGGATCCTGCTAAAAATAATGGCTGCAAGAGCTGCC
>DIAS01000045.1:8982-17587 GCA_002415855.1 Bacteroidales bacterium UBA5072
CCGGCACGTTAAGCGTGACTTTAAGAACAGAAGCTCCATGATCCGGTTCTTCTTTATTGACATTATAATCCAACCGGTTAACCTCAAACCCTCCTGCAAAAACATTGTCCACAAAGGTAAACGGTAAGGTAATTTCTTTCTGTACTCCGTGAAAATCAAGAGTTCCCAAAGCCTCAAAACCATTTGCTGTTTTAGCAATTGATTTAGACGTAAAGCGTATAACGGGATATTTGGCTGCATCGAGCCATTTATCGCTTTTGGCATGCGTATTCTTCATGCCATTGCCGGTATTAATAGACTCAACATCAACAGTACAGTCAAATTTTGATGCAGCCAGGTTGTTTGGATCAAATTTAATCGTCCCTTTGAGACCCCTGAACTCTCCGGCAGGGTCTCCACCATCGAATTTCACAGAATAATTTTCACTGATTTTCCAATCAAGAGACTGGTAAAATGTGAAGGCAGATAAGGCAATAATGGTTATCGCCAGGGCAGGAAACATTAACTTTTTCATTTATTTTAATTTAAGATTGACCATTGTATCTTGAGCCTGGAATTTCTATTCATTAATTAAGGTGTTAACACGTCACTTCCTGCATTGTTTGAATCAAATTCATTTTTTTGAAGTTTTTAACATTGTTTAAGCATTTCAGAGAATGAGATCAAAATCTTCCGGGATCTAAGAATAATTCAAATTGTTAATCATGAACAAAAAGTCTCATGCTGAAATAATGAAGAAAATTGGTCCTGCTGTACATTTTGAGACGACCCCCGTTCCGGGTGTTGGTAAACTTGTTAATATAACTACGCCTGAAGGAAAATGTGTACGAGCGTGCGACCGCTGCGGCTGAAAAATATCCGGAAGAGGTCCTGCCCGTGGAAAATATATATCACTTTGAAGTTGCGGGTGTCACGTTCTTATTTAGTATTTTGATAAACGGGTTGGCCGTAAATCCATGCAATATGATGCTGAGCAGTATTGTGCAAACTGCCGTGAGGATGATCGTTTCCTTATGAGGCAACCCGACATCAAAAATAATAATGGCAAAGACGATGCTTGCCAATCCGCGAGGTCCAAACCAGCTGACAAACAGTTTTTCTTTCCAGGAGAATCCGGAATTGATCAGTGACAGAATAACAGGGATCATCCGGATGAGCGTCAGACTCAGTAAAGCATATACAATGACCTCCCAGGTAAAATGATGGAGATTGCTTGCCACCACAACCGAGCCAAAAATAATCCAGGTGAGCATGCTTAATGTATCCCCTGCACCCTCCGCTTCCTCTAAAAGATCATGTTTGTACTTTCGGTTTATCGCGCTATACAACAGTCCCCCGGAGAAACAGGCTATAAACCCGCTTCCGCCAGCAAGCTGCGCTGCTGTAAAACAAGTGAAGGCAAGTGCAATGACCACAACCGTTTTCCAGGACTTGGCTATCCCTGCATGGTTCTCAGAATATTGCACCAGTCTGTCAACAATAAATGTGCCTGCAAGTCCCACCGCAAGACCGATACCGATCTCCTCAACAAAAAGGATCAAACCGGTAGGAAACTTGAGACCTTCTCCTGTACGTGCAGAAAATAGCTCGATCAAGAAGAACAAGACAGGAACACAGATGCCGTCGTTCAATCCGCTTTCCACATTTAACGATTCCCGGATTCTGGCTGGTACTGTTTGGTTGGTAACAACTGCTTTCCCAAGTGCCGCATCAGTGGGTGCAAGCAAAGTGGCCAGAATTCCCAATTCAATCCATGAAAATCCTTTGAATAATGCAAACCCTGCCAGCACACCAAAAAGTATGGTCAACGGAAGCCCTATCATCAGCAACCGGACAGGAATAGAGACATTTTTTATCAGCGCCCTTATATCCGTATTTGCGGCATCCGAAAACAACACCAGTGCCAGTGCCAGCTCAGCTATTATTCTGTAACCTTCAATTCCAACCTTTAAATTGACCAGATTTAGCACAAGTGGTCCAGTCACCAAACCAACAATAATCGTTAGAAAAGGTCCGCTGATGATAGTTCTCTCTATTCGTTTCGCAAGCAAACTGTAAATGAGTATGAACGCAGCAAAGACCAAAACATTCTGATAAACCATGATTTATCTGTTTTTAGTTAGTGCTTAAACCATAGCCGGCTAAGTAAGCTACTCACTTCTTGGCCAGTCCCTTGCCTTCAAGATGCTTGATCACCATCGCGGAATATTCCTGAAACGTGGCTTCCAGATCGGTGGGATTTTTCGACTCGGACTGAAGTGACCATACCAGTTTATCGGAGGCAAGATCATATGCATTTGTTTCCAGGTAAAAGGTTTTGTCAACCGAATAATACCCCGGGGAGTATACAACCGGTTGATAGTAGTTGTAATAGCCGTAATAGTTCCCATAGTAACCGTAATTCATCGGGTAATAAGCAGTTCCGGGATGATAGGATTCAACGGTTTTGGAATCGAGCAGGGCCAGCGTTAACACTGCATCACAACCGGTTTCCTTGATAGCTGCTGCCAACTGTTCCCTGGTGAATTTTTCAGAGAGCTCCATATTGGGCGGAAATACATCATTGCTCAAAACTACTTTGTATCCTCTTGAAACCAAGGCAGATCCCATTTCCGATTCAATAAAAAAGTTGTTTTCCCGGTTCGGTAAAAGGATGATAACAAAAATCTTTGAATAAGGCCCCATGGAGGCTGCTTCCGGATCTGACCAGAAACCGATGACCTTTTGTGTTGGTCCGCATCCCGACAATACCGTTGCAATAAGCAGCAAGCTGAAAATCCTGAATTTCATTATGTAGTTATTAGTGAATGATAATTACTCCGATTACATCTGGTAAAGAAAATGCAATAGTACAAAATAATTCGCTTACTTGAAATACATGGACTTGGTGACAGGCTGAACCTTGTCGTAAGAAACCCGGCTAATTTAACCCGGATCGTTTTTGGTATTTCAGAAGATATTAACTTTAAAACCCGGAATAAGATGAATCCAAAGTGTTCAACATGAAAAGACCGGCACTTATTCAACAGAACTGTAAATGAGCATTATTAACCGCTATTTTGGCGTTCTTCTTCTCCTCTCCTGCCTGACAGGCATGATAGTCCCCTCGGCCGGTGAGGCCACTTCCCTTATCGTAATGCTGTCCCTGGCTTTCATTATCTTTTGCTCTTTTTTTCAGATCAACTTTTCTGTAGAATCACTCTTTTCCGATTTTCAGATTTCAATCCGGTTCTGGTTCTTCCGTTATCTTGCCATTCCCGTTGCCGTTTATTTTCTGTTCAGGTATATCAGCGGGTTTTATGCAACTGTATTGCTGCTGTCCTTCCTCCTGCCTGCCGCCGTTTCATCACCGTCCTTCACGGCAATCTTCGGCGGAAGACCGGAATTATCACTTAAAATATTGGTATACAGTAGTTTTCTTGCCGTTCTGACCATTCCTTTCATCATGCGATGGCTTCTGGGCTCATCCATCCATGTCCCCGCGGGGAAGATGCTGATGACGCTTGTTTACACCATCATCATTCCTTTCATGGTTCACCTTCCTTTGCGGAAGATATCCATGGTGAAAAACATCACAGGACGTTATAATGCCTTATTCACGCTGATCGGACTGTGTACAATATTTGTCGTGGTCACTGCGCGAAACAAACAGACCATTCTGGAAAATCCTGTCCTGGTTGGCATATATGCGGCAGAGGCCCTGGCACTTTATGGTATTCTTTACCTGGCAGGCTATTACCTGTTGCCGTCTGTCTCTGCCGGGGTTCGCAAGACATTCTCCATCAGCTCAGGGGCCAATAACATCGGACTGGGGGTGACCATTACTGCTTTATTCTTTCCCGGACAGATGAACATCTTCTTCATTGTTTCTCAGCTGGCCTGGGTGGTAGCGCTGATACCATTAAGGAAATTGCTGGTCAAAAAATGATTGCAGCCTTTCCTGCCAGGATCTGTTTTATTAAGCAATGAAATTTACTGCAATGATCCTCCTGATTTAAATGCTGATGGCTGGATTGAACTGTATAGCCATGGCACTACAGCTTCAGAAATTGAGGTAATAATCTTTCGTCAGCTGCTTGTATTCTTTCGTAAAACCATTGTCCATATCCCTGATGGAAAGTTCCCCGCTGTCAGCAACACCATCCCTGGTCCTGTTAAAAACAACAAGGCAGCGTGTATATTCCCTGTCTGTTGCTGGTCTTACTCGTAAAAGCTTTGACAGGAAAAAACCGTGGAAACCGGCTGTATCTGCCACCTGATTTAATACACCTGCAGGAAATATCAGCGCAAGCATGCCATCCGGAGCCAATATTGCCGAAACATGGAGAAAAAGGCTCTCAATTCCAAGATTGTCATCATGTCTGGCCAGCGAGCGGGATTTTGCCGGTGGCTTAAGAGAGTTTCTGAAGTAAGGGGGATTTGAGATGATAAGATCATACCGGACCTGCGTGATACCTGCAAAATGCTGAAAAGCATCGTGATGGATGGTAATCCTTTGGTACCAGGGACAGGCTGCAACATTTGCCCTTGCCTGGATGCAGGCCTGTTCATCAATTTCAACCGCATCAATGATGGCTTCCGAGCGTTGTGCCAGCATGATGGCAATGAGCCCGGTCCCGGTACCAATATCGAGTATCCTGTTCGCGTTGGTAACGTTTGCCCAGGCCCCCAGCAGCACTCCATCAGTACCTACTTTCATCGCACATTTGTCGTGAAAGATGGTAAATTGCTTAAAAGCGAAATAGGTATTTGACATAGGCTGATGATTACACCCCGACGGGGTACCCCCACCCCGTCGGGGTGTGATTCGGTACATTTTTGATAAATTTGCCGTTTAAAGTTATGTATATGACATCAGACTTGAAAAAACTTCATGAAATTCTTGATGAAAAGGTTGCTCAATATAACAATCCGGATTTTATTGAACTCGACCCCATTCAGATACCACATGCTTATGGCAAAAAAGAAGATATTGAAATATCGGGATTTCTATCAGCTACTATTTCATGGGGTAATCGTACGTCTATTGTAAAAAATGCAAAACGAATGATGGCGTACATGGGAGATTCGCCTTATGACTTCATTCTCAACCATAAGGAACACCATCTTAACAAACTTGATGGATTTGTGCATCGCACATTTAATTCAGACGATCTGTTGACATTCATCGCTGGTTTGAAACATTTGTATAAGGATAAAAATGGACTGGAAGGCATTTTTATGGCATTTAAAACAAAGGAATCTCTACAGCCTGCAATTCATGAATTAAAGAAAGAATTTTTCTCTGTTCCACATCTGGCAAGATCCCGAAAACATTTACCTGATCCCATGAAAGATTCTGCTGCAAAAAGAATCAATATGTATCTGAGATGGATGATCCGTCAGGATAATGCCGGGGTAGATTTTGGTATCTGGAGAAAAATATCACCTTCCATCCTTTCATGTCCACTTGATGTTCATTCAGGGAAGATTGCACGCAAACTTGGTTTGCTTAATCGGCAACAGAATGATGCCAAAGCAGTGTCGGAGTTAGACTATACTTTACGAATACTGGATAAAGAGGATCCCGTCAAGTACGATTTTGCCTTGTTTGGGTTGGGAGTTTTTGAGGGTTATTAGACTGCAACCAGTGTGCACCTAAAATCTGGGCGCCGCTAAGCAGCTAAAAACAGCAGGCAACGATGCAGTTATAACGGCCTCATCGGGGCGACCTGT
This sequence comes from Bacteroidales bacterium UBA5072, assembly GCA_002415855.1. Taxonomy (GTDB): domain Bacteria; phylum Bacteroidota; class Bacteroidia; order Bacteroidales; family UBA10428; genus UBA5072. The sequence continues at coordinate 14,698 of DIAS01000045.1, forward strand.
TTATAGCACTCCCCGTTCCATGAGCTCATAAATCAGCTCAGCAACCGATTCCTTGCCTGACTTCTCCAGGATGTTCCTCCTGTGCGTATTGACTGTATGAGGACTGATAAACAACTTATTTCCTATCTCCTCGGTGCTCAATCCTGATTCAATAAGCTTCAATATCTCAAATTCTCTGTCTGAAAATACATTACCTATCATCAGCATATCATCATCCGGAAACCTGAAACAGGAAAGATCCGTTCCTATGGAGTAATGGTATCCGTGTTTTATTTTTTTATGCCAATCGATACGGGTATGGACCTTAAGGAAGAATACTGTGCTGTATGGAATTGAAGTATAATAAATGTATGCCTGAACAAGAATATCTGAATATCCTCCTGAAGGATTTCTGAACTTATAGTTAGTTGCCAGTAGGCCATATCCCTTCTTGGCAATAAATAGGTCCTGAGCCATCTTAATGATTTTTGACCTGCCAAGATTAAGTCTCTGGATATCATCATTATGTGCTGCTTCCATGAAATGATAAGGGGTGACATCCTCCGGCGCTATGCCGATCATCGCTTTACTTCGCCTGCTTGTAAAAAGGACCCTCATCTGAATTATGTCGGCGATATAGAAAAACTGATCATGATCCTCCATCATCTCCTCGAGCTCTAAAATCAGCGGATCATTCAGGTCTATTCCCTGAAAACCGGAGGGTGTATAAGCTTCTATAAACCTGAAAAACAGGCTGTAGTCTTCATTCATGGATTTCATGGGCCAACCTTCCTAAACAAATAAAATAGTCCTGCCATTAGTTCACCTGTAATTGCACTGTTATACCCCTTATTGAGATGCGATCTCAAATATGTAAAAATACTCATTATCGAGTATTGTCTACTCTTCTTCTTAGACCTAACTTTATTCTTTCAGAATTTTGATCCTTTCAGGAGTATTAACCACGAAACTATCGATTTATTATACATTATAAAATTGCAAGATTATGGCTAATGAAGCAAAAAGAACGGCACCAAACATGGATGAGATCATTGCCAATGCTAAAAAACAAGGCAAGCTCAAAACTGTACCCCTGAACTGGAAAGAGGTGTATTACACCAATTGCCCGCTGGTATCAGCCAGCAATGTGGACCAGGAACTTGGCTGGACCAAGGAAGAGTACAAAAAGATTGGTATTCAATACCTTTATCTCCGTGCCCGCAAAGAAAACGACTGGTATCCTCACTATATTCATAACATGGATAACATCATCCGCTTTGGTGGGTTATTTCCTCCTATTCATGTGCAAGCCGATATTCGCAGAACAGTACTCCTTGGTGTAACGCATGTGGAGCGTGAAGGTGGTGTAATGATGGTACGTTCTCGTGATGATATTTACACCATGAAAGAACTCAAGGGTAAGAAAATTGGACTTTCACGCAGCCAGAACAAAATTAAAACCGACTGGTGGGGCATCCAGGAAGAACAAGGCATTGAGCTGATGTTACGCGTGAATGGCATGACCCGCGCAGATGTTCAGATTGTGGAATTCCCTTACCCGGATGATTGGTATGATAATCCTGAGATGATGGGTCCGGAGATGGAGAATCCATCTGAATTATGGCTACGTCGCGACCATAAACACGATTTGGCTTTCCGTCCGCTTGAAACAGCTCTTGAAAAAGGGGTAATCGATGCTATGTATATGCAAAGCAAACCCTTGCAGCAACTCTCTGAAGCAACCGGTAAATTCAAAGCCATCGAAGACCTTTCCAGATATCCAGACTGGACTTTACAGGTTGCTAACATTCCGGCAGCAATTACCTGCACTGTTGAGATGGCAGAAAAACATCCTGAATTAGCGGTAACATTTTTGAAAGGCATGATTAAAGTAGGACGCTGGGCTAATGAACACAAACATGCTGCAGCTGCCATTCTCGACAAACAAACCTTTTACCTTGATGTGGAACATACTTATAGGGGTATACAGCATGTTGACATGGTACCCAATTTGTCCCTCCAGAACCTTGTTTCGGTTGAAATTGGTAAAGATTTCATGTTGAGCCATGGTTACATTAAAAACGACTTTGATGTGCATAAATGGGCTCGCCCTGAATTCCTTGAACAAGCTGCCAGAGAATTACTTGAATTGGAATGGAAAAAGCGGACTACTGATAAACTTCCTAATGCAGCTGATCCATTGGCTTCCAGTGGCCGGATCGGATAATTGAAAGAAAACACAGAATATACTGAAATGTAGCTGAACAAGCCAAAACAAAAAGGACGGCAATCGGTAAAAACCAGATTTGTTGTCCTTTTTTTAATATCAAATTTTTGAAAATATGGACAATACATACAAATTAGAAACAATCGTCAAAGTTGATGAAAATTTATGCATCAATTGTGGCAGTTGCATCAGAGCCTGTCCAGGCGGCTTAATTACCAAAAAGGATTTTCCTGTGCCCATCGAAAACGCATGGGATTTGTGTATTGACTGCGGCCATTGCGTGGCCATTTGTCCAACGGGGGCTATGCACCAGCGTGCGATGAACCCCGAAGATTGTGTACCCATCGATATTCATTTAGTTCCACAATGGGATAAAGTGAAACAGTATCTTACTTCTAGGCGTTCTGTCCGCACGTTTATCAAAAGACCCATCGAAAAGGAAAAGATTGAACAACTGCTCGACATAGCCCGCTTTGCACCAAACGGGGCAAACCGCCAGGTTATTAAGTGGATTGTAATCAACGACCCTGCAAAAGCTCATCAAATGGCAAAAATGACGATTGACTGGATGAAAGCCGTTAAGGAAAAAAATCCAGCCTTGTATCAGGAAGCCAATCTTGAAGTATTTGTGCGTTCATGGGATGGAGGTGAAAATCGTATTTCAAGAGGTGCCCCATGTATTAT
>DIAS01000101.1:0-40728 GCA_002415855.1 Bacteroidales bacterium UBA5072
CAGGGCTGAAGCCGGGGTGCCAGCAAATCGATCTCCGGGATATTCTGCCGAAGTGCTTTCATGTCTTCGTTGTTGAACATCCAGAAACGCCCGCGGGGTAATCCCTTATAGGGCATGGTTGTCTGCCTGGTCCAGATGAAGGCACTGTTGGTGGCAAAATCCTGGAACCCGTCAAATACGGAGTTTTCGAGCCCTTTACCCGATCCCATCATGATGATGAGCATAAAAATACCCCAGAATACGCCGAATGCGGTCATGAATGTACGCAGCTTGTTACTTCTGAGCGTACTGTAAATTTCCTGCCATCTGTCCCTGTCAAACATAATATTGGTCTGTTATTCGTCTCTTAATGCAACAACCGGTCTGATCCTGGAAGCCCTGAGGGCCGGCATCAGTCCGGCAAGCGTACCTGCGAGTATCAGCACTAGAGTTGATACCAGGGCAATCGTAAAATCCACCTGCGGATTCTGAAAGAAATCATTTTGCGGCAGAATGGATGAAACCAGGCTTAACACCCCGACACCCAAAACAAGTCCGATATAACCTGCCAGTCCCGTAATTAATACCGCTTCGAAAAGAATCATGCTAACCACTGAAAGAGGTGTCGCTCCTATGGCCTTGCGGATGCCAATCTCCTTGGTCCGTTCATTCACCACAATGATCATGATGTTGCTTACGCCAACAATTCCGGCAATGATGGTAAAAGCCCCGATGATGGACACAAAGATCTGTATACCCAGAAAAAGGTTGCTGAACTTCTTGTATTCTTTAAGGGTGTTCCACATCCACATGGCATTCTGATCATCCTTGTCAAAACGGTGTCTTTCGGCAAATTTGGTCCGGATATTTTTCTCGAGTACTTCGCTTTCTGCGGCACTCAGGTTACTGGTAACCGCAAAGCTATGCACCCTGTCGGCGCCTCCCGAAATCATCTGTGCGGTGGATATGGGAAGATAAACTCGCGTGGCGTCCCGCTCATTTTTATCGGTAAAAACGCCCACCACCTGAAAAGGTATGTTGTTTAATTTGATGTATTCGCCGATAGGGCTTTTTCCGTTCTTAAAAAGGGCCTTTCGCACAGGCTCACCGATAGCCACAACCTTCCTTCGCTTCTGGATGTCAATCTGGTTCAGAAAACGTCCCTCTGTCAGTGTTGCGTTTTCAATATCAATATAGTCGGGATGTGCAGATATCAGGTCAAAAACACCGTATTCCGATTTATAAGAGATCACCCGGTTCTGCCACATGAAATACCTGGAGGATACTTTATCAAGGCCGTCAATGGATTTCCTCAGAAATTCATAATCCTCATTGGTGAACCTGATCTCCCTTCCAGCCTGAAGCCCTTTGTAAGTCTTGCTTGTCGTACCTGACCCGAATTGAATCATGTTCACGGCATCCTGCCTGAATTGCGCATCGATTCCATTCTGCAGTCCTTTACCGGAACCAAGCAGTATGATCAGCATAAAGATTCCCCATGCCACACTGAAACCTGTCAGAAAAGTGCGCATACGGTTCTTGTTGATCGTACTGAATATTTCCTGCCATTTGTCTAAATCGAACATAGTTTCCGCGATTAAAAGGATGAAACGGCTTTGTAAGTGGATTTGTGGTAGAGAATGGTCTCGATCACACCATCCTTCAGTTTGATCGACCGCTGGGTTCGCATGGCAATATCATGCTCATGTGTAACAATAATGATGGTGATGCCTGTATCATTGATTTCCTGCAAAAGATCCATCACCTCCATTGAAGTAACCGAATCCAGTGCACCTGTAGGCTCATCAGCCAGTATTACTTTGGGTTTGCCGATCAGTGACCTGGCAATGGCAATGCGTTGCTTCTGTCCTCCTGAAAGCTCGCTCGGAAGATGTGTCCACCAATCCTTTAACCCCACCCTGTCAAGATACTCCATGGCAATCTGGTTCCGTTTTCTGCGTGGAACACCCTGGTAATACAGCGGCAACGCGACATTCTCGAGCGCATTCTTAAAAGAAATGAGGTTGAAACTCTGAAATACAAAACCGATTGTGCGGTTTCGCAGCTGCGCGGCCTTCGTCTCATTAATATCCCGGATAAGCATCCCGTTCAGGTAATATTCGCCCGAATCATAATTATCCAATATGCCAAGTACATTCAGCAAGGTTGATTTACCTGATCCCGAGGCCCCCATAACAGATACCATTTCTCCTTTCTCAATCTCCAGGCTGATACCTTTTAATACATGCAAGGAATTGTTTCCGGTAACATATGATTTGTGCAGGCTCTTGAGTGTTATCATGAGTAAAAGGTTAAAGGATTTCGAAATTAATTTCAAATATTATACCATTTTGCACATAGCTCAGATTATTATGCTGTTAACAACTTTAACAACCCGAAAAGTGCGAAACGCTTGCGTAGAAATATGTACAATTATGATACAGGAATTGTCCGTTTATGAACACCCTGTTGATCAGCCCTGACAGGGAAGGTACTACCTGCCAACCTATGCCGGGTTATTCAGACAACCTATAAATACAACAGAACCTGTGTTCTTTTCACAGATAATAAAAATGAAAGGATGATCAGCGGTAAAATATACCGGCTGCTGGTCTTCGCGGAAAGAACTTTTCACTATTTTCACGGCCGTTACGGCAGCTGCTTCGGTCCCTTCTTCATTGACTTCCACAAATGTCTTGTGCAGAACCTCTGAGATCATGATCCCGCCGGTTTTATTGATTCCCGAGAAATCGGCCTCTTCAGAAAAGGCAATGCCCATCCCCATTTTTAACAGGTCGTCGTTAAGTGATCTGGTATACTCAAACCTGAACCTTGGCAAAGCGAGAATGACTTCCTTCCTGTCCATTTTATGCAGGATACTGTCCAGCCGCTCCGATGTCAGTGAATCAATCGCCTGCTTCAGGCTTAAACCATGGTCAGGCAAAAGAACTATCATGCTGAAATTACCTGCTCCGTAAGGCAGTTCAATACCGGCAAGCTGGTAATGGTGCATGTACCTGAAAGAATCCCGCTTTTGCATCATGGGAACTGTGAGTTGCGCTCCCCTGCCGGTAGTAAATTCAAGGTTCTGTGTTCGTTTCGCGTCAAATTCCTCCTGCCAAACACCTTTGAAGTAGACTGCGTTGATCAGGTACATGACGGCATCCCGGGTAATCTGGTCAACAATTTCGGCAATTTTGCCGTGGGTGTTCTCCTTTACCCAGTCATTCATTTTCTTCCCGGTAGCCGGATCACCGAAATCGGCTGCATTTACCTGTGCCCGGTAATACGAATGATTTACAGCCACAAATTCTGCCAGAACCTTGAAATCATTCCGGTACCATATGGCATTAGCGATTTCCATCTGCACTTTCGGGTCAGCATGCATCAGGGTATCGATAACATTCCTGTAATGCCGGTTTATATCGTCGGGTGTGAAACCGCTCTTCATCAATGTGTTTTCCATGGCAGCCTTTGTAGCTCCGCCTGCACCATTGTAAGTCATTGCCAGTGCGATCGAAATACTGGCCGGTGAAATAAAGACATTGACATCTTGCTGCGATGCCGCAATTTCCTGAAACAGGGATATCCCAAAGTCATTGTCAGTCAGGATGATCTCCCGGGGGGACCGGGCACCCTCCTCAGCAGACTTTGTTTTGATCTTATTCCCTGACTGGCAGGAACAGACAATTATAAGGGCAGCAAATATCAGCAGAACGGATCTCATGATGAAGTCATTAAATTGCAGGGAATAAAGTTCGGAAAAAAAAGACAGGTACGCAACCCTTTTGTCCATATTATCATCTAACAGTCAGCGTCTCTAAACAGGGAAAATCAACAGGAAAACCTTACTTTTGAGTCGCTAATAAAGTGTATTTGGTTGACCATCTAAATAAGCTGGTGCGCGCTTGCCAGGAGAATAAACCCGAGGCTCAGCGCGAATTGTACGATATGTTCAAGTCGAAAATGTTTGGAATTTGCCTGCGCTATGCCGGCAATCATGATGACGCGCAGGACATACTTCAGGAAGGATTTCTGAAGGTATTCGAGAAGATTCATCAATTTGGTTTCAAGGGCGCCTTCGAAGGCTGGTTACGAAGGATCATCGTAAATACAGCCCTTGAAAAGTACAGGTTGCATTACCGGCAGGTTCCTATCCATGAAAACATGCCGGAAATTGAATATGAACAGGAAGATGATATTGTGGCCAATATTGATATGAATGAACTGGTGAAAATCATCCAGGATCTGTCACCCCGGTACCGGGTGGTATTTAACCTGTATGCACTGGAGGGGTATTCGCACAAGGAGATCAGTGAAATGCTGCAGATAACGGAAGGAACATCAAAATCAAACCTGTCAAGGGCCAGGACAATTTTACAGGAAAAGGTGAGCAAGTATTATTTTAAATCGGTTCGAACATCCTGAGATATGAAACATAACACTGATAAAATCGACCGCTATTTTAGAATCCGCTTTGAGCAGTTTGAACACAAGCCTCAGGACGCTGTGTGGAATGGCATTGCTTCCAAGCTGGGCCATAGCCGTAAGAAAGGTATGGTCGTATTCCTGTTGCGCATAGCTGCCGGAATGACGCTGATTTTGTCACTAGGAATAGGTTATTACTTCATCAGCCGCACAGGAAAAAAGGCTGAACAGCCAGTTCTCTCCGAACGCCAGACTACCAGAATTGAAAAGGACATTGTTCCGCATAAGGCTCCTTTAGCCAAAGCTGATGTTATAGGAGCGGACGTTCAGAATTCCGGCAGAACAAATAATGCCGTGACAATTCACAGAACTGCCGGGGATCCTGTTGTAACCAGAGAAGTCATGACTGAGTCTCAAGAAGCCCTGGTTGAGATCAGCAGGTCCTCAAACCCTGAACTGGTACCTGTTGATGTGCCTGCTGACCTGCACTACAGGGTTCCTGCAGCTGTTCCTGCACTAACCTCTGAAGAAGCCCTTGCTTTGCTTTTACAGGATACTGAAACACCTGCCGTAACAAATGATTCAGATCCTGATCACTGGGTGCTGGGCAGTGAAATTGCACCCTTATATTCCTACCGCACCCTCGCTTCGGATAATCTCGGACAGGATAAGGTTGACGCACTGAATGAATACGAGAACGGCATGCTTGCTTATGCAGGAGGCATAAGTATTGCTTTTAACGCGGGAAAGCGGTTGTCGGTTCAGTCAGGATTATATTTTTCAAGATACGGTCAGGAAAAAACCGGTATTGAAACCATCAATGCCTACAATACAGAATATGCGTCAACCGATAAAAACAACTACGGCGCGCTGAATATCTCAAATTCAACAGGCATTATTTACTCCGACCGGCCCGAACAGACCGGATATGACCGTGTCATTTCCAACACCATCGAGAGTTCCGGTAGTAAAGACCAATTTGCGGGCATGGATAATCAGAATTACATGGATCTGTCCTCTTCGGGGGAAACCGGCCTTACTGCATTGCAGTATTTCGATTACCTCGAATTACCCCTGACTGTCAGGTATAAAATCATTGACCGCAAATTTGATTTCTGTCTTTCCGGCGGCCTTGTAACCAACTTTCTCGTTGGTAATGTGGTTAAGCTGGAGGAGGACGGACAGAAAAGCAAATTTGGGAAAACAGATGACATCAGCGAGGTCAACTACCAGGGCTCTGTTGGTTTGGGATTTGTATACCCGATAAAAGACGGTTTTGCCGTAAGCCTTGAACCCAGGTTCAGGTATTACCTTAATCCCATCTATAAATCAGAATTCATTGATATCCACCCCTATTCATTCGGCTTTTTTGCCGGGGTTAGCTATACTTTTTAGTGACTGGTGACTGGCAGGGGTGCACTGTGGCACATTATTCCCAGTCCCCCGATTGTTTACCTGTGATCTCCTCAATTTTTAACTTCAGGACCACCATGCTGTCAACATTTCCCTGATGGTAGCCCGTACCGGTTGATTTCCCATTGTGCGCCATGAGGATATCCAGGCCCTTTTTCTTCTGTTCAGGATCAGTTATAACTTCAATTCTACCGTAACCTATTACCGAACGATAGCGGGTAGTCCAGTTGCACGCCATATCCTGGTGCACGTCATGTTTCACAATCTCGTGCAGGTATTCAATTTCAAAACAGACCCGGTTGTTCTTTCGGATCAGTTGCATTTTGCGGCCCGCCGGAGCGGAATGAAAATACAGTGAATCACCTGCATACCCGTAATTTAAAGGAACGATATAAGGAGCATCATCATCTGCCAATGCTATACGGCATATCTCAGATTTTAAAAGGATATGCTCAATGATATCCCTGTCAGAAATTTCTTTGTCTTTTCTACGCATAGGATCCGGATCAGTAATGTTGCGAAATTTAACATTAACAATTAAAATTCTGAAATTCCTTTTAACTAACTTTGCAAAATTCCGTACAAAAGTGCATAAGAAACAATTTACGGAAAGAGCTATGCTAAAAGGACGGTTTTCATCGTGGATGCGCCCTGTTTTTTACTTTTCAGGCGCTGTGTTTGTGGTTGGGATCTTATTTTCAGCACAAAGTTTTACGGACAATTCAGGTAATCCTGCAATACCGGAACGTGTGCCGTCGCTCAACGAGTCGTTCAGTCTGCCTGAACAGCTTGAATTTGCCGGTGAACCTGTTCCGTTGAACAATTTTGATACCCGGGAAAGTCTTGATAAAGAAATGCTGGTGAATGGTTACTGGCATTCACGTACCATCATGCTTTTAAAAAAATCGAAGCGATACTTCGCCACCATCGAGCCCATTCTGAAAAGATATGGGGTGCCCGATGATTTCAAGTACCTGGCTATGGCCGAAAGTGGCCTCGAGAATGTTGTTTCTCCGGCCAAAGCCGTAGGGGTCTGGCAATTGCTCGAAAGCACTGCCAAAGAATATGGTCTGGAGGTCAATGAAGATGTTGACGAGCGGTATGATCTGGAAAAATCAACAGAAGCTGCCTGCCAGTATCTGCTTGAATCGTACAGGATATTTGGGAACTGGACCATGGCAGCTGCCACTTATAATGCTGGCCGGAAAGGACTTGAAAACCAAATCACCAAACAGAAGACAGCCAACTATTACGACCTGCTTTTGAATGATGAGACTGCCAGGTATGTATTCAGGCTGATGGCCCATAAACTGATCACCGAGGATCCTTCTTCCTATGGTTTTCACCTCGAGGACAACGAGTATTATCCTTTGATCCCCACGCACGAAGTAGAGGTTGACGAAGGCATTCCGAATATTGCAGAATTCGCCCTTCAGCATTCAACGAATTACAAGATCATTAAGCAGTTCAATCCATGGCTGCGGCAAAACTACCTGCCTGATCAGCCTGACAAGGTTTATCACATCATGATCCCTGATTCAGGCGAGCGGGTGGTACAATAATTACCAAGTAGAAACCTTCAACCGACCGGAACAAGAAATTGACAGATAAATCAGCCACTAAGGCCCTCGAAACAGGGGAAGTCAATGTGTTCGGTGCGAGGGTGCACAACCTGAAAAACATCGATGTTTCCATTCCCCGCAACCAGCTTACGGTGATAACCGGACTGAGCGGAAGCGGCAAGTCATCCCTGGCGTTTGACACGATTTATGCCGAGGGACAGCGAAGGTACATGGAAACACTTTCGGCCTATGCCCGCCAGTTTCTGGGCAACATGGAGCGCCCGGAGGTAGATAAGATCACCGGGCTGAGCCCCGTAATTGCCATTGAACAAAAGACTACCAGTAAGAATCCCAGGTCAACAGTCGGTACCATTACAGAAATCTATGATTTTCTGAGGCTGCTTTATGCCCGTGCCGGTGTTGCTTATTCATACAATACCGGCGAACTGATGGTAAAATACACGGATGAACAGATCATCAACCTGATCATCGAGAAGTATGAAAACCAGAAGATCCATATCCTGGCCCCAATCATCAAAGGCCGCAAGGGACATTACAAGGAAGCTTTTGAGCAGATCAGGCGAAAAGGTTTTCTGAATGCCCGTGTAGACGGCGAACTGATGGAAGTAAGGCATGGCATGAAGGTAGACAGGTACAAGGCCCATTTCATTGAAATTGTCATTGATAAAATGCAGGTTACAGCCGATGACAGGAACCGCCTGAAAACCTCCGTTGCACTTGCCATGCAGCACGGCAAAGGCATTATCATGGTGCTGGATCATGAAAAAAAGGTCCCGCGGTATTACAGCAGGCAACTGATGTGCCCTACCACCGGAATATCGTACAACGAGCCTGCACCGCACACCTTTTCGTTCAACTCCCCACAGGGAGCCTGTACACGTTGCAGCGGTCTCGGAACCATTAACGAGATAGATATCAGCAAGATCATACCCAATCCGGAGCTCAGCATAAAAAAGGGCGGCATACAGCCCCTGGGGCCGTACCGGAATGCACTGATATTCTGGCAACTTGAGGCCATTGCCACCAAATACAAATTCAACCTGAACACTCCGATAAAGGACATCCCGGAAGATGGCTTGAATGTTATCCTTTACGGGGCCGAGGAAACCTTCAAACTGGAAAATACACCGCTCGGGTTTTCAACCAATTACTTCCTGTCTTTCGAAGGCATTGTCAATTATGTGGCAAACCATGTCAGCAGCGCAGGTCAAAAGGAAGACGAAACGTCAGCCGACCAGTATATTCAGAAAATCATATGCCCTGATTGCCAGGGTACGCGGCTTAAGAAAGAATCCCTCTTCTTCCTCATCCACGATAAGAACATCGCTCAGTTGTCGGCCATGGATATCTCGGAACTTTATACATGGTTGTCGGGAGTGGACAAACACATGACAGGCAGGCAACTCACCATTGCCCAGGAGATCCTCAAAGAGCTGAAAAGCCGGATCGGATTCCTGCTCGATGTAGGTCTCGAATACCTCTCACTCAACCGAAGCGCCGGCAGCCTTTCGGGTGGTGAAAGCCAACGGATCAGACTGGCTACACAAATCGGTTCGCAACTGGTCAATGTATTGTATATTCTCGATGAACCCAGCATTGGATTGCACCAGCGCGACAATCACCGGCTGATAGGATCGCTGAAGGAACTTCGCGACGCCGGCAATTCCGTTATTGTAGTGGAACACGACCGGCAGATGATCATGAATGCAGATTTCCTGGTCGATCTTGGACCCTATGCAGGCAGACATGGCGGGGAGATATGCGCCACCGGACATCCGGAGGAGGTTCTTAAGGGCAGTTCGCTTACAGCACAGTACCTGAATAACCAGAAGGCCATCGAAATGCCCCAGAAACGCCGTGAAGGCAGTGGGAAGAAACTTGTTTTATACGGTGCTTCCGGCAATAACCTGAAGAAAGTGGATGTTGAATTCCCGCTGGGTAAATTCATCTGTATCACAGGTGTTTCCGGAAGCGGTAAATCCTCTGTGATCTATGATACGCTGTACCCGGTATTAAGCCGGCATTTTTATCGTTCATCGATGCGTCCCCTGCCCTATGTAAAAATTGACGGACTTGAGCATATCGACAAGGTGATTGAAGTCGACCAGTCTCCCCTGGGGCGCACCCCACGTTCGAATCCTGCTACCTATACCGGTGTCTTTTCCGATATCCGGAAGCTTTTCGAACAAACCCGGGAGTCCAAGATCCGGGGGTACAAGGCTGGAAGATTTTCATTCAATGTGAAGGGCGGACGCTGCGAAACATGCCAGGGCGCAGGATTACAGACCATTGAGATGAATTTTCTTCCCGATGTTTATGTTCACTGCAACGAGTGCAACGGCCGGCGTTATAACCGGGAAACACTCGAGGTCCGTTACAAGGGTAAAAATATAAGCGATGTGCTCGATATGACCATCAGCCAGGCTGTTGAATTCTTCAGCAGCATTCCTTCCATCCGGCATAAACTGATTACCATCGATCAGGTGGGGCTGGGCTATATAACACTGGGTCAGCCATCAACCACACTGTCGGGCGGAGAATCGCAACGGGTCAAACTGGCTGCCGAACTTTCCAAGAAAGACACGGGAAAGACCATTTATATTCTTGATGAACCCACAACAGGACTGCACTTCGAAGACGTCAGGGTATTGCTCGAGGTGCTGGACCGTCTTGTCGACAAGGGCAATACGGTAATCGTGATCGAACATAACCTGGACGTGATCAAAACCGCAGACCATATTATCGACATGGGACCTGAAGGAGGAGCAAGGGGCGGTGAGATCATCTGCACGGGATCACCGGAAGAGATCATCAGGAATAAAAAGAGTTACACAGCGGAATACCTCAAGGAGGAAATGAGGAGGTAAATGTGCCAATGGGCCGGTGGGCCGATGGGCTAATTTGCCAATATGGAAAGCTGCCCGCAATAAAATATCCTTAAAATTCGTAATTTTGTGTGTTTCAGTAAAACTATCACGATAAGTTATCGTATAGAGTATAGATTTTCAATGATTTCATGTATATGACCCACGGCGAGGAAAAGATAATTGATGCTTTTAAGAAGAAAGACTGGCAGGAGATCCAATCGGCTGACAGCTGGAACATTTTTAAAATCATGTCCGAGTTTGTAGAAGGATATGAAAAGCTGGCAAGGATCGGACCCTGTGTTTCCATATTCGGATCGGCCCGTACTGAACCCGGGACAAAATTCTACAAGCTTGCTGAAGAAATTGCCTATCAGCTTACACAGCATGGTTATGGTGTGATTACCGGCGGGGGACCTGGTATCATGGAAGCTGCGAACCTGGGAGCCAAAAGAGGGAAAGGCAGGTCGGTGGGAATCAACATTGATCTGCCCTTTGAGCAGGAACCCAACCTGTTTATTGACTCAGACAAGCTGATCACCTTTGATCATTTTTTTGTCAGAAAGACCATGTTTATCAAATACGCACAGGGGTTCATTGTTCTTCCCGGAGGATTCGGAACTTTCGATGAATTGTTCGAGGCACTCACCCTGATCCAGACCGAAAAGATCGGTAGATTCCCGATTGTCCTGGTAGGGATTGAATACTGGGAAGGCCTTGTTAAATGGGTAAAGGAGGTTATGCTGGATGAACAGAAAAACATCAGCACGGACGATATGGAACTCTTTACTGTAGTGGATACAGCCGAAGCAGCTGTCAAGCACATCAATGATTTCTACAGCAAGTATTTGCTGAGCCCCAATTTCTGATCATTGAAAGGCCGCAACCCGATATTTCATGCTCGGGTATTCACACAGGTGTTTATAAATTAGTTGGTATTATGTACTGGATTGTTTATTTTTAGTATTGTTAAATAGCTGAATGAATGGTTAAATTGGTAAGTACTTTACTGAATCTGCTGGTAATTCTGGCTTTACAGATATTCCCGGGCAATGTATCAGTAAAGTTAGACGTTCCTTCGGAAGTACAGGCAGGTTCAGAATTTAATGTCAGGGTAACATTAAACAAAGGGAACCTTGAAGGGTTCTCACGTTTTCAGCAGACGATCCCGGCAGGACTTACTGCTATTTCGGGTACATCATCCAATGCTGATTTCACTTTCAGTGACAAAAGAGTCAGGTTGATCTGGCTGCGCACTCCACAGGACGATGAAATTACGGTCACCTACCGCGTTAAGATCGATGAACGGCTTAAGGGCACCTTTATGCTCGACGGAAAATTCTCCTATATCGAGGATAATGAGCGAAAGTCGGTTGATGTAAATCCTGTGGCCATTACCATCCTTCCCTCACCCACTGTTGATCCCTCATTGATCGTTGATATCAATGATTTTGAGAAGATGAGCGTGCCATATCCTGCACCGGCTGCAGAAGAAGCAGTGAATATTGCCTGCATAAGGCAGAAGCCCTATCCGGGTGAACAAGGTGATTACGTGGTGAACGTTTTGGTCAGCAAGGAATCTACACGTCATTTTGCCAAGATTGAGGAAAATGTTCCCGAAGGCTATACTGCAGTTGCCCTGAACACCAAAGACGCCATATTCACCTTCAAGGAACAGAAAGCCAAGTTTCTCTGGATGAACCTTCCCGTGGAGCCCTATTTTGTGGTTTCATACCGGCTGATTCCAAAAAACCAGGCAAAACTTCCTGCTCCCTCCCTCAATGGAGCTTTTTCCTACCTGGTTGATGACAAGACCGTAAGCATGGGAATACTGGAAAGCGATCAGAATTTGGCTGACGTGAATGATCAGAATGTTGCGGATCTGGTAGCCAGTGCACAAACAGGACCTGCCCCGGTGATCGTACCTGTGGCAGTGAAGGAACCAACCCGTGATGTTGCGCAGAAGCCCGTTGAGGAACCTGCCAAGCCGGAATCAAAGCCGGTGAAGAAAGAAACCAAGGAAAAACCTAAGGAAATCAAACAGCCTGTTGGTAATACCGTATCCGATGCTTCATTATCGCTTAATCCGGAACAAGGTGTATATTACAGGATACAGGTTGCCGCCGGTCATAAACCAGTTAACATTGAAAGGTATTTCCGGAAAATGAACCTGGAAAAGGAGGTCAGACAGGAAGCCCACGACGGGTGGCAGAAATACTCCATCGGATCCTTTGCCATGTACAAGGAAGCGAGAGATTACAGGGTTCATATCTGGAATACCACTCCGGTCAAGGATGCCTTTATCACCGCATACAACAGCGGAAAACGTATCACTGTGCAGGAAGCGCTTATGATATCTGAACAAAAATGGTACCGATGAGGTTAAATGTATCAATCAGCAACTGCTTAAACAGGATAGCCGTATTTGCAATCCTTGCATTTACAGCCTCTGACGGATTACTGGCCCAGGAAGACGAACTGGACCGCCTGCTGAATGAAGAGGTTGAAAACATCAATCCCGTTTATAAACCTGTTGTCGGTTTTGGTGCAGGGGTGCTTAATTATTTCGGTGACATCAAAAATAACTACTATACCCCTACAATCGGGACGCTCGGTTACAAGGTCAACCTCTCCACCTACGTCGATAACAAGCGTATGCTGAAAGCCGAGTTCTTCTTCCTGGGAGGCAAGCTGAGCGGCAACGAGAGATCCACGGATCCTTTGAAGAACTTCAATTTCGAGACAAACATCTATACTTTCGGCGTGGATGTGAACTATGACTTCGACCATTTGTATAAGAAAAAAGAACGTCGCATCCATCCGTTCATTTCCCTGGGTTTTGGCACAACCCTTTTCAATTCAAAAACCGACAGCTCAGCCAAGGTTTTTGATTCTGACCTGGCTGTATATGTTGACAAAAAGTACAATTACTGGACCGACGGAACTATCCGTGATATTCCCCAGTCATCAGGCGATCTCGACCTCAGCCATGTGATGCAGCGTGATTTCACCTATGAAACACCGCTGCGCCAGAACGACTGGGGACTTGGGCAATATTCACAGTACGCATTTGTGATACCTTTCGATTTCGGTATCGACATGCAACTGTCTGACCGTATCATGATCAGACTTGGCAATTCATTTACCTACACCTTTTCCGACGTCATTGACCATGTCAGTTCGAAAAACACTTCGGGAAGGATTGGCAACAAGGGATTTGACATGTACAATTATACCTACCTTTCTTTCCACCTCGACCTGTTCTCGTCAGCCAAAACCCTGAAAATAGAAAGGCTATTCAGGGACATGGAATTCGATCCTATGCTGTTTGGCGATGAAGATAATGACGGATGGATGGATGGATGGGACGATTGTCCGGGAACGCCTCTGGGTGTTGCCACAGATTCAACCGGATGTCCGCTCGATTCAGACAAAGACGGTGTAGATGATTACCTGGATAAGGAACAGTTCAGTAAACCCGGTGCATATGTTAACAACGACGGAGTTGAAATAACGGAAGAAGATCTGATTGCCCTGTTGAATAAATCCATGGCCGTCGGCCGCAACGAGATCAATTTGTACATCCGCACGCCTGACTTATCTGCAGGGCGCAGGGGACAACCTATCCCCGAGAAGTTCAAACCGGTGGATGCCGACCGGGATAATTACATTTCTTTTGATGAAATGCTGAAGGAGATAGACCGCTATTTTGATTTTGAATCGCAGCTGTCTGCCTCCGAGATCTATGAGCTTAACAGCTTCTTCTTTTCCCAGTAGCCGTGAAATTGTTGTGATTTTATTGCCTCATCAGCCGATCCAATTCCCGTTTTGTGTCCTTTTTCTTCAGGTCTTCGCGCTTGTCGAATTCCCTTTTACCACGCGCCAGGGCTATTTCCAGCTTGGCATAACTGCTTTCGGCAATGAAAATCCTGAGGGCAACAATGGTCAGTCCCTTTTCCTTGATATTTTTCTCGAGTTTCTTCAGTTCCCGGTGAGTAAGCAGCAGTTTCCGGTCACGTTTCGGAAAGTGGTTATAAATGTTGCCGAAATCATATTCCGAAATGTGCATGCCTTTTACATAAAGCTCTCCCCGGTTGAAAAAACAGTAAGCATCAACCAGACTGGCTTTGCCTGACCGGATCGACTTGATCTCGGTTCCCGTGAGCTGAATACCTGCCACGAACTTGTCGATGATTTCATAATCGTGCCAGGCCTTCTTATTCTTAATATTGATTTCGGGCATTTCCGTTGTTGTGGGAAGTGCAAATTAAGTTCATTTTATCCGATTTTCCATAACTTAGTCCTGACGAATTAAGTACCATGTCCAACAACTATAATCTGGTAACCGTCCTTGGTCCGACTGCCAGCGGCAAGACCGCGTTTGCGGCTCAACTGGCCTGCCGGCTGGATGGCGAAGTAATCAGTGCCGATTCGAGGCAGGTATACAGGCAGATGAACCTGGGTACCGGAAAAGATTACGCGGATTATAGCGTGAACGGTGTTCAGGTACCCTGTCATTTGATTGATATTGCCGATCCGGGTTATAAGTACAGTGTTTATGAGTATCAGCGGGACTTCTTCAGGGTTTTTAAGGACATCCAGGCAAGGAACAGGTTCCCGGTCCTGTGCGGCGGATCAGGAATGTACCTTGATGCAGCCACAAGGAAATACCGGCTGATTGATGTACCCCGCAATGAATTGTTACGCGAACAACTTGCTTCCAAAACCCCGGACGAGCTTTTCAGCATGCTTTCCTCCATGAAAACGCTCCACAACACCACCGATACCGATACCCGCGAACATGCCATAAGGGCAATTGAGTTAGCTGTGTATTATCGTGACAATCCATGGTTAACCAATGATCTTCCTGAACTCAGGCCGCTCTGTATCGGTATTCGTTTCGACAGAGCGGATGAACGCAGGCGGATCACAGAACGGTTGGAACAGCGATTTCAGCATGGAATGGTGGATGAAGTGAGAAAATTGCTGGCAGCGGGGCTGCACGTCTCCGATATGGTATATTACGGCCTCGAATACCGCTATATAACTGAATACCTGCTTGGCAAGACCGATTACAAAACCATGGTTTCCCTTTTGAATACAGCCATTCACCAGTTTGCCAAGCGACAACGGACCTGGTTCCGTAAAATGGAACGCGCTGGTTGCAACATTCACTGGATCGACGGTAATATACCCATGGCAGAGAAGCTAGAAATCTCCTTAAAACTTCTGGGCAGATTGTAACACTTCTGCCGTTTACATCAGTGCCCAGGTGTGTGAAACACACAACCAGGAAAGGTAAAAGAAGTACAAGAGAATGATAATGGATGCCAGGACATTGTATTCTATCCGTTTTTTCTTAATCCTGCGCCTGATCATGATGCCTACATTGGGAACAATGGTAGATGTGAGGAAAAACAGAAAATGTATGTTGAACAAAGTATCATAGGGTTCTTCCGACTTATTGATGTCCTTTTTCCCGAAAAGCAGCAGGTAAGTGAAGGCCAGAAAGGACAAAAGGTAAAGCAGATAGCTTATTTTCAGCATGATGGTGGATTTCTGCCGCCTTTTATGATACCTGAAAGGTCGTAATATCAGGATGGTCACCACAAACAATACAACGTAGCCGATCAGGAAGAATGTCTGAAATACGCCGTGAAAGAAACTGCCCATGAGAATGCTTTGAAGGTTCACCCCAAATTACAAAAAAACATCAGAATTGAGGCTATATCCTTTGTCTTTTATTCAACCCTGTGCAAAGTCCCGAGCAAAGCTACATTCTCCACGTGATGCGTGTAGGGGAACATGTCAACAGGCTGCGTTTTAATGACCCTGTAGTGCTCCGAAAGCAGTTGTATATCACGTGCCTGCGTGGCCGGGTTGCAGCTTACATATACAATCCTTTCCGGTGCTGCCGCCAGGATAGCTTTTATTACATCGGCATGCATACCGGTACGTGGTGGATCAGTAATGATCACATCGGGCCGTCCGTGCTGTTTTAGTAATTCATCATTCAACAATTCTCTGATATCGCCCGTCAGGAAAACAGCATTTGAAATGTCATTCTGACCGGCGTTCTTACGGGCATCGGTAACAGCATCGCCGACATTTTCCAATCCCACTACTTTGCGGCAATTGTGTGCCATAAAAAGGGTAATTGTACCGGTACCCGAATAAAGATCATATACTGTTTCATTTCCGGTAAGTCCTGCAAAATCGCGGGCAATGCAATACAAATTGTATGCCTGCCGCGTATTGGTCTGGAAAAATGATTTCGGTGATATGCTGAAGGTCAGGCCTTCCATGTTTTCAGTCAAATGGTCCTTGCCTCTGAAAAGCCTGACCTCCAGATCATTCAGCG
This sequence comes from Bacteroidales bacterium UBA5072, assembly GCA_002415855.1. Taxonomy (GTDB): domain Bacteria; phylum Bacteroidota; class Bacteroidia; order Bacteroidales; family UBA10428; genus UBA5072. Next base: position 16,629 of record DIAS01000101.1, read on the forward strand.
TATCATTGGCTTTGGGATTGATAACGTAAAGCAATGATGCTATTTGAGGAAACCTTTCCGCCACAGCACTGAGCAGTCTTTCAATAACAGGGGAATCATCACGGAAAAATGAAAAGACTGCCATCACCTCCCCTGCGAGGTTATTCCGGATGATGAGGTTCCTGAGCAATCCTTCCTGACGGACCAGGTTGAAGAAAGGCAGGTCGTTTTCAAGCGCATAATGTCTGACAAAATTCCTGATCTCGTTAGAGGGTTCGGGTTGCAGGTAGCAGGTGTCAATATCAAGTACCTTATCGAATTTACCGGGTATATGAAATCCCAAGGCCCGGCGCTCGGTAAGCGGATCACCCGACTGAATTTCATCCTGGGTCAGCCATCTGCTGTGCGAAAATGTAAATTCAAGTTTATTCCGGTAGTATTTGAGCTGTTCCGAACCAAGTATAGGCAGGATGGTACTGGCTTCCACTTTTCCGATACGCTCGAGGGCATCTGCCACTTGTTGCTGCTTGAACCTGAGCTGGTCCTTATAAGGAAGGTGCTGCCACTTGCATCCGCCACAGGTGCCAAAGTGTGAACAAAAAGGTTCCTCGCGTGCAGGCGACAGCGTATGGAACCTGACCGGGAAGCCTTCCATAAAACGTTTACGCCTGCGGACGATCTGAACATCTACCATATCACCGGGAACACACCGGGAAACAAAAACAACCATACCTTCAAACCGTGCAATGGCCTTACCTTCTGCTGCAATATCCGTTATAACCAGCTTCTCCAGTATTGGTTGACTTTTTGAACGACTCATTGCTGAAATGTTGAACCGCAAAGATAATTGAAATACCCAATTCCAACGGATTTTAATAAATTCCGCAGTCCCTTTGCAGCCCCTGTTTCCTGTGATTATATGACATACATATTTGATTATGCGGCACATTTGTTGTATCTTCACTTCCGACACACAACCCTGACTGCCATGAAAAACCTCTTTTTCATTGTTGGTTTGTTATTGTTGGCCCTTTGTTCCTGTAAAAAGAATGCAGATAATATCGTTAATCCGGACTCTGATACAACCGTCATCAAGGAATATTTCAGCGACGGAACAATAAAAACGGAAATATCCGCTATCGGAGAGCTCAGGCAAGGATGGACCAGGAATTATGACCGGACCGGACGACTGCTTTCCGAAGTATATTACGTGAATAACGTACGTGAAGGTGTCGCCCGGAATTATTATGCAAAGACAGGAAAGCTCAATTCCACCATTACTTACAAAAACGGCATCAAGTCCGGTGATGAAATCTGGTATTATGAAACCGGCAAGAAGTATCGTGTCTCGCCCTTTGTGGACGGTAAGATCGAAGGTATACAGAAACTATATTATGAAAGCGGACAGATCATGGCAGAAGTTCCTTATAAAGCAGGATATCCGGGAGTGGGACTCAGAGAATATAAAAGCGACGGCACCCTGATCAAGGACTATCCCCAGTTGGTCATCCGAAGGGAGGACCATTTGAAGGACGCCAATAAGATCTTACTCTTCATCAGTCTTTCCGATGAGGTAAGCGATCTCAAATTCTACAAAGGACTCCTTGCTGAAGGGAAATTCCTGCATAAGAATTTGCTGGTGCTTGCCTCACACGGAGGAACATCCCAGATTGATTATAATATCCCACCCGGAGCCCTGGTTTCGCAGAAGACGGTATTGACGGCCAGTTTTAAGACAAGGAGGGGCAACCCGCTCGTCCTCAGTAAAACTTATTCCCTGCAGGTAACAAACAACTGACGGGTATAATCTGCATTGCGCACATCAAAAATTGTTTTATTTTTGGAGCCTTATAAGCGGTTCATATGTATTCCCTGTTTATTAAAGAGATCAAGAGCTTTTTTAATTCCCTTACAGGCTATCTGGTAATTATTGCCTTTTTGCTTATTAACAGTCTCTTTATGTGGATCTTTGATGGTCCCATGAACCTGCCTGACGGAGGGTACGCCACCCTCGACACTTTGTTTGTACTGGCTCCCTGGGTATTTCTTATGCTGATCCCTGCAGTTACCATGCGCAGTTTTGCTGAAGAAAAGCGTACCGGAACACTCGATCTGCTTCTGACACGGCCTCTTTCGGAAATGCAGATCATTACTGCCAAGTACTTCGCTGCCCTGGTCCTGATAATATTAGCGTTGCTTCCCACATTGATCTATTACTATTCTGTTGTTTCACTGGGAAACCCGGTGGGTAACATCGATAAAGGAGGCACCTGGGGTTCCTATATCGGGCTTTTCATGCTGGCCGGAACCTATGCTGCCATTGGTCTTTTTTGTTCATCCCTGACCGATAACCTTGTGGTTTCTTTTCTACTTGCTGCATTCCTGAGTCTTTTCATGTGCTATGGATTTGATCAGCTCGCGACCTTACTCTCCATGGGCAAAACAGGTAAGTTCCTCCTTTCACTGGGGATCATGGAGCATTATAAATCCATCAGCCGGGGTGTGATCGACACCCGGGATGTGGTGTATTTTACTGCCCTGGTGGCGATATTCCTTTTAATGACCAGGACCCGCCTGGAACAGCATAAAAAGTAGGAAGGCAATCTGATGAAATACCCCTTTAAAAAACAGCAGTCCCTGATCAGGCTGATAATCTCACTGGTCACTGTAATTCTTCTGGCTTATTTGCTTTCTATATTCTTTTACCGGATCGATCTGACCACGGAAAAACGATACACGCTTTCAGCATTCAGCAAGAAATCTTTGCGTAATTTGGATGATGTGGTTCATGTCAAGGTCTATCTGGATGGCGACCTGAATATTCCTTTCCGGAAAATGCAGCAAAGTTTAAGGGAAACACTCGATGAATTTAAGGTATATGCCGGCGACAACCTGGAATATGAATTTATCAATCCTTTTTCCGGGAATGATGCCCGGGTGAAGGAGAGCGTGGTGAAAGAGCTGTATGAGAAAGGACTTAAGCCCACCAATATCCTTGATAAGGACAAGGAGGGAGGATCATCCGAAAAGCTTGTATTTCCGGGAGCACTCATCCATTTCAAAGGGGTGGAAATCCCGGTCAATCTCCTTAAGAACAATCCGGCAGCCGGGGCCGAAGAAAATATTAACAATTCGATACAGGCATTTGAGTTTGAGCTTATGCGGGTAATCAGTTCCCTTACCGCTGACACAACCGAAAAAATCGCTTTTATTGAAGGACACGGTGAATTCAATGAATACCAGGTAAAGGATATCACCGAGGAGCTGGGTTGGTACTTTCAGGTGGATCGTGGAAAGATCAGCGGTAAGCCCGGAATACTTGATCAGTACAAAGCCGTGATTATTGCGGGACCAACCGGGCCTTTTTCTGAAAAAGACAAGCTTGTGCTTGATCAGTATATCATGCGCGGCGGCAAGGTGCTGTGGTTCATTGATATGGTGAATGCGAGCCTTGACAGCCTCAGCGAAGGCGGTTCCATAATCGCCCTGATCAGGATACTGAATATTGAAGACCTTCTCTTCAGATACGGTTCCAGGATCAATCCCGTACTGGTACAGGATGTTCAATGCAATATGATCCCGGTAAATGTGGCCCTGGCCGGTAACACAGCTGATTTCCGACCTGCACCATGGTTGTATTCTCCTGTTCTCACCGCGCCATCCGGTCACCCGGTCACCCGAAATTTAAACATGATCCGTTCTGAGTTCATCAATTGCATTGATACACTGGCAGCCCGTAAAGCAATCAAAAAGACCGTTCTGCTGAGATCATCCGAATTCTCCAGGAAGGTGACGGCCCCTGTGGTCATTAGCCTCGAGGAAGTAAGGCTTACGCCTCAGCCTGAACAATTCCCGGACCGGTTCCTGCCTGTGGCCGTGTTGCTCGAAGGCAGCTTTGAATCTGCTTTCAGGAACAGGATGATTTCCGGTATCTTTCCCGACACCACATTTCAGATGATGGAAGCCGGTGTACCTGCCAGTATGCTGGTGGTAGCAGACGCCGATATTATCCGCAATGATGTCAGACCTACACCCCAGGGGATCCTGATATCACCGCTGGGTTTTGATCGCTATACCCGGCAAACATTTGGCAACAAGGAATTCATCGTGAATGCGCTCCAGTATATGACCGGACATGAAGAACTGATCAGCCTGCGTTCCCGTGAAATAACCCTTCGGCTGCTTGATAAGGCCAAACTAAAGAATTACCGCACCAGGTGGGTCCTGATCAACACCATTTGCCCACCGCTGATCGTTGTTGTTGCAGGTATACTCTATGCCTGGATTAGAAAGAAAAAGTACAGCAGGACCTAGCATCCGGGATGATGCCAAAAAATACCTCGGCGCTCGGTGATTTTCAAAAAAAATGAAAGCACGCACCCTAGAAAACCTATTTTTTTTGTAATATTGGTACCCTGATTACGACAGGTAATCAGCAATGTAATCGCGTGTCTTAATTTAAATTAAATCCTTTTCCAAATGAAATTTGTCGTATCAAGTATTGACCTGTTGAACCATTTGCAGGCATTAAGCCGGGTAATCAGTTCAAAGAATACTCTTCCCATTTTAGATAACTTCCTTTTCAAGCTTGACGGAAAAACCCTCGAAATCACGGCTTCCGACCTGGAGACCACCATGGTCACAACAATTGAACTGGAGAACACCAGTGGTTCAGGCATGCTGGCCATACCAGCCAAGCTGATCACCGATTCCCTGCGCGAGTTTCCCGATCAGCCACTTACGTTCTCCATTAATACAGAAACCTATGCAGTGACAATCAGCTCGGAGAACGGCCAGTTTTCAGTTGTAGGTCAGCATGGCGAAGACTTTCCTATGCTGCCCAAAATCAAACCTGAACGGAGTGTTTCTCTAAAGCTGCCTGCTACTTCGCTGGTAAGCGGAATTAACAGCACTTTGTTCGCTACGGCTGATGATGAGCTTCGACCGGTGATGAATGGCATTTTCATTGAACTGAATCCTGCCGACATGACATTTGTTGCCTCCGATGCCCATAAGCTGGTACGTTATAAAAGAAAAGATGTCAGTGCTGATGCCAGCGCATCCTTTATACTTCCCAAGAAGCCGGCGGCTCTCCTTAAAAATCTTCTTGCCAAAGGTCATGAACAGGTAACCGTTGAATTTGACGATAAGAATGCTTTCATTGCACTGGCGTCGTTTCAGGTTGTCTGCCGACTCGTGGAAGGGAATTATCCCAGCTATAATTCGGTTATTCCAAATAACAATCCCAATAAACTGCTCATCGACAGGGTTAAACTGCTCAATACCATTCGCCGTGTTTCCGTGTTCTCCAACCAGGCCAGCAACCTTGTCCGCCTGTCGCTTAAGGGAAACAGGCTTACAGTTTCGGCCCAGGATATAGATTTTGCCACATCCGCTGTTGAGGAAATAACCTGCCAGTACAATGGCGATGAGCTCGAGATCGGGTTCAAATCCACTTTTATGGTTGAGATCCTCAGCAATATGCAATCCACTGAAGTATCCATTGAGCTTTCAGATGCCTCCAGGGCAGGTCTGTTTATCCCATTTGACAAGGAAAATGACAATGAAGACGTGCTGATGCTGCTTATGCCCATGATGATCAATTCCTAGGAGGGCATGAAGCTGAACCTGAAAAATCCGCTCATCTTCTTTGATCTGGAAACTACGGGGATTGATGTGGCCATGGATCGCATTGTGGAAATATCCTTCCTGAAAGTTTTTCCGAATGGCGATGAAGAATCGAAGACGATGAAAGTAAATCCCACGATTCCCATTCCGGCCAAGGCAAGCGCCATTCATGGCATTACTGACGATGATGTGAAAGATGCACCCAAATTCAGTGAAATTGCCCGGATGCTGACGCATGTTTTCGAAGGCTGTGATTTTGCCGGCTATAACTCCAATAAATTCGATATTCCCCTGCTTGCTGAAGAATTCCTTCGTGCAGGTGTGGATATCGATCTGAAAAAAAGGAAGTTCATCGACATCCAGGTAATCTTTCACAAAAAGGAACAGCGAACACTTGGTGCCGCATACAGGTTTTATTGCGACAAGGATCTTGAGGATGCCCATTCAGCCGAGGCTGATGCCAAAGCCACCTATGAAGTTCTGAAAGCGCAGCTGGACCGGTATACCGACCTGCCCAATGACATGGACGAGCTGTCGAAATACTCCAGCCATAACCGCAATGTTGATTTTCTCGGTCGTATTATATACGATGAAGATGGTTTGGAAGTATTCAATTTCGGCAAGTATAAGGGTCAACCCGTGGAGGAAGTCCTGAAGAAAGACCCGGGTTACTACGGATGGATGATGAACGGACAGTTTCCGCTTTATACCAAGAATGTGCTGACAAGTATCAAGCTGAGAGGGGCTTTTGGTAAGGAATGAGCGGAAGGAACAAGTTGGGAGTGGGTATTGGGATTGGTGTAAAGGTGCAGGAATTCATACTGGCAATATAATACAATAGGCTGCAAAAAAAAGGACGGAAATGAAAATCATATGCATAGGCCGGAACTACTCCGAACATGCCCGGGAGCTCAATAATCCCCTGCCTTCCAAACCGGTTTTTTTCATGAAACCTGATTCTTCGCTGCTAATCAACAATAAACCTTTCTTTCTTCCTGCTTTTTCAAAGGAAATCCATTATGAGGCAGAGATCGTGCTGAAGATTTCGCGTCTTGGGAAGAACATCCAAAGTCAATTTGCACACCGGTATTACAATGCTGTTGGCCTTGGCATCGATTTTACCGCACGTGACCTGCAGGAAGTGTGCAAAAAAGCCGGTCATCCCTGGGAAATTGCCAAATCTTTTGATCAATCGGCTGTGGTCAACCGGTTTGTCTCCGTTGACACCCTGCCGGATATCCTTGCCATTAATTTCAGGCTGGATATCAATGAACGGACCGTTCAGCAAGGCAACACCAAAGACATGATCTTCTCCTTCAATGAAATTATCGCCTATGTTTCCCGGTTTATTACCCTGAAAACGGGAGACATGATATTTACCGGGACTCCAGCCGGCGTGGGCCCGGTAAAAGCCGGGGATCACCTTGTGGGATTCATTGAGCAACAGGTATTCCTGGACTTTTGTATAAGATAACGCGGACTTTCTATCTTATGCTTCCGGTCATGTTTTTAATACAACTGTTTTCACATTCGTGAAAAATAACGTAGGTTTGTAGCAAAACTATCACCGACAGTATGATACAATCAATGACCGGATATGGCACTGCTTCATGTGAGTTGGGAGAGAAGGTGGCCACTATCGAAATAAAATCACTTAACAGCAAACAACTCGATGTTTATCTCAGGATGCCGAACAATTACCGTGACCGGGAAATGGAAATGCGCATTGAACTGGCAAACCGGTTAAAAAGGGGTAAGATCGAGGTCAACTTCAACCTGGATTTCAAAGAAGGAAAGCACGCCACAAAAATAAACGCAGGCATTGTGCAAAATTATTACAGGCAGTTGAAGGCCATCGCGGATGAATTAGGTATACCCCAGGGAGAAACCATGCTGCAGGCCGTTTTGCGAATGCCCGACGCCCTGAACAACGAAAAGGAGCAGGTAGATCCCGCTGAATCAACCAGGCTGCTGGAGGTTCTTTCTTCCGCCATCAATGAGGTTGAACTGTACAGGAATACAGAAGGATCCGCAATGGCTGCCGATATAGCAAAACGTATCAGGTTGATTGAATCATTCCTGGAGCAGGTTGAACCTTTTGAAAAGGACAGGTTGCAGGCGATCCGCAACAAACTTGACAGTTCTCTGCTTGAATTCATACCTCAGGAAAGTCTGGATAAAAACCGCTACGAACAGGAACTGATCTACTATCTTGAAAAGCTCGACATTTCAGAGGAAAAGACACGTCTGCTTCATCACCTGCGCTATTTTCTCGAGGTTATGGAAGAAACCGACCAGGTAGGCCGGAAACTCGGATTTGTTGCCCAGGAGATCGGCAGGGAGATCAATACCATTGGATCAAAAGCCAGTCATTCAGGAATACAAAAACTTGTGGTCCTGATGAAAGATGAGCTTGAAAAGATCAAAGAACAACTTATGAACGTTTTGTGAGGCTATGAACGGGAAAGTTATTATTATCTCAGCTCCATCAGGAGCCGGTAAGACCACTATCGTGAAACACCTGCTCGGCATTAAGGATTTCAGGCTTGCCTTTTCGGTCTCTGCCTGCACACGACCTGCCCGTGAAGGAGAAGTCGACGGACGTGATTATTATTTCATATCGGTGGACCGGTTCAAAAACATGATTGAGGATGGCGCCTTTGTTGAATGGGAAGAAGTTTACAAGAACAGCTATTACGGAACACTGAAATCTGAAGTCGACCGCATCTGGAAGACGGACCATCATGTTCTGTTCGATGTTGACGTTATGGGCGGTATAAACCTCAAGAACAAGTATAGAGATAAAGCACTCGCAATTTTTGTGATGCCCCCTTCGGTTGAGGTACTGAAAAAACGCCTTGAGCAGAGGGGAAGTGAAACGGAAGAAAAAATAAGGAACCGGGTTAACAAAGCAGCACTGGAGATGAAATTTATGAGAAAATTTGATGTTGCCCTGCTGAATGATGATCTCAAAACTGCGCTTGAAGAAGCCGAGCGACTTGTTTCCGGCTTCCTGGCCAAACCCCCGGAAGTATGAAAACCGGACTTTTTTTTGGTTCCTTTAATCCTGTTCACATCGGTCACATGGCTATCGCCAATTATATGATCGAGTTTACGGACCTCGAGCAGTTGTGGTTTGTGATCAGTCCTCAAAATCCTCTTAAAAAGAAAGTCACACTCCTTGAAGACCACAAACGACGTACACTGCTCGAAACCGCCCTGCAGGATGATGACCGATTCAGGGTTTGCGATATTGAATTCCGGCTGCCAAAACCTTCTTACACCATCGACACGCTGACTTACCTAAATGAGCTTTATCCGAAAAATGATCTTATCCTGATCATGGGATCCGACGGACTGGCCACTTTCGGCAAGTGGAAAAATTATAGGGAAATTGAGCAGCAATACACCCGGTATGTTTATCCCCGTCCCGGCTACCCTGTCGTTCAGGAGGAGCATGAAAACATCCGTATCTTTGATGCGCCGTTGATGGAAATATCCTCCACCTTCATACGGCGGGCCTTGAAACAAAAGAAAAACATCAGTTATTTTTTACCTCACGGGGTATTTGAGTATATACGAGAGATGCACTTTTACGAGAAATGAAGTCAAGATTTACTTTCCTGTTCACCTGTGTTATTTACTGGATACTGGTCTTTGCAGTTACAAGGGTCCTTTTCCTGCTGTATCACTGGCATTTTACCATTCAGTTCCCGCTTAAGGATATTATCGGTATTTTCAGCCATGGATTCGTCCTCGATCTGTCAGCAACGGCTTATGTGCTTATTTTTCCGCTGGTTGTCCTGATACTCACCTCATTTGCCTCTGGAAAACTTGTTTCCCGGATCCTTCGCATTTACATGCTGTTGATGCTGATTTTAGTGATAATTGTAACCCTCGTGGATTTTGAGATATACAAGTACTGGGGTATGCGGCTCGACAATACAGCGCTCAGGTTTATCGGGAAGCCAAAGGAAATGCTGGCATCAACCAGTTGGTTTACTGCAACACTTTTGTTCCTGGCACTTATCTTCCTTACCTGGCTCTTTTTCCTTCCTTACCGGAAGTTTGCGGAAAGAATTCTGATGAAGGCACAAAAACCGAGATGGATGGGACTGGTAATATTCACCCTGCTGGTGCCTGTTATGTTTGTTGCTGTACGTGGTGGAACCGGGATTGCTCCGGTGAGTGTTTCCCGTGTTTATTTTCACCCGGACCCTTTTCCAAATCAGGCCGCCATTAATGTTCTCTGGAATACCGGTCATTCCCTGCTTGAAAAGAAGGACATGCCCAATCCCTATAAGACTATGGATGACCAGACGTCGAAACAGTACCTCAGTGAACTTTTTGCCGAAGATACGACTGCTGTTGCCATGCTGAAAACATCGCGACCCAATGTGATCCTTGTGATCCTGGAAAGCTTCACCGCCAAATTGATTGAACCGCTGGGAGGGCTAGCCGGGGTTACACCACAATTTAACAAGTTATCCGGCGAAAGCATCTTCTTCACCAATTTCTATGCCAATGATTCCCGTACCGATAAAAGCATCGTATCGATTTTAAGCGGGTACCCGGCGCTCGGAAAGGTTTCTATCATAAAATTCCCCAATAAAACCCAGAAACTGGGGATCCTGTCACGCGAACTTGGACAGGCCGGCTACCGAACATCATTTTATTACGGTGGTGACATCGATTTCGCCAATATGCGCTCTTACCTGGTCAATGGCAGGTTTCATGATATTGTTGAGGTTTCTGATTTCAGCAGCAAGCAACAGACCGGCCGCTGGGGAGTTCATGACCAGCATACCTTTCAGCGGTTGTATGAAGAATGTGATACTGCAAGCGGACCGTTTTTTAAGGTACTGCTTACCCTCAGCAACCATGAACCTTTTGATATTCCCGTGAAACAAAGATTCGGCAGCAAAACCATCGACGCCAGGGTCAGCAACACCGCTTACTATACCGACAGTTGCCTTGGTGACTTCATTCAGAAAGCAAAAAAAGCTACCTGGTGGAACAACACCCTCATCATCATGACGGCTGATCACGGCACCCTGTTCCCGGGCAAAACAATCGTTTATTATCCTGAAAAATACAGGATCCCCATGATATGGACCGGAGGTGCCATCCAATCCGATACGCTGATCTCAACCTATTGTTCCCAGTCCGATCTGGCCAGGACCCTGCTCGACCAGCTCGGCATTGATGCATCAGCATACCCGCTCAGCAAGGACATTTTCAGGTCCAGGCATCAATTTGCATTTTATGAATACAGCAACAGCTATGGCATGGTATCTGATTCGGGAAATTATGTTTATGACTATGATCAGAAAAAAGTTATCCTGAACCATGGGACCGTGTCCGGTTATTTTCTCCGGAGCGGCCAGGCCATGCAGCAGGAGGTGTATGATGTTTTCCTGAGGAACTGAGCGGATAAAAGCCGAGAAACGGATCATGAAAATCAGAACACTCATTATAAGCCACATCAAAGACAATGCACCCTCGAGACCCGATGCCGGACTGGTTATCGGACTGCATCAAAGGGGCATAGAGGTAGATGTCATGATTCCGGCAGACTCTTATTATATCAGGCAATTCGGGGAGCTGGGAATCCGGGTGATCCCTTCCCACCCCGACAGGAAGTTCAGCTTTAAAACCATCCTGAGTATCCGTCGTGAGATCAGGAAAAGAAAATATCATATCATTCACCTGTTCAATACCAAAGCCATTGTGAACGGATCACTGGCCGCATGCTGCCTTCCGGTCAAGGTGATAGCCTACCGCGGTGCGGCTGGCATGTACTGGTATGATCCCACAGCCTGGCTGTCGCATCTGAATCCCCGGATTGACATTATGGTATGCAATTCATACTTTGTGCAGCAACACATGCAGCGGCAACTGCTACTCAGGCCCTCCCGGGCGGTGATGATACACAAAGGCATGAATCCGGAATGGTTCAGTGATGTAGTTCCCATAAGCCGGAAAGAGCTTGGCATTCCCGATGAAGCATTGATTGCCGGATGTGTGGCCAACGTCCGCCGCATCAAAGGAGTGCATTATCTGCTCGAAGCCACCCACCACCTCAACCCTGTTTTGCCTGTTCATATACTGCTTATCGGCTCAGGAATGGATTCACCCGATTACATGCGGCTTATCCGAACGAGTCCGTTTAAAGACAGGATACACATTCTGGGATACAGAAAGGATGTGTACCAGGTTATTGCTGCATGTGACCTTTACATTCAGCCATCACTCAGTGAAAGCCTTAGCCGGAGCGTAATGGAGGCAATGTGCATGGGAATCCCCTGCATTGTTTCGGATGTTGGCGGCCTGGTTGAACTTGTGGACCACGAGAAATCGGGTCTGGTGGTGCAACGGGGCAACGGAAAAGCCATTGCGGAAGCCATAGAGCGACTTGCAGGCGAGCCCGGATTAAGAAAGACCTTTGCGGAAGAAGGAATTAAACGGATGAAGCTGATCTTTTCGGTGGACAATATGGTCACCCGTACAAAAGAACTCTACGAAAAGCTGGTCAGCTGAAGTACTGCATGTTGTAAAACTTGCGGTATTCGCCATTGGCAGCAAGCAAATCCTCATGCCCCCCCCTTTCAACGATCACGCCATTCTGCAGTACAAATATCTCATCGGCATGGACAATGGTTGAGAGCCGGTGTGCGATCACAATGGAGGTACGGTTCTCCATAAGCTTTGTTAAAGCGTCCTGAACCAGTTTCTCTGATTCGGTATCCAATGCCGAGGTAGCTTCATCCAGGATCAGGATGGGAGGATTTTTAAGCACGGCCCGGGCAATGCTGATCCTTTGCCGCTGCCCGCCTGAAAGCTTGCTGCCCCGGTCACCGATGGTGGCATAATACCCACCCTCAACCGCTTCGATGAACTCATGGGCATGCGCCACACGGGCGGCATTGATAACCTCTTCCTCCGAGGCATGGTCGACCCCAAAAGCAATGTTGTTGAAGAATGTATCATTGAAAAGGATTGGCTCCTGGTTGACTATACCCATGAGGCCCCGTAAATCACTGATCTTCAGGTCACGGATGTCACGGCCATCGATGAGGATCTGGCCGTCTTCCACATCGTAAAACCTCGGCAGCAGATCTACCAGCGTGGATTTTCCCGAGCCGGAATGACCCACAAGGGCAATCGTTTTCCCTTTTTCCAGCACGATGTTGATATTGTTCAGCACCATGTCAGTTTTGTACCTGAAGGACACATGCCTGTATTCCACGGACTGGTGGAACTTTTTTACAGCTCTGGCATCAGGTCTCTCTGTTACAGCCGGAACAGTATTCAGTATCCTGTTGATCCTCTCCATGGAGGCCAGACCTTTCTGAACGCTGTAGTATTCCTGCGAGAAGGATTTGGCCGGATTGATAATGGTATAGAAAATAGCGATATAGGCCAGGAATTGTGCGGCACTGAGAAAATTACTGCCTCCCAGGATCAGATTTCCGCCAAAACACATCACGATGACAATCACTGCAGTTCCCAGCAATTCGCTGAGCGGGTGCGCCAGGTACCTGCGTTTCAGGATCCGGTTCATGATCCGCCGGTATTCTTCCGTTTCGCGGTGAAACCTTGCTGTAATTTTCTGCTCGGCATTGAATGCCTTTATGACCCGCAGTCCGCCCAGTGTTTCCTCAATGGTGCTGAGCAGTTCTCCCATTTTGTTCTGACCGGCCAGCGACCTCTTCTTGAGCGATTTTCCAATCCGCCCGATGATCAGGGTGACCACCGGGAACAAAACAAATACGAACAACGTGAGCTGCCAGCTCATGATAATCATAATAATAACCGCAACCAGGATAATAACGGGGTTTTTCAGAAGCATATCGAGTGAATTCATAATGGATGCCTCCACCTCCTGCACGTCGCCTGTGATCCTCGACATGATGTCTCCCTTGTGCTCCTCGGTGAAAAAGCCGATCGGAAGGGAAACCGTTTTCTCAAAGATCTCGTTGCGTATGTCACGGATTACAGAATTACGCAAGAATATGATCTTATAGTTGGCCAGGTATGTAAAACCCACCTTGAAAAAAACCATCAGTATCAGGAATAAACCGATATAAATCAAGGCAATGGTACCGCCATGGGTTTCCGACACACGGGTGATCAGGCTGTAAATATTGTGCAGCATGGCATCCTTGAATTCATCAAAGCTTCCCATACAGTCACGCAGCGGAAGGATACCATAAACAGGATCAGTGAGCCCGAATAAAATATTCAGGATTGGTATCATGGTAACTATGGAGAAAACATTGAAGAATGCGCTGATAAAATTAAAGGTCAGATTAAGCCACAGGTACTTCTTGTAAGGTGGCACATAACGCAACATTACCCGGAAAAACTCTTTCATTTGCTCACACGAATTTCGCCCCAAATGTATGAACTATTTTAGAACCTCCCGGTTGATCTGTTCATAATCAGGAAAATTTATTGATATTTGACTTTTAAAAGCCATTGAAGCGCATCCGTTCCATATGGGTACTGGCAGGATTTCTGGGACTCTCCGTTATCCTCCGTTTCTTTTCCTTCTTCCCTACTCTGGTTAGCCACGACGAAGGAACCTACTTTGTCATTGCACGGGAGATCTTCCTCGGGAAGATTTACTTTGTTGATCTTGTTGATACAAAACCTATCGGATTGTTCCTTATCCTCGGACTCTTTATCAGGTTTATCAGTTCCTCGATCTTCCTGATCAGGATGTTTACTGCACTTGTGGTGGCCGTTACAGCCTATGTCATCTATAAGATCAGTCTGCATGAACAGGGAGAACAAAAGCCAGCCATTGCTTCCGGAATCATTTATATTTTTTTCGTTTCCGTATGGGCGTATTTCGGCAGTTTTGTAAATCCCGAACTTTTCTACCTTTTGTTCACCGCACTGGCATTTTATGTTTTCATCCGGGCCAGCAGGCGTCAGGGATTTTTCCTTACAGGTCTCCTGCTTGGCATAGGCTTTATTCTTAAGTACGTTGTATTGTTTGACCTTGCAGCCTGGCTCCTGTTTTATTTTATCACCGCCCTGCTGCAGGATGACAGGAAGGTTTTCTGGCATGCTTTTTCCAACAGCGCTGTTGCCTGTGTTGCATTCCTGATCCCGTTCGGTTTGATCATCTTGTACTACCGGCATATCGGTCACCTGAAGGAGCTGTGGTTTTATTCTTTTGGGGTTACCAGCCGCATCCCCGTTGAACGCAGCCCTGGAAATGTATTGGTTTATATCGTCGACTTTCACCTCCGGTTCCTGCCAATCCTGTTATTCTTTTATTATGTACTGTTCAGGTTGAAAAAAAAAGCGGAGAATCCCTTCTTTTCACCACGGTTCTACGGCGTCTGGTGCCTGATGGTCTTGCTTGCAGTGGTACTTCCGGGAAAGTCATTCGGGCATTATTTCATTCAACTCATGCTGCCCGTCAGCCTTGTAGCCGGCTGTTTTTTTAGCGATTCACTGGCAAAGCCACGCTGGATTAATAATATGATAGGATATCCGGTAGGGCCGGCGGTGATTTCAGCCCTGATATTGGTCTTGCTTGTCATTCAGAAACGTGATTACTACGACAAGCCTGACATCCCGAAAGAAGTTGCCTGCTATCTTAAGCCCCTGCTCAAACCGGACGACCAGATCTACACCGGTAATTACCAGCAGGTTTTGTATTACCTGCTGAAAAAGGACTGCCCGGTAAAATATGTTCACCGCACCCTTATGTGCGATCCTGAACATCGTGCTGCCCTACAGGTTGATCTCCCCAAAGAAATGAATGCACTTATGGAAAGGGACTTTGCATACATCCTCATGCAGGGGCCGTATTGCTATGAACCCATGAATGCATACCTCCGGCAGAACTATGTCAGAATCAGGGATTTCCCGGACAATGTAACAATCTATACGAAAAAGTAGTATCTGAAATACAATTGCTATATTTGCAGCAATTTTAATAACAGATATTTATATATTATACTATTTATATATGGGAATTCGTCGCACCATCAACATGATCCGTAACCTGGAAAACTGGAACCACCACCTGTATTATAAATTCAGTGCTCAAAAATCGCCGTTTTTTGAATTCAGGCTGAGAAAGCACTCCGCTACCAGGGTACCGCGCATGGTACAGCATGAGTTCAAGGAGAGCGTATTTGACGAGGTGTATGTTAAGAACCTGCCGAAGTCTATCCTGCAGGTGAACAGCCCGGTAATAATCGACATAGGTGCCAATGTGGGTTACTTTACGCTATATGCCGACTTTAAATTCAAGAATCCGCAAATCTTTTCCTTCGAACCTGTGCGGCGGAATTTCGTTCTGCTGCAGGACAACCTGAAAGACCTGGACACAAGCCGTATTCAAATCATCAACAAGGCAGTGAGTGATACCGAAGGTGAAATAGTCCTGAAGTTCAACAACGACCATGACATTACCACATCAGCCAGCATATTCGACAATCAGCACGGCAGCGATGAGGAAAGGGTTGCATCCGTTACACTGCCGGGCCTGATGAAAGAATACAACCTGACGAAGATTGACCTGCTGAAGCTCGATTGTGAAGGGGCTGAATACGGGATTTTCTATAATACTCCGGGACAGGTGTTTGACGCGGTGAACTGCATTGCTTTGGAGACACACCAGGGGCCTGCAGGAAATGAGAACACGGTTGCACTTGCCGGTTATCTCGAGGGCCTTGGCTTCAGGGTAAAGCACAGGCCCTTTTTCATCTGGGCATACAAATCACCTGAGTTTTGGAGATGATGCTTTATATCCCTGTGTAGTTAAACGGGCTGACAGACTTCAATTCAGTTTTCACCGATTCACTGATGTTCAGTCCTTCAATGAATACGTGCAATTCCTCTTTGGAGATTGATTTTCCGGTGCGGGTAAGCTCTTTAAGAGCTTCGTACGGATTGGGGTATCCTTCACGCCGAAGGATGGTCTGAATGGCTTCCGAGATTACCATCCAGTTGGCTTCCAGGTCGTCATCCAGTGCTTTCTTGTTCAGTATCACCTTGTCGAGGCCCCGCAGCAGCGATTTGAAGGCAATCACGGTATGCGCGAAGGGAATCCCAACGTTCCTGAGCACAGTGGAATCAGTCAGGTCACGCTGAAGGCGCGAAACGGGCAACTTGACCGACAGGTGCTCCAGTATGGCGTTGGCGACACCCAGGTTGCCCTCGGAATTCTCAAAATCGATGGGATTGACCTTGTGGGGCATCACGGAAGAACCCACCTCTCCCTCTTTGATCCGTTGTTTGAAGTATTCCATGGAAATATAGGTCCAGAAGTCCCTGTCGAGGTCAACCAGGATGGTATTGATGCGTCTCATGCAATCGAACAGGGCTGCCAGGTTGTCATAATGCTCTATCTGTGTGGTGGTTTGCTGGCGTTTCAGGCCCAGGGTCACCTGTACAAAGTGATTGGCAAATCCTGTCCAGTCGGTTTGCGGATAGGCCACGGCATGGGCATTGAAATTTCCCGTGGCACCGCCGAACTTGGCGGAAACTGGAATGGCTTCAAGCACTGCAATTTGAATTTTCAGTCGCTCCACGAATACGCCAATCTCCTTTCCAAGGCGGGTTGGCGAGGCCGGCTGGCCATGGGTGCGGGCCAGCATAGGCACATCGTTCCATTCAGCAGACAGGCTTTCGAGCTTCTCAACAACCCTGTTGAGCAAGGGAAGGTAGGCATTGTGCAAGGCCAGCCTGATTGTTAAAGGTATGGCAGTATTGTTGATATCCTGGGAGGTGAGCCCGAAATGGATGAATTCCTTGTACTGGGATAGCTTGAGTTCATCAAAGCGGGATTTGAGGAAATATTCCACAGCCTTCACATCGTGGTTGGTGATCTTCTCGCTGTCCTTTACCTTTTGGGCATCGGCTGCGGAAAAGATCCGGTAAATATTCCGCAATAGTTCGTAATCGGACTTCCTGAAGCTTTCAAGCTGTTTCAACGGCAGTTCGCAAAGGGCGATAAAATATTCGATTTCAACATGCACCCGGTACTTGATGAGGGCAAACTCCGAAAAGTACTGATCCAGATCAGAAACGATATTTCTGTACCTGCCGTCGACAGGAGATATGGCAGTTAATTGCGTTAATTCCATAGTTTTAGTTTAGGCATACGAAGATAGAAAAAAGGACCAAAATGATTTCTTCTGCTTTATTATCTGTTTTAGATTTTAGAATTACTCACTGAAATAAATGAACCTGCCGGGCCTGCAAACCGATTTTGCCTGCAATCAGAACCTGAAGCCTACTCCCGCTGTAGGTCCAAACAGCCGCATACTTAAATCAAGTTCCTCACTGTCAATGTTTCCTTTATGATTGATTTTCATTAAGGTCCAGCCTAATTGGATATCTACAAGTCTTGAAATCCTATAACGATAACAATTATTGATAACCCAGGAACTATTTGTTTTTGTTCCACCCAGATCGGCCTGAAATTCTATTTTAAACCGCTTGTATTTTAGCGGTAAATAAAACCCCAAGGTGGGTTCAAGCCAGGCAGGCTGTATGTCAATCACGTTTAGCGAGTCGTAGACATCTGATTGGAAATGAATTTTTACATGCCTTAAACCTATATAAGGTATAAATTCCATCTTGAAATTGTGCCCGGTTGACTTTTCCCAAACAGAATATCCGAAAAGAAATCTGGGGATTGTGCCCTGGGCGGTAATATAAACA
The DNA here is from genome assembly GCA_002415855.1 of Bacteroidales bacterium UBA5072. GTDB lineage: Bacteria > Bacteroidota > Bacteroidia > Bacteroidales > UBA10428 > UBA5072. The sequence continues at coordinate 34,932 of DIAS01000101.1, forward strand.
AGGTCTTTTTGATTACTTCCATCATCAGGAATATAGGTGAAGGTGCTCCCTACCTTTCCGGAATACGCATCTGTCAGTAGCCAAATTTTATTGTATTGACACATTACTCTCCCGGCAAAATAAAATTCCAGGCTGGCACTACTTTTCATATGCTCAAACTCGCGCTCCTCCCTGCTTCCGGAAGAAGACGAATTGAATTCTCCGTATGCCAGTTGGCCCCTGAATCCAGGAACCCAAATAGGTATCTCAACCAGCCAATGCTCATCATTATTGGTATAAAACTTCTCTTCTTTGGATTTCTGAGCGAGAAGAGAGCCAACGCAATGCGTCAATAGTAAGAGTGCTGTAAGAGTTATTTTGTAATTAATGGTTTTCACCTTACCTATTCTGTTTAGATGTTTATATCAGTTCCCGATTATCAAATATCCTCCGGTGCATTTAATAATCATTAGAATTCATTAAGGTGCCAAAATAGGTATTTCACGCGCACAAAATAGTTTCCTAACCCTGATCGCCAAATAAAAATAGGAAATATTTTAAGATGAGCATGAAAGAGTAAATGATTTTTGCGGCCTGAAGTTACGAGCTGCGCTGAACGAGGGTTTCAGGTTTTACATGAAACATGAAACCTGAAACCAAAAAAACATACTATTTTTACCCTTTGTTTAATAGTAAAATGACGTTAAGCTTTACACTCATGGGAATATTTGGTTATTTAAAAAGGACGGCCCTCCTGTTATCTGCCCTTTTGTTGTTTTTTTCGGGCATTGTTACGGATGGCAATAACGAAAACCGGGCAGCCAACGCCAAAACGGTAGTTTACGTCTTCCCTATCCGTGATGATATTGCAAAACCTTCCTTCCGGATCATGCAGGAGGCCTTCAGAGAAGCAACCCGAATAAATGCCGATTATATATTGATACACCTGAATACATACGGGGGATTGGTGAACATTGCCGATTCAATGCGTACCCGGATCATCAACACCCCAATACCCGTGATTTGCTTCATCGATAACCAGGCTATTTCAGCCGGAGCCCTGATTGCCATTGCCTGCGACAGCATCTACATGCGTTCCGGTGGCAACATCGGTGCAGCAACAGTTGTAGACCAGACCGGAGCAGCGGTACCCGACAAATACCAGTCGTTCATGCGTTCCACCATGCGGGCGACTGCCGAATCGCATGGCAAGGACACCATTATCAACGGTAATGACACAATCATACAATGGCACCGGGATCCGCATATTGCAGAGGCTATGGTTGATCCCAGGATAGCCGTGGAAGGCATTGATGACTCCACCAAGGTTCTGACCTTCACTGCAGAAGAAGCCATCCGGAACGGCTATTGCGAAGGACTCGCCGGCAGTATCCCCGAGGTATTGCAGAAGGCTGGCATAACCGGATATGAACTTGTCACCTATAAACCTTCAGGAGTTGATAAGATCATTGGATTTTTATTGAGCACCGTCGTGCAGGGCATACTGATCATGGTCATGATCGGTGGCATTTACTTTGAACTGCAGTCGCCCGGTATTGGCTTCCCCCTTATCCTGGCGCTGACCGCTGCACTTCTGTACTTTGCACCCCTGTATCTCGAGGGTCTGGCAGAACACTGGGAGGTGTTGCTTTTCATAGCCGGAGTTGCCCTGGTTATACTCGAAATATTCGCCTTTCCGGGATTCGGTGTAGCCGGGATCTCAGGCATTATTCTCATTGTAATGGGACTTACATTGAGCCTTGTCGATAATGTTGCTTTTCATTTCGAAGGTGCGGAAGCCATGAGCCAGCTTGCCAGGGCGTTGTTCACGGTGGTCGTATCTGTTTTCCTTTCATTTGCAATGGCCATTCTGGGAACCAAGCGATTTGCCACATCAAGAGCGATGTCAGGCCTGTCTTTGGATGCGGTGCAGGATCACCGGGAAGGTTATATCAGCATTGACGCCCGGCAAAAGGAGAAAATCGGGAAAACCGGTATTGCGCATACGATCTTACGGCCATCAGGAATCATTGAAATCGACGGTGAACTTTTCGATGCAAAAGCTGAGATCGGGTACATTGAAAAAGGTGAAAAGGTTCGTGTGGTGCGGGATGAAGCCGGCCAGTTGTATGTTGTAAAAGCTTGATGAATGAAAGAGAAATCTCCGAGCAGCAGGACGATTATAAGGTATATCCTCTATGTCATTACACTGATCTTTGTTATCGCAGGCATCAAGATCGCCTCGGTTTATAAGCAGATTTATGTCTCCAATATACTGACCCCGCAAAAGAAGCCCGTTTATATCAATATACCCACCGGTTCGGATTACAATGATGTGGTTGTCATGCTTGACTCCCTCAAACTGATCAGGAACAGGAAGACCTTTGACTGGGCTGCAGTCAGAAAGAAATATCCTGATAATGTTCACCCCGGCCGGTACCGAATAACAAATTCCATGTCGAACAATGAGCTGATCAACATGTTACGGTCGGGCATGCAGGAACCTGTGAACGTAGTTATCAACATGGCCAGAACAACCGATGAACTGGCAGATAAAGTATCCGGACAGATCGAGGCCCGAAAAGGGGAATTGCTGGACCTGATGCGTGACGATGCCTATCTGGCGCAATTCGGATTCAACAGTCATACCGTCATCGGGATGTTTGTTCCCAACACCTATGAATTCTGGTGGAATACAAGTGCAGAGGGGTTTCTAAAGCGCATGTACAAGGAATATGATCGATTCTGGGACCGGGGACGGACAGCCAGGGCAAAAGAAATCAATCTGACCCCCAATGATGTCATGACACTGGCTTCCATTATCATTTACGAGACCAATAAAGAAGATGAATACCGCAGGATGGCCGGGGTCTATATAAACCGCATGAACCAGGGCATGAGACTGCAGGCCTGTCCCACCATAATTTATGCCCTGGGGGATTTTACGCGACAGAGAATCCTGAAGGCCGATACCTATGTTGATTCACCCTATAACACTTACCTGCACGACGGTTTACCCCCCGGTCCCATAGGCATCCCATCGATCAAGGCCATTGATTCAGTGCTGCGTTACGAAAAACACGATTATTTGTACTTTGCTGCCAAGGAAGATTTTTCGGGTTACCACAATTTTGCCCGTACACTCGATCAACATAACAAAAATGCACGTTCATACCAAAAAGCGCTCAACCGGCGTAATATTTTAAAATAGTCCGTGTAATTTTTTTCCCGAAACTGAAATTAGCCGTATATTCATGGGACCTAAATCCTCGTGAAGCGATAATCCCATGGACAAGATCAAATTCGGAACCGATGGCTGGCGTGCAATCATTGCCAGGGACTATACCATCAGCAATGTTGTTAAGATTTCACTGGCCACGGCTCTTTGGCTGACGCGAAAATACAAGAATCCCACTGCTGTGATAGGGTATGATTGCCGTTTTGGCGGTGAAATGTTCATGGAGGCCACTGCCAAAGTTCTGGCTTCAAAGGGTATCCGGGTTTTTGTGGCGGAAAGGTTCGTTACCACTCCCATGGTATCGCTGGGCGTAGTGAAACTTAAGGCGGAATGCGGGATTATCATTACGGCAAGTCATAATGGCGCTGAATACAACGGCTATAAATTACGCGGGGATCATGGCGGGCCTATGTTCGACAAAGATCTGAAGGATGTGGAGAACCTGATCAGCAATGATATTGAGATCGATCTTGAACTGCTGAACTGGAATTACCTGGTAGAACAGGGACTGATCAATTATATCGACCTGGAAAGCATTTATCTCAAAGACATCCGTGAGTCGTTCAACCTCGGAAACCTGTCAAATTCCGGAATGAAATTCGGATTTGACGCCATGTATGGAAGTAGTCAGAATATAATCACCAAATTGATGCCCGGGATCTTCACCATGCATTGTGAGGTCAATCCTTCCTTTCACGGCATCAAACCTGAGCCCTTGCGCAAAAACCTGCATGAACTCGCCGAGGTTGTCTGGAACAGGAAGAACATAGACTGCAGCCTGGCTGTGGATGGCGATGGCGACCGGATTGCCATGCTCGATAAAGAAGCCGGATTCTACGATGCCAACCACCTGCTTTTATTACTCATTCATTATCTGGCCGGCTATAAGAAACTTACCGGTAAGGTCGTTGTGAGCTTCTCCACCACGGGAAAAACTGAAAAGATTTGCAGCCATTACAATCTTGAAGTCGTTCGTACACATGTAGGTTTTAAGGATGCCTCCAAGATCATGACGGAGGAACAGGTCCTTATCGCCGGTGAGGAATCAGGCGGTATCTCTATAGGAAACACCATTCCTGAGCGGGATGCCATAAGGGCCGGCCTCACCATTTGGCAATGGCTCATTGAATCGGGGAAACCACTGAAGGAATTATACAACGAAGTCGTGCAAATTACCGGCCCCTTTTCTTTTGAACGCGCCAACCTCGATCTGAACCGCAATGCCAGGAACAAAGTCCTGGACAAATGCAACAACGGTGAATTCGATCATTTCGGTCGTTTTATTGTTGATCGTTTTGAGGTCTTTGATGGGTTTAAATTCTTCTTCTCTGACAAGGAATGGCTGATGATCAGGAGTTCCGGAACTGAACCGGTGATCAGGCTTTATGCCGAGGCTGAGACAGAAGCTATCGCACAGGAGATCATCTTTTCGGGGATAAAAGCGGTGGTGGATTAGCTGCAGCAAGCAGTAAAAGGTAAACGGTAAAAGGTAATCGGTAAAAGGTAATCGGTTCTCTGAATAAAGTTTTAGCACACCCGCCTGCCGTCGGGCAGGTTTCCACATTTGCACATCATTATTGTCCGGCAAATTCAATAATTCAACCGCTACGCGGTTGAGCGGTTTTTATATCGTGCTGTTCTACAATAATTTGTTCTCTACAAGGACAGGAACAACTTCGTAGAAGTTGCATTATTGTAGAAAATTAAAAATCAACCCCTCCTCTCAGGCAACCTCGTAGAGGTTGAATTATTTCGGGTGTTTCTGACTATTTCATGTATTTGTACCGGACAGCTGTAATTTGCACACCCGCCTGCCGTAGGGCAGGTTTGCACATTAAAACGTTCCGTATAGTGCATGTTCTTCGGTATTGCAGTATATCGATGAGAAAAAGTAATACCCCGGCCGGTTGGTTATCAGTTTCCGCTGGAGGTGAAGTATGGGATGCCCGACAGGCACATCCAGAAAGCCATGAATTCGCTCATCTGCCCTTACAGCCCTTATTCGCTGTTCCCCGCTTTTGACCTCAACCTGAAATGCCCTGCGCAAAATATCAAAAAGCGACTGGTTTTCGAACCTGCGGTTGCAAAACCTCGGAAGGTTAAGGTTGGGCAAATAGTTCAGATCGTAAAACACAGGATGCTCATTGACCAGTCGCAGTCTTTCCAGGTATATGCAACCTGATTTGCGGAATTCATCTGTCAGGGGGAACATGAAATCGTCGGGCCATTGAACAACAGCAGGCTTCGACAGGATCCGGGTCTGCAGGTTATGTTTACCCAAAGCCGAAGTGGTGCCGGAGATCGATAAGATCCCGATGCCGTTGGGTGGCCCGTACACGATGCTTCCCTTGCCCTGGTGCTTCCTGATCATTCCCTCATTGATAAGTGCGTCCAGTGCATGCCTGACGGTAGGGCGCGTGATCCCGAACCGGGCACATAAATCGTTTTCCGAGGGCAGAAGTTCCCCCGGTTTAAAAGTGCCGTCGATGATCTGCTTCCTTAAAATCTCATAAAGCTGCTTGTACTGGGGAATGGTTTTCATAAAAAAAATCGAAATAACTTGTAAATACAAGTTTGTTT
>DIAS01000101.1:40975-41471 GCA_002415855.1 Bacteroidales bacterium UBA5072
ATACAAGTTTGTTTATTATATTTGTGCATGATAATATTTAAAGCATTTCAAGACTGTAAAGATAATAAAATAGTTGACTTATATTTACAAGTTGGAAAAATTCTGCGATCCCAGACAGATTCCTTTCAGCAGAAAAGGGTAACTTGTAAATCACTTGTATGAATTAACATTTCTTTATAATGGCGAATCCAGTAATCATGCCCAGGCAGGGACAATCAGTAGAAACCTGCATCATCACCCAGTGGATGAAAAGAAAAGGGGAACCGGTGAGAACCGGCGACATACTTTTTTCTTATGAAACCGACAAGGCTTCTTTTGATGTTGAGGCCCAGGATGAGGGGGTATTGCTCGAAGTGTTCTTTGCTGACGGTGACGAAGTGCCGGTTCTTGCCAACGTAGCGGTCATCGGTAAGGCAGGCGAGGACGCAGAAGTGTTCAGACCGGGAGTTGGGGGCAGCAGCAATGACAGCCGCAGTAGTAGTAGTAGTAGTAGTAG
>DIAS01000101.1:41727-42710 GCA_002415855.1 Bacteroidales bacterium UBA5072
GTAGTAGTAGTAGTAGTAGTAGCATCATTAGCGGGGGTCAGGAACAAATCCCGGATAGCGAGAGGATCAGGATATCGCCCCGTGCAAAGAATATGGCAGTGCAACTGGGGGTTAAACCTGAAGTCATTAAAGGTACCGGTCCCAACGGAAGGATTATAGCAAGGGATATCGAAACTGCCGCGGCCACTACCGCTGCAGTTACTGACACGATCCCTCCGGGCCTTGATTTTGAAGACAGGAAGCTGTCCAACATCCGCAAGATCATTTCCCGGGCCATGCACGAGTCCATCAGCACATCCGCGCAACTTACGCATCATATGTCAGCCGACGTACGCAAACTGCTCGAACTGCGCAATCAGGTAAAAACAGCCCATGAAAAAGGATTATCCGCCAACATCACGCTAAATGACATGATATGCTTTGCCGTGATCCGGGCGCTCGAGAAATTTCCCGTTATCAACAGTCATTTTCTGGGTGAGAGTATCCGTACCTTTAAAAACGTGCACCTGGGAATTGCCGTAGATACCCCAAAAGGGCTGATGGTACCTGCCATCCGGGATGCCAATGTCCTTTCGCTCAAGGGACTGTCAGTTCGCCTGCGTGAAATCGCCGATCAGTGTCGCAACGGAAAAATTAATCCGGATATCCTGGCCAGCAATGCGGCCTCTTTCACTGTTTCAAACCTGGGAAACTACGGGGTGGAGATTTTCACACCGATCATCAATCTTCCGCAGGTTGCTATCCTGGGTGTAAACACAATCCTCCACCGGCCTGCTGATCTTGGTAACGGTATTTTCGGCTTCATTCCGGTTATAGGCCTATCCCTTACTTATGATCACCGTGCTGTTGACGGAGGACCTGCAACCCTTTTCCTGAGAGAAATAAAAAACCAGATTGAGAATTTTGACGAGAGGATATAGGATGTCGTGAGGGTTGTGGGTTATGTAAGCCATCACTCACAACCTACAACATACAACATACAA
>DIAS01000131.1 GCA_002415855.1 Bacteroidales bacterium UBA5072
TTAGAACGCAAAGACTGCAAGGTATGCATCTTCATCGGAAGCTCGCAAAACAAGCTACCATTTGACCTGGTACGGTCGGCTCAAAGACTTGGAACTAAAGTTGAATGGATCAAGATCGACGGGACTGGCTCCAACCCCCTAGACTTTCATATTGCATACTACCTCGGAACTCAGGTGGCAAAGAATCCAAGCAACGAATATCTGATACTCTCGAAAGACAAGGGTTTTGATCCGCTAGTCAGATATGTTGTTAGACAGAAGGTGATCTGCAAAAGGATCACCAACGTTACTGAGATTGAGCCCGCAAAGCAAAGTAGAGAATTCTCCAAAGAATACCAAAAAGTCGTCGCCAACTTGAGCAAGATAAAAAAAGCCAAACGGCCTCGAAACAAAAGGACTTTGAAGCAACACATAAAGACAATCATTGGAAAAGCCGGGACGGACGAAATGTTTGAGCAGATAATATTCAGACTTATTCAGGAAAAAATAATTGCTGACGGAGAAGGAAAGATTGACTACGCGTTGTGAGAACGTAACAAATCGATAGAGCGGACAGCTAAACATACGCTAAGAAAGCGGCGCCTACATGCGCTCATCTGGCAAGGCAGTTCGCAGGTCGGCGCTGCAGCTCAGCTCTAACGTTATTATTCCATCCTCTTTACCCGGTTCTCAACCGGGTTTTTATTTTTTTCCCTTTTACTCCTTTTCCTCTTCCTTAGGAATTATGGTCATTAGATCGTTCGGGGTGCAAGCAAAATAAAGGCAGAGCTTTTCGATGTTGCCAGTAGTGGTGTTCTAATCTTCTTTGCTGTTAGCAATCTTGGAGAGCGTTATCCGTGAGATCCTCGTCTTTTCCGCTATCTTAAGGATCGAGATAGCCGCTTTTCCTTGAGCTCCTTGTATGCATGCAACCCTTTAAAGTGAAATTGAATTATATACAGGTATTTTTGCTTTTGAAGAAAGAGGGTTAAGACATGAAAGGAGCACGCTATCTATCAAAGAAAGAAATTCAAAACCTCACTCAATCGTTCTATGAAGAATACGAGGTAAGAAATAGAACGCTCTTTCTCCTGTGTCTTAACATAGGGAACCGGATATTAGAACTCCAGGCTTGGAATCTAGGGGATGTTTGGCAGTATGGGAAGCCAGCAAAAATCATTGAACTAAAGAAAACCATCACCAATGGAAAGAAGACCAGGCAGGTTCCCATTAATGAACAGGCAAGGGAAGTAATTACCGGGTTTATTGAATAGAAGGTATCTCAAGGGGAAGACCTCTTGCCTCATGCTCATCTGTTACTGTTAATAAATTTAACACCTCGTCAGAATTAACACAAAACTATTGAGATATATAAGATAAATTTCTGTTCATTCTATTTAGTGTTAAATTTCTTTACAGAAAGGCCTTGTTTTAACTTGGGCTCATTTTATGACTTATACTAAATAACTATTTAAAATGTTTTCATAATTATTAGTTTTTTAATGTTGGCATGCCCTTTGCTGTAGTGTATTGGCGAATAGAACATGCATGGAGATAAATTTTAAGAAAAGAAATAAAATAAATTTTATATAAGGAGGTATTAAAATGGAAAATATGAACTTAGAAGAAAAAAAAGTACTCATCGTTGATGATGAAGCCGGAATCAGACGAAATTTGCACTTCGGGTTAACCCAGCATGGTTTTTCTATTGATGATGCTGAAGATGGACTTTCCGCTTTAGCCCGGATCGAATCAAGCTATCACAAGGGTGAGCCCTATAGCTACGTTATCACCGACATGGTTTTGCCGGATATCAATGGCTTAAAGCTGCTTGAAGTCATTAAAAGCAAGTACCCCACCCTTCCGGTCATAATCATTACCGGTTATGGGACCGAAGTCACTGCTGATGAAGTCACTGCCCGGCATGGGGACGGTTATCTTTCCAAACCCTTTTTAGCGGACGAACTGGCTGATGTTTTAGGAAAAGTTGTTCCTCCTAAAATGGATGCTCCCCAAGCGGTTGCCGAACCGGCTCTCAAGACTTCGGTAAGCGCATACGCCATGATAAAGGTAAAAGAAGGTGGAGATGTGCTGGGCGTGTTTAATAAATTATATTTCATGGACAATGTTCTTTATTGCGATGCGGTGAGAAATTCTTATGATATTGTCCTGCTCCTTAACGCTGCCACCCCTGCGGAGCTTGAAAATATTATCCAAACCAAAATCAAAACCCTGGCTGACATTGATGAGGTTGTTTACTGCCCGGTGGCAAAACCAAAACTGGAAGCCGGCATTCAGGATTTCATCAATGATTACGAAAAGCAGAAAAGCCTTTCTCCTCAGGGCAACAAACCGAAACGGGTTCCCTATCCTCTGTCAGCCTATGTGCTTATTGAGGTGGAGAAATCCCGCTTTAACGAGATTTAGCCGAAACTCTACTTCTTGGACAATGTGGTCTCTTGGGATACCACCAAAGGAAAATATGATCTTATCCTTCTCATTCAGAGCGCTACGTTTAATGAAATGGAAAGGTTGGTCCGTGAAAA
>DIAS01000062.1:0-14984 GCA_002415855.1 Bacteroidales bacterium UBA5072
TGCACCGGCAACAGTTGCCGCAGCCAAATGGCGCAGGGATGGCTTCAATCGTTCGATAAGAATCTTGACGTCCATTCTGCGGGAACGGATCCTGCAGAAAAGGTCAGTTCAAAGGCCATCCGGGTGATGGCGGAAGCAGGCATCGATATCAGCAGGCATTATCCAAAACCCGTTTCGCAATATCTGAATCAGCAATGGGACCACGTTATTACCGTGTGTGGTGAAGCCGATGAGAACTGCCCGGTTTTCACCGGGATGGTGAAACGCCGCGTTCATATTGGTTTTGAGGATCCATCGCGCTTAACCGGAACAGAGCAATTTGTGCTGGATGAATTCAGAAGGGTCAGGGATGAGATTAAACTTGGATTATACCTGTACTATCATGACCACATTCAAAAATCCTGAAAAGGCACATTCACCTTATATCCTGGATTTCGTTCCCACGCCTGCAGGTGAAGTGCCCCGGGTCACCGGAAAATTGAAACTAAGGGATGTTCTGGGAACCTTCATGGTCCGCTGGTCCGTTAACCGCGATAATTACAGGGTCAGTCCCGGACTTTACGCGATTGGTGATCCGACGGATTCATCCGATGTATTTGTTACGGCCAACTATAAATTGTCATTTGACCACCTGCGTAAGAGCATTGACGGACTTAATGCCTGGATACTTGTGCTCGACACCAGCGGGATCAATGTATGGTGTGCAGCCGGTAAAGGAACTTTCGGGACCAAAGAGCTGGTAAACAGGATCAGGATGTGCCGACTGGAAGATGTAATATCCCACCGGAGAATAATAGTACCGCAATTGGGTGCCGTTGGGATATCAGCCTATCAGGTCAGGGATCGGACTACCCCGGCCGCAACGGCAACGTTAACAGCGGGTTCTGCAGGTTCAACCAAACCCTTGAAGCTTTCCTTTAACGGGTTGAAGGTCTCAGGTGGATTTAATGTTGTATTTGGACCGGTAAAAGCGGAAGACATTAAAGCTTTCATCAGAAATAATTACCACGCCACACGTGAAATGAGAAGAGTGACCTTCACCTTCTCTGAGCGTGCAAGACTCATTCCGGTTGATTTTGTTTATGGGAAATATAAACTGCTGATAGCTTTTGCCCTTTTCTTTGTCCTTTCAGGCTTAACCCGGAAAGGCGTTTCATTTCAGCTGGCCCTTGAAGAGGGGCCTTATGCGGTTCTGAATATATTAATGGCCTATGTGGCGGGGATCGTCATTACGCCGATGGCACTTCCTTACCTGCCTGGACGAAGTTTTGCCTTTAAAGGATTTGTTTCAGGAACGGTGGCGTTTGTGCTTACATTGCTAATTAATTTCCCCGGACTGAATTTTCCCGAAATGTTCGCCTGGTTTCTGATCATGTGCAGCATTTCATCATTTACTGCCATGAATTTTACAGGTTCGTCCACTTATACGTCGCTCTCCGGCGTTAAGAAAGAAATGAAAGTAGCTATTCCGATACAGCTGATTTCAACAATAGCGGGATTGGTGTTTTTTATAATTGGCAGATTATTTTAAAGTGATTTTTATGGATGACTTTGTTTATCTGAAGAATGTAGTAACCCTGGAACTTAACCAGGAAAAATGCAATGGCTGTGGCATGTGCCTGAAAGTGTGTCCGCACGAGGTATTTGGTCTGAAGGGAGGCAGGGCTCATATTTTAAACCGCGACAACTGCATGGAATGTGGCGCATGTTCATTGAATTGTCCCATGCAGGCCATATTTGTCAAATCGGGTGTTGGATGTGCGGCCGGAATTCTCAACGGTATTCTGAACAATACCGAACCTTCCTGTGGTTGTTCCGGTAATCAGTCAGCCTGCTGCTAATATTTCTGGAAATATTGCTTGAATTCAATCAGTGTGAAACTCCTGAAACAGCATAAGTCGTAATAAACCCTGTATGAAGGTGGATATTCTGCCATGGTGGGAACGTATTCAAAATCGTAGAAGTAATTCTCGCTGAATTTGATTTTGATATCGTCGAACTTCTTAATACACTTGCACTTATACATAGCATGCCGTTTTTAGGATCGCAGACGCAAAAGTAATCTTTTCAAAGGGTTTGACAAAAAAAATTTTTAACCGGAAAGAATTAATGGATCTGAAGATCCTGATTTTTTCGCCCCGCCTCCAGGTCCTTTCCTCTATTGGCCTTTATCTCCTAAGCTTCAGTCCTCCTAAATAAATTCTTAAAAATTGGGGCCATAAAGGATGAATTACTAGTGAAGTTTATATATTTGTCCGGTTGGAGAATCCAATTCATTTGTATGAAAATCAATTCGTATTTTAAATAAAATGACAGCAAAAAGGGATTTATTGAGGGAAACCATTGAACACATCGACATTACGTCTTTCGATGCTACAAGCATTATTGAATCGATGAAAAAGATGTCTTTCTCATCGCGTGATACTGCCAATGCAGCTGAGATTCTTTTAAAAATGGTGAAGGATAAGGACTGTACTAACATCCTTACGTTGGCTGGCAGTACCAGTGCCGGAGGATGCATGCAGGTATATGTGGACATGGTGAAGAATAACATGATCGATGTTGTTGTGGCAACCGGTGCAAGTATCATTGATATGGACTTTTTTGAGGCCATTGGTTTCAAACATTACATTGGCCGTACCGATGTTCCTGATAAAAAATTGAGGGAATATTACATAGACAGGATTTATGATACTTTTATTGATGAAGACGATCTTCAGGTGTGTGACGGTACCATCAAGGCCATAGCTGATTCTCTTGAGCCAAGGCCCTATTCTTCGCGTGAATTCATCAAGGAACTGGGCAGACACCTGGTAAAAAACTCAGTGAAGAAGGACTCCCTGGTGCAAACCTGCTATGAAAAAAATGTTCCCATATTCTGTCCAGCTTTTTCCGACAGCAGTGCGGGATTTGGATTGGTCAAACACCAGTGGGAGAATCCGAAAAAGCATGTCACTATTGACTCAGTGCGTGATTTCCGGGAGCTGACCATGATAAAAATGGAAGCTGAGATATCGGGCTTGTTCATGATTGGTGGCGGTGTCCCCAAGAATTTTGCCCAGGATACCGTTGTTTGTGCTGAAATACTTGGAAAATCAGTACCCATGCACAAATATGCCGTGCAGATAACAGTTGCTGACGTAAGAGACGGCGCATGCTCTTCATCAACCCTGCTGGAAGCTTCTTCCTGGGGCAAGGTAGATACCAGGTACGAACAAATGGTATATGCCGAAGCTACTACCGTTTTACCCCTGATCGCGAGCTATGTATACCACAGCAAGGCCTGGGAGAAGCGAAGAGCGAAGGAGTGGAGCAAGATATTTTAGCGTATCAGGCTGTTAGGCTGCATGACTGAAACTGTCATGCTGAACGCAGGGAAGCATCTTTATCAAGCGATCTTATTTATAAAGATCCTTCACTGCGTTTCTGATGACAGTCTGTGTTCAGGATGACTGTCTGCGGTAACTGTGATCATGGAATCCTCAATTCATCATCTGATCCAGCTCAATGGTATTGAACCGCCTTACCTCTTCCTTAAGCTGGCCGTGCCCGTTGCCATTTCCGTTGCCATTTCCGTTGCCGTTGCCATTACCGTTATTGCTGAAGCGTTGTTCGGCTGTTTGCAGAATGAAACGAAGCATCTCGGCATATTCCATGCCTTTCAGCGTGGCCATTTTAGCCAGGTGGCCATCCCAACACCAGCCGGGATTTGGATTGACTTCGAGCAGTTTTGGAATTCCCTGCTGGTCAAACCTCCAGTCGAACCTGGCATAATCTCTGCAATTGAGCCGTTCAAAAAGTTTCAGGCATTGTTCCGTCATCACTTTCTCCGTTTCTTCCGGAAGATTTGCAGGAATTGACCGCAGTAATTTGAAATAGGGAGTATCCTCGAGCCATTTGGCTTCGTATCCGCAGATCCTGGGCAGTCCCGCCGGAAGGTCTGAATAGTCTTCCTCCGCAAAAGGCAGGATAGTATATGACTCCGGCGGATTTCCAATGATTCCGATGGTAATCTCCTTCCCGGGAAGGAATTCTTCAACAACAATCGGTTTGTCAAAGCCGACTTTCTCACGTATCCTGATGATGGCGTCATTCAGTTCCTCAAAGTTATTGGCTACGCTTTCTGCAGTAATGGCAATGCTGCTGTCACCATAATTTGGCTTGGCGATAACCGGAAAATCAATGTTCATATCAAAAACATTGTCCTCGGGCTTGATGAACACAGCATCCGCGACCGGGATACCCATTTCCCTGGCAATACCCCTCACCAGCGATTTATCATAACAATAGGCCAATCCTTGCGGACTGGCGCCGGTATAGGGTATATTCAACATTTCGAGCAAAGCGGGTATATGCAGCTCCTTGCCGGGATCATTTACAAAACCTTCGTCGCACAAATTCAGAACAAAATCAATCCGCGGCTTCAGTTTGACCAGATCATTCAGCAACGAGCTGTGGTTGGAGAGATAGGTGAATTTGTACTCATTCAAACGGCTGAGCGCAATTTTCAAATGCCTGATGGTGGCCAGATCATTTTCATCAAAAATACCTGAAGGCTTAACAGTATCAGGCTTTTCGGGATCACCCATCAGCACCACCACATTCTTTAATTCCGCTCTTCTGGCCTTCACGGGTGTCCATTCCTTGGAGGCCTGCGCAGTAACGATAATGCGCCGTTCCATCATGCCCAGGTCCTGGTTTCTTTTGGAGTCGGTTTCAAGATTTCCGTGGAAGGTGACATTTTTATACCCGGTACGTTCAAACATTTCACCAAGGATATCCTTGTTATATAACCGCTCGGCATAAAACTGATCGAGAATGACCCCTTTGTTGATGTTCGATATCACTTCGCGTGAGATCAGCCGCTGATTATCTGAAGCCAGTGAACGCTCCCGGCAAACAAAGTGCTTTGGATCGATCCATTCCCAGCTCCTGGGATTGTAATTTTCGCGCAGGTAATTGCCATCGGCAACATCAATAAGAAACTTGCCAAATGGCCTCAAAACACGAAAGACCTCCTTCAGGATCTTGATATCATCTTCGGTACTTTCAAAATATCCGAAACTGTTGCCAAGAATCATTACCACGTCAAATGTATCCGCCGGATAGGGCAGCTTTCTGGCATCTCCTTCCCTGAAACTGGCACTCAACTGCTCGGTTGTGCTGATATTCTTTGCCTTCCTTATCAGGTAATGTGAACGGTCGAGACCGTTAATATTTTTATAACCCCTGCGTGCTAATTCGAGAGAGTGCCTGCCCTGTCCGCAGGCCAGGTCGAGTATGACCATGTTCTTTTCCAGTCCAAGTATCTCGGTAAACAGGTCAACTTCTTTGTGTGTAATCTGCATATCTTCAACAACATCAGCGTCGGTTTTGAGATACATCGAGTTGAATATCCTTCTCCACCAGTCAGGTTGAAGATAATGCTCAAGGTTTTCAACAGGCCCTAACGATCCATTTGACGTCTGGCCGTTTTTTCTGGAACGTGAACCATTATTCCCGTTATGTTTCATCAGCTTATTTAATTTTTCAGCAATTACAAATAAAAATTATTATGCAAGATTAATCATGTGTGATAAAAAATGAAAGGGTAAAATTCCAATTGTTAATAAATATTTAAAATGTTCATTTCTCAACTCTGTAACACTAATATTTTCAAAATATTACCACAAATGTACTGTGGCACAAAAAGAGTGTGTCAAAAAGATATGAACAGTTTAAGAACAGGCGGGATCTACTAGTGCGGAAGATATTCCATATGCACGCAAAATGAATATTTATAACTGCTTTTCATAGCAGATGTAAGGTATTTTCTGATAAGCTGCCAGAAAAGATGCTACTTCCTTGAAACTTTGTTTTTCACATAACTGCCTTGCATCTTCGCTTGGTTTGAAAACATCCATGCGGATAGAATCGAAGCCTTTTTCCCGGGCCAGTTTCTGTGCAAACTCGATCAGCTGCTTTGCAATACCCTGTCCCTGCCATTTTGGATGCACGACCATATTTTGAAGGTACATGGGTTTTTTCCTTCCCGATGGAAAATCAACTTGTTTATAGTCATCGGGCTCAAGATCATTCAGGGTAACCATACCTTTGCAGACACCGTTATCTTTAGCCAGATAGATGAAACCACTGTCAAGCGACTGCTGCATCCTCTCAGAATCCGGATTGGTGCTGTTCCAGTGTTTCAGACCCTTTTTGTTCATATCAAGGATACAAACTTTCAGCAAATACAAGATCTCAATGAGTTCAGAGGGTTTGGCCTGTATAATTTCCATCGGACAACAGATTTCTCAATTCAAAGAATAAACCTCAACATCAAATATAAACAATATATGTTCAGCTGTTAAATAATGAAATGGAAATGTCGTCGATTATTCCATTATTTTTGCCATAAAAATAATCAGTTTTTTTAAATTTAAAATAACTTTTATTGTTGAATTGTATATCCTGACTGTCAGCGTTTATGAGTCGCCCTTTTGAATTGCCGTTCAATGTTTCGGTTTTGAACTGCGCAGCGTTATGCCGAGTAACTTCGCTGGTTTTCCTTGTAGTGGCAATGTCCTGCAACCGTGACTTTCTTGATCCTGATCCTGATGCACGGCCATCATTTTCAAGTGATACAATCACCTTTGATACTGTATTTACCACAATAGGCTCTGCTACCCTGAGTTTTAAGGTATACAACCGGAGCAACAGGCCTTTGCTGATCCAGTCCATATCACTGGCGGGAGGCGAGAGCTCTTTTTTCAGGCTCAACATCGATGGCGTTTCCGCGTCAAGGCAAAATGATGTTGAAATACCCCCGGATGACAGTCTCTTTATTTTCGTGGCCGTTACAGTTGACCCGACCAATGTGAACAACCCGGTTGTCATCAGTGATTCGGTGATATTCAACACCAGCGGTGATTTACAAAATGTCACACTGATTGCCTATGGACAGGATGTTCATCTGATCAATGGTGATATTATCGGAACGCAGACCTGGATTGATGATAAGCCTTACCTGATCTATAACTCAATGGCCGTTGATACCGGTCAAACACTGACTATCCAGGAAGGAACACAGATATTCCTTCACAGAAATTCAAGCATGATCATTTGGGGTAAGCTATTGGTTAACGGATCATTTGAGAAACCGGTAATCTTTCAGAACGACAGGCTTGAAGAGTTCTATGATATCATTGCCGGGCAGTGGGGAACAATCTATATTGATCCGATCAGCAGCGGGAACAGGATCAACCATGCCATCATCAAAAATGCCATTGCCGGGATCCAGATCGGATATCCTTCTGATTACCGGGTGCCACAGATGGAGTTGACCAATACCCTCATCCAGAACGTCTCTTATGCTGGTGTATATGCTTTTGGTGCAGAAATTCTCTGCTACAATTCCATCATTGCCAATTGCGGGGGACCGGCTTTGGCACTTCTCAGGGGAGGGAGCTACAGGTTTATGCACATAACGATATCCAACAATGGTGTTCTGGGTGCCGCCCGGTCCAATCCTTCGGTGATTATCACCAATATCTTCTACAATCCCGAGTACGATGAAGCAACAGGGGAATATGTATATGTAGCCCGTTCCGGAGACCTTGAAGACGCTGAATTTTTAAGCAGCATCATCTATGGGAGTTTTAACCATGAATTACAGTTCGTCGATAACCAGTCAGAACTTTTCAATTACAGGTTTGATTATTGCCTGCTTAAAGCTGCAACTGATTCTGTCAGCGGGAGCAACCAGGATCATTTTACCAACCTGGTTTTAAACAAGGATCCGCATTTTGTGAACGATTCCGACAGGTACTACCTTGACTACCGTCTTGATACCCTTTCTCCGGCGAAGGATGTGGCTGACCCGTCATTGCCGGTAACCTACCCCTATCTGGAATCCGATATGGAAGGGAAATTGCGTACTGCCGACAGCAAGCCCGACATCGGTGCTATTGAACGAAAGGAAGACTGATTAGGAATCATATGGAATTTCACCTCATTTTACCGTTTCTGTCAGGCATTTTTATTACAGCCATGACCTGTGTATCGCCGCTGAAAGAGCCTCCGGCAATTGGATCGGCCGGCAGCAGTTCCTTCAGGATCATGTTCTACAACACGGAGAACTTCTTCGATACCGAGGATGATGCACTTACTGCCGATGAGGACTTTACCCCTGCCGGTAATATGCACTGGACCAGTAAACGATTCGAAGCAAAACTCAGGAATATCTACAAGGTCATTGTCGCCGCCGGGGCACAACAACCTCCTGACATTATCGGACTTTGTGAGGTTGAAAACCTCAGGGTTCTTGAAAACATAACCGAAAATACGCCGCTGGCCAAATATTCTTATAGGATAATTCATAAAAACTCAGCCGACAGAAGAGGCATTGATGCTGCAATCCTTTACAATGCAAATACCGTCCGATACCTGAGCAGCAATACTTTTACCATCAGCAAGAAAGACCTGCTGACCAGGGATATTCTTTACTTCAAGGCAATACTCGGAGCTGATACGTGCCATGTACTTGTAAACCACTGGCCATCCAGGTCGGAAGGCCAGCTCGAGACCGAAGGCAACAGGATCGCCGCAGCCAGGTTACTGAAGCACATAACCGATTCCCTGTTTGCAGGGAATGCATCTGGCAGGATCATTATTATAGGGGATTTTAACGATGAGCCATCCGATGAAAGCCTCCTTTTACATTTGATGGCGGAACAGGATCTGGCCAATCCCTTGCCTGCCCGGTTATACAACCTGGCTGATTTCCCTTCACGAGGTATGGCAAGAGGAACACTGAAATACCAGGGTCAATGGAACCTGTTCGACCAGATCATAGTATCAGGAGGACTGCTGACGGCGCAGAAAGGACTGACAGCGGAAAGAAACGGCTACAGGATTTTCAGTAAACCTTTCCTGTT
This sequence comes from Bacteroidales bacterium UBA5072, assembly GCA_002415855.1. Taxonomy (GTDB): domain Bacteria; phylum Bacteroidota; class Bacteroidia; order Bacteroidales; family UBA10428; genus UBA5072. Next base: position 8,916 of record DIAS01000062.1, read on the forward strand.
ATCCGAGGACCGAAGCCATAACGGCTATAAGCCCTATCGCACATACAGCGGATTTAAATACCTGGGTGGATTTTCGGATCATCTGCCGGTTTACCTGGATCTGATTTCACACTGAGCATAAAAGTCTCCCGCAGGTCACGCAGATTTCGCTGATAACTGCCCCTGCTATTGCAATTGCCTACAGTATATTCACCTCCATCTCCAGTTTTATGGCAAAGTGATTCATCACCGCTTTCTGGATCTTCAGCGCGCATTGCAAAATTTCACCGCCTGTTGCCCCTCCATGATTGACAATGATCAGAGGTTGTTTCGGGTGAGTGCCTGTTTCTCCCATCCTTTTCCCCTTCCAGCCCGATTGTTCAATCAACCAGGCGGCAGATACTTTTAGCGATCCGTCGGCATTTCTGAATCCTTTGATCTGCGGATAGAACTTGTACAGAGAAATTGCCTTGTCCCTGTCAATGACAGGGTTTTTGAAAAAGCTTCCCGCATTTCCCTTGACGGAAGGATCAGGCAACTTATTCTTTCTGATGGAGATGATTGCTTCACGGATCGTTCTGATTGTGGTCTCGGGATAATTGTCCAATGCTCTTTGCAGGTCAGGGTAAGTGGTCTTATACTGATGATTCTTTTGGAGCCGGAAGTAAACATGGGTTATTACGGTTTTGTCTTTCAATTCTTGCTTGAAAATGCTGTTGCGATAGGAAAACTGGCATTCATTTGATTTCAGGGTGATCATTCTGCCCGTTTCCAGGTGGATCGCCTGTACCGAATCAATTGAATCTGCGGCTTCCATTCCATAGGCCCCGATGTTTTGCACCGGGCATGCCCCGACAGTTCCCGGTATAAATGACAGGTTCTCAACGCCGCCCCATCCCTGCTCGGTACAATATCCGACAAATCCGTCCCAATCTTCTCCTGCGCCAACCTTAACCAATATGGTGTTCCCTTCCTCCGATATCTTTTCAATCCCTTTTATAGCCGGATGGATAACAATGCCATCAAAATCTCCCGTAAATAGTACATTGCTTCCGCCTCCTAAAACCAGTCGCGGCCTAAGATTTGACAGGTCAGAAGATAAGAACTCCAGAATGGCTGGAATATCATTTAATTCAAGATAAAAACGAGCCCGGGCAGCCACCTTAAACGTATTGTGCTTCAACAGGGAATAGTTCTCTTTTATTTCGCTCATTTTCAATACATCTATCTGACAAATATACTATGTCCGTGTGTATTAAAATTCCTCATTAGAGAAGAATTTATAATTTAGTGGAATAATTCATCCTGAATGCGGATCATATTGTGTGTGACCAACGACATGGCAACCGACCGCAGGGTCAGCCGTATCGCTTCATCACTGGTGAAACTGCCTGCACACGTACTGGTTATCGGAAGAGACCAGGGTAAGCAGGTGCCCCCTGTTGATCATCCCTTTCAGATAATCCGGATGAAGATGCTGATCAACAAAGGTCCTTTTTTTTATGCTGCGTTTAATATCCGGTTGTTCTTCCTGCTCCTTTGCACAAAAGCAGATATCCTGGTTGCCAACGACCTGGATACGCTACCCGCAGTGTACCTGGCTTCATTAATTAAACGGTCAGTGATGGTTTATGACAGTCATGAATACTTCACCGAAGTCCCGGAACTTGTCAGCCGCACATGGGTGAAAATGTTCTGGGAACGTCTTGAATCACTCATTTTACCTCGCGTAAAATATTCATACACCGTCAGTAATTCCATTGCCAATGAATACCATCAGCTGTACGGTATTGAAATGCGGGTATTCCGTAATCTGCCTTACAGAATTGAGAAGGGAACTCGTTCGGTTTACTCCTCAAAAAAACCGCAAGAAAAAATAATCATTTATCAGGGATCGCTGAATATGGGAAGGGGTCTTGAACTGGCCATCAAGGCTATGAAATTCATAAGCAATGCAAGGTTGGTCATTGCAGGAACAGGAGATGTGGAATCCGAGCTCAGAGAACTTGCCGGATCTCTGGCATTGCATGACAAGGTTGAGTTTACCGGAAGGGTTTCACCGGAAAACATGCTGCAGTATACAAGGCGGGCTGATCTGGGCATTTCACTTGAAGAAAAGCTTGGCCTAAACTATTACTATGCACTGCCCAACAAATTATTTGATTATATACAGGCCCGTATACCAGTACTGGTCTCCGACCTGCCCGAAATGTCCGCTATAGTCAACCGGTATGGAATCGGGAGAGTTTTGCATACACGTGATGCCTATGAACTTGCACTGGTAATTTCTGAAATGCTCACCGATCAGTCAAACGGATTAACCTGGCGGAACAATCTTGAAAAGGCGGCACAGGAACTATGCTGGGAAAATGAGGAAGTTCTCATGCTGGAATTCTATCGTCAGGTAATTTCGGAATCCAGATATACAGCTGCACAGTAAGATCATGAATACTGGTTAAAAGAAGAAATATCCTCCAGTGGTTTTCTTTTCTTCTCCCTGATCTGGTCTGTCGCGGGATAGCCGATGGTTATAATGAGTTCAACCCTTTTGCCTGGCGGAATACCCAACAGTTTCTTTACTTTCTTCTCCTTGAACCAGCCAAGGATGCAAGTTCCCAGGCCTTCTTCAACGGCCTGAAGGCAAAGGTGTTCAACGGCAATTCCAATATCGATCAACGGATATTCTTTGTCCTTTAAAACCTGCCCGATACCGGAAGTAAGATTTGCCTTTTCACGCACGACTACAATATGAACAGGTGCCTGTTTGGTGAAATGGTTCAGCGGGATGAGCCTGTCTTGTGTGGCTTCGGCCAGGGCATTCTTCAAATCAGGATCATCAACAACCACAAATTTCCAGGGCTGGGCATTGCAGGCAGATGGCGCAAGACGTGCGGCCTCCAGGCATCTTTCAATAGTGTCCCTTGGCACAGGTATTTCAGTATGATATGACCTGACACTCTGACGTTGTCTGACCAGATCGATAAAACTGCTGAATTTCTTCATTTCAGATCACGTTTTTTCAGCAGCAAATAGATACAATATACGAACAGGATGCAATATGCGATCACAATCGCAATATCCTTCAATGCCACATAATCCTGTACCTCACGCAGCACATATTTTCCAAACGGCATGTGAACCAGGTTGTTGATCGCTTTCAACGGAAAAAGCCCCTTGATCCAGGCGGTCTCTATCCTGAATACGATAATGGGTTCAACGATGATGGTATACAGAAACAGAAGGCCCAGGGCAAGCCCGGTTTTCCTGATCAACAAACCAATCAGCAAGGCAAAAATTAGGTAAGCGGTGAGGAGCAGGAAATAGGCAGGAATAAAACCGGCATATTTAACAATATCGTGTATCTGTGGATCAGGTGTACTCAGGAATCCAATGATTAATCCTGTCAAAAAAAGAAAAACTGCCGATCCCAGTGAAAGTACAAGAACAAGGAACAATTTTGATATGATAAAATCAGCGCGGCTCATGCCATTCATGATGTTCTGGCGCAGGGTATCATACGTGATCTCACTGGTGATGGAGATGATCATGTAGATGGCCAGGATAAATTTCAGGTATCCTGCCACATAGGTGATGTTGTGCCAGATATCGGGAAACTGGTACAGGGGAATACTCGCGGGATCCACCATGTTACTGATTGATTCACCATTGATGGAAAGGGATTTTAGAAAAACTTTACCGCTGAGCACTACCAACAGGATGATGCCAATGTGCAAACTGACCAGAACCCAGAAGGAGGCATTTGACTTTATTTTAATAAGTTCAATCCTGAATAAACGGTTCATGCTTTTTCATTTAATATTTCCAGAAATTGGCTTTCCAGTGATTTCCTCAACGCTAACAGGTGTGTGATAACGATTCCGTGTTCAAAGACGAACCGGCTGAGATCACCAATTGCCACATGGCCCGGAAGGGTTATGATAATTGTTTCCCCTGAGAATTCGACCTTCCTTTGCCCGGGGAAGGTTTTTAACAGGGCAAACAATTCGGCCGGATCGTCGGCTGAAATTTCCAACCGGAGCTCCTCATGGCTGACTTCATTCACAAGGCCGGAATACATCAGCCTGCCCTTATCCAAAACAGCAAAATGCGAACATACTTTCTGCACTTCATCGAGCAGGTGACTTGCCAGAATGATGGTTTTGCCCTGCCGGGCAATGGTCCGGATAAGTTCCCTGATCTCGGCAATCCCTCTTGGATCGAGGCCGTTTGTGGGCTCATCAAGTATCATGACCAGCGGATCGCATAAAAGGGCGGATGCCAGCGCCAAACGTTGCTTCATTCCCAGTGAATAGGTACGGTAGGCCGAAAGGCGCCGCTCATAAAGTCCTGTTAGTTTCAGCACTTCCCCGATGTTTTCATACCCGATTGCTTTGATCTCCGCGATGATCCTCAGGTTGTCAATCGCAGAGAGATAGGGATAGAAGGAAGGTGTTTCCAGAATGGACCCGATCTTCTGCCTGTTTTCCTTCCTGGAGAGGTTACTGAACCAGGAATAGGTACCGGATGTCGGATTTACAACATCGAGCAACATGCCAAGCGTCGTGGTCTTGCCACTGCCATTTGGGCCAAGTATCCCGAAAACACTTTTTTCGGGAATACCAAACGTGAGATCATTAACGGCTCTGATACGTCCATAATGCTTGGTCAGTCCGTTGGTGGTTACAACATTATTCAATTTTCAGGTTTTTAGGCTGTATGATTTCATGCAGGGTTATCCTTCTGGATATCGAGTTTTTGTTTAAGTTCCATGAATTTCTTTACATCAATGCTGCCGACAAGGTCAATGAGCACCAGGCTCTCCCTGTTATCAACAACGGCAACAAAACCAACCATTTTGCCGCGTCTTTCACGGCTGTAAAGATTGACGGAATTTCCGTTTTCCTGGATTACCATCAGGTCGTTATATTCTTCTTCTTTCAGTGAACTTTTCAATCGCCTGATATCATCTCCGTTAAAATGCTGTTCTGCCTTGGTGTAATTCAGCACGCGGATCTCCTCGATGTCTTTTAGCATTTCCGCTAATTCCGGATTGTTTTCGGTATTCAGCATTTTTAGCGTGCTGCTGTAAAAGAACAGGTTGGAATTTTCCTTGAAATTTGACCGGAAACGCGTGATGCTTTTACTTTGCGTGAACGACTCAGCGGAAATTACCAGGAACAACAGAAAGAATACTATTCTCATCATTGTTTTTACTGAAAAGGACGAATAAGTTACCAAAATATTACAGGCTGATTATTTTATCTGAATACGTTTGGGCATCAATTACCGTAATGGCAGCCATATTAACGATCTCACGCACCGAACTTGCCATCTGCAAAACCTGAATGGGTTTTCGCAATCCGGTTACAATAGGTCCAATGACCTCAGCATTTCCAATTTCCTGCATCAATTTAAAGGCAATATTCCCGGAGTTCAGATCGGGGAAGATGACGGTGTTGACATCCATGTCAGCAAGTTTGCTGAAAGGAAACTTTTCCTGCCGCAGTTTCTTGTTAAATGCATAGTTAGCCTGCATTTCACCATCCACAATCAGATCGGGATAATCGCGGTGCAATATCTCTACAGCTTCACGAACGGTATTCGGACTGATATCGCGGTCTGATCCGAAGTTCGAATAAGATAGCATGGCAATGCAAGGGACCAGGTTGAATTTTTTTACCTCATTGGCAGTGAGCAGGGCTGTGTCGGCAAGCATGCGTGCACTCGGATTGATGTTGACCGTGGTGTCGGCAAAGAAGAAGGGTCCTTTCTTTGTGACAATTATGTACATTCCTGCAATATGTTTCAGGCTGTTGTTGGTGCCCACAATCTGAAGCGCAGGCCGCATGGTGTTCGAATATTTATTCGAGAAACCCGAAATGAAACCATCTGCCTCACCGGTTTCCACCATCATGATGCCAAAATAATTCGGATCGTATATCTTTTCAAGGGTTTCCGTATAAGTCATCCCTTTGCGCTGCCGTTTTTCAAACAATAGCTGAGCGTAGCGTTTTCTTCTATCCTCTTCGCCCGGGTCATGGATATCAATAATGGGGATGTTGTTCAGTTCAATGGCATTTTCAACGGACA